>NZ_NIXO01000014.1 GCF_002204795.1 Pseudomonas sp. K2I15
GCCCCGCCCTACCCACCGTCCGGAGCTGCTGCTGATACTCGGCAGTTGCGTCACGGTGTTGCTGATCATGTCGGTGGTGGCCGTGTTGCTGATTCGCGAACACGCCAACACGTTGCAGGCGGCGCAGCGCACGGCCAGTAACATCACCCAACTGATCGACGCGGACGTGCTGCGCAATGTCGAGCTGTACGACTTGTCGATCAAAGGCCTGATTGCGGCCACCGAACGCACTGATTTGGCCGGTGTATCGGCCAGCATCCGCCATCTGGTGCTGTTCGACCGCTCGGAAGCCGCGCCGTACAAGGGCGATATCCTGCTGCTGGACAAGAACGGCGAGGTGATTGCCGACTCCTCGCTGCTGACCCCTATCGCTGCCAACTTCGCCGACCGCGACTATTTTCAGGCCCATCGGCAAAACCCCGACCTGGGCCTGTTTATCAGCCGGCCGTTCATGGCGCGCTGCGTGTGTGACGACCAATGGCGCATTGCGTTCAGCCGCCGGGTTTCCGGGCCTGACGGGCGATTCCTCGGGGTTGCCGTGGCCTCCATGCGCCTGTCGTATTTCCAGCAACTGTTCCGAAGCCTGAATATCGGCAACGACAGCACCATCAACCTGATTAACCAGCAGGGCATTCTGCTGGCCCAACAGCCGTTGCTGGAACGGGACATGATCGACAAGGACCTCAGCCAGCGCCCAAACGTCGCGCGCATCCTGCACGACCGTGACGGCAGCTTTCGTGGCACCTCCAGTGTGGATGAGGAAAAACGCCTCTACACCTTCTCGACTGTGGGGGATTTACCGCTGGTCGTCGTCGTAGGCTTGTCGACAGAGGAAATATTCGCGCCCTGGAAGCGCGCGGCGCTGGCGATCAGCGGTGCCACCGGGATTTTATGCATCGGCCTGCTGTGGTTGACATGGATGCTCTGCATGGAACTGCGCAGGCGCCACCGCGCCGAGCAGGTGCTGTCAGAACTGGCAGCCACCGACGCGCTCACCGGCCTGGCCAACCGCCGCACCCTCGACCAGCGCCTGCGCCTGGAATGGGACCGCGCGCAGCGTTCAGGCGAGCCGTTGACGGTGCTGATGATCGATGTGGACCACTTCAAGGCCTTCAACGACCGGCATGGCCATCAAGGCGGCGACGAGGCGTTGCGCACCGTGGCGCAGGTGGTCGAGGGCAACATCCGCCGCCCCGCCGACCTCGCCGCCCGCTATGGCGGTGAGGAGTTTGCGGTGGTGCTGCCGCATACCGACAGCCAGGGTGCGTTGTTGATTGCTGAACATATCCGCAGCAGCGTTGAGCATCTGCCAAGGGTGGGCGGGGATGCGGTGCCGATTACCGTCAGCATAGGCCTGAGTACCTGGACCAAGAACAGTCGCACCACGCTGGAAGATTTGCTGCTCAGCGCCGACCAGGCCCTGTACGAAGCCAAGCACACCGGGCGTAATCGCATTGTTGATGCGTCCGCTTTAAAGGCGTGACGCGGAGCGTCACAGGCGGCGTTCCCACGCAGAGCGTAGGGAACAATCAGCCATAAAAAAAGGCCACCCAAAGGCAGCCTTTAAAAACAAAAGGAAAGAGAGTTGTTACTTACACCGCCGCGACGGGACGCATGTAAGAGATCGGTGCGGTGCTGGCATCTTCGAAGGTCACGACTTCCCAGGCATCTGTCTGTGCAATCAGCTTGCGCAGCAGTTGGTTGTTCAGGGCGTGGCCCGACTTGAAGCCTTTGAACTCGCCTATCAGGCTATTGCCCAGCAGGTAGAGGTCACCGATTGCATCGAGGATCTTGTGCTTCACGAATTCGTCTTCATAGCGAAGGCCGTCTTCGTTCAGTACACCATCCGCGTCGACCACAATGGCGTTTTCAACGCTGCCGCCGAGTGCGAGGTTGTGCTTGCGCAGGTACTCGATGTCACTCATGAAACCAAAGGTACGGGCGCGGCTGACTTCTTTTACGAACGAAGTACTGGAAAAATCCACGCTTGCACTTTGGGTGCGGTCACGGAATACCGGGTGATCGAAATCGATCTCAAAGCTCACTTTAAAGCCTTCGAACGGGACGAAGGTGGCGCGCTTGTCGCCGTCTTCTACTGTCACTTCCCGCAGAATGCGAATGAACTTCTTGGCTGCGTCCTGTTCTTCCAGGCCGGCAGATTGAATCAAGAATACGAAGGGTCCGGCGCTGCCATCCATGATTGGGACTTCGGACGCGGAGAGCTCGACGTAGGCGTTATCGATGCCCAGACCGGCCATGGCCGAGAGCAAGTGCTCCACCGTGTCCACTTTGACGTCACCGTTGACCAACGTGGTCGACATTGTGGTTTCGCCAACATTTTCCGCGCGAGCAGGAATCTGCACCACAGGGTCCAGGTCGGCACGAACAAACACGATGCCGGTGTCGACAGGTGCGGGCTTGAGGGTCAGGTATACCTTCTCCCCGGAGTGCAGACCTACACCTGTGGCACGGATAATATTCTTCAGGGTGCGTTGCTTAATCATGGCTTGGACCGCTTCAGCGCAAATTGCGAACTGGTATCAACAAAGGCTGGCGATAATAGCAGACCAGACCTTTGCTGAACACCAATCACCTTCATAGCCCTGATACATTCCATTAATCGGCCTGACGACGCAGGAAAGCCGGGATGTCCAGGTAGTCCAGGTCATCTTGCGGATTCGGGCTACGGGACGCAGCAGCACCGGCCTGAGCCTGGTTGCGCATCACGGTCGGACGATCCAGGTCACGATAGTTAACAGACGGCAGTTCCTGGCGCGAAGGCGCTGGAGCGGCAGCTTGCTGGCTGGCGTGGCTGGTATGGACGGTGTTGTCGATCACCTTTACAGGCTTCTCGATTTTTGCACCCAGGCCGGTAGCAACAACGGTCACGTGCAGTTCGTCGCGCATGTCTGGATCGATAACAGTACCGACCTTGACCATGGCGTGCTCGGAAGCGAAGGCTTCGATGATGCTACCCACGTCGGAGTACTCACCCAGGGACAGGTCAGGACCGGCGGTGATGTTCACCAGGATGCCGCGTGCGCCTTGCAGGTTCACGTCTTCCAGCAGCGGGTTGCGGATGGCCGCTTCAGTGGCTTCACGTGCACGGTTCGGACCGCTGGCGCAGCCAGTGCCCATCATCGCCATGCCCATTTCGCTCATCACGGTACGTACGTCGGCAAAGTCGACGTTGATCATGCCCGGACGCTTGATGATGTCGGAGATACCGCGAACGGCACCGGCCAGTACATCGTCAGCCTTGGCGAAAGCCGACAGCAAGCTGGCGTCCTTACCGAGGATGGTCAGCAGCTTCTCGTTGGGAATGGTGATCAACGAGTCGACGCTTTCGGACAGCAGACGGATGCCTTCATCGGCGATCTGCATGCGCTTGCGACCTTCGAACGGGAATGGACGGGTCACGACGGCAACCGTCAGGATCCCCATTTCCTTGGCCACTTCGGCAATGATCGGCGCAGCACCGGTACCGGTACCACCGCCCATGCCTGTGGTGATGAACACCATGTTGGTGCCTTGCAGCACTTCAGCAATGCGCTCGCGGTCTTCCAGGGCGGCTTGACGGCCGACTTCCGGATTCGCGCCGGCACCCAGGCCCTTGGTCACGGCTGTGCCCAATTGCAGGATGGTGCGTGCACCGATGCTTTTCAGGGCCTGGGCGTCAGTGTTGGCGCAGATGAATTCAACGCCTTCAATGTTGCTTTTGACCATGTGGTTGACAGCGTTGCCGCCGCCACCGCCGACGCCGATCACTTTGATGACCGGGCTTGCGGGGATGTTGTCTACGAGTTCGAACATTTTCCCTCTCCTTTCATTTCTCTAGTTTTTTCGCCTACTACTTTGAAGCGGTGTTGCGGTAAATCTTTAGAAATTGCCCTTGACCCAAGCCTGCAACCGCTCGAACAACGGCGCTTTCGCTTCGTCGTCGCTTCTGTAGCTGTCGCGGTTGCTCGGGCCCGACAAGGAAATGCCGTCGGTCTGCTTTTGCAGCCCGTACAACAGCAAGCCCACACCGGTGGAATAAATCGGGTTGCGCACCACGTCGCCCAGGCCCTTGACGCCATGGGGCACGCCCAGACGCACAGGCATGTGGAAGATTTCCTCGGCCAACTCGACCGCGCCTTCCATCTTCGAGGTGCCACCGGTCAGCACGATGCCGGCCGGGATCAAATCTTCGTAGCCGCTGCGGCGCAGTTCAGCCTGGATCAGGGTGAACAGTTCGTCGTAGCGCGGCTCGACCACTTCGGCCAACGCCTGGCGCGACAGTTCGCGCGGTGGGCGGTCGCCCACGCTCGGCACCTTGATGGTTTCGCCGGCACCGGCCAGCTTGGCCAGGGCGCAGGCGTAACGGATCTTGATTTCTTCGGCGTACTGGGTCGGTGTGCGCAACGCCATGGCGATGTCGTTGGTCACCTGGTCACCGGCAATCGGGATCACGGCGGTGTGACGGATCGCACCCTCGGTGAAGATCGCGATGTCCGTCGTGCCGCCGCCGATGTCCACCAGGCACACGCCCAGTTCTTTTTCGTCGTCGGTCAGTACCGAGTACGCCGACGCCAACTGCTCCAGAATGATGTCGTCGATTTCCAGGCCGCAGCGGCGCACGCATTTTTCAATGTTCTGTGCAGCGTTGACCGCGCAGGTCACCACGTGAACCTTGGCTTCCAGACGTACGCCCGACATGCCCAGGGGCTCGCGGACGCCTTCCTGGTTATCGATCACGTAGTCCTGCGGCAGGGTATGCAGCACGCGTTGGTCAGCCGGGATCGCCACGGCTTGCGCGGCGTCGAGTACCCGCTCCAGGTCAGCGGCGCTGACTTCGCGGTCGCGAATCGCCACGATGCCGTGGGAATTCAGGCTGCGGATGTGGTTGCCGGCAACGCCGACAAATGCCGAATGAATCCGGCAACCGGCCATCAGCTGCGCTTCTTCGATGGCGCGCTGGATCGATTGCACGGTGGACTCAATATTCACCACCACGCCCTTCTTCAGGCCCCGGGACGGATGCGTGCCGATTCCGACGATTTCCAGCGTACCGTCGTCCGCGACCTCGCCTACCAGCGCCACCACCTTGGAGGTGCCGATATCCAGACCGACGATCATTTTGCCGCTTTGCACGTTTGCCATGGGTCCTGCCTCTTCTTAATTCTTCGCGACAGCAGGTTGCGCTGCCGTGGGCGCCGCAGGGGCCCGCCAGCCGACGGCAAGGCCGTTGGCGTAACGCAGGTCGATGCTCGCAATGTTCGTAATCTGTTCTTTCAAGGTCTTTTCATAGATGGCGATAAAACGGCGCATCTTTTCCACCAGGTTGCCGCGTCCCAGCAGCAACTCGATACCCGGGCCGGAACTGCCTGCACCCGTGGTCAAAAACCAGCTGCCTCGCTCACGCAATTCCAGTCGCGCAATCGAGAAACCCAATGGCCGCAGCATCTGGCTCAACGCCTGGTACTGCTGCATCACTTGCTGTTGCGCCCGTTGCGGCCCGAACAACTGCGGCAGATGCTCGTAGTTGGCCAGCTCACGCGGGTTGAAGGCCTGGCCCTGGTTATTCAACAGCGCTTCGTTGCCCCAACGGGCCACGGGCAGTTGCTCTTCCAGGCGAATCGTTACCTGGTCCGGCCACACCCGACGCACTTCGGCGTGGGCAATCCACGGCATCTGTTCCAACTCGGAACGCATCCCGGCCAGGTCGATGGTGAAAAAGCTCGCCGACAAGTACGGGGTGATGCGCTGCTGCACGGCTTCCGGGCTGATATAGCTCAAGTCACCCTGCACGCTGATCTTGGCGATCGGCCGGTCGGCATACGGCAACAGGCGCTGGGCGCCTTCATACGTACCAAAACCCAACACCACCAGAATCACCGGCCAGAACAGCGCCTTGAGAAAACCAAAATTGGCTTTCGGCATGCGCGCCGACATCGGCTCTTTAGCCACCATCCGGCTGGCACCACGCGGTACCGGCTTGCGGCCGGGAGCGGGTGGCTGATGACGAAGCGATGCGCCGTTCATGGTCTTAGCCTCGAGGCTCAATGCTTGCGGCCAGGATCGCCAGCACCAACTGCTGGAAATCCAAACCGGCTGCACGAGCGGCCATAGGTACCAGGCTGTGGTCGGTCATCCCGGGTGCGGTGTTGACTTCAAGGAACCAGAAATTCCCTTGGTCATCCTGCATCACGTCTGCCCGTGCCCAACCGGCAATACCCAGCGCCTCACAGGCTTTCGCCGTGAGGTCCATCAGTTCCTGTTCCTTGGTTGCATCGAGGCCGCACGGGATCCGGTACTGGGTATCGGAAGCCACGTACTTGGCGTCGTAGTCGTAAAAGGTGTGGGGCGTGCCCAATGCGATAGGCGGTAATACCTGGCCACGCAGAGTAGCGATGGTGAACTCGGGACCTTGAATCCACTGTTCCACCAACACTTGCGAATCGTAGGTACTGGCCGCTTTCCATGCGTCAATCAATTCGGCGGCTGAGTTCACTTTAGCCATGCCGATACTGGAGCCTTCATGGGCTGGTTTGACGATCAAAGGCAGGCCCAGTTCCTTGGCTGCAGAAATACAATCGTCTTCGCTGCACAGCACGCTGTGACGCGGGGTCGGAATACCCAGGCTGTGCCACACCTGTTTGGTGCGCAACTTGTCCATGGCCAGCGCCGACGCCAGGATGCCGCTGCCGGTGTACGGAATGCCCAGGCACTCCAGCAGGCCCTGCATGCTGCCGTCTTCACCGCCACGGCCGTGAAGAATGATGAAGGCGCGGTCGATCTTCTCGGCCTGCAGACGCGACAGGAAGTCATCGCCCACGTCGATGCCGAACGCATTCACGCCTGCGCTCTGCAGCGCTTCCAGTACGGCATTGCCGGACTTCAGCGACACTTCACGCTCAGCGCTCTTGCCACCGAACAGCACCGCAACCCGGCCGAAGTCGGCAGGTTGGATCGTGGAGAACAACGAGCCGTAGTCAGTGGTCATTTCGACTTCCCCTGAGCAGCGGCGAAGAGCGGGCTTGCCAGCAATTTAGGGGCGAGGCCGCCGATGTCACCAGCACCCTGGCACAGCAGGATGTCGCCGGCACGCAGCAGCGGCTTGACGATGGGCGCAAGGTCCACACCACGCTCGATGTAGATCGGGTCCAACTGGCCGCGTTGACGGATGCTGTTGCACAGCTTGCGGCTGTCGGCACCCGGGATCGGCTCTTCACCGGCCGGATAGACTTCCATCAGCAGCAACACGTTGGCGTCAGCCAGTACATTGACGAAGTCGTCGTACAGGTCGCGGGTACGGCTGTAGCGGTGCGGCTGGTACACCATCACCAGGCGGCGCTCCGGCCAGCCACCGCGTACGGCCTTGATCACCGCAGCGACTTCGGTCGGGTGGTGACCGTAGTCGTCCACCAGCATCACATTGCCGCCGTCTACCGGCAGTTCGCCGTAGACCTGGAAGCGACGGCCCACACCGGCAAAACCCGACAGGCCTTCCACGATGGCTTCATCGCTGACGCCTTCGTCGGAGGCGATGCAGATGGTCGCCAGGGAGTTGAGTACGTTGTGGTTGCCCGGCATGTTCACCGAGACATCCAGCGGCTCGCGGTCAGGGCGCAGCACCGTGAAAAAGGTCTGCATGCCCTGCTGGCGCACATTGATTGCGCGCACGTCGCAGTCTTCGCTGAAGCCGTAGGTCACGGTCGGACGCTTGACCAGCGGCAGGATTTCGCGCACCACCGGGTCGTCCAGGCATACCACGGCCAAACCGTAGAACGGCAGGTTGTGCAGGAATTCGACGAAGGTTTTCTTCAGTTTGTTGAAGTCACCGTCGTAGGTCGCCATGTGGTCGGCGTCGATGTTGGTCACCACAGCCACCAGCGGTTGCAGGTGCAGGAAGCTGGCGTCGCTTTCATCGGCTTCGGCGATCAGGTAACGGCTGGTACCGAGCTGTGCATTGGTGCCGGCTGCATTCAGGCGGCCACCGATCACAAACGTAGGGTCCAGGCCACCGGCCGCGAACACCGAGGCGATCAGGCTGGTGGTGGTGGTCTTGCCGTGGGTACCGGCGACGGCGATGCCGTGGCGGTAGCGCATCAGTTCGGCCAGCATTTCGGCACGCGGCACGACAGGAATGCGGCGTTCAAGGGCGGTGGCCACTTCCGGGTTGGAAGTGTTCACGGCACTGGAGACCACCAGCACGTCGGCTTCGGCAGCGTTCTCGGCACGGTGGCCGATAAAGATTTTTGCGCCAAACGATTCCAGGCGCTCGGTGACCGGCGACATTTTCAGGTCGGAGCCAGACACCTGGTAACCCAGGTTCAGCAACACTTCGGCGATGCCGCACATGCCCACGCCGCCGATACCCACGAAGTGGATGCGACGGATGCGGCGCATTTCCGGTTGTGGCATGGCTTTCTGATTCTCAACCATGGGCCACCTCCAGGCAGATATCGACCACGGTGCGGGTTGCATCAGGTTTGGCCAGGCGGCTTGCGGTGCTCGCCATGCTGTTCAGTCGTTCCGGTTGCATCAAAACCTCGGTCAGGCGTGCGGCCAAATCGGCGGCGCCAGTCGTTCTTTGCGGCAGCAGGAAGGCAGCGCCCTCCCCGGCCAAATATTCGGCGTTGCGGGTCTGGTGATCGTCGATCGCGTGGGGCAAAGGCACCAGCAAGGACGGCAGACCGGCGGCGGCCAGTTCACTGACGGTCAACGCACCTGCGCGACAGACCACCAGGTCGGCCCAGCCATAGGCTTGGGCCATGTCTTTGATGAAGGGCTGCACATTCGCCTCTACACCGGCATCGCGGTAGCGCGTGGCGGTCACTTCATCGTGGTTCTTGCCGGCCTGATGGAAGATCTCGGGGCGCAGTTCCTCGGGGAGTTGCGCCACCGCTTCAGGCAGCAATTTGTTCAACGGTTCGGCACCCAGGCTTCCGCCCAGGATCAACAGGTGCGCCTTGCGACCGGCCAACGGCTGGCGTGCGATGTCCATGAACAGTTCGGTACGCACCGGGTTGCCAGTGGTGCGCAGCTTGTCCGCTGCACCGAAGGTCTTCGGGAAGGCCTCGCACACCCGGGCAGCCAATGGCACCAACAGGCGGTTTGCGGTGCCGGCCACGGCGTTCTGCTCGTGGACGATCACCGGCACGCCGGCAAGTTTTGCCGCGACACCACCAGGGCCGGTTACGTAACCACCAAAGCCGAGCACGCAGACCGGCTTCACTTCGCGGATCACCTTGCGCGCTTGCCACACCGCCTTGAGCAACACGAACGGCGCCTTGAGCAGGGACAATTTGCCCTTGCCACGCAAGCCGGTGACGTTGATCAAATGCAGCGGCAAGCCGGCATTCGGTACCAAATCATTTTCGATGCCACGGGGCGTGCCGAGCCAATGCACGGTGTAGCCGCGGTTCTGGAACTCGCGGGCGCAGGCCAGCGCCGGGAACACATGGCCACCGGTGCCGCCCGCCATGATCAGCACGTTAGCGCCCATGGTTCGGCTCCTCGGCGAAGTCGCTTTCGCTGAACTCCATCTCTTCGCTGCCCAGGTGGGTTCGACTCTCCCACTCGATGCGCAGCAATAACCCGAGACAGACGCAGCAAATCACCAACGAACTGCCGCCGTAACTGAGGAACGGCAAGGTCAGGCCCTTGGTCGGCAGCAGACCGACGTTCACCCCGATGTTGATCAGGAACTGGCCGATCCACAGGAACGCCAGGCCGTACGCGACGTAGGCCGCAAAGAACTGTTTGGCTTTCTCGGCCCACAAGCCGATGTACATCGCCCGCACGCAGACGAATACGAACAGCGCGACGGTGCACAGCGAACCGACCACGCCCAGTTCTTCGGCGAGTACCGAGAACACGAAGTCGGTGTGGGCTTCCGGCAGGTAGAACTGCTTCTGCACACTGTTGCCCAGGCCCACACCCAGCCATTCGCCGCGACCGAAGGCGATCAGCGCCTGGGTCAACTGGTAACCGGAACCGAACTGATCGGACCACGGGTCGGTAAAGGTAATCAGGCGGGCCATCCGGTAGGGTTGCGCCTGCACCAGAATCGTCACCGCTGCCACCGCCAACACCACCATCAAGGTGAAGCGGAACAGGCCCACGCCACCGAGGAACAGCATCGCCGCGGCGGCCCCCATCATTACGACAGTGGCACCGAAGTCCGGCTCCATCAGCAACAGGCCGGCCATGGGCAGCAACACGATGAACGGCTTGAAGAAGCCCATCCAGCTTTCACGCACTTCTTTCTGGCGCCGCACCAGGTAACCGGCGAGGTAGATCACCACGAACACTTTGGCGATTTCCGACGGCTGCACGTTGAACGCGCCGAAGCCGATCCAGCGCATCGAACCGTTCACCTCACGGCCGATGCCGGGCAGGATCACCATGATCAGCAGGCCGAAAGCACCCACCAGCATCAGCCAGCCCAGGCGCTGCCAGGTGGCGATCGGGATCATCATGGTGACGATGCACGCACCCAGGCCAATCACCAGGTACACCAGGTGGCGGATCATCATGTAAAGGGTGTTGCCCGACTGCACGGCGGCCACTTCCGAGGACGCCGAGGTGATCATCACCAGGCCCAGGCCCAACAGCGCGAGGCAACCGGCGAGCATCGGGAAATCCAGGTCGATACCGCGCCCGGTAATGATCGGCGACGGGTACGGCTTGATGATGTTCCGAAAATTGATACTCATGCCAAGGCCTCCACGGCGCGGGCGAACAGCTTGCCGCGCTCTTCGTAGTTCTTGAACATGTCGAAACTGGCGCAGGCAGGCGACAGCAGCACCACATCACCCGGCTGGGCCAGGGCTTTGGATTGGGCGATGGCGTCGTCCAGAGATTGCGCGCGCACCTGCGGTACGGCGTCGCCCAGGGCATCGGCGATCAAGCCGGAATCACGGCCCATCAACACCACGGCGCGGCAGTTGGCCGCGACCGGCCCTTTAAGGTCCTTGAAGTCGGCGCCCTTGCCGTCGCCACCGGCGATCAGCACGACCTTGCCTTGAATATCAGCACCCAAACCTTCGATGGCAGCGAGTGCCGCACCGACGTTGGTGGCCTTGGAATCGTTGTAGTAGCCGACGCCATCCAGCTCGCGAACCCACTGGCAGCGATGCTCAAGCCCGGCGAAGGTGCGCAGGGCCGACAGCATGGCGTCGAACGGCAAGCCAACCGCGTGCCCGAGGGCCAGCGCCGCCAGGGCATTGGCCTGGTTGTGGGCACCACGCATTTTCAGCTCGCGCACCGGCATCAGGTTCTGGAATTCGAAGGCCAGGTATTTCTCGCCGTTCTCTTCCCGAAGACCGAAGGCCTTGAAGTCAGGCTTGTTCAGGCCAAAGGTCCAGCACGGCAAACCTTCGCCGATCAGTGGACGGCTCAGGGCATCCTGACGGTTCACCACCACTTGCCGCGCGCCACGGAAGATCCGGTGCTTGGCCAGGTGATACGCCGGCAGGCCGCTGTAGCGGTCCATGTGGTCTTCGCTGACGTTCAGCACGGTGGCCACTTCAGCGTTGAGCTGGTCGGTGGTTTCCAGCTGGAAGCTCGACAGCTCCATCACGTACAGCTCGACGTCGTCGCTGAGCAGGTCCAGCGCCGGAGTACCGAGGTTGCCGCCCACTGCCACGCGCTTGCCGGCCGCAGTTGCCATTTCGCCCACCAGGGTGGTCACGGTGCTTTTTGCGTTGGAACCGCTGATGGCCACGATCGGCGCCTTCGCGTTACGCGCGAACAGCTCGATGTCGCCGGACAATTTCACGCCACGGGCCGCAGCCGCTTGCAGGGCCGGGGTCGCCAGCGCCAGGCCGGGGCTCACGTAGAGCTCGTCGGCACGGCACAGAAACTCGACATCCAGCTCGCCACAACGCACTTCCACATGCGGGTAGTCACGGCGCAGCGTGACCAGCTCCGGTGGATTTTCCCGCGTATCGGCCACAGCAAACGACGTGCCCCGGTTCGCCAGGAAGCGAACCAGGGACATGCCGCTCTTGCCGAGGCCGACAACGATGCGGAAGTGGTCTGAAGCGATCAGGGACACTCGTTTCTACCTCAGTTTCAGGGTGGCAAGGCCGACCAGCACCAGAATCACGGTGATAATCCAGAAACGGACAATCACTCGCGGCTCCGGCCAGCCCTTGAGTTCAAAGTGGTGGTGAATCGGCGCCATGCGAAACACGCGGCGCCCGGTCAATTTGAAGGAGGCAACCTGGATCACCACCGACAGGGTTTCCATCACGAACACACCACCCATGATGAACAGGACGATTTCCTGACGGACGATCACCGCAATGGTGCCAAGGGCCGCGCCCAGCGCCAGTGCGCCGACGTCGCCCATGAAGACTTGTGCCGGGTAGGTGTTGAACCACAGGAAGCCCAGGCCGGCACCGATCAACGCGCCGCAGAACACAATCAGTTCGCCTGCGCCCGGTACATACGGGATCAACAGGTATTCAGCGAATTTCACGTTACCCGACAAGTAGCAGAAGATGCCGAGCGCGCCGCCCACCATCACCGTCGGCATGATCGCCAGGCCGTCGAGGCCGTCGGTCAGGTTGACCGCGTTGCTGGAGCCGACGATCACGAAGTAGGTGAGTACCACGAAGCCAACACCCAGCGGGATGCTGGCGTCCTTGAGCATCGGGATGATCAGGGTGGTCTCGACCGCGCTTGGCGCAGTCGTATAAAGGAAGATTGCCGCCGCCAGGCCGAACACCGACTGCCAGAAATACTTCCAGCGGCTTGGCAGCCCCTTGGAGTTCTTCTCGATCACCTTGCGGTAGTCATCCACCCAGCCGATGGCACCGAACAGCAGGGTTACCAGCAGCACGGTCCAGACATAGCGGTTATGCAGGTCAGCCCACAGCAGCGTACTGATGCCGATGGACGACAGGATCAGCGCACCGCCCATGGTCGGAGTGCCGGACTTGGACAGGTGCGACTGCGGGCCGTCGTTGCGCACGGACTGGCCGATCTGCAGGTTTTGCAGGGTACGGATCATCCATGGCCCGAGGAACAGCGACAACGACAGCGCGGTCAGCACACCCAGAATCCCGCGCAGGGTCAGGTACTGAAAGACCGCGAAGCCTTTGTGGAACTGTTGCATATACTCAGCCAGCAGCAGCAGCATTAATGTTTCTCCGTACTTGAGCCACACAAGGCCGCGACGACGTTTTCCATCACCGCGCTGCGCGATCCCTTGATCAAAATAGTGGTGTGTTTGTCTTGTTCAGCCGCGCTCAGCGCCTGGATCAGTTCGGCCTGGCTGGTGAAATGCCTGGCGCCCGGCCCGAAGGTGTCCACGGCGTGAAGCATGTTCGGGCCAACGGCGTATAGAGCATCAACCTTGCCAGCGGCATACACGCCGACTTCACGGTGAGACTGTTCGGCCCACTCGCCCAATTCGGCGATATCCCCCAGCACCAGCACCGTGCGACCGTCGAAACGGGTCAGCAGGTCGATGGCGGCACAGATCGACGATTGGTTGGCGTTGTAGGTGTCATCAATCACGCGCATGCCGTTGCTGGCCAGTTGCGCGACGGTGCGGCCCTTGACCGGTTGCACCGCGCCAAGGCCGGTGGCGATGCCAAACAAC
The DNA here is from genome assembly GCF_002204795.1 of Pseudomonas sp. K2I15. GTDB lineage: Bacteria > Pseudomonadota > Gammaproteobacteria > Pseudomonadales > Pseudomonadaceae > Aquipseudomonas. Next base: position 13,601 of record NZ_NIXO01000014.1, read on the forward strand.
GACACGCCCAACACATGGGCGGCAGCGGCGGCGGCCAGGGCGTTGGCGACGTTGTGATTGCCCAGCAGGTTTAGCTGTACGTGCTCATCACCTTGCGGGGTGTGCAGGGTGAAGGCCGGGCAGCCACGAGCGTCGACCGTAATATTCGAGGCATGGAAATCGGCCGCGGCGTTGTGCACCGCGAAGCTCAAAACCTTGCGACCGGCGGCACGTACACGCCAGGTTTCAAAAGCTTTGTCGTCGAGGTTCAGCACCGCAGTGCCGGATGCGTCGAGGCCTTCGAGGATTTCACCCTTGGCTTGGACGATCTTTTCAGGGCCGCCAAACTCGCCAACGTGGGCGGTACCGGCGTTGTTGATCACCGCGACGTGAGGCTTGGTCATCGCCACGGTGTAAGCGATTTCGCCGATGCGCGAAGCCCCCAACTCGATCACGGCCGCGGTGTGTTCCGGGGCCAGTTCGAGCAGGGTCAGCGGAGCGCCGAAGTCATTGTTCAGGTTACCGCGAGTCGCCAGCACCGGGCCGCGCGTGCGCAGAATGCCGGCCAGCAATTCTTTAACGGTGGTTTTACCGCTGGAACCAGTGATCGCCGCAACGGGCTTGATGAAGGCAGCACGGTTCAGCGCACCCAGTTGGCCGAGGGCCAGGCGGGTGTCGGCTACCAGCAACTGCGGCAGCGTCGAGTCAGCGACTTCGCGCTGCACCAAAGCACCTGCAGCGCCTTTGGCGGCCACGTCATTCAGGTAGTTATGGCCATCAAAACTCGGGCCGGCCAAGGCAACAAACAGTTGCCCAGGCTTGATCGTCCGGCTGTCGATGCTCACACCGTCAAAGCTGCAATCGGCCGACAAAACGCGGGCTGACAAAGCTTGAGCAAGTTCGCTGAACTTGAGCGCCTTAAGCATGGGCCACCTCCCACGCGGTCAGGGCGTGATCGGCCTCGACCAGATCGGAGAAGGCGTGGCGTTCGCCGTTGATTTCCTGGTAGTCCTCGTGGCCTTTACCGGCCAGCACCACCACGTCGTCAGCGCTGGCGCTGGCGATCAATTGGGCGATGGCTGTACCGCGACCGGCAACGAAAGTGACCTTGGACACGTCTTTAAAGCCGACACGGATGTCGTCGAAAATCTGGCTTGGGTCTTCGCTGCGCGGGTTGTCGTCGGTGACGAGCACACCATCGGCCAGGCGCTCGACGATTTCAGCCATCAACGGACGCTTGCCGCGATCGCGGTCACCGCCACAGCCGAACAGGCACAGCAACTTGCCCTTGGCGTGGGGACGCAGGGCCTGCAGGATTTTTTCCAGGGCGTCTGGCGTGTGGGCGTAGTCGACCACCACCAGCGGCTGGGTGCCGCCGCCGAGACGCTGCATGCGGCCGGCAGGGCCTTCGAGCTTCGGCAGCACGCGCAGGATTTCGTCGAGGGCGTAATCCAGGCCGAGCAAGGCGCCCACGGCAGCCAATACGTTGCTCAGGTTGAAACGCCCGAGCAAGGTGCTGCGCAAATGGTGCTCGCCCTGCGGCGTTACCAAGGTGGCGCGCACGCCTTCGTCATCAAACGTGGCTTCACGGCAATACAGATAGGCGCTGGAATCTTCCAGGCTATAGCTGATCAGGCGGCCATCACCTTTGGCGGCGGCCAACTGGCGACCGAATTCATCGTCCAGGTTGACCACGCGGCACTTCAGGTCATTCCAGGCAAACAGCCGGGCCTTGGTGGCGGCGTACGCCTCCATGGTGCCGTGGTAATCCAGGTGATCGCGGGACAGGTTGGTCATCACCGCCACGTCGAACGCCAGGGCAGTCACGCGGCCCTGGTCCAGACCGTGTGAGGAGACTTCCATGGCAACCGCCTTGGCACCGGCCTTTTTCAGGTCGGCCAGGGTCGCCTGCACGGCAATCGGGTTAGGCGTGGTGTGCAGGCCGCTTTGCAGTGCGCCGTAGAAACCGGTGCCCAGGGTGCCGACGATGCCGCAATGCTGGCCCAGCAGGTCAAGCGCCTGCGCGACCAATTGGGTCACGCTGGTCTTGCCGTTGGTGCCGGTCACGCCCACCAGGTTCAGGTTGCGGCTCGGGTCGCCATAAAAGCGCCCGGCGATGTCCGACAGCTGCGCCGCCAGGCCCTTGACCGGAATCAATGGCACGTCGGTGATCGGCAGCACGGTGGCACCTTCCACTTCATAAGCCACTGCCGCGGCGCCGCGCTTCAGCGCGTCGGCGATATGGTCACGCCCGTCGAACTTGCCACCCGGCACTGCCAGGAACAGGTCACCGGCACGCACGTTACGGCTGTCCAGGGTCAACTCGCGAATCAGCAAATCGCGGCCAGCGTGGGCAAAAATCTTATTCAGGCTAAGAGACATCAGCCGCGCCCTCCATTGGCTTTTACAGCAGCGGCCGGCGGTCCGGCGTTCGCTTGTTGGGTAGCGGGCAGGTTGTCCGGCGTGATGTTCATCAGGCGCAACGTCCCGGACATCACCTTGCTGAACACCGGCGCCGATACCAGGCCACCGAAGTAGCCGGCTTTGCTCGGCTCATCGATAACCACGACGATGGCGTAACGCGGATCGCTCATCGGGCCGAAGCCTGCGAACAGCGAGCGGTAGGAGTTTTCGGCGTAGCCCTTGGTGCCCACGGCGGTTTTACGCGCGGTACCGGACTTGCCCGCCACGTGATACGCCGGCACCTGGGCACGGAATACGCCGCGCGGTGCTTCGATCACTTGTTGCAGCATGCCTTGCATGGTCTTGGCGACGTTTTCCGGGATCACCTGGGTCGCAGGCGGAGCCTCGTCCAGGTGGATCAGGCTCAGCGGTACCATGCGGCCGTTGTTGGCCAGTACCGAGAAGGCGTGGGCCAGCTGGATGGCGGTCACCGACAGGCCATAGCCGTAGGACAGTGTTGCAGTCTCGGCCTTTTTCCAGTCGCGGTAGTTCGGTAGGTTGCCCACACGCTCGCCCGGGAAGTCGAGGCCGGTGGGTTGCCCCAGGCCGACTTTTTGCGCGAGGTGGTAGATCGCTTCGCCGCCGATATCGAAGGCGACTTTACTCATGCCCACGTTACTGGAGTTGATCAGGATACCTGTCAAATCCAGCACCGGACCTTCGGTGCGCGATACGTCACGAATGGTGTATTTGCCCAACTGCAGGGTGCCCGGGTAAACCTCGACCTTGTCGGCTGGTTTCCAGCGCCCGGTTTCGAGGGCGGCACTCATGGAGATGGCTTTCATGGTCGAACCCGGCTCGAACACATCGATCATGGCGCGGTTGCGCATCATCGCCGGTTGCAGGTTGCGACGGTTGTTAGGGTTGTAGGTCGGCTGGTTGACCATGGCGAGAATCTCGCCGGTCTTCACGTCCATAATCACCAGGCTGCCGGCTTTCGCGCCGTTCTCGATGATGGCGTTACGCAGCTCACGGTTGGCCAGATATTGCAGGCGCAGGTCAATCGACAACGCCAAGGGCTTACCGGCCTTGGCGTTTTTGGTGACCTGGACATCTTTGATCAGTCTGCCGCGCCGATCCTTGATGACCTGTCGTTTGCCGGGAACCCCGGCCAGCCATTCGTCGTAGGCGAGTTCCACGCCTTCACGACCGTGATCATCAATGTCGGTGAAACCCACCATATGGGCAGTGGTTTCGCCGGCCGGGTAGAAACGCCGAAATTCCTCGATGCCGTAGACACCGGGGACTTTAAGGTCGAGCACTTGCTGGCCTTGTTCCGGGGTAAGCCCGCGAACCAGGTAGATAAATTCTTTATTGGCCTGGGCTTCGAGGCGCTCGCTCAGGGCTTTTGGGTCCTGGCCCAGGGCGGCAGCCAGCTCCGGCCATTTGTCCTTGGCGGTCTGCATTTCTTTGGCGTTGGCCCACAGGGTGGTCACCGGCGTACTGACGGCCAGAGGCTCGCCGTTACGGTCAGTGATCAGACCGCGGTGCGCAGGAATAGGTATGTGACGCAGGCTGCGGGCATTGCCCTCGCCGATCAGGAAATCACGGTCCACCACTTGCAGGTCGATAATCCGCCAGGCAATCGCGCCCACCATCAGTGCCAGCAACCCCAGCACGACACGGAAACGCCATGGGTAGAGTGCGCCCTCAAGTTTCATCATGGCGCCACCATGCGAACTTCTGCAGCGCCCGGGATGTGCATCTTCAGCTGTTCAGTAGCCAGCACTTCGATGCGGCTGTGGGCAGTCCAGGTGCTTTGCTCGAGGATCAACCGGCCCCACTCTGCCTGCGCCTTGTCGCGCACGCTCAATTCCCCGTACAGGGTGTTGAGCAGTTGACGGTTGTAGTGGGCGCTGTAGGACACCGCAATCGCGGACACCAGCACGCCAATAAACAACAGCAACATAAAGAAGCTGCCGCCCGGGAGGGGCTTGGCGAAAAGCTTGCTCACCGCAACTTCTCCGCAACACGCATCACAGCGCTACGGGCACGTGGGTTGGCCTTGAGTTCGGCTTCGGAAGCGAACTGCGCTTTGCCATGGATTTTGATTTTCGGCACAAAGGCTTCGTAACGTACCGGCAGGTTGCGCGGCAGGTTGTCGGATTCGCCCTTGACCAGACGACGCATGAACAATTTGACGATGCGGTCTTCCAGGGAGTGGAAGCTGATCACCACCAGGCGACCGCCCACTTCCAGCGCTTCCAAAGCGGCTTCGAGGCCGGCTTCCAGATCGCCCAATTCGTTGTTGACGTGAATGCGCAGGCCCTGGAATGCACGGGTCGCCGGGTTTTTGCCCTTTTCCCACGCGGGGTTGGCGACTTTCAGCACTTCAGCCAGGTCGGCGGTGCGTTCGAACGGCTGGATTTCCCGGCGTTCGACCACGGCACGTGCCATGCGGCCAGCGAAGCGCTCTTCGCCGTATTCCTTGAACACACGGGTGATTTCTTCGTGGGGCGCGGTGGCGATGAACTGCGCGGCACTGACGCCACGGCTGGGGTCCATGCGCATGTCCAGCGGGCCGTCGTTCATGAAACTGAAGCCGCGCTCAGGGTCGTCCAGCTGCGGCGAAGACACACCCAGGTCCAGCAGAACCCCGGCCACCTTGCCTGCCATGCCACGTTCGGCGACTTCTGCGCCGAGCTCGGCAAAGCTGCGCTGCACAACGACAAAGCGGCCGTCTTCGGCCGCTAGCGCTTGCCCGGTGGCAATCGCTTGAGGGTCTTTGTCGAACCCGAGGAGCTTACCGTCCGAACCCAGCTGGCTGAGTATCAGCCGACTGTGCCCACCCCTGCCGAAGGTGCCATCCAGATAGCAGCCATCCGCGCGTACGGCGAGAGCCTCAACGGCTTCGTCAAGCAGTACGGTGATGTGGTTAAAGCCGCTATCAATAGTCACAGGATCAAATCACGCAGTTCATCAGGCATGGCGCCCGGTTGTTGAATAGCAGCCAGGTCAGCTGCAGAAACAGCATCCCAGGCATCTTCGTCCCACAATTGGAACTTGTTCAGTTGGCCTACCAGCATTGCGCGCTTGTCGAGCTTGGCGTATTCGCGCAGACGCGGCGGAACCAGGAAACGACCACTGCCATCGAGTTCGAGGTCGACGGCATTACCAATCAGCAAACGTTGCAGGCGGCGGTTCTCTTCACGCAGAGAAGGCAGTGCACGCAACTTGGTTTCAATCAGTTCCCACTCGTCGAGTGGGTAAACACATAAGCAAGGGTCAACGGCATCAATGGTGATGATTAACTGTCCGGAACTTCGCGAAATGAGCTCGTCACGATACCGGCTCGGCATGGCGAGACGGCCTTTTGCATCGAGACTGATAGCGTTAGCTCCGCGAAACACAGATGCGTTTCTCCAAATTTTAGCGTTTTACGTTCAAAAAACCCACTTTGTGCCACTTTCCGCCACTTGCGCACACTATAGGAATGCGCCCACCACACCGTCAAGGCGCGGATTCAAGGAAAAGCCTTACAGAACGGAGATTTAGGAGAGTAAAGGGAGGAGAAACGAGAGTTCGACGGCGATTTTGACTCAACAACGCCAAATAGCTCAAAGAGCTAGGGCTTAAAGTTAAAGTAATTTATTAAGAGTAAGATTTTTTCGGTATTACGAAGACGCATCTGCCAATGATTCAGCAGGGAGGGATTCTCGCGTTACTACCTGATCCTGTCCGAGATTCGGACAGAAGGAAAAAAGGTGGAGAGTCGATCTGTAAGCCGGGTTCTGTCTTGAACAGTCATTCGTCTACGATGGCCATCACTGGACATCTTTAGCAACCTACCCGGTCCCAGCGCGGGCCACGCCTTGGGACCCTATTTGGTCTTGCTCCAAGTGGGGTTTACCTAGCCACGAACTGTTGCCAGTCGTGCGGTGCGCTCTTACCGCACCTTTTCACCCTTACCGGTACCGAAGTACTTAGGCGGTTATTTTCTGTGGCACTTTCCGTAGGCTCACGCCTCCCAGGCATTACCTGGCACTTCGCCCTATGGAGCCCGGACTTTCCTCCCCCCTCTAATTTTCATAGAAGGCAGCGACTGTCCAATCGACTCTCCGCCGCGCAGGTTAACGGCACGGCGGCGTTAGAACAAGTATTAAAAGACACTAATGCCATCATGTTCAGACGGAGTGCAGGTTAGAACCTGGAACTATTCGCCTTTTTGTTTATCCAGCGCCACTTGGTACAGCACGTTCTTGCGCAGGCCGGTAATTTCCGCCGCCAGGGCAGCGGCGCGCTTCAAGGGCATTTCCTTGAGCAGCAGATCAAGAATACGCATTGCTTCAGTGCCTACAGCATCTTCACTTTCCGGCGCCGACCAGCCGGCTACCAGCACCACGCACTCGCCGCGCTGCTGATTGCTGTCACCTTCGACAAACGCACGCAACTCTTGCAACGGCAGGCCCTTGAGGGTTTCGAAGGTCTTGGTGATTTCGCGCGCCAGCAGCGCCAGGCGGTCGCCGCCGAACACCAGCTCCATGTCTTGCAGGCACTCAAGGATGCGGTGCGGGGCTTCGTAAAAGATCAGCGTGCGTGGTTCTTCCTTCACCAGCTCCAGGCGCGCCCGGCGCCCGACAGCCTTGGCCGGCAGGAAGCCCTCAAAGATAAAGCGGTCCGAGGGCAAGCCGGCAGCCGACAATGCAGCAATCAGCGCGCACGCTCCCGGAACAGGCACTACATTGATACCTGCGGCCCGCGCCTGGCGAACCAAATGGTAGCCGGGGTCGGAAATCAGCGGCGTACCCGCATCCGAGATCAACGCCACATCATCGCCCGCCAACAAACGGGTGATGAAACGACTGCCTTCTTCGCGCTCGTTATGTTCGTGGCACGCTGCCAGGGGAGTCGGAATGCCAAAATGCTGCATCAACCGCTGGGAGTGCCGCGTGTCTTCGGCGGCGATCAATTTTACGTCGCGCAACACTTTCAGCGCCCGCGCACTGATGTCGTCCAGGTTGCCAATGGGCGTCGCCACGACAAAAAGCGAGCCTGCAGTGGAATTCAAAGGACCTGGAGCAGTCAAAGCGCACACCTCGATGATTGGCAAAAGCCATATTGTAGCGCGTAGACGCCTGGAAAATATGCCCTCCGGGCAGGCTCCATTTCAGCCATCTGCAGGCTCTTGCAACATTTACACGACCTAAATAGACGGTTTCACGCCAGTAACATCGCGCCCCGGCCAGTGCTTGGGTACAATTCCACGCTAATTTGATCGGTATCAGGAACACTTACATGATCGCTTGCCTGCGGCTGTTCTCTGCCCTCTGCCTCGCTGCCCTGTTGGCGGCTTGCGCCAGCTCGCCCTCGTCCAGCCTTGGCGACCTCCCCCGGACCCCGGATGCCAGCATCGAGCAACTGCTCGAACAGGCGACTTCGGCCAAGACTCCGGAAAAAGCCGCGCTGTTGCGCTTGAGTGCGGCGGACCTGGCGTTCCACCAAAACAACCCGGCCCGCTCGGCGCAGATCCTTGCGCAAGTGCCACTGGATGTACTGAAGCCGGCGGCGCAGGTGTTCGCCAGCACCCTGTCGGCTGAACTGGCGATGGCGCGCAACCAGCCCAAGGCAGCATTAACCGCCTTGAACCACCCGAGCCTGCAAAGCCTGAAGGAGCTGCCGCCTGAACAGCAGATCCGTACCGGCACCGTGCATGCCCGTGCTTATGAGGCGGACGGCCAGACCCTGGCCGCCGCTCGTGAGCGTGTCGCCATGGCCCCGCTGCTCAGTGGTGACGCTTACAACAGCAACCATGAAGCGATCTGGGTATTGATTGCCGCCCTGCCTGCCGAACAGCTGCAAGCCAGCGGCAACCCGACGCTGGACGGCTGGATCAGCCTGGCCCAGGCAGTCAAGAGCGCCGGCACCCTGGAGCAACAACAGGCCGCCATCGACACTTGGCGCGCACAGAACCCGGGCCACCCCGCCGCCTCGCAACTGCCGCAGCCGCTGACCAAGCTCAAGCAACTGGCCAGCCAGCCTCTGAACAAGATCGCCCTGCTGCTGCCGCAGGAAGGCCCGCTGGCCGGCGTCGCCAAAGCGCTGCGTGAAGGCTTCATGGCCGCGCACTACCAGGCTGAACAAGCCGGGCAGAAGCCGCCGGTGATCGAGTTCTACGACAGCTCGCGCCTGACCTCCATCGACGACTTCTACGCCAAGGCCCAGGCCGCTGGCGTGCAACTGGTGGTCGGCCCGCTGGAGAAACCGCTGGTCAAGCAACTCAGCGCACGCCCGCAACTGCCTATTACCACCCTGGCCCTGAACTACAGCGAAGCCGACCAGAACCCGGCGCAACTGTTCCAGTTCGGCCTGGCTGCTGAAGACGAAGCTCGCGAAGTGTCCCGTCGCGCCCGCGCCGACGGCCTGCACCGCGCCGCAGCCATGGTGCCGAAAGGCGAATGGGGCGAGCGTGTCTACAAAGCCTTCCGTCAGGATTGGGAAGCCAATGGCGGCACCGTGGTGGGTGTCGAGTACGTTGACCAGCCGGTAGCCCTGGCCCAGCAGATTGCCGACCTGTTCCAGTTGCGCAAAAGCGAAGGCCGCGCCAAGAGCTTGCAAAGCACGGTAGGTTCGGATGTTTCCGCACAGCCTTCGCGCCGCCAGGACATCGAGTTCATCTTCCTGGCCGTGACCCCGCAATTGGCCCAGCAGATCAAGCCGACCCTGAACTTCCAGTACGCCGGTGATGTGCCGGTGTATGCGACGTCCCACGTGTTCAGCGCCAGTGGCGACAAGAACCAGTACCTGGACATGACCAACGTCATGTTCTGCGAAACCCCTTGGCTCCTGAACACCACCGACCCGCTGCGCAACCAGGTCGCCGCCCAATGGCCACAAGCCAACGGTAGCCTCGGCCGCCTGTACGCGATGGGTGTTGATGCCTACCGCCTGGCGCCGCGCCTGGGGCAACTCAAGGCACTGCCGGATACCCGCGTTGACGGCCTCTCCGGTAGCCTGGGCATCAGTGCCAACCAACGCGTTGACCGCCAGATGCCGTGGGCGAAGTTCGTCAGCGGCGAGATCCAGCGCCTGCCTGATACCCCGCGCTGATGCCCGAGCGGTCAAGCGCACAAAGCGGCAAGGACGCCGAACTTCAAGCTCTCCAATACTTGCAACAACAGGGTCTGTGCCTCCTGGCGCAGAACTGGTTGTGCAAGCGCGGCGAGCTTGATCTGGTCATGCTTGACGGCGATACAGTAGTATTTGTCGAAGTCCGCTACAGAAAACACGCACAATGGGGTGGCGCGCTCGCCAGTATCGACAGGCGCAAGCGCCAGAAGCTGATACTCGCCGCGCAGTTTTTCCTGCTCAAGGAGCATCGCTGGGCCGATCACCCCTGCCGTTTCGATGTGGTTGCCATAGAAAGCACCCCCCGGGGCACAGCCGATCTGAACTGGCTGCAAGATGCCTTTGACAGCTGATTCGCCGGACATCTACACCGCACACTTTTGCTCTTTGCTTTGCGGGCTGCACATTCCTGTGCCAAACAGCCGCGCTACTTAAGGTCACACAGATGGACATGCAATCCCGAATTCGCCAGCTTTTCCAGGCCAGCATCGATACCAAGCAACAGGCGATGGAAGTACTTGCACCGCACATCGAGCAAGCCAGTCAGGTCATGGTCAACGCCTTGCTCAACGAAGGCAAAATGCTTTCGTGCGGCAACGGCGGTTCGGCCGGTGATGCGCAGCATTTTTCCTCCGAGCTGCTCAACCGCTTCGAGCGTGAGCGCCCGAGCCTGCCGGCCATCGCCCTGACCACCGACACCTCGACGATCACCTCGATCGCCAACGACTACAGCTACAACGAAATCTTCTCCAAACAGATTCGCGCCCTTGGCCAGCCGGGCGACGTACTGCTGGCGATCTCCACCAGCGGTAACTCGGCGAACATTATTCAAGCGATCCAGGCCGCACATGATCGTGAAATGATTGTCGTAGCATTGACCGGACGCGACGGCGGCGGCATGGCCTCGCTGCTGCTGCCCGAAGACGTGGAAATTCGCGTCCCGGCCAATGTCACCGCACGTATTCAGGAAGTCCACCTGCTGGCGATCCACTGCCTGTGCGATCTGATCGACAGCCAACTGTTCGGGAGTGAAGAATGACCGTTAAACGCCTTAGCCTATTGGCAATCACGCTGTGCCTAGGCATCAGCGGCTGCAGCTCGGTAATCGAAGCCAGCCGTGACACGCCCATCCAGGACGATAAAGGCACCCGTACTTTCGGCAGCAAAATCGATGATTCGCTGATTGAAACCAAGGTTTCCGTCAACGTTTCCAAGGCCGCTCCGGACTTGGGCAACGGTGCTTCGCGCATCGTGGTCGTCAGCTTCAACGGTGTGGTACTGCTTACCGGGCAAACCCCGCGCGCCGACCTGAAGGCCCAGGCTGAACAAGCCGCCGCCACCGTTCAACGGGTCAAGAAGGTCCACAACGAATTGCAGGTGATGGACCCGATCACGCTGCTGGCAATCAGCAACGATGCCCTGCTGACCACCAAGATCAAGACGCAGATGCTGACCGACAACGCGATCCCGGGCTCACGGATCAAGATCGTCACCGATAACGGCATCGTCTACATGATGGGCCTGCTGACCCAGGCAGAAGCCACACGCGCTGCCAACCTGGTACAGGGCGTATCGGGCGTACAGAAGATTGTGAAGCTGTTCGAATACATCGACTGATGTAATCAGCAGCCACAAAAAAGGGCGCCGTGCATTGACTGCACGGCGCCCTTTTTATTGGCTACGGGTTACTGGTACTGCTGGTACGGGTTGCCCTGGAACTGGTTGTTCTGTTGCGGCGCTTGTTGTTGCTGGGCGGCTGGCTGGCCGTATTGCTGGCCAGGAATCGGGCCCAGGTTGACCTCTACGCGACGGTTCTGGGCACGGCCATTGACGTCGGCGTTGCTGGCAATCGGGTTATCCGGGCCGGCACCGCGAGCGGTCAGGTTGGTCGGGCTGACACCTTGGGACGTCAGGTAGTTAGCCACGCTTTGTGCACGACGCTGGGACAGGTCCATGTTGAGCTGGCGGGTACCGGTGCTGTCGGTGTAGCCCACGATCTGGATGGTGTTCTGGTTGAACTGCTTGAGGGAGTTCGCCAGGTTGTTCAGCGGCGTGTAGAAGCTGCTGGAGATCGCGTCCGAGTTGGTGGCGAAGGTGATGTTACCCGGCATGATCAGCTTGATCTGATCGCCCTGGCGCTGCACCTCAACCCCGGTGTTAGCCATGCTGGCGCGCAGTTTCTTTTCCTGCTGGTCGGCGTAGTAGCCGTAGCCCGCACCACCGATACCGGCGACGGCAGCGCCGATCAGCGCACCTTTGCCGCGGTTGTTGTGGTCGATGGCGGCACCGGCCAATGCACCGGCCAGGGCACCCAGGCCACCGTACTTGGCGGTTTTGCTGATGCCGCCCTCTGAACCATTATTCGCCTGTCCCTGGCTGCCGTCATAAGGATTAGGTGAAGCGCAGCCGGACAACAGGGCTACGGCAGTAGCGACAACAAGCAGACGACGAGAAGTGAACATGAAGGAAGCTCCTACTTTTGCATTCTGTGATGCAGAGGACATTGGCAATGGACCTGTGCCGAGCTTGGAACACGACAAACGGTAAAAATTCCATGCCCGGTCACCAGTGTGCACAGTGAAACCCTAGCAGAGACTTCCTGAACGGTAATTGTCATTTTTTCTATAAGTTTCGTCTGATAGTCGCCACTTGGTATCCGAAAAAACACCCACGTTTTTCTTCACGCCCGGACAAATGGATTCTCACGCATTTCATCCCCCAGGCGCGTATCCGGACCGTGCCCCGTCACCACAACAGCCGCCTCATCCAGGGTGTAGAGCCGTTGCTTGATCGAGCGCACGATGGCCGCCTGATCACCGCCCCACAAATCCGTACGCCCCACGCCACGCCGAAACAGGGTGTCGCCGGCAATCAGCAACTTCGCATCGGCAAACCAGAAACTCATCGAACCGGGTGTGTGTCCAGGTGTGTGCAACGCCACACCACACCCACAAACCAGCTCTTCTTCATCCTCCAGCCAGCGATCCGGCGGCGGCACTGGGGTGTAGGGCACGCGGAACATCTGGCACTGCATTTCCAGGTTGTCCCACAAAAACTGGTCTTCCTTATGCAGGTGCAAGGTGGCGCCGGTCTTTTCCTTCAACTGCCCGGAGGCCAGGAAGTGATCGAGATGGGCATGGGTGTGGATGATGCTGACCACTTTGAGACCAAGAGCATCGAGCCGCGCCAGGATCAACTCATGGTTGCCACCCGGGTCGACGACGATGGCTTTCTTGGTGACTGGATCACCGATGATCGTGCAGTTGCACTGCAACGGGCCGACCGGGAACGTTTCACGGATCAGCGCGGGGGGCTGAATATTCATGGGGGTTCCTGCAAATTCAAAGGTACATTCTGCTGCACAGTATGTTCGACCCTGCACCCGATCTGAAAGTGCTCGCAAGCGCACGGCTGTCAAACTGACCCACTGCTAAGCTACTCTGGCGCAAGTCTACAACGCGCAACCTATAGCGCTTGGAGTGGCACTCGTGGCGACCCTCAGCCCATTGATCATCTGCGAACACTGCGATTGCGTGTACGAAAAAGTCACGCTCGCCAAACATCAGAAAACCCTCTGTACCCGCTGCGCAGGCGTGCTCCAGCGCTATAACGGGCTGTCGGTGGAACAACGCCTGGCCTTGACCCTGACCGCTACCGTGCTATGGGTTTTCGCCAACTTCTACCCGGTGATGAGCATCAGCCTGCAAGGCCTGAAAAGCAGCGCCACGTTATGGGACTCGGTGGTGGCGCTGGCCCAGGGCCCGATTACATTCATTGCGCTAGTGGCAGCCATTTCCATCATCATCGCGCCGGTCTTCCAGTTGCTGCTGTTGATCTGGGTGTTGAGCTTTGCAATGAAGGGCAGGCGCTCGCCGGCGTTCAAGGTGTGCATGCGCTGGCTGGAAGCACTCCGGCCCTGGAGCATGCTCGAAGTCTGCCTGCTGGGCGCGATGGTGGCGGTGTTCAAGCTGGCGGGCATGCTGGATGTACTGCCCGGTACCGGCCTGTTTGCCCTGGCCGCCCTCAGCCTGTTGCTGATCCGCATTGCCGGGCGTGATATTCGCGACCTTTGGGACACGTTATGAACCAGCCACCCACCGCCAGCGAGCTGAACCTGTGCCTGTGCCACAGCTGCGGCCAGGCCTGCGATGTCAGCACCAACCCCGACGACTGCGAGCGTTGCGGCGCGCCCCTGCATCGGCGCAAGGTCCGTTCATTGACCCGCACCTGGGCCTACATGCTGACGGCGCTGGCGTTTTATGTTCCCGCCAATCTGCTGCCGGTGATGAACACCTCGATGCTCGGCTCGGGCGCCGACAGCACCATCATGAGCGGTGTGCTGGAGTTCTGGCAGCACGGCGCCTGGGACATTGCCCTGATCATTTTCATCGCCAGCATCGCGGTACCGGGCATCAAGTTTGTGGCACTGACGCTGCTGCTGATCACCGTGCAACGCAATAACCAGTGGGCGCGCAAGGAGCGCTCGAAGCTGTTTCGCTTCGTCGAGGTGATCGGCTACTGGTCGATGCTGGATGTGATCGTGGTGGCGCTGGTGGCCGCCCTGGTGAGGTTCCAGGCCCTGGGCACCATCGAGCCGCGCCTGGGGATTTTATTCTTTGGCCTGGTGGTGGTATTCACCATGCTGTCGGCGATGAGTTTCGACCCACGCCTGATCTGGGAAAACCCACACAACGAGGAGATGCCGGATGGCGTCGCAAATCACTGACAAACCAGTGCCTGCGGGCTCGCCTGCGATCAAAACGCGGCGCTTCAGCGTTTCACTGGTGTGGATCGTGCCGATTGTCGCGGTGCTGGTGGGCATTTCGCTGGTGGTGCACAGCATCCTTCAGCAAGGGCCGAGCATCACCATTACCTTCAAGACGGGTAGCGGCCTGACCGCCAACAAGACCGACGTCAAATACCGCAACGTGGTGATCGGCCAGGTAACCGACGTGGAATTGAGCGACGACCAGAAAAGCGTCAACGCCACGATCAAACTGGCCAAGCAGGCTGAAAGCTTCACCCGTGAAGATTCGCAATTCTGGGTGGTGCGCCCGCGTATTGGCGCGGGGGGCGTTTCCGGCATCGACACGCTGCTGTCCGGGGATTACATCGGCGCCGACATCGGCCAGTCCGATACCCGCGCCAACCAGTTCAAAGGTCTGGAAAACCCGCCACCCATTACCTATGGCGAGCCCGGCAAGCGCTTCACCCTGCACACCCAGGATTTGGGTTCGCTGGATATCGGCTCACCCGTCTATTACCGCAAGATCCCCGTCGGCCAGGTGGTGGCCTATGCCCTGGACGCTGACGGCAAGGGCGTGAACATCGACGTGTTCGTGCATGCGCCGAATGATGCCTACGTCACCGAAAACACCCGATTCTGGAACGCCAGCGGGATTGATGTGAGTGTCGGCGCCAATGGGTTTGCGCTGAAAACCGAATCCTTGTCGTCCATGCTGGTGGGCGGCATCGCCTTCCTGGCCCCGCCGTACAGCCCCGACGACAAGCCGGCCAGTGAGGAGCATTCCTATGAACTGTTCGCCGACCAGCAAACCGCGCTGGCCCCGCCCAATGGCAAGGGGCAATACCTGAACCTGCGTTTCGATCAAGCCTTGCGTGGGCTCACCGTCGGCGCCCCAGTGGAGTTCCTGGGGATCGAGTTTGGCAAAGTGGTGTCGATCAACCTGGATTTCGACGACAAAAAACGCAGTTTCCCGGTCAACGTCGGTATCGTGATCTACCCGCAACGCCTCGGCGAAGCCCACACCAAAATGCTCACGGTGTTGAAGCTTGACCCTGAAGACGAAGCCGGGGGCGTGCGCTTGATGGGCAGCTTCATCGAAAACGGCCTGCGCGCCCAGGCCCGCAGCGGCAACTTGCTGACCGGCCAGCTGTACATCGCCCTGGACTTCTTCCCCAAGGCTGAAAAAGTCGTGTTCGACCCGAAACAGCGCCCAGTAAGCATTCCGACCATCCCCGGCAACCTGGAACAACTGCAGGAAAAACTCGAAGGCATCGTCAACAAGATCAGCCAACTGCCGATCGATCGGATTGCCGGCAACCTCGACGGCAGCCTTGTTGAACTGCGCAAGGTCCTTGGCCAATTCAACGCCAAGACACTGCCGGGCGTGCAGAACACTTTGGCCGACGTTAGCAAAACCTTGCAGTCCGCCAGTTCGACACTGGCCGAAGACTCCCCGCAACGCGAACAGTTGACCCAGACCCTGGATGAACTGGGGCGCATGTCGCGCTCCCTGCGAGAGCTCTCGGATTACCTGGCACGCCATCCCGAATCACTGATTCGCGGTCGCCCCGACAACGCTGCGCCCTCGGACCTGCAAGGGCCACCGCGCAAATGACCACAGGAGCAACCCCCATGGCTTTGCCGTTGAAGATCACGTTGCTCACTGCGTTGCTGCTGCTTGCAGCATGCCGCAGCGAGCCGATTCAATTTCACACCCTGACGCCTGTGCACCGCAGCAACGCGTCACTGGCTGCGGGCGGTGAAATTCGCATTGAAAGTATCACCGTCCCGCCGCAGGTCGACCGGCCGCAGATTGTCATTCGCCAAGGCGCCAGCGGCGTGGCGATTCTTGAGACTCAATGGTGGGCCGCCAGCCTGGTGGATGAGTTACGCAGCGCGTTGGTGGATCAACTCGCCAGCAACCGGAAAAACCTGTCAGTGCGCATTGAAGTACAGCGCTTTGACTCGATTCCCGGGCAGTACGCCCTGCTCGACGTCAAATGGCGGCTTCGCCAGTCAGGCACAGATGAACGCACGCCGCTGACGTGCCGCACGGTCGTGCAGTCGCCTTCCGGGCCTGGCATTGATGACCTGGTGACTGCGCAGCAAAACAACGTCAAACGGTTCGCAGCGCTGCTCAGCCAGGTCGCCGACACGGCACCGAGTGAATGCCCCGCAGTGCAGTAAACATTGATCCAAGGGATTGAGACATGCGCACATTCTGGAAGTGGTATTTGCAACTGCTGGAAAATGATTTCAGCACCCAGGTCTTCGACAATGTGAAGAACCTGCTGGTATGCGCGCTGCTGTTTGCCGCAGGCACCAATGCACTGGCCGGGAAACATGAGCTGTTTCTCGGCATATTGGCCTCAAACGTGGCCGGGTGGGGCTTGATCGTGGTTTCAACGTTGCTGATGGTACTGAATGTCAGCGATGGCATCCGCCGGCTCGCCAAGCTTCGTTATCACTTGGTACTTCAACTACTGCTTATCCTGGTCTATGTGCTGGTGGCAGAACGCGTGGTGGAAATCGTTTGGGGCTTTCGGTCCCATTGATCGAGGCGTCTACCCCAACAGCCCCATCTCCTGCGCCCGCGCCACCGCCTGCGTGCGCCGCTCTACCCCAAGCTTGCTGTTGATATGGCTGGCATGGGTTTTCACGGTGTGCAGGGAGATAAACAGCCGATTGCTGATTTCCTGATTCGAGCAGCCTTGGGCAATCAGGTGCAGCACCGCCAGTTCGCGGGTGCTCAGGGTTTCAAGGGTGTGCGGGGTTTCAACCACCGCAACATCCGGCAAGAGTGCCAACAGGCTCTGGTTCGGCAATCCATGGGGATCCCGGGCGAGCTGCTCCCGCGTCCAGTCAGGGTAGCGCTCCAGCAAACGCTGGAAAGGTTGCATTGCGCCACCGGCAGCGGCTTCAAGCGCACGGGCAAATACCGGGCGGGCCCGGGTTTCCTGGTCGCCGTCCAGCAATAGCAATGCCTGCTGGGTAAGCGCCATCAGGCTGATCATCTGCCGGCCGCTGTTATGCGCCTGGCCTGCCAGTTCGTCGAGCCGTTGCAGTGAAGCCGCCGGCTGATGGCGGATGGCGTCGAGCGCTGCCTGTTGCAGCTCGATATGTTGCGGCAGGTGCGGGTGAAACTCCGGCGCGGCCGCAGCCTGTTCACCGTTGTAGGTTTGCCCCAGACGCGTCAGCCAGGCATCGGCCAGGTCGGTGCGGCCCTGGGCCAGCCACAACTCGCATTTGACCAGGGTGATCATCGCCAGGTAGAAGATCGGCGGCACGTCCCAGATGTGCATCAAGCGTTCGGCCTCAGCCAGCTCGGCAAAGGCCATGGGGAAGTCGCCACGGCGACCTTCGAAGCTGGCGATCACGCAATGGCCGATCAACACGCTGATGTCCCGGCAAGCTCGCGCCTCGGTCAAGCCTGCACGCAGGCGAGCCAGCCCGGCTTCGGGCTGACAGCGCATCAGCAGCAGATAGCCTTCGTACAACGCCAAACGGGCACGCACCGCGTACAGCCGCTGCGGCGCCAGGCCCTGTAAACGTTGCAGGCCCTGGCGCACTTCATCCAGGGAACGCAGGATTTCGCCGCGAGCCTGCAACACCCGCGCGCGGTCGTAATGGGCCAATGCCTCAAACAACGGATTGCCGACGCGCTGGGCCAGCTCCAGAGATTCGCGATTCAACCCCCGGGCGCGCCAAAGGTCGCCGTCGACAATGGCCAGGTTGGACAGGGTCGACAGGCACATCAACCGCTGACCATACCGTTTGTGCGGCAGGCTTTCCAGGGCCTCGCTGCAATACAACTGGGTCAGTTCGCGATCGCCTCGGCCCCGGGCAATGATCCCGCTGAGGGCCAGCCATTGGGCCAGCATCGACTTCTGCGCGGTGGCCGACGGCGCCGGTAGAAAACGACTGAGGTGACTGGCCAGCTCTTGCGCCGCATCCAGTTGGCAGGCCAAGCCCAGGGCCCAGCTGTAGAGCACGATCAGGCGTGGCGTGCTCATCAGCAAACTGTCGGGCAAGTCCATTTTCCAGCGCAGCAGCATGCCGACGTTTTGCTCCGCCAGCAGTTGCTCTTCGGAGAGGTTCTGCACCAGGTTCGCCGCCACGTCCAGGTGGCCGGCACGTAGCGCCTGCTCCACCGCCTCATCGATCAAACCCTGGGCATTGAACCAGCGACAGGCCCGCAGATGCAGGCTGGCAGCCGGCAACACGGCATTACTCGCGCGCCGGGTGCGCAGCAAGTCTGAAAACAGATGGTGATAACGGTACCAGTGGCCCTGCTCATCCAGCGGCACCAGGAATACCTGGTGGGCTTGCAGGTAGCGCAGGATCTCCGTGCTGTCGTGGGCCTCGCGCACGGCGTCGCACAGTTCGCTGCAAAAGCGCTCCTGGGACGCGGTGTCGTAGAGAAACGCCTGGACTTCCGAGGGCAGGCAGTCGATGACTTCTTCGAGCAGGTAATCGCGGATCAGCCCTTCCCCGCCGTGCAGGCCTTGGGGTAGCGCGCCTTCGCTGCCCGCCTCGGAGGCCGCGAGCAGCCAGAAACGCAGGCCGGCCACCCAACCCTCGCTGCGCCGGATCAGGTTATCCAGGGCTTCGCCGCGCAATGAACTGCTGTGGCGATCCAGCAACGCCAGGGATTCGGCGTGAGTCAGGCGCAGGTCCTGCTCGTGCAGTTCGAGCAAATGCCGGGACAGGCGCAGGCGCGCCAGGTGCCAGTCGGGGCGTTGACGGCTGGTGACCAGCACCAGTAGGCCGCCGGGCAAATGATTGAGGAAAAATTGCAGGCAGCGGTCGAGTACCGGGCCCTGGGCCAGATGGTAGTCATCCAGCACCAACAACAGCGGCGCCTGGGTCGACAGGTGCACCGTCAGCTCATCCAGCAGGCCGTCGAGCCATTCTTCAAAGGCGAAGGGTTGATGACGCTGGCGCATTTTCAGCAAGCCCAGGGACTGGGCACCCAACTGCGGGAAGTATTGTTGCAAGCCGTCGAGCAGGCGCTCAAGGAAACGTCCCGGGTCGCTATCCCGAGGGCTGAGCCCCAGCCACAGGCTTTGCCAATGGGCCGGCAGGCTCTGGCAGAACTCCACCGCCAGCGAACTCTTGCCGAACCCGGCCGGTGCGCTCACCAGCAATAAACGCCCGGCCAACCCTTCACTCAGCCGTTCGCACAGGCGGGGTCGCAACACATAGCCGTCAGGCAGTGGGGGTCGATAGAAGCGACCTTCCAGGGTCGGAATTACCGCGCTGGCAGGCCCTTGAATTCGGGACAGATCAGTCATCGCCGGGCTCTTGTAGAAGGCTGTTGTCGGCATTGCAGATGTCCGCAGACTAGCGGTAAAAGCGGCAGCTTTGTAGATCTTTGCAACAATTGTCTGAAAAAGACTACGACAAGAAATATCCGAACTTCTTCTATCACCACCGATCCGCTGTGGCGAGGGAGCTTACTCCCGCTGGAGTGCGTAGCGCTCCCGTTTTGGGGCCGCTACGCAGCCCAGCGGGAGCAAGCTCCCTCGCCACAGTAGCCCCGCCCGCCCATAAAAAAGCCCCGAACCAGTCGGGGCGTTTTTCGAGGATGCGGCCTCGTTTACAGCACGTTAGCGAACACCATCCTGGCGCAGGGCGGCCGGGGTGAAGTCGCTGGTCGTAGCAGTGAAGCCGAAGTCATAGGCCTGTTTCTCTTCGTTCTTCATGCCCAGTGCCAGGTAGCGGCCGGACTGCAGGTCGTAGAGGGTTTCGAGGGCATACCACGGCACTTGCTTGTCGTAGTAGTTCTCGGCGTGGGCTTCAGCCACGCGCCACAGTTGGCCACGACCGTCGTAGTGGTCGATAACCGCTGCTTGCCAGGTGTCTTCGTCGATGAAGAAGTCACGCTTGGCATAGATGTGGCGCTGGCCTTCCTTCAGGGTTGCAACCACATGCCACACACGACGCAGCTCGTAGCGAGCCAGGTCCTGGTTGATGTGGCCAGCCTTGATGATGTCGACATACTTGAGCTTCGGATCGTCGAGTTTGTAGCTGTTTTCGGCGATGTACAGTTCCTTCTTGCCTTCCAGCTTCCAGTCGTAGCGATCCGGTGCACCGTTGAACATGTCGAGGTTGTCGGAGGTGCGCAGGCCGTCGGCGGCGGTACCCGGGCCGTCATAAGACACTTGCGGCGCCCGGCGCACACGACGCTGGCCAGCGTTGTAGACCCACGCCGAACGCGGTTCTTTCACTTGGTCGAGGGTTTCGTGCACCAGCAGCACACCACCGGCCAGACGTGCCGGCGCGGTCACTTGTTGCTTGAAGTAGAACAGGATGTTGCCCGGGTTTTTCGGGTCGTAGTCCTTCATTTTGTCGCGGAACACGAACTGGTCGCGAAAGTACACCAGGCTGAACGAACCGTTGGTTTGCGGCGTGGCCTGGGTGACCAGGCGCGTCACGCTGCCGCCGCGATAGCGGGTGATGTGGTTCCAGATAACTTCCACGCCGCTTTTCGGAATTGGGAACGGTACGGCGGTTTCGAAGCTTTCCAGGCCGTTGCCGCCGGACACCAGGTTGGTGCTGGTGGCGTTTTTCTTGATGGCGGCAAACACATCCGCAGGCACCGTGGCGCCGCGATGGGTCGGGTAGACCGGCATCTTGAACGTGTCGGGGTAGCGCTTGAACATCGCGTACTGCCCAGGCGCCAGCTTGTCTTTGTACTGCTCGACGTTTTGCGCGGTGATGGTGAATTGCGGTTGTTCGCTGGCGTACGGGTTGGCCAGGAAGCCACGGGCATCCACGGCGCCGGCGTTGGTTGGCAGTGGCGACCATTTAGGGATAGTGCCGGCCGCGTTGCCGGCCATTTCAGCACCCATCGGGGTCAGGGTCGTGCCCAGCTTGGCCGCTTCATCCGCCGAGACTGCCGCCATGACGCTGCTCGCCATGATCGACAGCCCAAGCACACCCACCTGCAACAGACTTTTAGTTATTTTCATGTTCTGGTTCTTCCTGAAAACATACTGCTTAAAGAGAGTGTGCTTAGAAGTTCACGCCGACGCTTAAGGCGATGAAATCGCGGTCGTCCACGGTGCTGAAATCGCCTCCAAAGAAGTTGGTGTAGTTCAGGCTCGCGGTGTAGGTGTTCTGATATTCAGCATCCAGGCCGAGGCTGACCGCCTTGCGGCCTTCTTCGAAGTTGCCACCAGGGCCAGGCGAGTAACCTTTGACGTCGTGGGACCAAGCTACGTTAGGCTTGAGGTTGACACCGGCAAACACGTCCGGGTATTCCCAGATAGCCCGGGCACGGTAGCCCCAGGAGGTTGCGGTGGTGAAGCCGTCGTTGTTGCAGTTGGTATTGAGGCTACTGGCGTTAGGCAGACCCGCGCCTTGGGCGGTGGAGTTGTTGAGCGCAGCGCAGGCGCCGTTAGGCAAAGTACCTGGGCCAAACACCGGATCACGTCCGTAGCGAACTTTAGACTTGCTCTCCAACCCACCGACATAGGTCATACCGGCTTCGCCCACCAGCGTCAGGCGGCTGGCGCCCATGACCTGATCAAAGAAGTGGGTGAACGTCGTTTGGAGTTGAGTGATCTCTTTGCGGTTGTAACCATGCAGATCCTGTCCCGGGACCCCTTTCAACAGCGAGGCATTGCCGAGTACCGGACCGCCCAAAGGCACCACCCCGGCATACAGGATGTCTGTAGAGTTCAACTGCACAGGTGCGTTCGGCCGATAGCTAACCTCGCCGCTCCAAGCCGTCCCCGTAGGCAACGTGGTGGAGAAACTCAAACCAAAGAGATGGATGTCTTCCGGATACTCCATGAAGTATTGCGAGTTACCCGCCACGACCAAGGGAGCGGCCGTCCCCAAAAAGGGCGCCCTGTTGTAAACCGACTGAGATGCGCCGGTGGCACTGAAAATCGGCGCACGGCTGTGATAGTTCATGTAGTAGGCACCGAACTCGGTGTCCAGCGGCTCAAAATTGTAATGCATCGCGAAGCCGTACTGGCCGCCATCACGGGCGTTACGGTTAGGACCGCGACGCACCAAAACACCTTCGTCGTTGATGTCCACGCCCAAGCCGTTCAAGGTGGGTATAGCGGCAGGGTTGATCGTCGAACGCTTGTTCAACACCCGCAAGTTGTCGTTACAGCCAGTAGTGACGATGTCTGGCTGCGAGAAAAACGTGCCGCAGTTATCCGTAACGGTCTTGTCCCAACCAATCTGATAGAAGCCTTCAGCCGACAGGTTGTCGGTCAGCGTTTGCGACACGTAGAACATGTTGACCGGAATCAGGCCTTCCTTGATCTCGGCCCCCGGACGACGGAACGCGGACACGTCAATCGGGTTGATGGCGTTGATGCCGCCACCGATAAAGGTGCTTTCGCCCCAGCTCACTACCTGCTTACCCAAACGCACGGAGCCCGGCTCATCGGCAATCGAGTAGTTGTGGTAGACAAAGGCATCGAGAATCTGCCCGCCTGAAGACCTGGCGCCGGTTGGGCGATGGTCGTTACTGACGTTCTTGAAGTCCAGGTCTTCGTTTTGCAGCGCGAAGTCATACCAGTACTTGCCCCGGACAAACACGCCGGTGTCGCCATACTTCAACTCAAGGTCATGGATACCCTTGAAGATCTTCGAGAAGGCATCACCCTTGTCGAAGTTCAGGTGACCGTCATCAGAGGTTTGCGACAAACCCCTGCCGCCGTTGTTGACGCCAATCAGGTCTTTGTTGCGACCCGCCGTCGACCAACTGGCCCCGACCGACAGGGACGAGTCAAAGCTGCCTTCGATTTCACCGATGTTGAAACTGACGCCGAATGCGGGCCCGGCGAGCGTAGAGGCGAGGCTGACGGCCAAGGGCAGTTTTGCCCGGCGCCAGAACTGGTGTGCTGAGATCATCGACGCTACTCCATGTGCATTATTGTTATGGCAGTGAGTCGTTTCTAAGGTGCTTGTAACGGCCGGAATACAACGACTCCAATGCCGGGCGAACACATGAACCCGCCAGGCTCACAGCACCGCACCTTGAAAAACTCTGGGTTGGACTATAGCCAGCAGGGGGTACCGCTTGATCCCTCTAAAGTGTGATTTGCATCACCAACCCGTCTGCCACAGTCCTTTCGCCATGCTGACGAAGGCCAGCGCGGCAAGGATGGCTGAAAATTGGCAAATCACAAGTGAAGGCTTGGAATAGAGCGCTGCCGTGCTCGCGAGGGCACGGCAAGCAGCGTCAGAGGGTGGAGAGGAAGCTGCTGTTGTTGGCCTGCCATTCAATGATGTCGATACGGATACGTTTTTTGTCGAGCTTGCCGACGCTGGTCTTGGGAATTTCCGTAACAACGGCGATCTGGCTCGGAATCGCCCACTTGCTCAAGTGGCCCAATTCCACGAACGGCTTGAGATGTTCCTTAAGCTCCTTGGCCCCTATCACATGGCCATCACGCACCACCAGCAACGCAAACGGGCGCTCGCCCCACTGCGGGTCGGCAATCCCCACCACCGCTACTTCGCGTACCGCCGGGTGACGGCTGACCAGGTCTTCCAGCGCCAGGGAGGAGATCCACTCGCCACCGGTCTTGATCACGTCCTTGATGCGGTCGCGAATATCGATCACGCCAAAGGCGTCGAGGGTGGCCACGTCGCCGGTGTGCATCCAGCCACCGGCCCACAGCTCGGCGCCCTTTTCCGGTTCGTTGAAATAGCCTTCGCTGAGCCACGGTGCGCGCAACACCAATTCGCCCTGGGATTCGCCGTCTGCGGGCAGGAAGTTGCCGTCGCCGTCGATAATCGCCGCCTCCACCAGCGGCCCGGGCACGCCGGCCTTGATGCGGTAGGTGGTGCGTTCGTCTTCGGTGCCGGCCATCAGTTCTTCATTGAGGTGGGCGCAGGACACCAGCGGCCCGGTTTCGGACATGCCGTACGCAGCAGTCAGCTGAATCCCACGGGCCTTGGACGCTTCGTACAACGTGCGATTAAGCGCACTGCCGCCGATCACGATTTTCCAGCCGCCAAAATCCACGCCCTGGCCAGCCTTGGCGTTGAGCACCATTTGCAGGATGGTCGGTACGCAATGGGAGAAGGTGACCTTCTCCTTGCGCCACAGCTCCACCAGGTATTCGGGGTCGTAGCGGCCGGGATAAACCTGCTTCAGGCCGAGCATGGTTGCGACGTACGGCAGGCCCCAGGCGTGCACGTGGAACATCGGCGTGATCGGCATGTAGACGTCATTGGTGCCCAGCAGGCGCACGCTGTCGACGCTGCCCATGATGGTCGCCACGCCCATGGTGTGCAGCACCAGTTGGCGGTGGGTGAAATACACGCCTTTGGGATTGCCCGTGGTGCCGGTGGTGTAGAAGGTGGTGGCGACGGAATTTTCGTCGAAATCCTGGAAGTCGTACCGGGGGCTTGCCGTCGCCAGCAGCGTTTCGTACTCACCGACGAGGTTGGGCAGCTCGGCGGTTTTTTCCGCGCCGTCGGTGAGCAACAGGGTTTTCTCGACGGTGGTGAGGTGGCCGGCGATGGCCTGATAAAGGCCCACAAACTCACTGTTGACCAGCACAAAGCGGTCCTCGGCGTGGTTCATGGTGTACAGAATCTGTTCCGGCGACAGGCGCACGTTGATGGTGTGGATCACCGCGCCAATCATCGGGATGGCGAACATGCACTCCAGGTAGCGATGGCTGTCCCAGTCCATCACGGCCACGGTGTCACCGGCCTTGACCCCGGCCTCGGTCAACACGTTGGCCAGGCGGGCGACGCGCTCGATCAGGGTCGGATAGGTATAACGCAACTGGTCGCGGTAGACGATTTCCCGGGTTTTCTCGTAGCGTGTCCCGGACATCAACAGGCGTTTGATCAACAGCGGGTACTGGTAGGCGCCTTCGGCGGGCGGGATAACACGAGTCTGCAACATACTAATCCCTTATCTGACTGCACGGTCTTGGCTGAAACATCTGCACTGTAGAGCGCTTATGTTTCAGCCAAATCAGCCAAAGGAATGATTTGCAGAGCCCAATGAATGCTAGCTTTGCGCCAGTATTCGCTTAGTGATGTGGCCCAATGTGATCGGGAAGCACCCTTCACTGAAAGGCGAACCTTCTGACATTCGTCGTGGATAGCAACTCTTTACTCTCTGGGCTCGCAAAGTTCAGGGATAAAAAGGTATGCCCCTCAATCCTTCATCGTTCCCTTTCATCAATCTGAGAGGGCGCCACATCAGCAGTCGCTTCCATCCAGCCACGAGCCAGGTGTTTGCGCTTCCGGGACTACCCGTAGTCGCCATGCTCTTCGGCTTGGTGGGTGCCTTGGTTGTTCCAAGTGCCCATGCGGGCACGATCGAAGGTATCAACCATACGCATTGGGCGATAAACCATTTCAGTGTGGATGGGCGTTCCGGTATCGACATTATCGGGCCTTATCAGGGGGGCGGCGGAGGGTGTTGTTATGCCGCGCCTTCGAGGTGGAAGCCTGGAATGACGGTGCGGGTTGATTGGGAAACTGGAACTGGTAGTTCAGCAGGTTTTCCAGGTTTTGCGGACAGGGAAAAATATTACGCCTGGCTTGAAAAAATCGATGCGCAAACTCGTCAGCACAGCAAAAACGTACTGGTACCGGATTACACCGGTCAAAAAGTCTGTGGCATCACCGTGCACTTTTTGCCCTGCGACGAGCTTCAGGTCACCACCTCCTGCTACGCCTATGGCAGCCCCGAATACCCAATCAAAACGCCTCTGCACTTGCCGGAGCCTCAGTCATGCCCGAAGTGAATCAAGCCTCTTTCTGTTACCCGCCGCAGTTTCCGGAGCAGGGGCGCTTGCCCTCTCGAGCGGGCCAGGTTCATCAAAATATCCGGCGTCAGTCTCAGCAAGAGCGGGATTATCACGACTCCCTGTGCGTGGCTGCTGGCCGGCGCGTCCTGGCGCCCTGCAGCAAGACGTTGCATATCAGCCTGTTCTTCGACGGCACGGGCAATAACCTGAATAACGACCTGTATTTATCCGATCCCAAACACCCGACGAATATCGCCCGCCTGTTTCGTGCAAGCATTGGCGAGGGCCATGCCGGCGGTACTGCCCACAGCCGCCAGGCGCAACATTTGACGGACGCAGCGGGGGTTGGCAACGGCCAATACTTCAAATACTACATGCCCGGGGTGGGCACGCCGTTTCCCGAAGTCGGCGACCTGAACTACAGCGCACTCGGCCTGGCCACGGCGGCATTCGGCGAAGAGCGGATCAACTGGGGCTTGATGATGATCATCGACGCTCTGCGCCGTACGTTAGCGTTGCCCCGGCTGGATGACGCCAGTTTACGGGCGACGGTCAAGGCCATGGGCGCGCCAGCGGGGTTTGAGGGTTCCATTGGTGCCAGCTTCCGTCGTCATCAGTATGAGAAACAGTTGGGCGCATTGGCCAAGCCATTGCGTGTCGCCCTGACGCAACCTTCGCCCGGTTGGCCCAAGCTGCTGGGGGTCAGGCTTTATGTGTATGGTTTTTCCCGTGGCGCGGCGGCGGCACGGGCGTTTGTCAGTTGGTTGAATGAGCTGTCATCGCCTACTGAGTCGCAACCGGCATTGCCACTGGGGGACTTGAAGCTTCCGATCAGTATCGAGTACCTGGGGTTGCTGGATACGGTGGCATCGGTGGGCCTTGCCCATGCGGTGCCCGGAGCGGACGGGCACATGAGCTGGGCGGATGGCACTCAGGAGTTGCCCACCAGCAGCCTGGTCAAGCGGTGCCTGCATATCATTGCCAGTCATGAGCAGCGGTTGTGTTTTCCGCTGGATTCGATTCGGCGGGAGGGGGGCGGTTATCCGGCCAATAGCGTTGAGGTGTTGTATCCAGGGATGCACTCGGATCAGGGTGGGGGGTATCCGCCGGGGGATCAGGGGAAGGCTGTTGGCGATGATGATCGGTTACTGCTTTCGCAGATTGCATTGAATGATTTATATGCCGACTCCTTTGCTTACGGTGCGCCGTTTAAGGTTCCAAAGGGAGCCTTGCCAATAGAGTTACGCCATGAAGTTTGGAGAGCGATGGATCTTGAAATGGTCGAGGAATTTGGTGTTTCTCTAACCTTAGTCAACCGCTTCAACGCCTGGCGTCAAGTGACATTGGATTTGCCCCTGGCTCCACAACCGCTATCCCCTGAACAAATCGAAAACTACCAACCCATCCCGACCACCGACACCGTGGAAAGCGCCCTAATCAACCAAATGGGCTGGATCACCGCCTGGCGTATCGACCGTTATGCTTTCGCCACACTGAAGCAAACTGACTTCTACCGCCAGGCCAGCGATTCCGAAGCCGACCCGTCGGTGAGCAAACTGGCCGAGGCCAACCGCGACAAGAAACAGGCCGCCATCGTAGTGCGCCGCCAAGAGCAAAAACTTCGCGAACAACTCACGTTCGACCCCAAAAAACCGCAGGAGCCCGGCGTCAAGGATTTCGACGCCGACATGGCCCAAACCCAACTGCGCGAAGCCGCCGAAGAGTTCGGTACCGGCTACCGAACGGACAGCTTCGTTTCCAATGCTGTGCGCACGACGCGCATAGCGCTGATCCCGGATTTGCCGGCCGCCATGCCGCCCATGCCACTGACGTTGGCCATACAGAAGCAGCAGTCCGTGCTGAAGGCCATTGATAGGGCGCGGGCCGAGAGTGATCAGATGAAAACAAGCGGTGTGGCCAGGGTCAGCCTGTTGTTCCCGCCGCCGGTACACGAGCGTAATCATATTGACGAACGCACCCGGCTCAACGTCGATGAGGGTCGCAACGCCAACAAACCTGAGGGGCTATTGCGCGCCCTGTTCGATGATCAGGTCCACGACTCCCGCGCCTGGTTTCTGTATAAGGCGGGCCGCGAGCCATTTGGCAGTTATTTCAAACTGCGCATGGTGTTCTTCGGCGATGCGGGCAGGAGAGACATCGCGTTGTATCGCGAAGAAGACGGGGTGATGGTCGCGGGCGCCGAGACGCCGCTATTCGCTGACCCAGCCCTTGTGGCGCAGCAGCCGGGTATGACGGATGAACGCCGTGCGGAGGCGCACAAAGCCATCGATGAGCTTTGGCAGGCTTACTACGCCAGGGCGAAGGAGCTTAAAGATGCGCAGGTTTGAGTCTGTTTTCCGCCGGCTTGCACAAGGCGTAAAACCTTTGCTCAAGTTTGGCTGGTGGCGTTCGATAGTCGGTGCGATTTGCGGGTTGGCCGGCATCACACTCGTTCAAAATACGCAGGCCGGCACCCTTGAGGCGGTCAACCATACTCATTGGGCGATCAACCATTTCAGTGTGGATGGGCGCTCGGGTATCGACATCATTGGTCCTTATCAGGGGGGCGGAGGTGGGTGTTGCTATATCGCTCCGGCTCGGTGGCAACCAGGTATGACGGCGCGTATCGATTGGGAGACAGGTGCTAGTGGTATGAGCGACTTGGCTGATGAGTTTCCTGGCTTCGCAGACGAGGAGAAGTACCTTGTTTGGAGAAACAAAGTTCGAGCCCAAAAACGCCAACACTCCAAACGAGTCCCAATCCCCGACTACACCGGCCAAAAAGTTTGCGGCCTCACCGTGCATTTCCTGCCCTGCGACGAGCTCCAGGTCACCACGTCCTGCTACGCCTACGGCAGCCCCGAATATCCGATCAAAACCCCTCTGCACCTGCCGGAGCCCCATTCATGCCCAAAATAAAATTCGCCCGATGGCCAGAGGTATCGCGATGAAACCGATAATTCGACAGGGTGACACCCTGCGTGAGTTTGGCGGCAAGGTCCTGGAAGGACACTACGTGTGCGATGACCTGCCCATCGCCTGTCAGGGCGACGCCGTGCGCTGCAACCTGCATGGTCTGACACACATCGCAGAAGGCTGCGAAGGGGTGCAGTTCGACGATTGCCCGGTCGCGCTGCATGGTCACCGCTGCGCCTGCGGCTGCACGCTGGTCAGCTCGCTGCCTAATAACTGGGTGGAATCATGAGAACCGCTCCTGAGTATTCTGCTTATCCCAGAGCACGAAAACCCGATTACTCGCGGTGGTGGGCGGGAGGGGTGGTGTTGCTGTTTTTGGTGATCGTTAGCGTAGGGCTGCGTTTTACCAGCAGTAGTTTTCTCGGTTGGGAGGACACCGCCTGGTGGGCTAAAGGGAGTGTCGGTCTGGTCTATACGTTGGCGATATGGCCGTTGGCATTTGTAGCTCGCGTGTTGTACCACAGCTTTGCTTCGCACAATGCTTATTGGTATGCCAAGACAACCGGGCAGATTCAGCAAGACTGGTGGGAACGTCATCGCCAGAAAGTCGCGCTGATGGATGCAGTGCTGCTGGGACCTTCATGCAGCACGCGACAACACGGGCAACAGTTGCTCAGCCCCGACCATCAGCCTCCAACGCCTGAAGCAAATCCTGAAGGCCCGGTGATTCGCCTGCCGCATGTGTCGGGGGCCGACAGTGCCGAGCGCGAACACCAACTGGCAAGATTGTTGGCCTTGCAATGGGATGAGCAGCGCGAGAAAACCGAGGTGTTACAACCGCTGTGTTGTTATTGGCAAGGTTCGTTATCAGCCTGGCAGGTGTTTGTCGAACAGATGACGCAATGTTGCCCGCAGCTGCGGTTGCCTGAGTCTCCCGAACCCTGGCAGGGGCTGCGTAGCCTGGACTCGATCATCGACCGCTTACAGCACGCGCCTGACGCCATTCGTGTTTTGTGTGCCGGATGCCAATCCACCTCGCCCGAACGTGACCGTTTATTGCCCGCAGGCGAGGCGGCGGTGCTCTGGTGGCTCGGCCCGCGAGGCGGTGTGCGATTTTCCCGGGGGGAATGGTTTACCACCGCCGAAGAGGAGTTGGCGACCGTGGCCCAACGCGCTCTGCAACAGAGCAAATTGGAGGCTCCCGCGCCGAGCTGTGTGTCGTTCTCCCAACCCGATATTCCCGAGTTAAGTATTGCAGGCTGGAACATCGAAAAAAGCCTTCAAGACGCCAACTTCGGTGCCCTGGCGGGCCTCGAACTCATGGTGGCGTCGACTCTTGCCGCCTGGCACGCCGAGCAGCATGGGAAGCCCTGCGCCTGGTTAGCGAACGATCCCCATCACACCCTGGTTCTTGGAGTTGCGGAAGCTGATGAATCAAGTCAATGAGTCTCCCAAATTATCTGTCTTTGGCACCGTGCTTCTGTTGGGGCTGTTCATTGCCTTGCTGGTTGCCGTGGGTTTGGCCGGCTGGTGGTGGTGGACGGGGCCCCACGTCTTCAGTCGTGCGCTCGTGATGGATACCCTGATCAAAGGATGGCTGGCCTGGGCGCTGCTGTTCACCACGGCAGCACTGACCTGGTGGGTAGTGCTCAATGGCGTGCGCAACCTTGTAAAAGGCAGCTGGCAGATTCCGTCTTTGCTTCAGGCCAAGCCAGCCGCCCATAAGAGCCATCCAGCGTTGGTCGAATCCCTTCAGCAAAAATACGGCTTCTTATGGCGCCTCAAGGTGCGTTTTTTTATCGTCTTCGGCGAGCCTGAACAGATTACCGCCATCGCCCCCAGCCTGACCCAGGACCACTGGCTGGAAGGACAAAACACCGTCCTGTTGTGGGGCGGCAGCGTGCATACCAAACTGGATGAGTCATTGCTGGCGCAGTGGCGTGCACTGAGCCGCTGGCGCGCTCTGGACGGTGTCGTCTGGGCGCTCAGCAGCGATCAAAGCGCTGACGATGCTGCGATGGCCGCCGGTGTTCGCTACTTGCGGGACCTGTCCGCTGGACTGCGCTGGCAACTCCCGCTCCATCTTTGGCAGGTCTGCGACAGCCAATGGCCGCAAGCCAAACGTCAGGTCGACGCCGTCGGCTGTCGGCTGCCGCAAAAACTCACCGCCGCCGCCCTCGAAACTCGTCTCGCAGCCCTCATCGAGCCCCTGCGCAACGCCGGCTGGGCCCAGATGAAAATCAACAACGCCCACGACTTCCTCCTGCGTCTGGCCCGCGATCTGGGTGCCGAAGGCATTCCCCGCTGGTGTCAGGCGCTCGCACCGTTATTCGGTCAGTTCGCCCGCGGCGTGCCCCTGCGTGGCTTGTGGTTCAGTCTGCCGGTGGAGCGCATTTCCAAGGATCATTTCTGGCCCATCGACCCGGCCTGGGAAGGTGTTCTGCGGGACAAACCCTTTATCAGCCGGGTCGGTTGGAGCACCCCGCGTATCGGCTACGCCCTGGCCATGAGCCTGACGCTGGTGTGGGCCGCCGGCCTGCTGCTGTCCTACGTCAGCAACCGCGCCCTGATCAGCCACGTGCAAACCTCGCTGACTGCGTTGCAGCACTCCAGACAAGGCGACGAACAGTTCCAGGCCTTGCACGAGCTGACCCGCGAACTCGCGCGGCTGGACTACCGCGCCGAAAACGGTACGCCCTGGCACCAACGTTTCGGCCTGAACCAGAACCAGGCCCTGCTCCACACCCTGTGGCCGCGCTATGTCGACGCCAACCACCGCCTGATGCGCGATCCGGCTGCGGCTAACCTGCAACGCCAACTCATGGCTTTGATCCAGCTTGCGCCGGACAGTCCCGAGCGCGCCAGCGAGGCCCGGGTCGCCTACGGCCAACTCAAGGCCTACCTGATGCTGGCGCATCCGGAAAAAACCGACGCCGAGTTCCTCGCTAAAACCCTGAATAACGCCGAACCGTTGCGCCCCGGCGTCTCCCCCGGCTTGTGGCAAACCCTGTCGCCCGATCTCTGGCAGTTCTACAGCAAGCAACTGCCCGCGCATCCCGAGTGGCGCATCCCGGCCGACCCGAAGCTGATCGCCCAGGCCCGGCAAGTTCTCCTCGGCCAACTCGGCCAGCGCAATGCCGAAGCCAGCCTGTACCAACAGGTGCTCGACGCCTCCATCAATCACTCACCCGCCCTGGAGCTGCGCCAAATGGTCGGTGCCACCGACGCCCAGGCGTTGTTTTCCAGCGATGCCCGGGTGCCCGGAGTGTTCACCCGACAAGCCTGGGAGGGCCAGGTGAGCCGGGCCATTGACGACATTGCCGAAGCCCGTCGCGAACAAATCGACTGGGTCCTCAGCGACCAGCTCAGTGATATTGCCAGCGACCTGACGCCGGCCATGCTGAAAAAACGCCTCACCGAGCGCTACTTCGACGACTACGCCAGCGCCTGGTTGGACTTCCTCAACAGCCTGCGCTGGCATCCCTCCGACAGCCTGCCCGATGTCATCGACCAATTGACCCTGATGAGCGACGCCCGCCAATCGCCGTTGATCGCACTGATGAACACCGTGGCCTATCAGGGCCAGGCCGGCACCCGTGGCCAAGGGCTGAAAGACACGTTGGTGAAATCCGCCCAGCAACTGATTGGCCAGGACAAGGTGCAGATGATCGACCCACCACTGCAAACCGGTCCATTGGACGTGACGTTCGGCCCGCTGCTCTCCCTGATGAGCCAAGAGAAGAGCCTCAACCTGCACACCTTCCTCACCCAGGTCACCCGTGCCCGTCTGAAGCTGCAACAAATCAGCCAGGCACCTGATCCGCAGGGCATGATCCAGGCCTTGGCGCAAAGCGTGTTCCAGGGCAAGAGCATCGACCTGACTGACACCCAATCCTACGGCAGCCTGATCGCCGCCAGCCTCGGCGCCGAGTGGTCTGGTTTCGGCGAAACGCTGTTCGTGCAACCACTGGATCACGCTTGGCAGCGCGTGCTGCAACCCTCAGCCGCGAGCCTCAATCGCCAGTGGCAGCGTGCGATTGTCACGCCTTGGCACAGCGCTTTCGCCAGCCGCTACCCGTTTGCCGCCACCGCCAGCGACGCCTCGTTACCGATGCTCGGCCAAATGATCCGCGCCGACTCGGGGCGCATCGAACAGTTTCTCCAGAGCCAACTGGGCGGCGTGTTGCGTAAGGAGGGCAACCGCTGGGTGGCCGACCGGCACAGCCAGGGCCTGCGCTTCAATCCGCAGTTTCTCGCGGCTATCAACCAACTGAGCGACCTTGCCGATGTGCTCTACACCGACGGTGGCATGGGCCTGAGTTTCGAACTCCAGGGCAAGGCTGCCCGAGACATCGTGCAAACCACCTTCATCCTCAACGGCGAACGGCACCACTACTTCAACCAGAAAGAAAGTTGGCAACGCTTCACCTGGCCCGGGCGCAGCGACTATCCGGGAGCAAGCCTGAGCTGGACCAGCGTGCACACCGGAGAACGTTTGTTCGGTGACTACCAGGGCACCTGGGGCCTGATTCGCCTGCTGGAAAAAGCCCGGCTTACTGTACTGGACGATGGCGATAGCCGCTACCGCATGGTGCTCAAGGCGCCGGACGGCCTGGATCTGACCTGGCACCTGCGCACAGAACTGGACGCCGGACCGCTGGCGTTATTGAAATTGCGGGGTTTTACGTTGCCGGCGCAGATTTTTCTTACGGGGGAGCGGAGTGAAGGATGAATCCCGGGGATGTGATCGTCCCTGGTACGTTTGGCCACAGGTCCGCCACCAGGAACAACCGTTCAGCTTCTTCCCACTCGCCCTGGCTGTTTTCCACCAGGCGCACCAGCAATTGCGCGGGCGCCATGGGGTCCAGCTCGGTCAGCCAGTGTTGCATCCGGGCTGCGTCCCAGGCTTCATCCGCCGGGTAGTGCGCCGGCGCCAGCCACGCGTGGCGGGGTAGCGGTTGCCAGCGACCGGCTGGGCTTTGCTCGATAAAGCTCGACCAGTCGCGCTGATGCAGCCAGCGCCCATTCAGGTGTTGCGGATGGGCGCCCACCGGCGCGTGCGCCATGCCGGGCCATGGGTAAAGCAAGTACCCGCCCAGCCACAGGTGGGCATCAAAGTCCTGGATATCCAGCGCTGCCAGCACTTCGCGGCTCTCTGGCCGGGCGGAGATCGGCAATTGATGCTGGGCCAAGTGAGCCAGCTTGCGGTCCAGCCGGTCATGGCAGCCCGGGCCCAGCCATTGCGCGGTGTCCCGGCCATCGCCGTCCTGGG
The DNA here is from genome assembly GCF_002204795.1 of Pseudomonas sp. K2I15. Taxonomy (GTDB): domain Bacteria; phylum Pseudomonadota; class Gammaproteobacteria; order Pseudomonadales; family Pseudomonadaceae; genus Aquipseudomonas. The sequence goes on from NZ_NIXO01000014.1 coordinate 47,793, forward strand.
GGCCGAGGTAAAGTTTGATCGCCAGTTCCAGGTGGTGCACGCCGTCGCGGTCACGCAGCAGCATGTCCAGCTCGCCCAACGTATGCCCGGCCTGGCGGATCGGCAGGTTGGCCGCCATCAGCTCCACGCCCGGCGCGTGTTGCACTGCAAACTGCCACAGCCGTTCGTAGTACAGGCCCAGTCGACGGGTGCGTGCCTGGCTCAGCCAGTGCAGCAAGGCGCTGCTGTCCTGGTCCAGTTGGCGCAGCCACTGCTCCAGCAAATGTGGGGCCTGCACCCAGTCGCTGCCGGTCAGCGGGTGGCGTTGCGGCCACGGCGTTTGCGCGAGCATCGGCGGGGCGAGCATCACCCACGCGAGGTCGCGCACCTCGGGGTGACGCAGTTGGCGGGGCAGGTGCTGTAAATCAGGGAACAGAGTCATGGTCCGAGCATAGCCCTTTACGGCCGGGAAGGTGGCTGAGAACCGTTGTCGTCTGGGGTTTGCGGCGACAAAGGATTTTGTGTAACGCCGGCTTTCGCCCATAATCGTTCTTTTTTGCCAGAACCCGAACCCCGCAGGAGCCCCATGGAGCAATTTCGCAATATCGGCATTATCGGTCGCCTGGGCAGTACCCAGGTGCTGGACACCGTCCGCCGGCTGAAAAAGTTTCTGCTCGAGCGCCACCTGCATGTGATCCTCGAAGACACCATCGCTGAAATCCTCCCGGGCCATGGCCTGCAAACTTCGTCGCGCAAGATGCTCGGTGAAGTCTGCGACATGGTGATTGTGGTGGGCGGCGACGGCAGCCTGCTGGGCGCCGCCCGGGCGCTGGCGCGGCATAACGTGCCGGTGCTGGGGATCAACCGCGGGAGCCTGGGGTTCCTCACCGATATTCGCCCCGACGAGCTGGAAGTCGAAGTGGCCAAGGTGCTGGACGGCCATTACCTGGTGGAAAACCGCTTCCTGCTGCAAGCCGAAGTGCGCCGCCACGGCGAAGCCATCGGCCAGGGCGACGCCCTCAACGACGTGGTGCTGCACCCCGGCAAGTCGACGCGCATGATCGAGTTCGAGCTGTACATCGACGGCCAGTTCGTGTGCAGCCAGAAGGCCGACGGCCTGATCGTCGCGACGCCGACCGGTTCCACGGCGTATGCGCTGTCTGCCGGTGGCCCGATCATGCATCCCAAGCTGGATGCCATTGTGATCGTGCCGATGTACCCCCATATGTTGTCCAGCAGGCCCATCGTGGTCGACGGCAACAGTGAGCTGAAAATCGTGGTTTCCAAAGACATGCAGATTTACCCGCAAGTCTCCTGCGACGGGCAGAACCATTTCACCTGCGCCCCCGGTGACACCATCACGGTGAGCAAAAAGGCGCAGAAGCTGCGGTTGATCCACCCGCTGGACCACAATTACTACGAAGTGTGCCGTACCAAGCTGGGCTGGGGCAGCCGCTTGGGGGGTGGAGGCGACTGATGCTCGATCCCGCGCGTAGCTACGACCTGATTGGTGACGTGCACGGTTGCGCTCATACCCTTGAGCACTTGCTCGACCAGTTGGGTTACCACAAGCAGGGCGGCACCTGGCGCCACCCGTCGCGAATGGCCGTGTTCCTCGGCGATATCATCGACCGTGGCCCGCGCATTCGTGAGGCGCTGCATATCGTCCACGACATGACCGAGGCCGGCCAGGCGCTGTGCATCATGGGCAACCATGAGTTCAACGCGCTGGGCTGGAGCACGCCGGCGACGCCGGGCAGCGGCAAGCAGTTTGTGCGCGAGCACACCCCACGCCATGCGCGGTTGATCCAAGAGACGCTGACCCAGTTCGAACAGCACCCGGCGGATTGGCACGACTTCCTCGGCTGGTTCTACGACATGCCGCTGTTTGTTGATGCCGGGCGGTTCCGTGTGGTGCACGCCTGCTGGGACAACGGCTTTATCGAGCCCCTGCGCGCGCATTTCCCGGACGGCTGCATCGACCAGCACTTCCTGCAAGCCGCCGCCGTGCCCGGCAGTTTCGCCAGCAACGCCTTTGACCGCCTGCTGCGCGGCACTGATATGCGCCTGCCGGACGGCCTGACCCTGACCGGCGGCGACGGCCTGACGCGCTCGTTCTTCCGTACCAAATTCTGGGAAGACGACCCGAAGACCTACGGCGATATCGTGTTCCAGCCCGATGCGCTGCCGGAACCGGTCGCCGCCACGCCGCTGTCGTCCACCGAGAAAAACTCCTTGCTGCGCTACGGCGTCGACGAGCCCTTGCTGTTCGTCGGCCACTACTGGCGCAGCGGCAAACCGGCGCCGATCCGCCCGAACCTGGCCTGCCTGGACTACAGCGCGGTGCTGTACGGCAAGCTGGTGGCTTACCGGCTGGATCAGGAAACCCGCCTGGACCCGCGTAAATTTGTTTGGGTCGATGTCGAGCGCCCTGAGGTTATTTCATGAGTACCGTGGCTGTTTTACGTTTGCCGCTGGCGGTGGATTTGAGTGGTTTCGTCAAGCTGCTGCAACGCATGCAAGTGCCCCATCGCGTCAGCGAAGAAGCCGGGGAGCAGGTGCTGTGGGTGCCTGATTCCATCAGCGAAGACGTGAAGGTCTTGTACCAGCGGTTTCCTGCCGGCGACCCGGACCAGCAACTGGACATTCCCGCACAGGCGACGCCGACCAAGCGCCCCGGCTTTGTCCAGCAGTTGCGCCACAGCCCGGTGACCGGGCTGGTGCTGCTGCTGAGCATCATCGTCGGCGCCGTCACGCTGCTGGGGGATAACCTGCAAGCCATGAGCTGGCTGACATTCCTGCCGTTCAGCGTGTCGGGTGAGTACCTGAACTTCACGCCGTTGGCCGACAGCCTCGCGTCGGGGCAGTGGTGGCGGTTGGTCACGCCGATGCTGATCCACTTCGGCATCCTGCACCTGGCCATGAACGGCATGTGGTACTGGGAGCTGGGGCGGCGGATCGAGCTGCGCCAGGGCAGTATCAACCTGCTGGGCCTGACGCTGTTGTTCAGCCTGGTGTCGAACTACGCTCAATATTCTTATGGCGGCCCAGGCCTGTTTGGCGGCTTGTCCGGCGTGCTGTACGGCTTGCTCGGGCATTGCTGGATCTATCAATTATTGTCGCCGAACCCGGCGTATCGCCTGCCTCGCGGGGTGTTGGTGATGATGCTGGTGTGGCTGGTGCTGTGCCTGTCGGGCCTGGTCTCGATGATCGGCTTCGGCGAAATCGCCAACGCGGCCCACGTGGGCGGCCTGGTGATCGGCTGCCTGACCGGTTTGTTGGGTGGCTTATATAGCCGCCGCAAAATGTCTCCTATTTAGTTAAGGAAGAGTCTTATGTCCTCTTTTGTTGAAATGATCGAAAACATCACCCCGGACATCTACGAGAGCCTCAAGCTCGCGGTGGAAATCGGCAAATGGTCCGATGGCCGCAAGCTCACCGCCGAGCAGCGTGAACTGTCGTTGCAGGCGGTGATCGCCTGGGAACTGCAGAACCTGCCGGAAGACCAGCGCACCGGCTACATGGGCCCGCAGGAGTGCGCCTCTAAGTCGGCACCGGTGCCGAACATCCTGTTCAAGTCGGATGCCATCCATTGATTGAGATTGGCCGTGGTGCAGTCAGCAAGATGTCGGCGCAGTTGGGTGAGCCGACCGTTCAATACGCGTTTCGCTTAGGTGACACTGAGGTGCCGGTCAACCCGTTGATTGGCACCACCGTGCGCCTTGAATACCTCGGTGCCATCCATTGCACCCATTGCGGTCGCAAGACCAAGACCAGTTTCAGCCAGGGTTACTGCTACCCGTGCATGACCAAACTGGCCCAGTGCGACCTGTGCATCATGAGCCCCGAGCGTTGCCATTACGACGCTGGCACCTGTCGCGATCCGGCCTGGGGTGAAACATTCTGCATGACCGACCACGTGGTGTACCTGGCGAATTCGTCGGGGATCAAGGTCGGCATTACCCGCGCCAGCCAGTTGCCAACCCGCTGGCTGGACCAGGGCGCCAGCCAGGCGCTGCCGATCATGCGCGTTGCCACGCGCCAGCAGTCGGGCTTCGTCGAAGACCTGTTCCGCAGCCAAGTGGCCGACAAGACCAACTGGCGCGCGCTGCTCAAGGGCGACGCCCAGGCGGTGAACCTTGCGCAGGTACGCGACGAACTGTTCGCCAGCTGTGCCGACGGTTTGTTCGGTTTGCAGGAACGCTTTGGCCTACAGGCCATCCAACCGGTGACCGACATCGAACCGATCGAAATCCGTTACCCGATCGAGCAGTATCCGACCAAGATCGTCAGCTTCAACCTGGACAAGAACCCGATTGCCGAAGGCACGCTGATGGGGATCAAGGGCCAATACCTGATCTTCGACACCGGCGTGATCAACATTCGTAAATACACGGCCTACCAGCTCGCCGTGCATCAGTAGAAGGACGACAGACATGCGCACCGAACAGCCGAAGATGATTTACCTGAAGGACTATCAGGCGCCGGACTACCTGATCGACGAGACGCACCTGACCTTCGAGTTGTTCGAGGACCACAGCCTGGTCCACGCGCAGCTGGTGATGCGCCGCAACCCCGAGCGCGGCGCCGGCTTGCCGCCGCTGGTGCTGGACGGTCAGCAGCTTGAGCTGTTGAGCGTGAACCTGGCCGACCAGGAACTGACGGACGCCGACTACCAGTTGAGCGACAGCCACCTGACCGTGCACCCCACCAGCGCGACCTTCACCCTCGACACCACGGTGAAGATCCACCCGGAAACCAACACCGCCCTGGAAGGCCTGTACAAATCCAGCGGCATGTTCTGCACCCAGTGCGAAGCCGAAGGTTTCCGCAAAATTACCTATTACCTCGACCGCCCGGACGTGATGAGCGTGTTCACCACCACGGTGATCGCTGAGCAGCACAGCTACCCGGTGCTGTTGTCCAACGGCAACCCGATTGCTTCCGGCCCTGGCGAAGACGGCCGGCACTGGGCAACCTGGGAAGACCCGTTCAAGAAACCGGCTTACCTGTTCGCACTGGTGGCCGGTGATTTGTGGTGCGTCGAAGACACGTTCACCACCATGACCGAGCGCACCGTGGCGCTGCGTATCTATGTCGAGCCGGAAAACATCGACAAGTGCCAGCACGCCATGAACAGCCTGAAGAAGTCGATGCGCTGGGATGAAGAAGCCTATGGCCGTGAGTACGACCTCGACATCTTTATGATCGTTGCGGTCAATGACTTCAATATGGGCGCGATGGAGAACAAGGGCCTCAACATCTTCAACTCCAGCGCTGTGCTGGCCCGCGCCGAAACCGCCACCGACGCCGCGCACCAGCGTGTAGAGGCGATCGTCGCCCACGAATACTTCCACAACTGGTCGGGCAACCGCGTGACCTGCCGCGACTGGTTCCAGCTGTCGCTGAAGGAAGGCTTCACGGTGTTCCGTGATTCGCAATTCTCTGCCGACATGAACTCGGCCACCGTCAAGCGTATCCAGGACGTGGCCTACCTGCGTACCCACCAGTTCGCCGAAGATGCAGGGCCCATGGCCCACGCCGTACGCCCGGACGGCTTTATCGAAATCTCCAACTTCTACACCCTGACCGTTTACGAAAAGGGCTCGGAAGTCGTCCGCATGATCCAAACCTTGCTCGGCGCCGAAGGCTTCCGTAAAGGCAGCGACCTGTACTTCGAACGCCACGATGGCCAGGCCGTGACCTGCGATGACTTTATCAAGGCCATGGAAGACGCCAACGGCGCCGACCTGAGCCAGTTCAAGCGCTGGTACAGCCAAGCCGGTACACCACGCCTGGCGGTCAGCGAGTCCTACGACGCAGCGACAAAAACCTACAGCCTGACCTTCCGTCAAAGCTGCCCGCAAACCCCGGACAAAGTGCAAAAACTGCCGTTCGTGATTCCGGTTGAGCTGGGCCTGCTCGACGGCAAAGGCGCGGGTATCGCCTTGCGCCTGGCCGGTGAAGCCGCTGCTGGCACCACGTCCCGGGTGATCTCGGTGACCGAAGCCGAACAGACCTTCACCTTTGTCGACATCGCCGAACACCCGCTGCCTTCGCTGCTGCGCGGCTTCTCGGCGCCGGTGAAGCTGAGCTTCCCGTACAACCGCGACCAACTGATGTTCCTGATGCAGCATGACAGCGATGGCTTCAATCGCTGGGACGCCGGCCAGCAATTGGCGGTGCAGGTGTTGCAGGAACTGATCGCTCAGCATCAGCAGGGCAAGGCGCTGGCATTGGATCAACGCTTGATCACTGCGCTGCGCACCGTGCTCAGCGACCAGAGCCTGGACCAGGCGATGGTCGCCGAGATGCTCTCGCTGCCGAGCGAAGCCTACCTGACGGAAATCAGTGAAGTGGCGGATGTCGACGCGATCCACGCCGCCCGTGAATTTGCCCGCAAGCAACTGGCCGATCACCTGTTCGAAGGCCTGTGGTTGCGCTACCAGGCCAATCGCGACCTGTCGAAGAAAACCCCATACGTGGCCGAGGCTGAACACTTTGCCCGTCGTGCCTTGCAGAACATTGCGCTGTCTTACCTGATGCTCAGCGACAAGCCCGAAGTGCTGGCGGCCACGCTTGAACAGTTCGATGCGTGCGACAACATGACCGAGCGCCTGACGGCCTTGGCGGTGTTGGTCAACTCGCCGTTCGAAGAAGAGAAGGCCAACGCCCTGGCAGTGTTTGCCGAGAACTTCAAGGACAACCCGCTGGTCATGGACCAGTGGTTCAGCGTGCAGGCCGGCAGTGGTTTGCCGGGCGCGTTGGAGCGGGTCAAGACGTTGATGCAGCACCCGGCGTTCAACATCAAGAACCCGAACAAGGTGCGGGCATTGGTCGGCGCGTTTGCCGGGCAGAACCTGATCAACTTCCACGCGGCAGATGGTTCGGGTTACCGGTTCCTTGCGGACCTGGTGATCCAGCTGAATGGCTTCAACCCGCAGATCGCTTCGCGGCAGTTGGCGCCGTTGACCCGCTGGCGCAAGTACGACAGCGCGCGCCAGGCACTGATGAAAGCTGAGCTGGAGCGGATTCGCGCTTCGGGCGAGCTGTCCAGTGATGTGTTTGAGGTGGTGAGCAAAAGTCTTGCGTAACTGAGACTGCTCACAAAAAAACGGCCCGCTTTTTATCAAGCGGGCCGTTTTTTTTGGCTTTAGATCACCGGCGGCCAGGCTGTATTCGGTCTGGATCGCTACCAGCCGCGCACTTCGTCAAGCGGCTTTTGGCTTCTGAAGAGAAGCGCGCCGGCTCCTGACAGTTTCTGACAGAAGCCTCTGCTAAGCTGCGCCACCTTCCTCTTTCGAGCGTGATCAACGTGTCGCGTACCAGTCGTCTGCTGACCTTGTTGCAAGTCCTGCGGGGCAAAAAACGCCCGGTGACGGCCGCCGTGCTGGCGGCAGAGCTGGAGATCTCCGAACGCACGCTGTACCGCGATATTGCCGAGTTGACCGCCTTGGGCGCGCCGATCTACGGCGAGGCGGGCGTGGGCTATGTATTGCGTGCCGGACTGTTCCTGCCGCCGCTGATGCTCAATGCCGACGAGACCGAGGCCATCGTGCTGGGCTTGCGGTATGTCGATCAACGGGGTGACGACGTGCTGAGCCTGGCCGCCGCCAATGCCCTCGCAAAAATCGCCGATGTGCTTGATCCAGCGGCCCAGGAAGCGTTGCGCAATCCCACATTGCTGCCTGGCCCGCCAGGGTTCGGTTACCCGGAAAACCGCGTACCATTGAATGTGTTTCGCGAGGCCATTGGCGGCCAGGCCAAACTGCACATCGATTACGCCGATGCCAGCCAGACCGCCAGCCAACGCCTGATCTGGCCGTTGGCCCTGGGCTTTCTCAACGAAGTGCGGGTGATCGTCGCGTGGTGCGAGTTGCGCGGTGCCTATCGTACCTTCCGCACCGACCGGGTGGCCGCAGCCCGCTTGCAAGGTGAGCGTTATCCGGGGCGGCGCAGCGACTGGTTGCGGGCCTGGCGCAAGCTGATGGAACAGAACGAATCCGGGCCGTTTACTCCTGACAAGAACTGACACAGTGTTGCTTTAGCATGGCTCCATAAATCACTAGCAAGGAGCTGTCACCATGTCCCAACCCACCCCCGAACTGGCCCCGGCGATCGCGACCTACATTGCCGCTGCGAATACCGGCGACACCTCGCGTGTGGTCGATTGTTTTGCCGAGGATGCCAACGTGTTCGACGAAGGCGAGCATCAGATCGGCACCGCAGCCATTGCCCGCTGGATGGAAGATACCGGGCGCCGTTATCAGCCCAAGGTGCAGGTACTCAATGTGCAGCACCGCACGGGCAAGGTGCTGGTCAGCAACCTGATCACCGGCCGCTTTCCCGGCAGCCCGCTGGAGCTGCGCTATACGTTCCGCCTCAATGAGCAGGGCAAGATTTCCCGATTGGATATTTCCCTGTAGCCGTCATGGCATACTGCCGGGCATGACTTTCGACTCGCCACTCGCCGCCTACCAGCACGCCATCACCGAACAGGGTTTCGTCCCCGACGACGCCCAGCGCGAGGCGGTGCAAGCCCTGCAAGACTGCCATCAGGCCCTGCACCACGGCCACAGGCCCATCTCCGGTGTGTACCTGTGGGGCCCGGTCGGGCGGGGCAAGACCTGGCTGATGGACCAGTTCTACCAGACCCTGCGGGTGCCAGCACGGCGCCAGCACTTTCATCACTTCATGGGTTGGGTGCATCAGCGTTCGTTCCAGCTGACCGGCACCCACGACCCCTTGCAGGCCCTCGCTCGTGAACTGAGCCAGGAAGTGCGGGTGCTGTGTTTTGATGAGTTGTTCGTCAATGATATCGGTGACGCGATCATTCTCGGCCGGTTGTTTCAGGTGATGTTTGAGGAAGGCGTGGTCATGGTTTGCACGTCCAACCAGCCACCGGACCAGTTGTACGCCGATGGTTTCAACCGTGACCGCTTCCTGCCGGGGATCGAGGCCATCAAGCGGCACATGCGCGTGGTGGCGGTTAACGGCGGGGAAGATCATCGCCTGCATCCAGGGACGGCGCTGCAGCGTTACTGGGTTGATCGGCCCGAGGCATTGGCAGAAGTGTTTCGCCAATTGAGCGGCGGACAGGCCGTGAGCAGTGCTCCAGTGGCAGTCGGCTACCGCTCCATCGTTGCCGTGCAGTCCAGTGAAACCGTGCTGTGGTGCCGCTATGCCGACCTGTGCGAACAGCCGTTGGCTGCGATGGATTTCATGCTGTTGTGTGATCGCTTCAAGGCCATTTTGCTGGGGGAAGTGCCTGACCTCAGCGCACAAAAGCGTCCTGGCCGAATCGCCCGTGGCACCGAAGACGCCGCGCAGCGGGTGGATGCCGGTGACCGGGAGCTGCCGGAACTGTCGGTGCATGACGACAGCGTCCGGCGCTTCATCGCCCTGGTAGACGAGTGCTACGACCGCAAGGTGCCGCTGTACATCGAGGCCAAGGTGCCATTGGAAAGCCTCTATACCGAAGGTTACCTGGAGTTTCCATTTCGCCGCACCCTGAGCCGCTTGCAGGAGATGCAGTTGGCACGATTCGGCGAGACTGGCGCGCTTTCACGCGGGTAAATGTAGTTAATCTCCTTCATCTAATGCCCACTGCACGCTTACAATCGGTCCTTTTTATGGGGACCGAGTCCCTGTTGCACCGTTAACGAGGAAGGAAATGGACACCGCAGAAATCCTGGTGCTGCAAGCCAGCTACACCAACCCGGTACATGCCGAGGCCATTGGTCTGGTGCTCAATCATTACGCCGAAGACCCGATGGGCGGTGGCCACAGCCTGCCGGCCGATCGCTTGCAGCAACTGCCGGCGGAGCTGGCCAAGCGCGCCCATGCGTTCAGTGTGCTGGCGTTTGTCGGCGGTGCGCCTGCAGGCCTGGTGAACTGTTTTGAAGGGTTTTCCACTTTTGCCTGCCGCCCGCTGGTCAATGTGCACGACGTAGTGGTGATGGATAAATTCCGTGGCTTGGGGCTGAGCCAGAAGATGCTGCAAAAGGTCGAGGAGATCGCTCGCCAGCGCGGCTGCTGCAAGATCACCCTCGAAGTGCTTGAAGGCAATGCGGTGGCGCAGTCGGCTTATCGCAAGTTTGGTTTCGACGATGCGGTATTTGATCCGGGGCATGGCCGGATGTTGTTTTGGAGTAAGCCGCTTTAATTAATGTTTATTTAATCAAAGGCAAAAAAAGGCGCCAGCAAGTGGCGCCAAGTTGGCCTTAGCTATCAGAGCGGAATAGCACAGGGTATTACAGGTAAGCATCAGCTGTTGGGTTGTTGCATCTCGGTAGTTTGTTCGGCAGAAGCGGGCTTTACGGACTTGCCGTCGGCCAGTGCTGTTTGCTTATCTGCGCCGTGGGTTTGTTCCTGGACGAAAGTGAAGTTGTTGTAAAACTCCTTCGAGCGCTCGGAGCCGCCTTCTGCAAAGGCTGCTACGGAGGTCATGGTCATCAGGCCGGCAAGGATAACAGTCGAAATTTTCATGGCAGTGTCTCATTAAGTGTGTGGGGGTCCGCGCGTTGTGGTCAGCGGCGGGATAGGCAGACTGTGGGCCAATAATATTAAGTAAGGGTTAACCTCTTGCTGGCCGAAAGTTAACGATTTTGTTAACTTCGGGTTCGGCGAGGGGGAGTGCTTAAAGCTTCCAGTCCAGTGCCAGCGTTACGGTGCGCGGGTCTCCCCAATAAACGCCGTTATAAAAACCGACGTTGTTGTAATATTTCGTATCAAACAAGTTGTTTACGTTCAATGACGCCGACAGGTGCTTATCAAACTCATAACGCGACATGAGGTTGACCAACGCATAAGCCTCCTGACGGATGGCCGTGCTCTGGGTCATGAGGCTGCCATTGGCATTACGGCCCACGGGGCGGCTGGCGTAGCGATAGATGTCGCTCTGCCAATTGACACCGCCACCTACCGTCAGCGCGCGCCAGTTGCCGGGCAGGCGATACGTCGTGGAGGTACGCAGCAGGTTGAGGGGCTGGGCGGTGTTGTTGCGTTCTTTTTCGCCATTCACGGAGTGGGTGTAGGTGTAACCGGCTTTTACGTTCCAGTCGGGCATTACTTCGCCTGCGACCTCCACTTCGAAGCCCTGCACCTTGTTACCCTTGCCGCCGGACTTGTAATACTGCTCGCCCTTTGGGCCCAGCGGGATGGAGTCATCGACCTCCGCCACGTTGTCCTGAGTCGTCCAGAACACGGCGCTCGACAGGGTCAGGCGATCATCCAGCAGGCTGCCCTTGAGGCCCAACTCATAGCTCTTGCCGACAATCGGCTCCAGGTATTTGTCGCTTACGTCCTTTTGCGTCTGCGGTTTGAAGATGTCGGTATAGCTGACATAGGCCGTGAAATCCTGATTGATGTCGTAGAGCAAACCGGCGTAGGGCGTCCAGACGTCACTTTGGGTCTGGCTGCTGTGACGTATGTTCACCAACTGCCGTTCCTCGTACTCATAATTGGAGCTGGTGGACTTCCAAGAGCCGTAGCGGCTGCCCAGCACGGCATGCCAGTCGTCGCTCAGGCTCAGGCGCGTGGCCAGATAACCGGCCTTTTGATAGGTGCTGCCGGTGCTCGAATCCATGCCGGTGGTTTCATCGGCAAATTCAGGGATGCCTCCGGTGTCTGCCCAGTCCGGAATTTGCAGATAGCTGTCGGGCCGATCGCCAATAATGTAGGGCGAGGAGTCTCGGTGGCGCGCCTGACCGTAGCCGACCATGGCCTCATGCTCGCGTCCCAATAACGAATAAGGCCCCGCGACGTTGAAGTCCACCGCATCCATTTTATCTTTGCCTGCGAAATGGCTGCTGTAGGCGCTGACGCCGCTGCGGTCGGCGCTCGGGTAACCGCCGCCGCCGTAGTAGACCTTGCCGTCGGTTTCGCTTTGCCGGTGGGTGTAGGCGGCTTTGAAGCGCCAATCATTGGCCAGTTTCTGGTCAAGGGTCGCGAAGGTGGTGCGGTCGGTCAGCGGCCAGTTGCTCCAGGGTGTGGTGATGTTGTTGGAGCGTGGCATGTTGGCCTTGCCGCCCAGCGAGTTCCAATACGGCACGCTGCCCCAGGTTGCGCCTTGAACCTGTTTGTCCTGGTAGTCATAACCCACTGCCAGCACGGTGCTGTCGGTCAGGTCGGCTTCGAGAATGCCGTAGCCTACCTTTCGCTCAAGGGCATAACGGTCGCGAAAGGATTTGCTGTCACGGTAGGCCAATACTGTGCGGCCACGCAGGCGCCCGTCGAAGGCGAGGGGGCCGCCCACATCGACGTAGCTGTAGTAGTTGTCGTAGCTGCCGGCACCGGTGCCGACGTTGGCTGCCCATTCGGCGGTAGGGCGTTTGCGCACCATGTTGATGGTGCCCGAGGGGTCGCCGGCGCCGGTGGTCAAGCCCGTGGCGCCGCGTACCACTTCGATGCGGTCATAGATGATGGTGTCAGAGTCGGACTTCAGCCCGGTAAAGGTGTTGAGCATTCCATCGATCTGGAAATTCTGGATGGCGTAGCCGCGCGAATAGAAGTTGAAACGTTCGGAGTCGTTTCGCTGTACCACCACGCCGGTGGTCTGGTTCATGACTTCGCTCAAGGTGCCCAGCTTGAAGTCGTCCATCTGCTGACGAGTGATGACCGAGACGGACTGCGGGGTTTCCTTGATCGACAGGTTCAGGCGTGTAGCGGTGCTCATGGCGCCGGTGGTGTAGGAACCGGTGCCTTCGGTGTCGGAGCCAAGGTTGGCAGCTGTGATGTTGGTACTGGCCAACTCCAGCGCTTTGGCGGTTTCTTCGGTTTCCTGATAGGGGTCGTCAGCCAGCAGGTCGGTGCTCAGCCCTGCGCTGAAAAGCCCGAGGGTCAAAGTCATGGAACGGGTAATAGGCGCTAACATTGCAGCGAATTCCTTGTCGTCTTTAAATTGATCACGCGATTTAAAGACGGTGGGGAACGGCGTACTTTAGGTTTGGATGAGAATAAGTCTTATCCGTATGTTGCAGGCTTCAGCGCATTGCACGCTGAAGCCTTGGGGTGAGGGCGTTACTTGGCGACCCAGTCAGTGGAGTCGGTTTTCTTTGGCTTGAGCAGGCTGAAATCGATCAAGGCCTTTTGTTGGCGTTCGTAAGGATTGCCAATCAACAGCGGCCGGGGCTTGAAGCTGTCGCTGACCAGGCTCTTGCTGTGGTCCAGTTCATCGAAGCTCAGCCCCGCCATGTCGGCCCAGGTATGGATCAACTGCGAACTGCTGTAGGGCCGCTGCAAGTCGCCGCCAAAACTCCAGTCATGGCTTTCACGCCACTTGGGCGATGCATAGGCCATGAACGGAATGGTGTACATCGGTGCCGTCGGCTTGCCTTCGTTGCGGCCGAGGGTGCTGTGGCCGGCCGAGTCGAACACGTCTTCACCGTGGTCGGAGAGGTACAGCAGGAAGCCGTTCGGGTCAGTCTTGGCGTAGTCCTTGATCAGGCTCGACACCACGAAATCGTTGTACAGCACCGCGTTGTCGTAGCTGTTGTAGGTCGGCAACTGCGCGTCGCTGATCCCGGCAGGCACGCCCTGGCGATCGGTGAACTTGTCGAAAGTCGGCGGGTAGCGGTACTGGTAGCTCATGTGGGTGCCCAGTAGGTGCACCACGATGAACTTGCGCTCTGCGGTGTCAGACATGGCCTTGGCGAACGGCTCCAGCACGTCGCCGTCGTACTGGCGGGCGTTCTGGTTGCGGTTGTTGTTGAGGTACACCTGCTCGTCGGCCTGTTCGGAAAAGGTCGTGAGCATGGTGTTGCGCTTGGTCATGGTCTGCTGGTTGGTGATCCAGAAGGTCTTGTAGCCGGCCTGCTTCATCACGCTGACGATGGACGGGGTCTTGAGGTACAGGTCAGGGTTTTCTTCGTCGGCGAAGGTCAGTACCTGTTGCAGCGCCTCAATGGTGTACGGGCGCGGGGTAATGACGTTGTCGAACACCGCCAGTTGGTCGCGCAGCTTGTCCAGTTCCGGGGTGGTGCTGCGCGGGTAGCCATACAGGCTCATGCGCTGGCGGTTGGTGGACTCGCCGATCACCAGCACCAGGGTCGATGGCTGGCCGGCCATGCTGTCCTTGAGGTTGGTCAGGGGCGCAATCTTGCTGGCGCTGGTCAGCATGCCTTGCATGCTGTCCAGTTGTTCGGTGTAACGGCGGTAGGCCACGATCATCTGCCACGGCACGGCCGGCTCGATGCGGGTTTCGAAGCGGTCGATGGCCAGTTCCATGGTTTCGCTCTTGGCGATCTGCTTGACCAGCGGGTAGCCGACGATGGCAATCACGATGGCGGTGGCCGCCACCATCGCCTGGCCACGGGGCAGGTGCACCGGGCGCACACGGGTCCACAGGAAAACGGCCATGGCAGTGTGGGCAATGAACGCCAGCACGATCCACCAGGCGAAGTATTGGGTGGCGTATTCGCCGGCTTCAGAGATGTTCGACTCGAACATAATGAAGATGACGCTTTGGGAGAATTCCTGCTGGTAGATGAAGAAGTAACCCAGGCTGGCCATGGAGCAGGCCCACAGCACCACGCCGATCAACCCCGCCAGCAGGCGCGCGCGGCGCGGGAATAACAGCATCGGTGCCAGCCACAGCGCACTCATGAAGAATGCCTGACGGAAGCCGCTGAAACCGGAGGTGCCGGTCAGTTGGATCAGCAGTTGGGTAATACCCGAGAAATACCAGAAGAACAGGAACATCCAGCCGAGGCCGGCCCAATCAAAACCTTTCGCAGACGTAGTGCTGCGTTTGAACATCGCCATCCAGCGCTCCAACCCGATAATTTTTCAGTGCCTGCGCAAGAAAGCGCGCAGCAGAGGGCCTGCGCACGTGGCGCGACCCTATTCGGCGGGAGTATCGGGATGAAGATGTGAAAACTTCGTGAGTTATACCTGAACGGTTCGTTCAGCTCACGTTCAGCAAAGTGCGGGCTGGGCGCCGGACGGCTGATTGAGCTGGCCTTGCAAGTGCGAGCGCAGACGCATGACTTCCTGCTGCAGTTGGTCGCGTTCGTCTTTCAACTGGCGCAATTCATCACGGCGAATGTTGACGTAGAGGGTCTGTGGCGGACGGGTCATGTGTGCAGTGCTCATTGCTTACCTCGCAAATAGCCGGTGTATCGCGCTGCCAGAGCGCTTGATTCGAGGCTCTCGGCAACAGTCGGGGCAATTCTGAATTCTTTTTTTAACGAAGGGAACTTTTTTATTTTTGATGGTCGTTGTGACTTTTGCCCCGATGAAGGCTAAAGGATGGCTACTTTTTGTCATGAAACTATGCAGATCCGCTCTGGACTAACCCTCATTAGCCTCATTGCGCTATAAACTGTGACACACATTTATTCGTAGTAAGGAGCATCAGCACATGCAACTGGGGATTATTGGACTAGGCCGCATGGGTGGCAATATTGCGCGACGCCTGATGCTCAATGGGCATACCACCGTGGTTTACGACCGCAATGAAGCATTCGTAAAAGGTTTGGCAGGCGAGGGCGCCACGGGCGTTTCCGACCTGGCGGGCCTGGTGGCCGGGCTGCAAAAGCCCCGGGCGATCTGGGTGATGCTGCCGGCAGGCGACCCCACCGAAAATACCATTGAAGAACTGAGTAACCTGCTGGAAGACGGTGACGTGATCATCGACGGCGGCAACACCTTCTATAAGGATGACATCCGCCGGGCCAAGGCCCTGTCGGAAAAAGGCCTGCACTATGTCGACGTCGGCACTTCCGGCGGCGTATGGGGCCTGGAGCGCGGCTACTGCATGATGATCGGCGGTGACGCCGAGACCGTTAAGCTCCTGGACCCGATCTTCAAAAGCCTGGCGCCGGGCCTGGGCAACATCCCGCGCACCAAGGACCGTTCGGCTGCCGCTGACAGCCGTGCCGAGCAAGGCTATATCCACGCCGGCCCCGCCGGTTCCGGGCACTTCGTCAAGATGATCCACAACGGCATCGAGTACGGGATGATGCAGGCCTTCGCCGAAGGTTTTGACATCCTCAAGACCAAGAATTCGGAAAACCTGCCGCAAGACCAGCGCTTTGACCTTAACGTTGCCGATATCGCCGAGGTCTGGCGTCGTGGCAGCGTGGTGTCGTCCTGGCTGCTGGACCTGACCGCCGATGCATTGGCCACCGATCCCAAGCTCGACGGTTATTCCGGCTCGGTTGCCGACAGCGGTGAAGGCCGCTGGACCATTGAAGCTGCCATGGAGCAATCGGTGCCGGTGCCGGTGCTGTCGAACTCGCTGTTCGCGCGCTTCCGCTCCCGCCAGCAAAGTACCTACGGTGACAAAATGCTCTCTGCCATGCGCTTCGGCTTTGGCGGCCATGTGGAGACTCCCAAAAAATGACCGCCAACGGCAAGAAACCCAAGGCCGAACCCGCTCCGCCCACCACCCTGTTTCTGTTTGGTGCCCACGGTGACCTGGTCAAGCGCCTGCTGATGCCGGCGCTGTACAACCTCAGTCGCGACGGGCTGCTGGGCAACGGCTTGCGCATTGTGGGCGTTGATCACAATGCTATCAGCGACGCCGATTTCGCCAAGAAACTCGAAGACTTCATTCGCACCGAGGCCGCCAGCAAGGTCAAGGGCAAGGGTGACGACGCCCTGGACCCACAATTGTGGGCCCAGTTGGCCAAGGGCATCAGCTACGTCGAGGGTGATTTCCTCGACGACGGCACCTACGCCGACATCGGCAAGAAGATCGCCGACAGCGGCACCGGTAACGCGGTGTTCTACCTCGCGACCGCGCCGCGTTTCTTCGCCGAAGTGGTGCAGCGCCTCGGCGCTGCCGGCTTGCTCGAAGAAACCCCGGAGGCATTCCGCCGGGTGGTGATCGAAAAGCCTTTCGGCTCGGACCTGGTCACCGCCGAAGCGCTGAACGCTTGCCTGCTCAAGGTGATGAGCGAGAAGCAGATCTATCGCATCGACCATTACCTGGGCAAGGAAACGGTACAGAACATCCTCATCAGCCGTTTCTCCAACGTGCTGTTCGAAGCGTTCTGGAACAACCATTACATCGACCACGTGCAGATCACCGCTGCCGAAACCGTCGGTGTGGAAACCCGTGGCAGCTTCTTCGAACACACAGGCACCCTGCGAGACATGGTGCCTAACCACCTGTTCCAGTTGCTGGCGATGATCGCCATGGAACCGCCGGCCGCCTTTGGCGCCGATGCGGTGCGGGGCGAGAAGGCCAAGGTGATCGGGGCCATACGGCCCTGGTCGCTGGAGGACGCGCGGGCCAACTCGGTACGCGGCCAATACACCGCCGGTGAAGTCGCCGGCAAGCAACTGCCGGGTTACCGTGAAGAAGCCAACGTCGCCCCCGACAGCAGCACCGAAACGTTCGTCGCCCTCAAGGTGATGATCGACAACTGGCGCTGGGTCGGTGTGCCGTTTTACCTGCGTACTGGCAAGCGCATGAGCATCCGCGACACAGAGATCATCATCTGCTTCAAGCCTGCGCCTTACGCGCAGTTCCGCGATACCGAAGTCGATGAGCTCAAGCCCACCTACCTGAAGATCCAGATCCAGCCGAACGAAGGCATGTGGTTCGACCTGTTGGCGAAAAAGCCCGGGCCAACCCTGGACATGGCCAATGTGGAGCTGGGGTTTGCCTACAAGGACTTCTTCGAAATGCAGCCGTCAACGGGTTACGAAACCCTGATCTACGACTGCATGACCGGCGACCAGACCTTGTTCCAGCGCGCCGACAACATCGAAAACGGCTGGCGTGCAGTGCAGCCATTTCTCGATGCGTGGAAGCAGGATGACGGTATCCAGGCCTACAAGGCGGGTGAGGATGGCCCGGAGGCGGCTGATGCGTTGCTGGCCCGCGATGGCCGCACGTGGCACAGCCTCGGATGAGTGACTTGCCGAGTCAACCCATCCGGTTTGTGTTGAGTGATATGGACGGCACGCTGTTGCATCCCGATCACAGCCTCAGCCAACGCACCATCGATACGGTTCGCGCCTTGCGCGCGGCCGGGGTGTTTTTCAGCCTGGCCAGCGGGCGCCCGCCCAAGGCCATGCGTCAGCAGGTGGAGGCACTGGGCATTGATCTGCCGATTGCCGGCTTTAATGGCGGCACGCTGGTCAATCCCGACGGCAGTATTCTGGTGGCGCATCACTTGCCGGCAGAAGCGGCGTTGGTGGCGCTGGCCTTGTTTACGCCGCAGCCGGAGGTGGAAGTCTGGGTGTTTGCCGACGGTGACTGGCTGCGTCGCGATCCTGGTGGGCCGATGGCGGTTCGCGAGGAGCACGGCCTGGGCTATGGGCCAATCGTGGTGGAGAGCTTCGAGCCGTTCCTGGATCGGGTCGACAAGATTGTTGCGGCCAGTGCCAATACCCAATTGCTGATCGAGCTTGAGGCGCAGTTGCAGCCCAGAGTCGAAGGGTTGGCTCAGGTTTCCCGCTCGCAGCCAGTATTCCTGGATGTAACGGCGATGAAGGCCAACAAAGGTGAAGCCCTGAAAACCCTGGCGGCGCACCTCGGTGTACCGCTGGAGCAGACGGCAGCCATCGGTGATGGCGGCAACGACCCTGCGATGTTTCACGTGGCGGGGTTGTCGATCGCCATGGGCCAGGCCGAAGAGGTGGTCAAGCGCCAGGCCAGTGTCGTTACCGGCAGTAATGTCGATGATGGGGCGGCGGAAGCCATTGAGCGGTTTATTCTTTCGGCCCACTGATTAGCAAACACGGTAATAAGTAGTCAGCTATGCAAAGTTGCAACTTGCATCGCTGACTACTCACTCGTGTTAGTGCTGATCAATATACTGCGCGGTCCGGGGCACACTTTAAGGTGCCGCCCAACGCCAGTTTCAGTTACTTGGGCATCGCCCAGGATTGCAACTGATAGCCATCTTTGTCGAGTTCAGCGCGGGCCTGCAACAGCAAGTCTTCGAGCTGTGCCGGGTCGGTATAAGTGCTGGAAGACAGCTGCTTGCTTCCGATACGGGTATTGGTGCGGTCGATGACGCTCAGGCTCAGGGCGCCGTTGCCGTCGTGCCAGGCCACACATTGAAAGGGCTGGAAAGCACGGTCTGCGATCAAAAGAGCTTCGTTGATGCGGAGCGGGGCGTTCATGGGGTCTTCTCTCTAAATGCCCATTCAAGTGAAGCCGTTGGTTGGGCGTGCCTAACGACTGGTTACTTGTACTGATGCACGATCACCGGGTACGGGTCACATGTTAGAAGAAGATTTTTCAACTTTCCCTGATTAAAGTCATGTAAGGGGCTATTTTGAAAGCCTCATGAAAGTTACGCTGCGGCAATTGACCGCACCCGTCCACGGAAAAGGCCCGGTTCGTTCGCGACTTATAGCGAATCGGTACAAAGGCTGCGTCAAGATCTTGCTAAGGTCATCAGCAGTCTTCCCAAATAGCTGTTTTTAAATAACTTTAACGATTTTGACGCCAAGGAATAGTCATGATTGTTACACCTGCCCAGCGTCGCCTGCTTGTGGTCGATCCCTGTGACGACTGCCACGGGCTATTGCCCGGTTTGCGGGCGGCGGGGTGGGACGTAGACAGCTGTGCCCTGGAGGCGGTGGGTGAGCGTTCCTGTGACGTGGGATTGTTGCGCCTGCAGCCGTTTCACCTGGAGCGGCCCGAAGCGGTCAAGGAACTGATCAGCCGCAGCGGCACCGAATGGATCGCCGTGCTCAACCAGGAAGTGCTGCGCCTGCAAAATGTCGGCGATTTTGTCTGCGAATGGTTCTTCGATTTCCATACCTTGCCGTTTGACGTGTCGCGGGTGCAGGTCACCCTAGGCCGCGCCTTTGGCATGGCGCGCCTGCGAGGCAAGGGCAACAACGCGCCTGCCGGCCAGCCGGAACACGAGCTGCTGGGCGATAGCCGCCCCATCCGTGAACTGCGCAAACTGCTCGCCAAACTCGCGCCTACTGAATCCCCGGTGTTGATTCGTGGTGACAGCGGCACCGGCAAGGAATTGGTCGCCCGCACCCTGCACCGCCAATCCCAGCGCCACGCCAAGCCGTTTGTGGCGATCAATTGCGGGGCGATTCCCGAACACCTGATCCAGTCCGAACTGTTTGGCCATGAGAAGGGCGCGTTTACCGGCGCCCATCAGCGCAAGGTCGGGCGTATCGAGGCGGCTCATGGTGGCACCTTGTTTCTCGATGAAATCGGCGATTTGCCCATGGAGCTGCAAGCCAACCTGCTGCGTTTTCTCCAGGAAAAGCAGATCGAGCGGGTCGGCGGCAGCCAACCGATTCCGGTGGATGTACGCGTACTGGCGGCCACCCACGTCGACCTGGAAGCCGCGGTCGAAAAGGGCACCTTTCGTGAAGACCTCTATTACCGGCTCAACGTCCTGCAAGTGGTGACCGCGCCGTTGCGCGAGCGCCATGGCGACGTGGCGATGCTGGCCAACCATTTTTCACACTTCTACAGCCAGGAAACCGGCCGCCGCCCCCGCAGCTTCAGCGAAGACGCGCTGGTGGTCATGGGCGAACACGGTTGGCCGGGCAATGTGCGCGAGTTGGCCAACCGCGTACGGCGTGGCCTGGTACTGGCTGAAGGGCGGCAGATCGAAGCCGTTGATCTGGGACTGCAAAGCCAGCAGGCAATCGCGCTGCCGATGGCTACACTGGAAGATTACAAGCACCGCGCCGAGCGTCAGGCGCTGTGCGATGTGCTCAACCGGCACAGCGACAACCTGAGTGTCGCGGCCCGTGTGCTGGGGGTTTCCCGGCCAACGTTCTACCGGTTGCTGCACAAACACCAGATCCGCTAGGGCGGGTAAACCGAAAAGCCCCGCAACGACCCTTATCGTTGCGGGGCTTTTCCCGTTGTCATGCCTTAAAAATAATACGGGAATTTCAGGCTGAAGCTGAACGACGGCGCATCCGGTGTGATGCCGATGGCCAAGTTCGGCACGATCGTCAGGTTGTCGGTTGCCGCAATCGTCATGCCCACGTTGAAGTACCCCGCGTTGGCATCGCTGGAAACCACCGACTGCCAGTCGCCGCCATCCGGCTTGAGCTTGCTCTTGCGTTGCACCAGGTCGGACACCGAGAACGACATACTCATCTTCTCGTTCAACGCAAACGCTACACCTGCGCCGATCTGGAAGCTGTCGCCCAACTGCACTTTGCCTGGGGTTTTCTGGCCGACCTGGGAGCTGATATCGCTGAACGAGTCTTCCAGGTTATGGGTATACGACAGCGAGCCAAACAACACGGCCGGGTCGAAGGTCTTGACCAGCGAGATGCCCGGCGTAATCGACCACACACCGTTGCCGGTGGGCAGGTTTTCCGGCACGTAGAGGTTGGTGTTGGTCGGTGACTGGATCAGCTTGATGCCGAACGGATCCTCGCCGGTGGGCGCCTTGACCCGCACCGACACCACCGCATCCGGCAGGTTGACGCTCTCGTCGAGGAACTTGTAGGCAATGCCAAAGTTGACGTCGCCAATGGTCGGGTCGCGCGTGACCGATTGTTCCGAGGTCGCCGTGCCGCTGCCGCCGTTGGCACCGCCAGACTGATAGGTCGACTCGCGGTACACCACCGGCACGTTCACGTCGAATTGCCAGCGGTTGTCGAGGTTGTAGCGGCCCGTGAGGTCGACGGTCCAGCTGTCTGACTTGATCCGGTCCAGGTTGATGTTGCCGAGGAAGATCGAGTCCAGCGCCAGAAAACCGTTGAGCGTCAACTGGCGGGCATCGTAGCGCGAATACGTCACGCCGGTTTCAAAGCTGAACTTGCCGTTGCCAAAGAAGCCGCTGGCCTCGTTGTACAGGTTGCTCACGCTTTGCGCCGGGGCCGAATCGTCCTTGAGGGACTGGCCGTAGGACGCGCCACCGGCTGCACCGCCGGAGGCGGCCGCTGCGCCGACTCCCGGCGTGTTGCCGGCCACTGTGGTACCGCCTTTCTGGAAGTCTGCCGGGGATTTGGCCAGGCGTTTCGGGGGTGGCGCAGCAGGCTGTTCTTCAACCTGCCGCACCCGTTGTTCCAACACCGCCAGTGCTTTTTGCTGCACTTCGTAGCGTTGCTTGAGTTCCAGCAATTCCTTTTTCAATGTGTCGATGTCGGTGTCCGGCGCTGCATACAGGATGGATGCGGGCAGGAGCGTGCTTAAACAAATTACGGCACGTAACGATAGCGATCGATGCATGAAATAAGCCGTCCCTTTCTAATGCGCAAGTGTCGAGGCACAGCGTAGTTCAATAACTGTTAGTGCGTAGGCCCTTGAGTTGATTCAGGTTGAGGTTCTGCCCCAAATTGTTCAAACCGTTGTTGCCGAGCACCACATTGAGCTGCGTCATGTTGCTGACAAAGTTGCTGTTACCCTGCAAAACCGTGCCCTGCAGAACATTGCCAGCGCCGATTTGCTGGATCACGTTGCCTTGGTTGTTGGCGGCCAAAATCGCCATTTGCAGCCCGCCATTCTTCGCCGAAACGCTGACCTGGCCAGCACCGCTGTTGCCGGTGATGGTTTGGCCGGCGACCAGTGCCTGCCCGGATTGCACGATATTGGCCGGCGACAAGCCGTTCTGGCTCACATTGATATCGACGTTGTTGTTCGCGGTATTGCCATCGCCGGCGGCGCGTACGCTCTGGGTAACGCCCTGGCCGGTGCCCAGCCCGGAGCCGCCGACGACCGTGCCGGTGCCCGTGGTGGGCGTCGAGCCGTTGCCGGTGGTGCTGGTGGTGGTCACATAAAACTGCGGGGTGATGGTGGACGAGTTGACGTGCATGCTGGCTGAGCCGGTGATGCTGTCGCCGGCGGCGTTGGTCCAGGTGCTGCTCATCACAATCCCGAAACTGATGATCCGGCCCGGCATTACGTAGCGACCGCGCAGTTCAGCCAGTTCCGAGTCCTTTATTTCAATCGGCTTGAACACCGATGACGCATAAGCGGGCATTGAGGCTGCCAGGCACATGACCGTCAGCCAACGGTAAGTGTTCATCGTTTGCTCCTGGAGCATCCTGCCCCTTATTGCGCTTCTAGAAGAAGTCGCTCTGGATAAAACCGAAGTCCATCAATTCACTGTCCCGGACCGGACTGAACTCATTGATCCGGTTTTTCGCGGTCAGCGGTGTGGGCGGGTCGAGCAGGACGTTGGCTTTGTCGTAGCCTTCGCCCAGTACGGCGAAGACGATGCCATTCCAGCCTTTGACGAAGTCGTCGCGGGCGTAACGCTTGTGGCCCAGTACCGGGTCGCCAATGTAGACCCAGTCTTTGTCGGCGCGCTGCATCACCACGAAGTGCTTGTAGCCGCGAATCTCCAGCAGCACCACCACCGGGATTTTCACCGTGAGCAGGGTGTCTGCGTTGATCCGGTAACCCCGGGCGCGCATGCCGATGCTTTCCAGGTAGCGCTTCATGTCCAGCATGGAGAAGCCCTGGGTGCGGACCAGGTCCTGGTCGGCGTTGATCAGCATGCCCTTGATGATGTGGTCTTCATCCACATCCATCCAGTAGGCCTGGCGCAGGATGGTGGCCAGGGCGGCGGCGCCGCAGCTGAAATCGGTTTTCTGTTCCACCAGGTTGGCGAACTTGCGTTCACGGATGCTCTCGACTTTCTTGTAGATCACGCCACCGCCGGGCATGGCAGCAATCGCCATTTGCCCCGCCCAGGACGGGCCGGTGAGCAGTAACAGGAAGGTGAGGGCGATGATCCGCATGATCGAATGGCCTGGTGGACACTGGAATAAAAAGGGGCCTTGTTGCCAAGGCCCCGTTGGATCAGAAGCGTACGCCGGAGGAAATCACAGTGGTGTTGCCCTGCTGATTGCCCACGCCTGCAGCAATGTTGGCGCTCAGGTTGCCCGAAGAGCCATTAAGCGAGTTGTTGGCGCTGGCGCTGTTCACGACAGGCAGGTAGGTGTGGCTGCCCCATGGGCCAGACTGAGTGGCCACGGTGTTCAGGTAGGCGTTGTCCACGCTGGTTTGCGTGGTGTTGCTCGATGCGGCAGCAGCAGCACCCTTGGCAGAGGCAATCGCCAGTTGGTTTTTCTGTTGGTTGAAGTTACCCGCGGCAACGTTCACGCCCAGGTTGCCGGAGCTGCCGTTGGCCGAGTTGTTGAGCGAAGCGTTGTTGTGGGTAGCCACTTGCACGGAGATGTTGTTGTGGTTGTCTTGGGTAATGGTACCCAGGGCAAACACGGCATCTGCGTCACCGGCCGCAATGGCGGTCTGGTTGTCTTGTTGGTTGCCATCACCGGCTGCGATGTTGGCCTGGGCGTTGCCGCTGCTGCCGTTCAACGAGTTGTTGGCCGATGCATTGTTCTGGGTGCCCAGGTTGAGCACGGCGTTGTTGTGGCTCGACTGTGCATCGGAAACGGCGGCTACCACGGAGGTAGGCTGATGAATGGGTGGGTTGGCATGTGCGGCGGCAGCCATGATTGCAGCGAGAGCGAAGGCCAGTGGTTTAAGAGCCATTGTAGTTTTCATGGTATTTCCCCTTGCTTCTAATTAGTTGGTTAAGTGTTGGTACGGTCTAGCGTTGCGATCCAATGCTCATTGGATCTGCACATTCAGGGCGTTAGCCATGCGGTTCCCCACCCCGGCACTCTGATTCACCTGTACCACTCCACGGCTGCCGGTGAAGGCCTGGTCGCTGGTAACGACCTGGCGGCTGCCAGTGGTAGAGGTGAACCCTGAGTTTGTTGACAGCGCCACGTTCTGTTGCGACATGACGCTGTCGTCGATGCTTTGCGGGCCAGCGTTAACGCTGATCCGCACCGCATTGATCATCTGGTTGTTGGCCCCGGCCGACTGGTTGACGCCCAGTACACCGTTGCCATTGCTGAAAGAGTTGCCCTGGATCGCCACCTTGGCGTTCTGGGAGCGGTCGGCAGGTGCACCGCCGATGGTCTGCGTGATCGAGACACCGGACTGGGCATTGCCACCCACTGAAATGACCCGGTTGTTGGTTTGCTGTTGCTGATCGCCGGCCGCCTGGTTGATCGAGACGATGCCGTTGTATTGCTTGCCGGAGTTATCGATCAAGGCGCTGTTGTCGGCCATCGCCGATGCGCTGCCCAGGATCGCGAGGAACAACCAGGAATATTTCATCTCACTGGCCCCCCATCAGGCTGCCGATGTTGTTCAGAGGCGCCATACCGCGGGAGATTGAGCCGTTGATTTGGCCCGATAGACTGGAGCCGCCACCATGGCCGGCCGCTGCGCCCGCACCGAGGCCCACGCCGCCACCGTTGTTGGTCAAGCCGGGAAGGTTGCCGCCGGGCAAAATGGCGCGAGTGATACTGGAGCCGCTGCTGATGTTGGCGTAGTCGTTATCGCTCAGCTCGCTGGTAGCCCGCAGGATCTGTGGGGCTGCGTTGGCATTTACGGTGACGGGGTTGGGGTCGACGCCGGCAGTGCGGCCAGCCATGTGGCCCTGGACGGTGCGCTGAATCACGATCACACCATCGCCTGCCGCGAGCACTGGAAGGCTCACGCCGGTACTCAGTACACAGCTGATCAGCAGGAGGCTCAATGAGCCTGGATTAAGTGTCTTCACGACGGCATTCCTTATTCTTGGCGCTGACCCTAAACAGCGCTATCAGGAAGAGAGCAGGAGCTGTGCCGCTTTTGATTTTATGAAGGGATTCAACGTGTTATGAGCGCGGGAAAAACAAGGCAGGCGGGATGTGTTTCAAAACTGAGACGACAGGCCCGCGTTCAGCCCGCCCGCCACGTGTCTCACGGATGAAACACTGCGCGCCATAAACCCGGCAGTCCGCAGCCGGCTGTCAGCTCAGCCGGTGCAAGTGTTTCAAAAGTGGACGGTTACAGACAGGCGATGACCTTGGGAGAGGGCGCACGCCCTCCCACCGCAGGTCAGATTTTCGGGGTTTTACGCGGAATGGAGTTGAGCACGGAGTTGCCGTCCTGGTTCTGGGTCAGGTAGACCGGCAGGACCTTGGGCAAGGAGGGAACGAGGTTGGACACTTCGTTGATGTTGTAGATGCCGCCAATGCGAATCGTACCGGTGCCGGTGTCAGCCAGCATCACCGGTTTGCTCAGGTAGCGGTTGATCAGCGGCAACGCGTCGGCCAGGGCCAGGTTGTCGAGGATCAGCTTGCCGTCCCGCCAGGCCAGGGCCGTGTCGCCGGGGGCAATCGACTGGGCCTGGGGGATGGCGTCGCCACGGTTGTAGCTGGCCTGCATCCCGGGAGACAGCCGCAAGCCGCTGTGGGCGTCGTCACTGGAGACCAGCACCGAGCCTTGCAGCAGCATGACCCGCACATGGTCTTCGTATTTCCAGACGTTGAACTGAGTACCGGTCACCCGAACCTGACCATCTCCGGCATGGACGATAAAGGGGTGTTGCGGGTCATGGCTGACCTTGAAAAACGCTTCGCCCTTTTTCAGGGTAACCCGGCGTTGGTCCTTGTAATTGCTGTAGACCAACTCGGTGCCCAGGTTCAGCTCCACTTGGCTGCCATCGTCGAGGGTGACCTGGCGCAGGGCGTTTTGGGCTTCGTAATGTTTGTACGAGCTGGGCAGCCAACCGGCTTCCCAACCCGTGAACGCCGCCAGTGGCAACGCCACCAGGCATATCGCCGCCGCTACCGCGTAGTTGCTTAAACGGCTGCGCGGCTGCAGCCGCACCACGACCGGGGCCGGCTCGTTGCGGGGCAGATGGTCGGCAACGTCCCAGATTTCCAGCATGGCCGCGTATTCGAAGGCATGCAGAGGATGCGCGTCGTGCCACTGCTCGAAAGCCTGACGCTCGGCGGTTGTGCAATCGCCCGCATGCATGCGCATGCACCAGTGCGCAGCGGCATCGGTGATGGCGTCATATTCGGCTTCTGAAAGGGACTTATCTGTCATTAACTCATCCTGATTTCGCACATTCTAACCTCCACAGCAGGATGGCGAGAACAGCCATCATGGCGAATGCACATCAATTGGAACTAATTCTCGTCTGGGCGGCCCTAAAAAATCAGGACACGTAACATTCTTTCCCTCAATGGAGCACGAAAATGCTTAAGAAAACCTTAGTCGCCATCGTTGCAACTTCTGCCTTGCTCAGTGCCGGCGCCGCGTTGGCAGACAAGCCGGGCGCTGGCTGGATCACCATCGAAAAAGCCATCGAGACCGCCAAGACCAAGGCTGGCTACATCGAGATCTACAAGATCGAAGCCGACAATGACGGCTATTGGGAAGGGGAAGGGCGCAAGTCCGACGGCATCGTTTATGAGTTCCGCATTGACGGCGCGTCGGGCAACGTATTGCGTGACCAGAAAGACTGAATAGCGGGTTGAGCGAAGCGTGCGCAGGCTGATTCAGGCCTGCGCAGGCCAACCCGTCAGGGTGACGGGGGCGCTACCAACGGCACCGGATCCAGCTGACGCCCCAGTGTGGTGATCAACAGTGTCAACGAGTCGGCGTTATCAATCTGGGTGTGGAACCGCCGCATCAGGTCGGTTTTGAAAATCCCTCGCGCGTCGCTCAGGTCCACGCCGCCTGTGGTATCGAGAATGTGCTCCACGATGTAGTCCTCTTCCGGGGCTGCCCCAAGATCCAGCCCTGTCGCGTCCGTGGATTTGAACAGTTGCCCGATGGGGGTGCGCACTGAGTAGGTATTTTCCTGGATGTCTTGCAACCAGGCCTTCAGATCCCGTCCTTCCTGGGTCTGTACTTCAACCAGATCGGAAAAAGGCGATGCGGAATTGATATACGCCGCGTCGACGGTTTTGCGCACGATATGCGTCAGTTCATGAATCAGCGTGGTGGCGCGCGCATGGATTTCCTTGTCGAAATAACTGATCAGGCGGCCCTCGAACGAGGCGGTGGGCGGATCAAAGAAGTTGTCGGTGAGGTAGATGCGCCGATACGGATCGTTATCCATGATAAACGCCCAATGAATGTGAGGGTCGGCAATGTGCGAGCCGGAGACGAAGCGCTTGGAGTTGAGTGAGTAGAGCGACGGCTCCAGCGCTTCATCGAGGAGGCTGGTGACGACTTCCATGAGTTTGCTGGAGAGCTCTGGGGGCAAGGTGCCCGGGCCCGTGATGGGGTCCGCCGGAATCCCAAAGAAGCGGTTGATGAAACGATGAACCCGCGTCACAGGTGCGTATTTGGCATCCAGCAGCTTCAGGTTCTGCTGACAGTTGTGCAGGTAAAACGTGGCCAGGTCCAGCGCATCCACAATCGCCTCGGCCCGGCGTGGAGAGACGCGGCGAATCTCGGCCATGCCGCGGGCCTCGACGTTCATCACCCGGCGCACTGCCACGTTGATCTCGCGACGGTCGAGCAGGGCGCTAAAACCAGGACCGTGGCGGCGCACCATGGGACGGTTTTCGACGGTCCATTTACGCTCGTTATCCAAGCGCATCTGCGGCCCCTTGGACCGGGCACTGAAAAGTCGCCAGTGCCCGCCGGCCGGTTCTGCGCGGTAAACCTTGCCCTCACAAGCAAGGTAATGGCGGTTGTCTTTCGACGTGTAGACCCCGGAACTGGCGGCGCTCAGTTGGTCCAGGCTGGTGTCGCCGGCTTCGTACGATTGCAGCCGGGTGCGTGCCTGCGCGGTGACGTCGATGTCTTGCCATGTGTTGGCCGTGGGTGTCGGCGCAGGACTTGCACTGGGTGAATCTTCCATCAACTCGCGCAATGAGGCCATTTGCGCTACACCGCCAATAAACGTCTCCAGTGCGTGGCGCCAGCGATGTTGCTGCAAGTCTTCGGCAGAGGTCTTGAACAGTGTGTAGCTCTGCCAGATCACCAGAGGGATCATCAGCCTGCCCGGCAGCAACCCCTGCGCTTGTTGCAGGCCACGGGTAAACAGGGCCTTGAGGGTGTCCCAGGCAGACCGGCCATTGGGATTGCCTTGCTGTTCGAGCAGGTGCGCGATCAACGCAATGTTGTCCAGGTACAACTGTTTGAGCGCCTGGCCGGTGATCGGGTTGGTCGTCAACGTGATCTCGGTGGTTTGCCCGATGGTGCTGGCCCAGAGGTTTTTATAGGTGGCTTGCGCGGTGGTTGGCAGACGGCCGAGCACCCAGTCCTGCAACAAGCCGGGCACGTTCAGCCTGCGCAAAAAATCCGCCTCATTTTCGAACTCCTGGAACAGGTGGTGTGGGCCGTAGGGTGCATACATCACCAGCGGGGACTTTTCGGCGGTGTTGATCAAATAGATGCCTAACGCCTTGAGGGTGCTGGCACCTGCCGTGGCGATCAACTCCAGCGGGCGGATGCTGGCCGTGGCGCCCTTGACGGCTGCGCGGGCAATCGCATCCGGCATGTCGAGCACCTGCTCGATCAAGCTCAAGCCGGTCGGCGACAGCTGCTCTTGTAGCTTCAGGGCGTGGGCGTGTTGCAACAATTGCCAGGGCAGTTGCTGGATAAACCGCTGCTCGCGTTCCAGGGCGCCCGGCTTGCCGGGCGTGAGCTTCTCGGCCACAGAGGCCTTTTGGTCCTGTGCGAGGTTCAGACGGGCGAGGATCTGGCGGACCACAGCAGGCGTCAGGCCAACGGCTGTGGACTCAACGTCGAAGCTCGCGGCCTGCTGTGTGACGTGATTCAGGGCGTAGTCCACCAGGTTCTGGCGCTGGCCGGCCAGCACCAGCTTGGGGAGGATGTAGACGTGCTCCGGGTGCACCTTATACTCCGTCAACAGTTCGTCGAGCTTGTCGTGAAGGTACTTCGTCAGTGGGGGGAAATCGTCGAGGTAATCCTTGTCGTCCTTGAGGCTATGGCGGTATTGCTCAAGGATTTCGACATGACGCCGCTGCTGGCGGACCGATGCCATCCCCAGCCAGGCGGGTAATGACTGTTGCGCCAGGAGCGTCTGGGCGATTTTCGCGGTGTGCTCAAGATCGTTGGCCGGCAAGGTTTTTTCCAGTTCTTCAAACCGTTCCAGCAAGGTGTCGCCGGGTAGCTTGAGCGTCAGGCAGTGGGCCCGTTGTGCGGTGTAATGATCAATCCAGGACTGCTGGCGATGTTGTGCAACCGCGCCATTGATCTGCATGAAATGGCCGAGCGGGCAGGGCAGGTGCGGTTTGAGGTAGCGCGGGTCGAGATTCTCCAGCAGGCGCATGCGCCGGTCCGGGTCGGCGAGGCGTCGTTCCAGCTCCAATTGCAGCTGGCTCACATTGGGGAAACTCTCCAGTCCTCGGGCTGGCGTCCATAACAGCGCCCGCCCTGAGTGCGACGGGTCCAGGCCGCCGCGTTCGGTGAGCATCAGGCAATGGGCCAACGGTACCCTCTGCGCCAGGCCTTGGGGTTCGACGGTCAACGCGTAGGCATCCGGGATGAAACCCTCCAGCGCCTGGCGCTTGCGCCGGTCGGGCCGTTGAAGATCCAGCACCGATTGCACGATGGCTTCGTCGCGGGCGTCCAGGCTGTTGTTAAGGCGCCTGAGCCTGGCTTCTCCCTGGATCGCGATCGACATGGCATGGGCCATGGGTACCTTGAGGTTTTCCAGGTACTCGCGGGGCGTATTGGCGATGTCGTGGTTATGGAATTTGATCTGGGTGGCATCGAGAATCGTGTTGGCGTGCGGTATGTCCAGGTTGCCGAGTTTTTCGACACGACTGCTGTCACGCGTTTGGTACAGGCCGTAGTCGGGGGTTTGAGGAATCGGGCCCACGCCTTGGGTCAGGCGCCCGGCGAAGTAACTGCTCAGGCTTTGGCTTTCCAGGGGCGGCGCCGTTTCTGTGTCCCTTGCAGTGCTGGCGTATCGATTGACGTAGATAGCCTGTGGGTCGAGGCCACGCAGGCCCCGGCGATTGAACTCGGCGGCCAGTGACTGGTTAATGATGTTCGCCAGGGTTGGCTGTGCACGAATCTGCTCGACCAGCAGTTGCTGGATGCTCACCATCTGTTTTTGTAACAGGGCAGCGCGCTCTGCGGTCAGTGAAACCGGTCGGGTCGGGTCGGCCAATACCGAATGGGGCGTCCAGCGCCCGGCGCTGTCCAGCCCCGGAAGTCGGCTATCGATCATGTAGCGCACGTCCAGCGCATGATCCACCAGGGCTGCGGGCTCGATGCCGGCGCGCGTGCGGCGGTACAGGTCGAGGGCGTAGCCAAGGTTGCGCTGTTGCTTGCTGATGATGTCGTCGACCACGTGCTCAAACAGGTTGCCGGTGATGGGTTTGCCCGAAAACTGCAGCGCCTTGAAACCCACAAACAGCGCCCGCTCCTCCAAGGACATCAGGTTGTAGAGGTCGTTTTCGTACCCGGGCGCCTTGACCATCGCCTTGAGCGCATCCATCAGGTCGTCCTGGCTTCCGAGCACCTGCAACCCCTTGTCCGGGTTGTAGAGAAAGGTCTGCGAGTTGCCGATCATCAAGGTACTGGCTAATTCGACGACGTTGGCCGAGTGTTCCCAGATCAGCACCTTTTCAAAGCGCAGTGCATGGCCATCGTGCTCGGCCTGGCTGCTTTCGGACGGGTACAGGGCAGCCAATGCCAGGCTCTGTTCGGGGCTGATGATGGAACGTTGTCGCTTGAGCAGGATGTCCAGTCGCGCGTTGGCGGCCATGGCCTGGGCGAACCAGGCCCGACGCGAAACCCTTGGCAGCATCTCGCTGTTCCAGAACGTCTCCAGCGCACTTTGCAGGAACGGGATCAGGTGGCCGGCGGCCTGCACCATGGCGTTTTCCCAGTGCTGGGTGTCGCGGGACTGGCGTTGCGGATCCTTGGGGTCAGGTGGCCGCTTGGGATGGAGAAACTCCCGGGTTTGCCCGGCAGGCCAGGCTTGCTCGCGGTAGAACAACAGCACGGCGTCTGTGACTGGCAGCGAATCAAGCCAACGCGGTACAGGGTGCCCGGCGGGCTGCCTGGCGAAAAAACTGACGTGGGCTTCGCTGGGGTCGATGCCTGGGAACCGCCGTCGGCAGACGCTGCCGAGCAGTTGCGAAAGCAGGGTGTGCAGCGCCGGTAGCTGCTTCAGCTCATCCAGCAGCGCCTGGCGGTTTTTGGCCTGGTAGAAATTCAGGGTTTTTTCCTGCTCGCCAAATACGTCACCGAGCATGTTTGCAAGGGTCAACACCAGCGTGCTATCGAGTACCTGTGATGCCTGTTGCTTCAAGGGCAGGAAGTGCAGCAATTGTGTGGCTTGGCCCTGGCTTTTCAGGCGCTCGGCCAGGGTTGTCAGTACCTGGGCCGGGTTATCGAACTTTTCCAGGCCGCCATACGGGGTGTAGAGGAAAGTGTGGGGGTATGCGCTGGTTGAACTCATCACAAAGCTGCCAGCCAGCTCGACGGCGTCCGCGGCTTCTTTATTCAGCAAGATACGCTGTGCAATCATCGGCGGCGACTGTTGCCGGCGCCCTGCGTCATTGGCAAAGAACACTTTGCCGAGAAACTCGATGTCCTTGCTGTCGATGTTCAGTCGACGCTCACGGTCCAGCGCCCTCCAGCCCACACGCATGGCTTCGGGAAAAAAATAGGGTTTCTGGCTCATCATCCTGGTCCTTGGGGAAGTACGGGCTGACCCTACCCGCAGGCTGGCGCCCCAATGCGCTAGATATGTCTGCTGCTCCCTGTCGACAGCCACGGTGCAAACCCTGTCTAATCGGCAGACCGATTCGTCGTACGCTGTTGCCCTTTCCAATAATTAAACGGGAGCTTCAGATGTCTGCATCGCCTTTGGATGTCGAGTCTTCATCAGAGCGACTCAGTTATGCGCAATTGACCGATTTGCTGCGCCAGGTATTCATGCGCCACGGCACGTCGGCCGAAGTCGCCCAGGTGCTGGCCGAGAACTGCGCCAGCGCCGAGCGCGACGGCGCCCACAGTCACGGTGTGTTTCGCATTCCCGGTTACGTCTCCACGCTGGCCAGTGGCTGGGTCGACGGCAAGGCCGTGCCGGTGGTCGAGGATGTCGCCAGTGGCTTCATTCGCGTCGATGCCGCCAATGGTTTCGCCCAGCCCGCACTGCAAGCCGCCCGCCGGTTGTTGGTAGAGAAGGCCCGAAGCGCCGGGATCGCCTTGCTGGCGATTCATAATTCCCACCATTTCGCAGCCCTTTGGCCGGACGTCGAGCCCTTCGCCGAAGAAGGCCTGGTGGCCTTGAGCGTGGTCAACAGCATGACCTGCGTAGTGCCCCACGGCGCCGACCGCCCGCTGTTCGGCACCAACCCCATTGCCTTTGCTGCGCCCCGCGCCGATGGCCTGCCGATCGTATTCGACCTGGCCACCAGCGCCATCGCCCACGGTGACGTGCAGATTGCCGCGCGCAAGGGCGAACGGCTGCCGCCCGGCATGGGCGTCGACAGCCTCGGCCAGCCAACCCAGGACCCCAAGGCGATCCTCGAAGGCGGCGCGCTGCTGCCGTTTGGCGGGCACAAGGGCTCAGCCCTGTCGATGATGGTCGAACTGCTGGCCGCGGCCCTCACCGGTGGCAATTTCTCGTTCGAGTTCAACTGGTCCGATCACCCTGGCGCCCGCACGCCATGGACTGGCCAATTGCTGATCGTGATCGACCCGAGCAAGACCGCCGGGCAGAGCTTCGCCGAGCGCAGCCAGGAGCTGGTGCGGCAGATGCATGCGGCAGGGCTGCGGCGTTTGCCGGGGGATCGACGCCATCGCACAAGGGCGAAGGCACTGGCAGGCGGGATTGAGCTTGATTCGCAGGAGCTGAGCCGATTGCGGGTGCTGGCCCAGGCGTGAAGCGCGCTGCGCCCGGGGAGGGCGCAGGCGTTTTTCAGGTCAGTTGCGGCGACCCAGCAACAGGCCGACCACCAGGCCAAACCCGGCGGAAATCGCCACGGTCTGCCATGGATGGCCACCGATGTAGGTTTCGGTGGCATCCACCACCGGCTTGCTGCGCTCACGCACGTTGGACACCGAGTCCAATGCCTGCTTCAGCTTGATGGCGACCTGTTCACGCAGGGTTTCACCTTCTTCTCCCACCAGTGAAGCGCTGCTTTTGAGCAGCTTGTCCGATTCTTCGATCAGCGCGGTCAGCTCACTGAAGGCTTGATCCTTGATTTGGTCTTCGACGGCTTGGGCGGCAGATTTTCGGGCCATTGGGTTAACTCCTTGCTAGTGAATGTGGCAATGAATGCGCTCGATGAAGAATGGAGTGTTTGAAGCTGGCAAAAGTTGCAGGTTTTTTTCCTGCTGTCAGCTTAGGTGAAATCCAGGCCAAGAAATTTCGACCTACAGTGTAAGATGTCACCTATTTGTGCAGCAGGTAATTCAACATGAGCTTCAATCTGGCCAACAAGCCCCTTGCCGAGCGCGCCGCGCTGGAAGATGAAAAGTCCCGTCTCTACGACCTGTGGCAAAGCAACCTGGGCAAGGCCAAGGGCGAGGCTGCCCGCCTGTTTGGCGAGCGCGCCAAGCGCAAGGGCAAATGGTCCGAATGGGTACGTGCAGAGCTGGACGGCATGTCGCCGCCGGAGTTCTCGAACATGGTGCGCAGTGAAGTCAATCGCCTGATGGCGGCGAAATAAAACAGGCTTCGATCGCCTTATGCACCCAGCGCTGCAACGGATCGAGTTGTGTCCTCCCTCTGCCCGAAGATTACTCCGCCGACGTTTGCAGTACCTCAATCCATAACGCGCCTTTGCCCGAAGCCGCTTCACCGGCACGTTTCAAGGCGCCGTTGCTGCTGACGGCATAAGTGCCGACTTTTTCGCTTTTCTCGCCTGTCACGAGCAACCAGCGCCCATTGGGTGAAAAAGCGATATTGCGTGGCTGCTGCTCTTGCACCGGGTAGTTCTCGAGAAAATTCAAAGCGCCTGTTGAAGGGTTAACCGCGAATGCCGAAACCGAGCTGCTGGTGCGCTCGCTCATCAACAGTAGCTTGCCATCGGGCGAGATCCGCAGGTCCGCCGCCCATATACGGGGGGTGGGGTCGTCCTTCAAGTCGTTGTTACGTGCGTCGCGCACTTCGCCGTGAGCCAGTTTCAAACGCTCGGGAATACCATTGGCAACGGCAATCTGAGTCAACGCGCCGGTGCTTTCATTGATTGAAAACGCGGTGACCGTGCCGCTCATTTCACCGACCACGTACAGGTATTTTCCGTTCAGGGAAAAGGCCAGGTGCCGAGGCCCTGTATGTTCCGGGACACTGACGTAGCCGAGGCCTATGGGGGTGAGCGCGCCGGTTTTGGCATCAAGGCGATATTGCAGCACCCGGTCTGCGCCAAGATTGCCTACATAGGCAAAACGGTTGCTCGGATCGGTACGAACCGAATGTGCATGCGGACCTGTCTTGTAGCTAAGGATGCTGGCAGAAGGCTGATAGGCCTTGTCGATGGCCTGAACACTCACGGTGTCGGCACCGTAGGATGCACCGAGCAGATAGTGGCCTTTTCTATCGGTAGATAGGTAAGCCATGCTTTCTGCCAGCGGTGCTTTGGACTGCGCAGTCAGATGTCCGCTCTTGGGATCTATGCTGTAGCCCAGCACCTGGAAGGGCTTGACCCGCAAGGCGGCAAACAACACTTTGCCGTCAGGCGAGATGGCCATCGGGTTGACCTGATCACCGGCGTTGACCTGTTCAACAAGGCGCAGTTCGCCGTTGTTCTGGTCAAGGCGATACTGGGAAATCAGGCCGTCTCCCGGGCTCGAGATATAGGCAAAAGTGGCAGCATTGGCTTGCAGGCTGAGGCCGTAGGCAACGGCAGCGGCCATGAGGAGGGTTTTTCTCACAGGTCATACCTTATTTTTATAGTAGTGGTCAGTCATCCTATGACTTCTCTTGGGCGACATCAATCGCTGTTTTTCTGAGGTTGGAAAGAGACGTCGTGGCTCAGGCGCAATGTCTCCCCGGTTGCCAACGTTCAATCAGTCACAGACCCCTGCGGTATTCTCCCGGCGAAACTGTCCACCAGACTCGCCACCACCATCTCTCCCATTCGCGTGCGTGTCTGTACCGTCGCACTCGCGCGATGGGGCTGCAACACCACGTTCTCGTTACCAAACAGTGCCTCGGGTACGTTCGGTTCATCCACAAACACATCCAGCGCCGCCCCCGCGATCCCACCGGAAGCAAGCGCTGCCATCAGGTCGACCTCGTTGACCAGCTTGCCGCGCGCCACGTTGATCAGATACCCGTTCTTGCCCAGTGCTTGCAGAACCCCGGCATCGATGATGGCCTCAGCCTTGTCAGCGGCGGCGGCGAGAATCAGTGCGTCACTGTTGCTGGCCAGTTGCTTCAGATCGGCGATAAAAGTGTGGTTCACATCGCTCATCGGCTGCAGGTCGGTGTAACTGATCGGGCAGCCGAACGCTTCGGCCCGGGTCGCCACTGCACGGCCTACCCGGCCCATGCCGACGATCCCGATGCGCATGCCCGACACCTGACGTGCCAGCGGCAAAGGGGCCAACGGTGTCGGGCTTTGGGGCCATTGGCCAGAACGTACGTAACGATCACTGGTGCACAGGCCCCGGCACACGGTGATCAACAAACCGATGGCCAGGTCGGCGACATCCTCGGTCAGTGCGCCAATGGTCGCGGTCACGCGTATCCCGCGATCCCTGGCGTAAGCCAGGTCTACCGCGTCGGTGCCGACGCCATTGACCGCCACCACTTCCAGTTTGGGTAATTGCGCCATCAGCGCCTGGCTGATGCCGGTATGACCACCGGTGATCACGCCGCGAATGTTCGCGCCGTGTTCCTGCAAGTAAGCCTGCTTGTCGGCCTGTTGGAAGTAACGTCTGATGGTAAATAGCTCATCGAGCCGCGCGTTGATTTCAGGGATCAGAATCGGGCTGAGCTGCAAGACTTCTGGCTTCATGTAAACCTCGCGTAATGGAATAAAAGGCCGGTTTAACCGCGACCGGCAAACGGCATGGCACTGGCCATGACGGTCATGTTCAGGACGTTCGCCTCCAGTGGCAGGCCGGCGATGTAGCGCACGGCATCGGCCACATGCTTGACGTCCACCATCGGCTCCACGGCGATGGTGCCGTTGGCCTGGCGCACGCCTTTGGTCATGCGCACCGACATTTCGGTCAGGGCGTTGCCAATGTCGATCTGGCTGCAGGCGATATTGAATTCGCGCCCGTCCAGGGCCAGGGATTTGGTCAGCCCCAGCACCGCATGTTTGCTGGCGGTGTATGCGCTGCTGAAGGGGCGTGGGGTATGCGCCGAGATCGAACCGTTATTAATGATGCGTCCACCTTGTGGCTGTTGCCGGCGCATCAGCCCGAAGGCGCCGCGTGCGCAGAGGTAAACGCCGTTGAGGTTGGTGTCGATCACGTTTCGCCACTGCTCGAAGGTCAGTTCATCCAGCGGCACGGCTGGGGCATTGACCCCGGCGTTGTTGAACACCACGTCGAGGCGTCCGTATACCTCGGTGATGGTGGAAAACAGCGCATCGACACTGGCTGGATCGCGCACATCAGTGGGCACCGCCAGCGCTTGGTGTCCTTCGTTGAGTGCCAATTCGACCAAGGCCTGCAACGGCTCCGGCCGACGTCCGGCCAATACCAGGGTGAATCCGTCGGCCATCAGAGCCAGCGCCACGGCGCGGCCGATTCCGCTGCCGGCGCCGGTGACCAGGGCCACTTTCAAAGGTTTGGACATGTTGTTATCTCCTCTTTCAATTCACGAGTGTGTATGCCGGCCTCAAGGTCGCTGACCGACGCGCATTTCCAGTTGGCCGATGCCGTCAATCCCGGCGTGAATAATGTCGCCCGGTTGCAGCACATCGACGCCGGCCGGGCTGCCGGTCATGATCAAGTCACCTGCCCGCAGCGCTACCGATTGCGAGATGCGGCTGATGATTTCACTGACCGACCAGATCTGACTGTCGAGGCTGTCGCGCTGGCGCTCTTGGCCGTTGACGTTGAGCCACAAATCGCCGTCCGGGTGTCCGGCGCGAGTCACTGGCACGATGGCGGTCATCGGCGCGGCGCCGTCAAACACCTTGGCACCTTCCCACGGCAAGCCATTGCTTTTGGCAGCGCGCTGGACATCACGGCGGGTCAGATCAAGACCGGCTGCATAGCCCCAGACATAGGCCAGCGCCTGACTCTGCGGAATATTGGCGCCGCCCTCGCCGATAGCCACCACTAATTCAATTTCGTGGGCAAACTCTTCGGTCAACGGCGGGAAATTCACTTCGCCCGTCGCATCCACCACGTTGCTCGCCGGTTTCATGAAGAACACTGGCGGCTGGCGGGACTGGCCTTGGGTGTCTGGCCATGGGTAGTTGCGGCCGACGCAAAATACCCGGCCAACGGGAAAGCGTTGCAGGCTACCAGTAACCGGCAAGGTCACGGGCAGGTCCGGGGTAAACACATACTCTGTCATCGTCATTTTTGTAGTCGTCCTGATAGAAGCGTCAGCGTACGGCGGCGATCTTTTGCGAAGTTGGACAAAAGCCGCCTCGTGTTGGATAAAAACCGTTTCTTGTCTCAGCGCGCCTTGAGTTCGATGCGATACAAGCGACCTAGCAGCAACGAATAGGACAAGGTCCCGATCAGCGCCACACCGCCAATGAACCAGAAGGCATAGGCAAACGAGCCTGTGGCTTGGACGATGCCGCCAACCACAATCGGGGTAACGATCCCGCCAATGTTGGCGGCCAGGCTGGTGACTCCGCCGGTCAGCCCGATCAATTCCTTGGGCGCGATTTCCGAGACCGCCGCCCACGATGACGAAGCGATTCCTTGGGCGAAGAAGGCAATGGTCAGCACGGCAATGCAGATCGCGTTCGAGTCGGTGAAATTCACCAGCACAATCGACATGCCCAACATCGATCCGACCACCAATGGCAACTTGCGCGCGAAAGACATTGAGTAACCACGGCGTATCAGCAAGTCCGAGACGATGCCGGCCAGCAAAATGCCGACTGTCGCACCCACGAAGGGCAGCACCGCGAAGATCCCGGCCTTGATCATGGTCAGCTTGCGTTCTTCAATCAGGTAAGTCGGGAACCAGGTCAAGAAGAAGTACAGCGCCGAGGTGCTGGCGAACTTGCCGATGCAAATCGCCCAGATCTGGCGATAGCTGAACAGCTCGGCGACCTGCCGCCAGTTGAACCGGGTGCGCTCCTGGCTGCTCTTGACCAATCCACCGCCAGCTTCGATGTACTCCAGTTCTTGCTTACTGACGTTCTTGCAGCTCAGCGGATCGCGGTACAGGTAGAGCCAGATCACACCGAACGCAATGCCGAGTATCCCGGTGCTGTAGAACACATGGCGCCAGTCATAGGTCGTCGCCAGCCATAGCAGCATGCCGGTAAACAAGGCCGTGCCCAGATACTGGCCGCACACATAAATGCTGCTGGC
The DNA here is from genome assembly GCF_002204795.1 of Pseudomonas sp. K2I15. GTDB lineage: Bacteria > Pseudomonadota > Gammaproteobacteria > Pseudomonadales > Pseudomonadaceae > Aquipseudomonas. The sequence goes on from NZ_NIXO01000014.1 coordinate 86,941, forward strand.
CAGGCCCCGCTCGCGCGCCGGGAACCATACCGTCACCGCTCGGGTGTTGGCCGGAAACGCTGGGGCCTCCATGGCGCCGACAGCCAAGCGTAGCGCGAACAGCGAAGTGAATCCTGTGGCAAGGCCTTGGCACACGGTGACCGCCGACCAACTGATCAGCGACACCCCGTAAGTGAACCGGGAACCGAAGCGATCGGCGATGAACCCGGCGGGCACCAAGGCGAGTGCATAGGTCCAGGCAAATGCGGAAAAAATCAGGCCCATTTCGAGCTTGTCCAGGCCCAGGTCTTTGGCCATGAATGGTGCGGCAATCGAGATGTTCACGCGGTCGATGTAGTTGATGATGGTCGCAATCAGCAGCAACGACAGCATGAACCAGCGCCGACGCGTCGGCAGTCGCTGAGGCAGCAGGGCATCCCGGGCGACGGCGCTCACCGATGGCGCGTTGGACGGGGAGGTTTGCGAGTTCGACATGAGTGGACCTTTTTATTGTTAGAAGAATCGAGATGTTCGCGCGCAGCCGAAACCGATGCCCCAGTGCCGGGGCAGAGCAATGGCTACTTAAATGAGAGGCGCGGACAGCCGCTGTCAGGCGCTCAGATGCGCCTTCGGACTGGCCTGGTCGGGGGAGGGGTGGCGAGGGAAAAAAATAGGTTCATCACGTGCGCACCTTTTGATTGTTTTTAGGAGGGGCGGGCTTCATTGGTTGTTACAGTGGTCGTACAACCTCCCAAAATCAACGAAGACGTTAGATCGTTTTTTCTTCCGATAACGCCGGTAAACGCACCTGTCCAAAAGAATCAAAGCGCTTAATTTCAATATAATTATCTGTTGTGTTTGATAACCATATGTTTTTATTGGATTTAAAATTATTTATGTTGACGGTGTTTTTTGGACAGACGACATAGCACACACGGCTACAATTAATTTTATGAATTCCGTTGTCATCCTATGATGTGTTGAAGTCGAGCGGTGTTCGACTTCACAATCACCCCTGCCTGCGCCTCAATGGTGGCGCGACGACAACCCGCCCATGTACCTGTCGAGGATCCTCAGCAGATGTCGTCACCGAGTCGAGTGCCCACGTACGTCATGCAGCAACGCAGCGAGTTGACGGACTTTTACATCCGCGACAAAAAGGGGCGGCGAGCCGAAACCAGCCCGCATCGCCATGAGTATTTCCAGATCCAGGTCAACCTCGGTGGCGATACCGTGCAGCACATCGGCAATGTCGAACGCCCGTTTCCGCGTAATACGCTGGCCTTCATCCTGCCGCATCGCGTGCACGTGATTCCGCATCCGGCCGACAGCAATTTCATGGTGATCAATTTTTCCCAGACCTTCCTGTTGCCGCATTTGCAGTGCGACCCGATGGATCTCGAAGAAGTCTCGATTCTGCTGGCCCCTGAGTTGTCGCCGTTCCGTTTCCAGGAACATCTGGATTTCATTTTGGGCGATGAGGACTTCCGCAAAATCGTTGCCTTGATCGAACAGATGCGAGTCCTGGATGAGAGCCGTCAGTTCGGCACCCGTGAGATACTCAAGGGGTTGTTGTTGCAACTGGTAGGGAGCGTTTGTGCCTTGTATGCCGAGCCGCTCAAACGATTGGCCGAAGAGAATGCCGCCGAAGTCAGCCGGCGCGATGCGCTCAGCAGGATGTCCGAGTATTTGCGCAAGAATATTGCCGACCCCGACCTCAATCTGATCAAGGTGGCAGCGGCGACTTACCTGTCACCCACATACCTGACGCACTGGTTGCGCAAGGAAATCGGCAAGACTTTCACCGAGTTGGTGCTCGAGCGCCGGATGCACGCGGCCCGCAATTATCTGCTCAATGGGACACGACCGGTGGGGGAGGTGGCGAGGCTGTGCGGTTTCGCTGACGAGGCTTATTTCTCGCGGCGCTTTCGACAAATACATGGCCAGCCCCCTGGACAATTCAGACGCCGGCAACTCAATCCCGATACTCCGCAATTGCCGTCCAACACGTGATCGACAGCTTTAGGTGATGTGGCGGCACGCTTAGCCCTGATGCCTCCTTGCACCGAAGTCGGCAATCGCCGTCGCCTAAACATGCCAAGGTTGCGTAGCTGATTGAAGCCGGCCTGCTATTTATCGCTGACTGATGAGCCATTCCTCGCGAGTAATCTCCCAAATATCCTTGGGGAAACTGCCCGCGACAAACCGCCCTTCATCGGTCCTGACCAACCGCATCCCCGTCCGCTCGGAGATCCTGCGCGAGGCCACGTTTGGCGCCGCCTTCGGCACCCGCATCAACGGCCGCCCCAGCACCTCAAACCAATACTCGGTCACCGCCGCACTGGCCTCCGCCATCAACCCCTGGCCCTGCCATTGCGGCGCGAGCCAAAAGCCCCGGTTGTTATCCACTTCATCCATCAGGCTGATATTCCCGATCAACCCTTCAGGCGCGCTTTTCAGGCGGATCGACCAATGCCACTCCACACCCCGCGCCATCGCCGGCAACGCGACATTCTCCAGATAACTGCGCGCCCCATCCGCCGGGTACGGCCAAGGCACCAGGGCATTGAGATAACGCACCACCTCCCAATGAGGAAATTGCTGCTGCACGCCCTCGGCATCCTCCAGGGTCAGCGGCCGCAGAATCAAACGTTCCGTATACAGCGTGGGTATAGCGTCCATGTGACGAGGCTCTCCGTGATCGTTACCAGGTGGCAGTGTTAGGCAAATCCAGCGTCCCGCGATCCACAAAACGCATGGTCCCGAACAGCCCACCCGCCAGTTTCCCGCGCAACACATAGGGCAGGTTATTCAAACTCTGGGTCTGGCTCAAGCCAAGGGTCTGACGCAACACGGAAAACGCCGAAACACTCACCGGCACCGTCAGCAACGTCTCTGAGAACCGTGGGATGGAACCACTCTGGTCACTCACCCCTGACGCCAGCGGCCGGCCATTGACCTCCAGGTCCAGGGCCACGCCGCTGTAGTCGATTGCGGTTTCATTCGGGTTCTGCACCCGCAGCTTCACCGCGAAACGCACCTCAAGGTCCTGGCTTTGCAGCGGCTCGATGCCCACCACGTTGATGTTCACCGGGTCGCGGTTGGGGAACAGCGCGCAGCCGCTCAGGGTGAGTAACAGCAGTGACAAAGCCATGAGCTTGCGCATAAAACGGGTTCTCCTATTTCGTGACGTCCGGGTCCTGCATCACCTTGAGGGTGGAGGCTTCCGGATCAAATTCATCTTCTTCCAGTTCTATGAACTCCTCAGGCAGGAAGATGTTCAGCAAGATAGCGCAGAACGCTCCCACGGTGATCGGCGACTCGAAGATGTTGTGCAGCGCCTTGGGCAGCTCGCGCAGCACTTCCGGTACCGCCGCCACACCCAGGCCCATGCCCAGCGAGATCGCCACGATCAGCACATTGCGCCGGTGCAGGCCGGCCTCGGCGAGGATCTTGATCCCGGCCACCGCCACGGTGCCAAACATGATCAGGGTCGCGCCGCCCAATACCGGCTTGGGCATCAGTTGCAACACCGCGCCGATCATCGGGAACAGGCCCAGCAACACCAGCAGCCCGGCGATGAAATACGCCACATAACGGCTGGCCACGCCGGTCAACTGGATCACGCCGTTGTTCTGGGCGAAGGTCACCATCGGCAGGCTGTTGAAGGTGGCCGCCATCACTGAGTTGAGGCCGTCGGCCAGCAAGCCGGACTTGATGCGCTTGATGTACAGCGGGCCCTTGACCGGCTGTTGGGAAATCATCGAGTTGGCCGTCAGGTCACCGGCTGCTTCCAGGGGGGAAATCAGGAAGATCACCGCCACCGGGATAAACGCCACCCAGTCAAACGAAAAACCGTACTTGAACGGCACCGGCACGCTGATCAATGGCAACGGGGGCAGGGCGGCCAGGTCGACGCGGCCCATCCACCAGGCCACCACAAAACCCAGGGTCAGGCCGATCACGATTGAACCCAGGCGCAGGAACGGGTTGTTGAAGCGGTTGAGCACCACGATGGTCAGCAACACCAGGGCCGCGAGGCCCATGTTGCTGGCGGCGCCCAGGTCACTGGCGCCAAAACCGCCGGCCATGTCGGTGACGGCCACCTTGATCAACGACAAGCCCATCAAGGTGATGATGGTGCCGGTGACCACCGGGGTGATCAGCTTGCGCAGCTTGCCGATGAACTGGCTGAGCACCACTTCGATAAACGCCGCGAAGAAGCAGATGCCGAAGATCGTCGACAGAATCTCATCGGTGCCACCGCCCCGGGCCTTGACCATGAAGCCGGCGCTCAAAATCACGCTGATAAACGAAAAACTGGTGCCCTGCAGGCACAGCAGGCCCGAACCCACCGGGCCGAACTTGCGTGCCTGGACGAACGTACCTAGCCCCGACACAAACAACGCCATGCTCACCAGGTACGGCACTTCGCTTTCAAGGCCCAGTACGCCGCCGACGATCAGTGTCGGGGTGATGATGCCGACAAAGCTGGCGAGCACATGTTGCAGGGCGGCAAAGATCGCCGCGCTGAAGTGCGGACGGTCTTCGAGGCCGTAGATCAGGTCGGATTTATAACGGGGGCGAGGGGTTTGAGCGTCAGACAAAATACGGGCCCGGGTAGGAAAAAGGAGGCGCAGGATGCCAGAAAGCGCCAGTCGCCAGAAGTGTGAAAAAATATTTCGAAACATCCCCCATTAAATCCTCAAGCCTGCCGATATCCCTTATAGGCCCACATACCTATTACAACAGTGGCGCCAACCGGTCAGAACGGCGCGTTGACGCACACTGACCGTGCCGCAGCAGGGATGCTCGCAGCCACTACTTCTGAGAGCGCCCCTTATGTCCCTCCGTCAGCTGAATATCGCCCCACGAGCTTTTCTCGGTTTTGCCTTCATTGCGTTACTCGTCATTGTCCTGGGGGTGTTTGCCGTCAACCGCATGGGCGTCATCCACAGAGCCACCACGGAGATGGAAACCAATGAGCTGCCCAGCGTCGGTTTCCTGGGGGTCATGACTGAAAACGTACTACGTTTGCGTATCCTCTCGTTCCGCGTCCTGGTCAATCGCGACGCGGCGGGTTTGCAGGAAGCCGAGGGCCGCATCGTGGTACTCACCGACAAGGTGCGCCAGGCCCAATCCGCCTATGCAGCGCTGCCGGCCGAAAATGAAGAAGCGACGCTCTATAAGCAGTTTGCCAGTACCCTGGACGCCTACTTGGCGGCCCAGTCGGAAATGATCGATCTGTCGCGTCAGAACAAGACCGATGACATGCTCAAGTTGATCAACTCGCGGATCAAGGACGGGACCGACCTGATGGGCGTGCAGTTGAACAAACTGATTGCCCTTAACAGCGAGGATGCCAAGCGGTCTTCCATTGAGGCGGGCGAGGGTTATCAGAACGCGATCACCGGCATTATCGCTGTGGCTGTGGTCGCCGCGCTGATGACCGTTTTGCTGGCTTGGCTGCTCACCCGCAGCATCGTCGCCCCGCTGCAAAAAGCCGTTGAAGCGGCCGAAACCATTGCCGGAGGCAACCTCACCAAACTTATCGACGTCGACGGCAAGGACGAGCCGGCCCGACTGCTCGGCGCATTGGCCGCCATGCAAGCCAACCTGCGCCAGACCATCCAGCACATCGCCGGTTCGGCGACGCAGCTTGCGTCAGCAGCGGAAGAACTCAGCGCCGTCACTGAAGAAGCCTCCAAAGGCTTGCAGCAGCAGAACAACGAAATCGACCAGGCCGCCACCGCGGTCAACGAAATGACCGCGGCAGTGGAAGAAGTGGCGCGTAATGCCGTGTCCACCTCCGAGGCGTCCAGCCAGTCCAACCAGGCCGCGCGGGAAGGGCGCGACCGTGTGGTGGAAACCGTGGGCGCGATCCAGACCATGACCCAGGACGTGCAAAACACCTCCGTGCTGATCGAGGGCCTGGCCACCCAGGGCCGCGACATTGGCAAGGTGCTCGACGTGATTCGCGCAATTGCCGAGCAGACCAACCTGCTGGCCCTCAACGCGGCCATTGAAGCGGCGCGTGCCGGTGAAGCGGGCCGTGGTTTCGCGGTGGTGGCGGATGAAGTTCGGGCCCTGGCCCATCGCACTGCGCAGTCAACCCAGGAAATCGAAAAAATGGTCGCCGGTATCCAGAGCGGTACCGGTGAAGCCGTGAATTCCATGCAGCAGAGCAACCAGCGTACCCAAAGCACCCTGGAAATGGCACGTGCCGCCGGTGTGGCCCTGGAGCAGATCACCCAGTCCATCAGCCTGATCAACGAACGCAACCTGGTGATCGCCAGCGCCTCGCAAGAGCAGGCCCAAGTGTCCCGCGAGGTGGATCGCAACCTGGTGAACATCCGCGACCTGGCGACCCAGTCGGCCGCGGGGGCCAACCAGACCTCAGCCGCCAGTCACGAACTGTCGCGCCTGGCGGTGGATTTGAACGGGATGGTGGCGAGGTTCGTCATCTAACAGGCACTACAACTCAAATGTGGGAGCTGGCTTGCCTGCGATGCAGACACCTCGGTGTATCAGGTACACCCAGTTGATGCCATCGCAGGCAAGCCAGCTCCCACTGTAATCAGTGTTTCCAGGCGGTCGGGTTCACCAGGTTCTTCGGCTTCTCACCCGCCAGCGCCGCCAGCAGATTGTCCACCGCACACGTGGCCATCGCTTCCCGCGTCTCATGGGTGGCGGAACCGATATGTGGCGTCGCCACCACGTTGTTCAGGCGCAACAACGATGAGTCATGCCCCAGCGGCTCGCGCACAAACACATCCAGTCCGGCCGCGCGAATCGTGCGCTGTTGCAACGCTTCGATCAGCGCCGGCTCGTCCACCACCTTGCCCCGGGATATATTGATAAAGATCGTCTCCGGGCCCATCAGTGCGAACTCTTCAGCACCAATCAAACCTTCGGTTTCAGCGGTCAGTGGCAAAGTCAGACAGACAAAGTCGGCTTGCTGGAGCAGGTCCGGCAGGCTGCGGTATTCGGCGTTAAAACGCTGTTCCACCGCAGGCTTTGGCGAGTGGCTGTGGTAGATCACCGGCATGCCGAAACCGAAATGCCCGCGTTGAGCGAGGGCTTCGCCAATGCGGCCCATGCCGATAATGCCCAGGGTCTTGCCGTGCACGTCGCTGCCGAAATGCAGCGGGCCGATGTTCTGGTTCCAGTTGCCCGCGCGCACCATATTGGCCAGCTCCACCACCCGCCGAGCCGTCGCCAGGATCAGCGCGAAGCCGGTATCGGCGGTGGTTTCGGTCAGCACGTCAGGCGTGTTGCTGAGCAGGATGCCGCGCTGGGTCAGGTAGTCGATGTCGTAGTTGTCGACGCCCACCGACACGCTGGCGACGGCCTCAAGGTTCGGCGCCAGGTCAAGCAATTTGGCGTCCAGGCGCAGGCTGGCGCCGAGCAACCCACGAGCTGCCGGCAAGGCTTCGCGCAGTTTGGCCAGGCCGCTTTCATCCAGCGACTCAATCAGCGTGACCTCGGCCTGCTCATGCAGGCGGGCCATCAGCGGCGCAGAGAGTTTTTTGTAGAGCACGACAGACTTTTTCATCAGGTCTTTACCTTCAATTCAAGGGAATGCAGCGGGGCGCGTTCGCGGTCACTGGCGCCGGGCTTGAGAAAGATCGTCAGCACCACCGACACCAGCAGCGCGCCGCTCATCAGCAGGTACGAGGCGCCCGGCGAACCGGTGCTGCTGTTGAGGTAGCCCACCAGGTAGGAGCCGCCAAAGGAACCGAGGGCGCCCATGCTGTTGATCAGTGCCATGGCGCCGCCGGCGACGTTGGCCGGGAGGATTTCCGGCACGATCGCGAAAAACGGCCCGTAAGGTGCGTACATGCAGGCCCCGGCGATCACCAGCAGGGTGTACGACCACCAGAAGTGTTCGGCGCCCAGCATGTAGGACGCATAAAACGCGATGGAGGCGATCAACAACGGCGGCCACACAAAGCGTTTACGTTTTTGCAGTTTGTCCGAGCCCCAGGACACTACGAGCATGCCGATCACTGCTGCCAGGTACGGCAGCGCCGACAGCCAACCGGCCTCGACCATGTCCATCTTCAGGCCAGCCTTGAGGATCGACGGCAGCCACAGCACGAAGCCATACACGCCAATGCTCCAGCAGAAAAACTGCAGCGCCAGGATGATCACCTTGGGTGAGCGAAAGGCTTCGGCGTAGTTCTTCACCGCCTTGATACCCACCTGTTCTTCGGCGAGGGCGGTTTGCAGGTCTTTTTTGTGCTGCTCGCTCAGCCATTTGGCGTCTGCGGGTTTTTCATCCGCCAGCTTCCACCAGATAAACGCCCACAGCACGGCTGGCAGGCCTTCGATGATAAACATCCAGCGCCAGCTGAAATGCTGCACCAGATAGCCCGACACCACCGACATCCACATCATGGTCACCGGGTTGCCGAGGATCAGGAAGGTGTTGGCCCGTGAGCGTTCCGCGCGGGTGAACCAGTGGCACAGGTACACCAGCATCGCCGGCATCACGGCGGCTTCGACCACCCCGAGCATGAAGCGGATCACGATCAGCATGTAGGCGTTGGACACCATGCCGGTCAGGGTGGCCAGGCCGCCCCAGAGGATCAGGCTGACGAAAATCAGCTTTTTAACGCTGCGCTTTTGCGCGTAGATCGCGCCCGGCACCTGGAAGAAAAAGTAGCCGAGGAAGAACAACGCACCGAGCAATGACGACATGCCTGGGGTGATCATCAGGTCTTCGGCCATCCCGGAGGCGGCGGCAAAGCCGTAGTTGGCGCGGTCCAGGTACGCCAGGCTGTAGGTGATAAACACGATGGGCATGATGTACCACCAACGGCGGGTGGCGAGTTTCAACGGTTCCATAAAGTGGCTCCTGAGCTTGTTGTAGTTGTGGCAACAGGTAACTGGGTAGCAGCGAGCTTGCTCGCGAAAAACCTAAGGGCACCGCGTTTATTCAGGTGGCCCGTGTCATCGTTAACGACCTTCGCGAGCAAGCTCGCTCCTACAGTAAGCGGGCAGATCTTCACGCAACGGCAAACCTTCCATGTCGCCACGGCTCTGCACCGCGCGGCTGCCGATCCAGTTGCCGCGCTGTACGGCCTCGCTGAAGCTAAGGTTTTCCAACAACGCACTGATCATGCCGACGGCAAACCCGTCGCCAGCGCCCACCGTGTCGACCACTTTGGCCACGGGAACGGCGGCGACAAAACCCTGATCCAGTTGCGTGCGGTAATACGCGCCGTGGGGGCCGAGCTTGATGGCCACGGCTTCCACGCCCTTGTCGAGGTAAAACGCGGCGATGTCGGCCGGGTCTTCAAACCCGGTGAGCAAACGGCCTTCGCTCAGCCCCGGCAACACCCAATCCGCCAGGCAGGCGAGGGCGTTGATTTCGCTGATCATGCGTTGCTCATTGGCCCACAGGGACGGGCGCAGGTTCGGGTCGAAGGACACGCTGCGCCCGGCCTCGCGCATTTGCGTCATCAGTTGGCGCGACAGCTCGCGCGTGGCATCCGACAGCGCCGGAGGAATACCGGTGGCGTGCAGGTGCCGGGCTTGCAACAGCTCAGGCTTGATCGCCTCGACCGACAAATGGCTGGCGGCCGAGCCGCGGCGGAAGTATTCCACCTGCGGATCATCGCCGGCTTCTTCGCGGGACTTGAGTTGAAAGCCGGTGGGATGCAGCGGGTCGATCGCCACGTGCCCGCAGTCCAGGCCTTCGTTCTGCAAGGTGTCTACTACAAAACGCCCGAGGGAATCGGCGCCCACGCGGCTCAGCCACGCCACGTTGAAACCCAGGCGCGACAGGCCGATGGCGACGTTGCTGTCGGCGCCGGCAATGCGCTTGTGAAATTGCGCAACCTGGGCCAGGTCGCCGGTCTGTTCGGCGACAAACATCGCCATGGTTTCACCAAATGACAGGATATCGATCTTAGACATGCGCGTTCTCCACGCGGGGCTGGCCAAGGACGGCGAGGGCGGCGACCTGCTGTGCGGTGACCTGCACCAGGTCATCACCTTGCAGCGGAAATTCCACGGCCCGGGTAATACCTTGAGTCATAGACCTGAGCAGTTGTTCCCACAGATGCAGGTCGGCGGCGCCCGGCGGCAGTGCTACCAGCTTGCCGTCGGCGCGTCGGGCCACGGCCTTGCAGTGCAGGTAATCCACATGCCGGCCCAGCAGGCGTGCGGCGGTGGTCGCAGATTGGTCCTGCCATTGCCAGTTGCCGATGTCGAAGGTCATTTTCACCGGCACGGCCAGGCGCTCGGCTTCGTTGAAAAAACGCTGCATGGGTTCAATGCGCCCGCCGTGCAGGGTCTGGTCGTTCTCCACCAGCAGCTTGACCGGATGCCGGTTGAGCAGGGCGCTCAAGCTGTCCAGGTCGTTGGTGTCGGTGAAATAACCGAGGGAGACTTTCAACCAGCGGGCGCCGAACGCCTGGGCGCGGTCGAGGGTAGCGGCCAGTTCGGCGTTGGGTTGCGAGCGGCCTGCCACCCAGAGTTCCAGGGGCGAGGAGAACACGCATTCCAGGCCTTGATCGGCGGCGGCTTGCGCCAGTTCAGAAGGTTGTTCGGTGGTCAGCAGTTCTTCACGCCATTCGATGCGTTGCGCGCCGGCCTGGGCCAGCACTTCAACAAAAGCCAGCTGGCCGCGATCGCGGACCAGGTCGGCGCCGTAGCTGGAAAGGCTGATGGAAACGGGGTATTTGTGCATTGTTGTTTACCTCTGAAACCGGTTTCATTTTTTGGCAAAAAAATATCAGGTGGGTTGGGTCGAGCCGCGAACAATCAGTTGCGGCAGGAAGTCCAGCGTTCGTGTCGGTGCTGTATCGCCGCGCAACCGCTTGAGCAAACAGTCAAACGCGCTGGCACCAATGGCTTCGGTAGGCTGGGCGAGGGCGGTGATGCCGCTGCCCACCAGTGGGTACCAATCCAGGTCATCCAGGGCGATCAAGCCGACATCCTCAAATAGCTTGCAGCCCAGTTCTTTCAGCGCACGGGTGCAGGCCAGTGCGGCAATGCCGTTGGCGCAAAACAGGGCTTTGGGGCCGGCTTGAGGCGTGGCGAGGAAGCTTTGCAGGCGGGCATTGAAGTGGCTGTGGATCTCCAGCACGGCGCCGCTTAAAGCACTGCGCTGGCTGATCTCGGCCTTGAAACTTTCCAGACGTTCCAGCCGTGAGCTGGTGCCATCGGTGGCTTCGCAGACCAATAGCAGGTCGCGGTAGCCTTGTTGTTCGAGATGTTCCACCGCCATGCGCACCGCCACCGGGTTATCCAGCCCCACCAGGTCGCTGTGCAGCGGCTCGACCTTGCGGTCCACCAGCACCAGGGGCATTTCCCGTTGAAGTTCCAGCAGTTGATCAAGGTGATGGCCGAGGGTATTCACGATCAGCCCTTCGATGTTGTAGGCACGCAGGGCCGCCAGGTGCTGGCTTTCCTGCTCGTCGTCGCGGTCGGTGTTGCACACCACCAGGCTGTAGCCGTGCTGACGGCAGGCGGTTTCCACACCATGCATCACGGCAATCGAATAGGGGTTGCGGATATCGGCCACCAGCATGCCGATCAGGCGGGTGCGCCCGCGCTTCAGGCCGCGGGCCATCTGGTTGGGGCGGTAGCCCAGCTCGTCGATGGCCTGCTCGATGCGCAGGGCGATGGCGTCGGAGAGCAGGGCGCGGTCGTCGCCGATAAAGCGCGACACGCTGGCTTTGGAGACGCCGGCGCGCTCGGCCACGTCAAGCATGGTCACACGGCTGCGCTGGGCGGCGGAAAAAGTAGTCACAGTGACGGCCTTTCTTATTGGAGGTATGGACGGCAGTGGAATCAACGCTGAAACCGGTTTCAGAAAAGCATCAGCGTGCCCACCTCGTCAAGAAAATCTTGGCTGCGCAATCCCAGCCTGGGTGAGTGAAGCCGACGAACGGCGGCCTTACCTGTTAGTTCTGACAGTATCCCCAAGCATAAAGCAGGAGTTCAATTGCTCGCAGGCAGATCGCTTTCGGTGCACATCGGAGCGACGGTAAACGGGTGCGAGATGATTCCTGGGAGAGCCGGATGAATACTTCAACCGCAGGTCAACGTGGTGCAGGTGCACCGGGTGTATTTGTCATACAGGCGCCGACGGTGGTCGACGCGCTGCCTGACGGATTGATCCCTGTGCGGTTCACGTTTTCCCCTCTGCAGATAGATATCGTGGAGCCCTGGACCGTTCTGCCCGTGGCAGGACTCAGTGCGTTTGTGATCTTTATCTGGGATGTCGCCGGTGCCGCCCCCACCGAACTCCCCCCTATAGAACTGCGTGGTCCCATTACCGCTTTGGACTTTCCCTATCGTGTTGAGATCCCCGAGTCATGGCTATTGAGCAGCGCCGTCGTTAATCTCTCGTTCCGCGTTCACAATGTCAGGCCAGACAGTCCCACGTTCGATGAATCGAACAGCGTGACGATTACCATCGACCACGATGCCCCTGGTCGTAGCCGCGAGCTGGACCCGGCGATTTTTCCGGTCGACCCCATCACTGAAGGTTATCTGGGCGCCAATCCACTTGTGCCCATCGAGATCCCTGACACCTATTTTGATCGCAAGGTCGGTGACGAGGTGTTGATTTACCTGAGCGCGATCAACTCGTTACCCACGGGCGCGCCCACGTTGATTTCGTCGCCGCTGCCCACTGACTCCGGTCCGATCTTCGTTGACGTTCCCCGTGATTTTTTTCGCCGATTCCCGGGCGCCCGAAGGCTCTATTGTTTCTATCGGTTGAGAGACCGCGCCGCAAACCTGAACCTGGCATTTTCGCGAGTCGCAGAAGTGGAACTGCTGCTGAACACGCCTCCGTCGGACCTGCCGCAGCCGCAGGTTCCTGCCTATGACGCAGACCTGCTGATCGACCGTGCGGACGCTCGCCGAATCGTTTCGGTGCGCGTTCCCTCGGACTATCTGGGCTGGAATCCGGGCGACCAATGTTATGTCGAATGGGATGGTATTTTACTACCGCCAGTGGAGGTGATTTCCACGCCCTTTTCAGTTCCGGTCAGTTGGCCGGTGCTGATCGCCAATGGGGCCGATCTGCGGCGCCTGGTGGACGTGGGGGTACGCTATTTCATTCGCCGGGCGGGCGACACGGTAGGGCCGGGTGTGGTCTCGCCCTGGACCCTGGTGACGGTGGACATGACCATTGCCGGTCGGGATCACGCTGATGCGCCTGCTTTGCTGAATCGGACCCTTGCGCTGGTGAACGTCTTTGGCAGTGTTTCCAATACTGCCAACTACCTCGACTTTCGCGACAGTATCGGGTCAGTGAGAGTCACATTCCCCTTGTTTGACAATCCGCAGCTGGGTGAAGTCGCTGATCTTTACTGGCCGTCCCGCCCGGGCCCCGTGGCCACCTATACCGTCAAGCCGTTCGATATCGGCGGTGCAACGGTGACCTTTGACAATGAGGTTGACTGGCAGGTGATTGTGGACGGCGGCACCAACGCCCGCACGCTGGTGCACTACCGGACCAGCAATTTCGTCAATGAGCAGTTGTCGCCGGACCAAGTGGTCAGCGTCAACGTTGCACCGCCTGTCAGCTACCCTCGGCCCAGCTTCCCGCAATCCACGGCGGCCACGAATTTTATTCTCACCTGCGCCACCCAGCCGCCCATCTGGGATGGCGTTCAAGTATTGATCGGCCCGGATTCGCGCATACAGCACGGGGATCTGGTCCGGTTGACCTGGCAGGGTTACCGGCAGAGCCCGGATGTCGATCCCATCCCTGAAACGCTCGAGACCTTTGATCATACGTGGGACGAGGTTGCCGATGCGGCGGGTTACACCTTCCTGGTCCTGCCCTACGAGCTGTTGATCAAACCGTTGAAAGACAACGCGGGGGCGGAGGCGACGTACACCGTGTTCCGGGGAGGGATCCCGACAGGTACTTCGTCGTCCCGGTTCGTACAACTTGATCGCGTGGTCAATTCATCGCCACCGAACCCTACTTATTGCGGCCCGGGAGGTAACGGTCCTGAGTGAAGGCTAAGACCAATGGATCAGCGTCAACGACGTTAAACGAAATTAAATGACGCTGATCGGTTAACTATTCCTTAGTTGATTTTTTGCAAGTTTTCGTTGGTCGACAGTTAATCGGTCCAAGAACCTGTTGCCGAAAATCAATGGCGGACAACTCAACGAACAACAACTGGATGGACAAGTGCGTGTTGATGTAACGCATCTATTAAACAGCAATGGAGAAATTGAAATGAGTAAAATTTTCCAGATCAACAACACAATAACACTCGTACCGTCTATAACAGCGCCCACCATTGTGGAAGCGCTGGATAATGTGACGGGGCTTATTCCCGTGCGGGTGGCCGCCGTTGGTATAACCGTTGAGTGCCGTCTCGGCGCTGCCCGGCTTGGCACGGACTGGGTCAGCATCGAAATCAGGACCGCCGGGACGATTCCAGGCCCTTGGTCACTGCTTGTACCGCCGAGGCAAATCAGTACAGCGGCGTTTCCAGTCCCGCCCCCTATATTTAATATTTTTGTACCTGGTGGTGCTGGCGGTTTCGAGAATGGGGTCTATGAACTCAGGAACCTCCAATACCGAAATGGGCCGGCGGGGCCAGGTGCTGCACTGGACGAGTCGTTCCCTGCGCCCTTCAGGGTCGACACCATTGCACCGTATGCCACGCTCTCGATCCCCTTTCAGCCGTTGGTACCGGTTTTGGTCAATGCGCCACCGGGAACCGTCATCGATAATGATTTTCTCACTACGCAAGGTGGTCTGGAAATTGCCATTCCTGATAATACCTTCCTTCCGGTGGCCGGCGCGTGGGAGGCGGGTGACATCCTTGAGTTCTACTGGAGCCCGGTGATGGACCCTCGACCGAAGTTTTTTGTGGGGTCCCAGCCGATGCTTCAAACGGGCAACACGTTTTTCCTGCTCGCAGCCGACATCGTTCTCAGCGGGCTGTATTATTTTTTCTACACGATCATTGACAGGGCCGGCAATCCCAGCCGGCCCTCGTTCAATGAATTTCGAGATGTTTCATTATTGGACGACCCGGTGCTGGAGGCGCCGTTCCTGCCATTGGCGCCCGCTCCGGAGGGTGGCAGTACCGACAATTTGATCGACATCAAAGATTATATGCAGGGCGTCGATGTCTGGATTGAAACCTATACGAACCCGGCCCCACTGGTGGATCGGGGCGAAGTGCAATGGGAGGCCGAGCTATACGGCCCTCAGCAGGGGCCGATTGCAACGTTTCCGGAGGTGTTCCGGAACATGAATGATGCGATCAAGGCGTCTTATACCCAGGTTAAGGGGCCTCAGCCGGTTAGTGTGCGCTACCGGATTGATCGCGGCGGTATATTTTTTTATTCCCCGGATAAAGACATTTTGCTCGACCTGTCGGTGGAAGGTCCGACATTACCCGGTACCCTTGAACCGGGCGACGATAACCCGTTGTTGAACCCGATCCATCTTTTTGGGGCGGTTTCAGATGAGGAAGATGTTCTTCGGGAAGTGGACGCCAATCTGCCTGTTCGGGCAGAAATCATATTGTGGAACGTCCCGGAGTTACCGGCTCCGGGCCTTGATATCACCGTGTTGTACGGCACGACCGAGGAGCGGGTCGGGCCTTTTCCTATAGGTACCACGGCGCCCGGCACGCTTTTGACGTTCGACATCCCTTGGGATGTGGTCGCCAGACACGGTAACGGCCCACAGATTGTTCGCTACGTTGTCACCGGACCTGGTACGACGAACGAAAACCGATCGGGGCCTACCACCGTTAATGTGATTGATGCCGTGTCGGTGATCTTGAATCCTGTTCAGTTCTTGCGCGCCGTGGATCCGGCTCTCAATGTTCTGGATTGTTCGTCGCTACGCCAGAGAGGGGCTGGCACTCCACCGGTGTTATACGCTGAAATCTTTATGCCGGGGGATCCGAGGCTGGCCGGCGGCAGCGTGGTCACATTGACGTTGACACTCCTGGGCGTTCACCCGGAGTTCCCGCCAGGCCCATTCACGCAGGACTTCCCTCACACCTTGAGCGACGATGAGGCGACAAATGGCTACACTTTCCAGATTGATTACCGTCCATTCCTGGCCTTGGTGGTGGTCGGTACGATCGAGGCGTCCTACACCGTGCCGGTCGCAGGGGGGGCCACAGGGCGTGGTACTCCGGTTGACGGGATTGTGATCTGGAATCCTGCCACTTACTGCGATGGAGTGGTGATCCCTACACCTTGACGCTGTCGAGGACTGTAGAAAAACAAAAGGGAAGCTTGGCTTCCCTTTTGTGCTTCTACAGCAGTCCGGAACGCCCTTCTATTCAGCCAGGATGCATACTTCGGGCTTCTACTGTCCCCGTTTCCTAAGTCAACATTACCAATTACTCGTTGCTGTTCAGATTAGTCCTACATCATCAGGGAAGTTCGATCCGTACTCTTTGCGCCGCACAGGTAAGGCTTCATTCCAAGGGAACGAGCCAAACCGTTTTCAGTGGCTCTATCCTCAGAGAGTGAACAACCATGTCCGTGTTAAAAAACTTCGAGCTCAAGCCATTGAGCAAGATGATGAAAGTTCCAACCATTACGTTTTTCATGTTTGCAGCAGTTCAAAGTACTGTTCATGCCAGCGAGCACTTGATTGGTGACAAACGCACCATTGACTCCAGTGAGGCCAGCAAGGATTGGCAATTGGAGCAGGGGGCTGAACTGACGCTTGATGGCGCAAATGCAAGAAATATTCGGGTCAACGATTCGGCGCTGATAGTCAACGATGGCAGTCGGTTGAATGAGATTCGCGCCACCCAGGGCTCCACCGTCAGCCTCCAGGGGGCCATGGTTGAATCGAACGACGCGTTCTTTGGCGCGCTACGCCTGGACGACAGCGCGGCGACAATTGCTGGCAGCACCCTGACCAGTCACACCAACTTTGGCCTGCAAGCGTTTCAGAGCAATGGCTCCGCCAAGGGCGGGATCGCCGATGTATTCAACAGCACCATCCGTGGTGCCGTGGGTGGTGCGCTTGTGCAAGGCAACAGCGAATTGCACGTCAGGAACTCCCGGGTGGAAGGCACCGGTACTGACAGCACTGGCGTATGGTTCAACGGCGGTACGGTGACTGCCAGCGACAGCACGATCATTGGCGGCAAAAACGGTGTGGTATTTACCGATGAGTATGCCGATGGCGATGTGGGCAAACTGCTGCTCGACAATACCAGCGTCGAAGGTCGCAGCGGTTCGGCCATTGCGTTGAACGGTGGTCACTTCGGTGCTCCCGTGGTTGAAATCGACGTGCGCAACGGCTCGACCTTGACCGGCGGCAATGGTGTGTTGCTGGAAGTCAACGACGGTTCAACCGCGAGCATGAATGTCGACAACAGCCGGTTGACCGGCGACGTGATTGTTGATGCTGACAGCACGGCACACTTGAGCCTGCAGAACCACGCCGGGTTGACCGGGCAGATGCATAACGTCGCCAGCCTGAACATCGGCGAGCAGTCTTACTGGGAGTTGACTGGCAACAGCGACGTCGGCGCCCTGACCCTGGCCGGCGGTACCGTGAAGTTTGGCGCCACCGACGCGTTCTATCAGTTGGATCTGGAAAGCCTTGCGGGCAACGGTACGTTTGTCATGGGCACCGATTTTGCCCAAGGCAAGACCGACTTCCTGAACATCAACGGTGAAGCCAGTGGTAACCACAGCCTGTTATTGGCGGCCAGTGGTGCCGAGCCAGTCAACCCCAGCGAGATTCACGTAGTACACACTGGCGGCGGTGACGCCGAGTTCTCCCTGGTGGGTGACAAGGTGGATGTGGGCGCTTATTCCTACGGCCTGAAAAAAGACGGGACTGACTGGTTCCTCGACCCGAACAACCGCGCCATCAGCCCAAGCACCCGCTCCGTGCTGGCCTTGTTCAATACTGCACCGACCGTGTGGTACGGCGAAGCAACCTCGTTGCGCACGCGCATGGGTGAGCTGCGTTTCGAGCCGGGTCAGGCGGGATTGTGGATCCGTGGCTATGGCAACAAATACAACGTCTCTGACAACAACGGTGTGGGCTACACCCAGAACCAGCAAGGTTTTTCCCTGGGTGCCGACATGCCGTTGGCCGATAGCCAGTGGCTGATTGGCGCAATGGTCGGTCACAGCAGTTCCGACCTGAACCTCAAGCGCGGTACCTCGGGTAATGTCAAGAGCTACTATGTGGGCGGCTACGCAACCTGGCTGGACGAAGACAGCGGCATGTACTTTGATGCGGTGGCCAAGCTCAACCGTTTCCACAACGAGTCCAAGGTCGGGCTGAGCGACGGCACCGGCTCCAAAGGCAAGTACGCCAACACCGGCGGCGGCCTGTCGGCAGAGTTCGGGCGTAACATCAAGCTGGGCGATGACTTCTTTGTTGAGCCTTATGCTCAACTGTCGAGCGTGGTCATCCAGGGGGCCAATTACAGCCTGGATAATGGCCTGCAAGCGAAGGGTGAAAGAACCCGCTCGATCCTGGCCAAGGCCGGTGCCACCGTTGGGCGCAACATCCAGCTCGACAGCGGCAGCGTTGTTCAGCCATACCTGCGCGCAGCAAGGGTGCATGAGTTTGCCAACAACAACAAAGTCGCCGTGAACAACAACGTGTTCAACAACGACTTGTCGGGCTCTCGTAACGAGTTCGGCGCAGGCCTTGCGGTGAAACTGTCGCAGAACCTGCAGTTGCACGCTGACTTTGAACACAGTAGTGGCCAGAAAATTGACCAGCCCTGGGGTGCCAACGTAGGCGTTCGTTACTCCTGGTAAACCGCCGCAAATAAAAAAGCCCGTATCGAAAGATGCGGGCTTTTTTGCGTTTGCTTGAGGTCAACTCAGCAGATCAAAGAACAGCGCTAAAGCATGAGAGTTACCGTGGGGGTCGGTTTCGGTCGTTCCGTTAATAACGCTACCGCTGATGCTGATAATGCCAGCGGTCAGTCGCTGAATAACCAGTTCTCCCGTGATGCAACGCACCGCGTAATGCTCCGTTGGGGATTTTACCGAATACCAGATCCGGACTTTTGTGAACTCGGAGTCCTCCAGCTGTATGATTTTACCGGTTTCGATGTCATCGGGGAGCTGGATATAGAACTCTTTGATCGTGACGGAGTTATCCGCATAACGGCCGTTGATACCGTATATGCCAAGGTCGTAGTCGTGCACTACCGTCTTGGTCTGCGGGTTGAGGATAATTGAATCGACAGACGCGGTAAAACGGCCTTCGGCCGTCAGCGCCTTGGGACGCAGTAGTCTTTGCTGGGCGGGAGTTAACTGTTGCTGTTGTGCCGACATGATCGCTTCTCCATCTTCGATGATTATGCGAAAACCAGGGTTCAAGTCATTCTGGTCAGGCTATGAAATAGCAACGTTGCCCGGCCTGTAAACTGTCAAAAGTAACAGTTTACAAAGCCTGTTTTCTGCGAGTGATTGACCCACCGCTTCGTTGGAAGGCTTGGGGTTATTAGACGCCGTTCCCGCGCGCTGTCTACTGGTATAAATGACAGTCTAAGAACAGTTTTTTAACTCCCTTTGATGCTAAGCGTCGTAGGCCCAACGCCCTTACACAATGACGCTCAACCACGTCGACACCAGTAGCAGCACGGCCATGCAGCGGTTAAACCGCTGCATGGCCGTGGGCGAACGAAACAGTCGGGTTGACCCGGCACCCAGCAAGGCCCAGGCACCCAGGCAGGGCAGGGAAATCACAAAGAACGCCAGGGACAGGTACAGCACGTGAGCTTGCCGCTCGTCGCCAGCGCCCGCGAATACACTGATTACCGCCAGCGCCATCATCCAGGTTTTGGGGTTCACCAGTTGCAGGCTTGCGCCGCCCACCAGGCCCATGGGTTTTTGTGTCGCGTCCGGGGTGATCGCCATCGCGGGGGCGCTGAATATCTGCCACGACAAATAGCTCAGCCAGGCCACGCCGGTCCATTGCATGGCGGTTTGCACCTTCGGCAGCTGTGCGAGGGACTGGCCGAACCCCGAGCCCACCACTAATACAATCCCTGCCGCGCCGGCACAGGCGCCCAGCACTATGGGCAAGGCGGCTTTGAAACCATGGCGTGCACTGTTGCTCAGCACCAGGATATTGGTCGGGCCCGGGGTGATGGAGGCTACGAAGGCGAACAACAAAAAAGGCAGCAAGGTAGGGAACATGGCAACGCGACTCCAATCAGCAGATCAATGAAGTCGATCTTCACAAGCCTGGCCGTTACCTGTCTGGAAGATTTGAGCAGCGCTTGCGGTAGGCAGCCGGTGTGAGGCCATAGGCCCGCACGAACCAGCGGCCCAAATGACTTTGATCGGCAAAGCCCAGGTCTGTTGCGACGTCGGCGGGTTGGGCGCCCCGGGCCAGTAAATGCCGGGCGCGGGCCAGGCGCAGTTGCACCAGGTAAGCGTGGGGCGGCAGGCCGAAGGCACATTTGAAGGCGCGAGTCAGGCGGAAGCGGTCGACACCGGTGGCCATCGCCAACTCGTCCATGCCGATGTCTTGATGCAGATGGGCGTGCAGGTATTCCCGGGCCTTGTGGGCTACCAGCGGCAAGCGTGGGTCTTCGCGATAGCGCTGGCGCCACTGCAGCTGGCCGGTCAGGCGCTCCAGCAGTTGGTCGAGGGTGCTTTGGCGCACGATGCGCAGCTCGCCGTGGTGCAGGCTTTGAAAGGCGAGGCTGGTGGCCTGTGCCAGGCGCGGATCAGTGGTCAGGGTGCTGGCAAAGCTCAGTTGACTGTTGACCGGCGCTTCCTCGAACACGGCCGACACTTCCCTCTCCAGCCAATGCGGGTCGAGGTACAGCATGCGGTAGGTGAAACCCTCGACGGTGGGGGCGTCACCGTCATGGATTTCGCCCGGCTCCAGCAAAAACACTTGCCCGGGGGTGCTGTGATGGCGGGCCCGGCGACAGTTGAATTGCTGCACGCCTTGCTCGGTAACGCCCACCAGGAAACTGTCGTGCCAGTGCGGGTCGTAGGCATGGCCCTCGAAATGCGCGCGCAGGGTCTCGATGCCGGTGTCGGCGTCCTGGGACAGGTCGATCCAGTTGCGTGTGGCCATAAAACACCGATGGGGTGGAAAACTGTAGGAGCGAGCTTGCTCGCGAAGAACCTGAGAGCACCGCGTCAAATCAGGCAGCCCGCGTTATCGTTGACGCTCTTCGTCGGAACGCCGCCCGAAGCAAGCTCGCTCCTACAGGGCGCTGGCGTCTAGAAGTTTTGTGCAGCCTCAACCGAACAGCCCGGCGGCAATGTTGATCGAGAACCCCAGGATCGCGGTATTGAACAGGAACCCGATCAACGATTGCCCCAGCACCACCTTGCGCATGGTGCGCGTGGCAACTCCGACGTCCGCGGTTTGCACCGCCACGCCGATGGTGAACGAGAAGTACAGGAAGTCCCAGTAATTGGGCGTGCGTAAATCCTCGGCAAAACGCAGCGCCGGCTCGGGGCCGTTCCAGGTGTAATACAGGCGCGCGTAGTGCACGCTGAAAATCACCCCGATCAACAGCCATGAACCGATCACCGTCAGCCCGGTAAACCCATAGTGCAACAGGCGTTCGGTACTGCTCAGGTCCTTGCTGCCCACCAGTTCAAAGGTGATGGTCGCCAGGCTGGCAATCGCCGCGATGCACACCATGAACAGCACCAGCCCGGCGTTCTCGTCCTCGACCTCGGCGATGCGTTTTACGTCGTCGGCGCGGGCATGGCTGGTGAGCCACAGCATCAGCACCAGGTAGGTCCAGACCCCGGCGTTCCAGCCGATGAGGATTTTGCTGATGATCGTATCGGCTGGAGCCAGAAGGCCCACCGCCAGGCCCAATACGGCGGCGGCGGACAGGCGAGGGTGGGTGCGGGCGAGGAAGGGCATGGCGCTCACAAATCAGGGATGTGTAGGCACCATAGCGCATTTATGACACCGGGCGCTTGCGCACCAGCTTCATCACCACCACGAAGAACACCGGCACAAACACCACCGCCAATGTTGCGGTAATCATCCCGCCGATCACCCCGGTGCCGATGGCCTGCTGGCTCGCCGAACTGGCACCGGTGGCAATCGCCAGCGGTACCACGCCGAGGATGAACGCCAGGGACGTCATGATGATCGGCCTCAGGCGCAGGCGAGCCGCCTTCACGGTGGCCTCGATCAAATCATCACCCTGATCGTACAGGTGCTTGGCGAATTCGATGATCAGGATCGCGTTCTTTGCCGACAGGCCAATGATGGTAATCAGGCCAACTTTGAAGAACACATCGTTGGGCATCCCGCGCAGGGTGACCGCCAGCACCGCGCCGAGCACGCCGAGCGGCACCACCAGCAAAACCGCAGTTGGGATCGACCAACTCTCGTACAGCGCGGCCAGGCACAGGAATACGATCAGCAGTGACAAGCCGAGCAACAGCGGTGCCTGGGAGCCAGACAAACGTTCCTGCAACGACAGGCCGGTCCATTCCATGCCCATGCCGGCAGGCAGTTGGCCCACCAGCCGCTGGATTTCATCCATCGCCTCGCCGGTGCTGTAGCCGGGCGCCGCCTCGCCGGAAATGGCGATGGCCGGGTAGCCGTTGTAGCGAGTCAATTGCACCGGCCCCTGGATCCAGCGCGCCTCTACAAAGGACGACAGTGGCACCATGTTGCCCGCCGCGTTGCGCACATGGATCTTCAGCAGGTCGGCCACCTGGCTGCGTTGATCGCCGTCGGCCTGTACCACCACGCGCTGCATGCGGCCCTGGTTGGGGAAGTCGTTGATATAGGCCGAGCCGACGGTGGTGGCCAGCACGGTGCTGATGTCGGTAAAGGCAACCCCCAGGGTATTGGCCTGCTGGCGATCGATTTCAAGCTGCACTTGCGGTGCTTCCGCCAGGCCGTTTTCCCGGACATTGGCGAGCACGGCGCTGTTCCCGGCGCTGTCGAGCAATTGCATGCGGGCAGCCATCAGTGTCGAGTAGCCAAGCCCGCCACGGTCTTGCAGGCGCAGCTCAAAACCGCTGGACGTGCCCAGCCCGTCAACTGGTGAGGGCTGCACGCTGTACACCACAGCCTCCTTGAATTGGCTGAACGCCTGGTTGGCGCGCTCACCGATAGCGGCGGCCGAGTCCTGGGCCGAGCGCAGCGACCAGTCCTTCAGGCTGGTATACACCATCGCCGCGTTTTGCCCGCTGCCGGGAAAGCTGAAACCCAGAATCACCGTGGTATCGGCCACTCCGGGCTCGCCGGCATTGTGGGCTTCGATCTGGCGGGCGATTTCCACCGTGCGCTGCTTGCTCGCACCGGGCGGCAGCTGGATGTCGGTGATGGTGTAGCCCTGGTCTTCCTCCGGCAAAAACGAGGAGGGCAGGCGGCTGAATAACAACCCCATCACCACCACCAGCACGCCATACACCAACAGGTAACGGCCGCTGTGCTTGAGGGCGCTGGTCACCCGGCGTTGGTAACCGTTGCTCAGGTGCTCGAAACGGCGATTGAACCAGCCAAAGAACCCCGCCCTGGCATGCTGCTCACCCTGGGCCATGGGTTTGAGCAAGGTGGCGCACAAGGCCGGGGTCAAGGTCAGGGCGAGAAACGCAGAAAACAGGATCGAGATGGCCATCGACAGGGAGAATTGCTGGTAAATCACCCCGATCGACCCCGGCATGAACGCCATCGGAATAAACACCGCCACCAGCACCAGGGTGATCCCGATAATCGCACCGCTGATCTGGCCCATGGCCTTGCGCGTCGCTTCCTTCGGTGACAGGCCTTCGCTGAGCATGATCCGTTCGACGTTCTCCACCACCACAATCGCATCATCCACCAGGATGCCGATGGCCAGCACCATGCCGAACATGGTCAACACGTTGATCGAAAATCCCATCGCCAGCATCGTGGCAAAGGTGCCCATCAGCGCCACCGGCACCACCAACGCCGGGATCAGGGTGTAGCGGATATTTTGCAGAAACAGGTACATCACCAGAAAGACCAACAGCATCGCCTCGCCCAGGGTCATCAGCACCTTGAGGATCGAGGCGTGGACGAAGGGCGAGGTATCGTAGGGAATCATGTAGCGCACGCCTTCGGGAAAGTAGCGGGACAACTCGTCCATCTTTTCCCGCACCAGGGCCGCCGTGCGCAAGGCGTTGGCCCCGGGTGACAACTGCACGCTGACTTCGGTGGAAGGCTCGCCATTCAAACGCGTGGAGAACTGGTATTCCTGGCTGCCGATTTCCACCCGCGCCACGTCGCCGATACGCACGGTGGTGCCGTCGGGGTTGGCCTTGAGCACGATGTTGGCGAATTCCTGCGGGGTCGAAAGCTGGCCCTTGACCAGGATCGAGGCGGTAATCTCTTGGGTCGAAGGGCCCGGCAAGTCGCCGATGCTGCCCGCCGATACCTGGGCGTTTTGCCCGGCGATGGCGGCGTTCACATCGGCCGGCGTCAGGTTGAAACCCATCAGCTTCTGCGGGTCGATCCAGATGCGCATGGCGCGCTCCGAGCCAAACAACCGCGCGCGGCCAACGCCGTCCAGACGCTTGATCTCGTTGACCACGTTGCGCGCCAGGTAGTCGCTGAGTGCGGGGGCGTCGAGGGTGCCATTACGGGCGGTGAGGCTGATGATCAGCAGCAACCCCGAGGACACCCGCTCGATACGAAGCCCTTGGGCGATCACTTCGCGAGGCAAGCGCGGCTCTACGGTCTTCAGTCGGTTTTGCACGTCGACCTGGGCCAACTCGGGATGCGTGCCGGGCTGGAACGTGGCGGTGATGGTCGAGGTGCCGAGGTTGCTCTGGGACTGGAAATATAACAAGTTGTCGGCGCCGCTGAGCTCTTGCTCGATCAGGCTCACCACCGTGTCATCCAGGGTTTGCGCGGACGCGCCGGGGTAAGTCGCGACAATTTCGATTTGCGGCGGGGCCACGTTCGGGTGCTGCGCCACCGGCAGTTGCGGAATAGCCAAGGCGCCGGCCAGCAGGATAAACAGCGCCAGTACCCAGGCGAAAATCGGTCGCTCAATAAAAAAGTGCGGCATGGCGGATCCCCTTTTTATCGACCAGACACTTGGGCGATCGGCAACACCGGGTTATCGATCTGCACGGTGTCGCCGGGGCGGGCGTGTTGCAGGCCTTCGACGATAATCCGGTCGCCGTGCTTGAGGCCGCGGCTGACCACCCAGCGGTCATTGATTACGGCGCCCAGCTCCACCGGCTGTTGGCTGACGACGTTTTCGGCGTCCACCAACAGCACCAGGCTGACGCCCGCGCTGTCGCGGGTGATGGCGCGCTGCGGCACGCTGATGCCCTGTTGGTCGATGGCTTGTGCCAGGCGCACCCGTACGAAGCTGCCGGGCAGCAGGTCGAGGTCGGGGTTGGGGAATTCGCTGCGCAGGATGATCTGCCCGGTGCCGGGGTCGACACTGATTTCGCTGAACAGCAGCTTGCCCGGTAACGGATAGACGCTGCCATCGTCCTGGATCAGCGTGGCGTGCACCTGGTCCTGGCCGACCTGCTGCAAGTGCCCGGCACGGAAGGCCCGGCGCAGGTCGTTGAGTTCACGGGTGGACTGCGCCAGGTCGGCATGGATCGGATTCAGTTGCTGAATCACCGCCAATGGCGTGCTTTCGTTGTGCCCAACCAGGGCGCCCTCGCTGACCAGCGCCCGGCCTATACGCCCGGAGATGGGCGCGGTGACCGTGGCGTAGGCCAGGTTCAGGCGCGCCCGTTGCAGCGCTGCCTGGTGTGCCGCAACATCGGCGCTGGCTTGCTGCGCGGCGGTGCGGGCGTTGTCGTATTCCTGGGCGCTGATGGCGTTACCGTTGATCAATTGACGAAAGCGTTGCTCTTGCAGGCGGGTGCGCGAGGCATCGGCCTGGGCGCGTTGCAATCCGGCCTGGGCGCTGTCGAGGTCTGCCTGTAAGGGCGCCGGGTCGATATGGAACAACACGTCGCCTTGGGTGACGTCGCTGCCTTCGGTGAATACCCGTTGCAGCACCACGCCAGGCACACGGGCCCGGACTTCGGCGATCCGTGGCGCGGCAATACGCCCGATCAGTTCGCTGTTGATCGACAGGGGCTTGGCTTCAAGGGTCTCGACAGCAACCTTAACGGGCGAGAGTGCCAGCTCGCCGTCGGGCGCCTTGGTACAGCCCAGGAGCAACAAGGCAAGGGCCGGCGCACCGATTGCAAACTGCAGTTTTCTGTACATGAACATCCCTCCATAAAGTGGGAGGGATGCTAGGAGTGGGGTGGTTAATGCGCTGTTAAGCCGGTCCTACAAGACACGGCGTAACCTGCGATGTTGCGTTTCAGGATGTGTGGCGAGGGCGTTGCACCCTCGCCATCCTGCTGTGTCAGCTGTCCTTGTGGCGTTTCTTGACCAGCTTCATCACCACCACGAAGAACACTGGCACAAACACCACCGCCAGCGTCGCGGTAATCATCCCGCCGATCACCCCGGTGCCGATCGCCTGCTGGCTCGCCGAGCTGGCACCGGTGGCAATCGCCAACGGCACTACGCCGAGGATGAACGCCAGGGACGTCATGATGATCGGCCGCAGGCGCAGGCGCGCAGCTTTCAACGTGGCATCGATCAGGTCTTCGCCCTGGTCATACAGGTCCTTGGCGAACTCGATGATCAGGATCGCGTTCTTCGCCGACAGGCCAATGATGGTAATCAGGCCGACCTTGAAGAACACATCGTTGGGCATCCCGCGCAAGCTCACGGCCAGTACCGCACCCAGCACGCCGAGGGGCACCACCAGCAACACCGAGGTCGGAATCGACCAGCTCTCATACAACGCCGCCAGGCACAGGAACACGATCAGCAGCGACAAGCCGAGCAGCAGCGGTGCCTGGGAGCCGGACAAGCGCTCCTGCAACGACAGGCCGGTCCATTCCTGGCCAAGGCCTGCGGGCAACTGGCTGACCAGCCGCTGGATTTCCTCCATCGCCTCGCCCGTGCTGTGGCCCGGCGCCGACTCACCGGAAATCGCGATGGCCGGGTAGCCGTTGTAACGCGTCAACTGGGCGGGGCCCTGGATCCAGCGTGCTTCAACGAAGGCCGACAGCGGCACCATCTTCCCGGCATTGTTACGCACATGGATCTTCATCAGGTCGGCCACCTGGCTGCGCTGATCGCCTTCGGCTTGCACCACCACCCGCTGCATGCGGCCCTGGTTCGGGAAGTCGTTGATATAGGCCGAGCCAATGGCCGAGGACAGCACGTTACCGATATCGGCAAAGGAAATGCCCAGGGCGTTGGCTTGCTTGCGGTCCACTTCCAGTTGCACCTGAGGCGCCTCGGCCAGGGCGCTTTCACGCACGTTGGCCAGGATCGGGCTTTTCTCGGCGGCGGCCAGCAGTTCTGTGCGGGCTTCCATCAGGGCGGCATGGCCGACGCCGCCACGGTCTTGCAAGCGGAACTCGAAACCACTCGACGTACCCAGGCCATCCACCGGCGGCGGCAGGATCGCATAGGCAATCGCGTCCTTCAGTTCGCTGAACGCAGCGTTCGCCCGGTCTGCAATGGCCGCCGCAGAATCCTTACTGCTGCGTTCTGACCAATCCTTGAGCGTGGTAAACGCCAGCGCGGCGTTCTGCCCCGAGCCGGAAAAGCTGAAGCCCATGATCATCGTGGTATCGCCCACACCCGGCTCGCCGGCGTTGTGCGCCTCGATCTGCTCGGCCACCTGCACCGTGCGGTTCTTGCTCGCACCCGGCGGCAGCTGGATATCGGTAATGGTGTAACCCTGGTCTTCCACCGGCAGGAACGAGGAGGGCAGGCGACTGAACAACACCCCAAGGCCCACCACCAACACCAGATAGATCAGCAAATAGCGACCGCTGCGCTTGAGGGCATAGGCCACCCAGCCTTCATAACGGTCGGTGAACTGCTCGAAGCGCCGGTTGAACCAGCCGAAGAACCCGCCTTTTTCATGGTGCTCGCCCTTGGCAATCGGCTTGAGCAAGGTGGCGCACAGGGCCGGGGTCAAGGTCAGGGCGAGGAACGCCGAGAACAAGATCGAGGTGGCCATCGACAACGAGAACTGCTGGTAGATCACGCCCACCGAACCCGGCATGAACGCCATCGGCAGGAACACCGCCACCAGCACCAGCGTGATGCCGACAATCGCCCCGGTAATCTGCCCCATGGCCTTGCGCGTGGCCTCCTTGGGCGACAGGCCCTCGGTGACCATGATCCGCTCGACGTTCTCCACCACCACAATCGCGTCGTCCACCAGGATGCCGATGGCCAACACCATGCCGAACATGGTCAACACGTTGATCGAGAAGCCCAGCAACAGCATGGTCGCAAACGTGCCCATCAACGCGATCGGCACCACCAGCGTCGGAATCAGGGTGTAGCGGATGTTTTGCAGGAACAGGAACATCACCGCAAACACCAGCAACATCGCTTCGCCCAGGGTGTACACCACCTTGGTGATCGAGACCTTCACGAACGGCGAAGTGTCGTAGGGAATCTTGTATTCGACGTTGGCCGGGAAGTAGCGCGCCAGTTCGTCCATCTTCGCCCGCACCAGCGTCGCGGTGCTCAAGGCGTTGGCGCCCGGCGACAACTGCACGCTGACGGCAGTGGATGGCTTGCCGTTCAGGCGGGTGGAGAACTGGTATTCCTGGCTGCCGATTTCCACCCGCGCCACGTCACCGACACGCACGGTGGAGCCATCCGGATTGGCCTTGAGCACGATGTCGGCAAATTCGGCCGGCGTCGAGAGTTGGCCTTTAACGAGGATAGACGCGGTGATTTCCTGGGTTTTAGTGCCCGGCAAATCACCGATGCTGCCCGCCGACACCTGGGCGTTCTGCGCCGCGATTGCCGCGTTGACATCCGCCGGGGTCAGGTTGAAACCGATCAGCTTCTGCGGGTCGATCCAGATCCGCATCGCGCGCTCGGCGCCGTACAGTTGGGCCTTGCCCACACCGTCCAGGCGCTTGAGTTCGTTCATCACGTTGCGCGCCAGGTAATCGCTGAGCGCTACGTCATCGAGCTTGCCGTCGCTGGAGGTCAGGGTCACCAGCAGCAGGAAACCGGCGGAGACTTTCTCCACCTGCAAGCCTTGCTGCGTCACCGCTTGCGGCAGGCGCGGTTCCACCGCCTTGAGCCGGTTTTGCACGTCGACCTGGGCCATCTCCGGGTCGGTGCCCGGCTGGAACGTCGCGGTGATGGTGGCCGAGCCGAGGCTGCTTTGGGATTCGAAGTACAGCAGGTGATCGGCGCCGTTAAGCTCCTGCTCGATCAGGCTGACCACGCTTTCGTCCAGGGTTTGCGCGGAGGCGCCCGGGTACACCGCGTAGATCTCGACTTTCGGCGGGGCGACGTTGGGGTACTGCGCGACCGGCAACTGCGGGATGGCGAGGGCGCCGGCCAGCAGGATAAACAGGGCGACCACCCAGGCGAAGATCGGGCGGTCAATAAAGAACTGCGGCATTGTGAACGATCCCTTTCTTACTGGCCGGATGCCTGGGCTAGAGGCGCGGGGCTGTCATCGACCTGGACTTTCTCGCCAGGGCGGGCGTGTTGCAGGCCTTCGACGACGATACGGTCACCGGCCTTCAGGCCGCGGGTGACGACCCAGCGGTCATTGACCACCGAGCCCAATTCCACCGGTTGCAGGCTCACGGTTTGCTCGGCGTCCAGCAGCAGCACCATGGGGATCCCGGCGCTGTCGCGAGTGATCGCCCGTTGCGGCACGCTGATGCCTTGCTGGTCGACGGCTTGCTCCAGGCGCACGCGGATAAAGCTGCCGGGCAGCAGGTCGAGGTCCGGGTTGGGGAATTCGCTGCGCAAGATGATCTGCCCGGTGCCCGGGTCGACGCTGATCTCGGCAAACAGCAACTTGCCCGGCAGCGGGTAAAGGCTGCCGTCATCCTGGATCAGCGTGGCCTTGGCCTGGTCCTGGCCGACTTGCTTCAAGTACCCGGCGCGGAAGGCCCGGCGCAGGTCATTCAGCTCGCGGGTGGATTGGGTCAGGTCGGCGTGGATCGGGTCCAGTTGCTGGATCAGCGCCATCGGCGTGGCTTCGTTCTGGCCCACCAGTGCGCCTTCGGTGACCAGTGCGCGGCCAATGCGGCCAGAGATCGGCGCTGTGACGGTGGCATAGCCCAGGTTCAACTTGGCGCGCTGTACGGCGGCCTGGTTGGCGGCCACATCTGCCGCAGTTTGCCGGGCGGCGGCGCGGGCGTTGTCGTATTCCTGGCCGCTGATGGCATTGCCTTCTACCAACTGGCTGTAGCGCTGCTCTTGCAGGCGCGCCTGGAACGCATTGGCCTCGGCCTTGCGCAGGCTGGCCTGGGCGCTGTCGAGGTCGGCCTTGAACGGAGCCGGGTCAATCCGGAACAACACATCGCCCTGTTTCACGTCGTGGCCTTCCTTGAACACCCGCTGCAACACCACGCCGGCAACCCGGGCGCGCACTTCGGCGATGCGCGGCGCAGCAATCCGCCCACTCAGCTCGCTGGTGATGGACAAGGGCTTGGCTTCAAGGGTTTCGATCCGCACCTTGGCCAGTGGTGCCTCGGCGGCGTCGCTCGCCGACTTGCCACACGCGCCCAACGCCAGTGTGAGGGCCAGCAGGCAAAACGGCGCAAACAGATTCTTCGACATGCTCATATCCCAATATTGACTGGCGCATCCTACGGGCGCCCCCGCCACAGTGCTGTGAAGCTCTGTAGGTGGTGTGTGAAGAAATGTAAGGTGCGGCCCACAGACCCGCGCGGGCGTATATCCTTCATAACCGCCAAACCTTACACGATGTTCCAGGCACCGAAGATCTAATGTGGGAGCGGGCTTGCTCGCGAATGCGGTGTTTCAGTTGATGCATCCGGTGGCTGACACACCGCATTGGCGAGCAAGCCCGCTCCCACATTGGATTTGCGTACTACTTAGAAATTGTATTATTTGGAAATACCATGCCCAACATTCTTCTGGTGGAAGACGACGCCTCGCTCTGCGAATTGATCGCCAGTTATCTGGAACGCAACGGCTATCACGTCAGCGTGCTCAGCCGTGGCGACCACGTGCGCGAACGCGCGCGGCTCAACCCGCCAGACCTGGTGATCCTCGACCTGATGCTGCCGGGCCTCGACGGCCTGCAAGTGTGCCGGCTGCTGCGGGCCGACTCGGCCACGCTGCCGATCCTGATGCTCACCGCCCGCGACGACAGCCACGACCAGGTGTTGGGCCTGGAGATGGGCGCCGACGACTACGTCACCAAACCCTGCGAGCCGAGGGTGTTGCTGGCCCGCGTGCGTACCCTGCTGCGCCGCAGCAGCCTCACCGAACCGCAGGCCGCCAACGATCAGATCCTGATGGGCAACCTGTGCATCGACCTGTCGGAACGCACCGTGACCTGGCGCAACCAGGCGGTGGAGTTGTCCAGCGGTGAATACAACCTGCTGGTGGTACTGGCCCGGCATGCCGGCGAAGTGCTCAGCCGCGACCAGATTCTGCAACGCCTGCGTGGCATCGAATTCAACGGCACCGACCGCTCGGTGGACGTGGCGATTTCCAAGCTGCGGCGCAAGTTCGATGACCACGCCGGTGAAGCGCGCAAGATCAAGACCGTGTGGGGCAAGGGTTACTTGTTCAGCCGTTCCGAGTGGGAATGCTGAGCCATGTTTCGCGTCCTGATTCGCCTGTACCTGATCACCATCGTCACCTTCGCAGCCGCGATCTACCTGGTCCCGCGGGCGGTGATCCAGCTCTTTGAACACCGTTACATGAGCTACAACATCGAGCAGTCCCGAGGGATGCAGAGCCTGATCGTCAAGGAATACCAACGGGTGCCGATGGAGCAGTGGGCCAACGTCACCGTGCGCCTGTCGGCGGACTTTGCGCCGCTGAAAGTGCAACTGCTGCGCATCCAGGACGCCAGCTACACCCCGCAAGAACAACGCCTGCTGGAAAAAGACCAGATGGTGATTCGCCTGGGCGAGTGGGGCTGGGCGGACGACGTCAGTTCGGCCCTGGACGACCAACTGGTGGTCAAGGTCTCGGTACCGCCGGACCCTTTGGACATGAACCTGCTGTACTGGAGCATGAACGTGCTGATCGGCGCCGCGCTGCTGGCGTGCCTGCTCTTCTGGCTACGGCCACACTGGCGCGACCTGGAGCGCCTGAAAAGCACGGCGGCCCAACTCGGCCAGGGCAACCTGGCGGCACGCACAAAGATCCCGCCCAGCTCCAACATCGGCAGCCTGGCGGCGGTGTTCGACACCATGGCCAACGACATCGAACAACTGCTCAACCAGCAGCGTGACCTGCTCAACGCGGTCTCCCATGAACTGCGCACGCCACTGACGCGCCTGGACTTCGGCCTGGCGCTCGCGCTGTCCGACGACCTTCCGGCAGCGAGTCGTGAACGCCTGCAAGGGTTGGTGGCGCATATTCGTGAACTGGATGAATTGGTGTTGGAGCTGCTGTCTTACAGCCGCCTGCAAAACCCGGCACAAACACCCGAGCAGGTGGAAGTGGTGCTGGATGAGTTTATCGACAGCATTCTTGGCAGCGTCGATGACGAACTGGAAAACCCCGACATCGTGATGGATGTGGTACTGGACTGCGCCGTGGAGCGCTTCACACTCGACCCGCGACTGACGGCCCGGGCGCTGCAAAACCTGCTGCGCAACGCCATGCGTTACTGCGAGCGGCGGATTCAGGTGGGAGTGAAGGTGTGTCCCAAGGGCTGTGAGATTTGGGTGGACGATGACGGCATTGGTATTCCGGCTGATCAGCGGGAGCGGATTTTCGAGCCGTTCTACCGACTGGATCGCAGCCGTGACCGTGCTACTGGCGGCTTCGGCCTGGGACTGGCCATCAGCCGGCGGGCGCTTGAGGCGCAAGGCGGAACGTTGACGGCCCAGTCATCGCCATTGGGCGGCGCACGCTTCAGGTTGTGGCTACCAAGCTAAAGAACACCGCAAAACCATTGTGGGAGCGGGCAAGCCCGCTCCCACATTTGTTCTTCATCGTTTTTCAGTCCCGGTTTTGGCCGATGCACAGCCTTACCACCTCACGCGGTGCCTTGTTATAGTTCGGCGCTTATCCCAGCCGCCAGTCAAGGATCACTGCCATGTCCGAATACCAAGCCTTTGTCGTCGAACTCAGCGGCAACGTCGCCCATGTGCAGCTCAACCGCCCGGAAAAGATCAACGCCATGAACGCCGCGTTCTGGACCGAGATCATCGACATCTTCCAATGGGTCGAAGACACCGACGCCGTGCGCGCCGTGGTCATCAGCGGCGCCGGTAAGCATTTCTCCTCCGGCATCGACCTGATGATGCTGGCCTCGGTGGCCAACGAATTCGGCAAGGACGTCGGCCGCAACGCGCGCCTGCTGCGGCGCAAGATCCTCGAGCTGCAGGCCTCGTTCAACGCTGTCGACAACTGCCGCAAGCCGGTACTCGCGGCCATCCACGGCTACTGCATCGGTGGCGCCATCGACCTGATCAGCGCCTGTGACATGCGCTACGCCGCCGAAGACGCGCAATTCTCCATCAAGGAAATCGACATCGGCATGGCCGCCGACGTCGGCACCCTGCAACGCCTGCCGCGCATCGTTGGCGACGGTATGCTGCGCGAGCTGGCCTACACCGGCCGCCAGTTCGGTGCCGACGAGGCGCGCAGCATCGGCCTGGTGAATCGGGTGTACAGCGATCACGAGAGCCTGCTGGCCGGGGTGATGGAAATCGCCCGGGAAATCGCCGCCAAATCACCGATCGCGGTCACCGGCACCAAGGCGATGATCAGCTACATGCGTGACCACTCGATCAATGACGGTTTGGAATACGTTGCCACCTGGAACTCAGCTATGTTGCAATCCAACGACCTGCGCGTGGCCATCGCGGCCCATATGAGCAAGCAGAAACCCGAATTCGTGGATTGACTGAACATGACCCCAGGCTGGATTACCACAACGCTGCTGGACAACGACGCCCCGGGCGGCTGGGCCGTGGCCCGCAGCCGCGAAGGCTTTTTACACGACCAGAACGGCCCGCTGTTTCCCCGGGAATGGCTCAAGCGCCAGGACCTGTCGGTGTTTGCCGAGCATGGCATCGGCCACCTGGACGGCGAGCCGGTGTACCTGCTGGAGCTCAATAGCCCCGCCGACGTGCCGGGCTGCGGCTGGCAGGGCTTGCGGGCGTTCATGCTGCAAGGCGACCACACCCTGTACAAAGTCCTGGGCTATGCCGCGCAAATCGGCACCTGGGCCCGGGAGCATCGTTTCTGTGGAAGCTGTGGCCAGGCGATGGTGCAGGTGCCACGGGAGCGGGCGATGTTCTGCCAGGCCTGTGACCTGCGAAGCTACCCGCGTATCTCGCCGAGCATGATCGTGCTGGTGACCCGGGGCGACGAGATCCTGCTGGCCCGTTCGCCGCGCTTTGTCACGGGTGTCTACAGCACCCTGGCGGGTTTTGCCGAGCCGGGTGAGTCGGCCGAAGACTGCCTGATTCGCGAAGTGCGCGAAGAAGTGCAGGTGGAGGTCAAGAACATCCAGTACATGGGCAGCCAGTGCTGGCCGTTCCCGCACTCGATGATGCTGGGCTTTCACGCCGAGTACGCCGGCGGCGATATCGTGCCCCAGGCCGACGAGATCGAAGACGCGCAGTGGTTCAACATCCATGAACTGCCGCCGTTGCCGGCGTCTCGCTCGATTGCGCGCTACCTGATCGACCTCTACCTGGCCCGTCGCTTAGGCCACGCTGAACCAGTGCTGCCAGGCTAGGCGCACTGTCAGGCCGAGCACTACGGTGATAAACACCGGGCGAATGAACTTGGCGCCGCCGCTGATTGCGCTGCGTGCGCCAAAGAACGCGCCGCACATCACCGACACGCCCATGCTCAGGCCGACAATCCAGTCCACCGAACCGTTGAAAATGAACACCGTCAGCGCCGCCGCGTTGCTGACGAAGTTCATGCTGCGCGCCACGCCACTGGCTTTTACCAGGTCGATGGGGTGCAACAGCATGGTGCTCACGGTCCAGAACGCCCCGGTGCCCGGGCCGGCCACGCCGTCGTAGAAACCCAGGCCGAAGCCCTGGGTGGACTGCCATTTCTTTTTGATCGGTGCGTCGTTGTCCAGCGCCGCCTTGGGCGTGCCGCCGAACAGCAGGTACAAGCCGCAGCCGAAGACAATCACCGGGAGCATCTTGTTCAGGGTTTCGGCGGGCAGGTAATGCGCGACCACCGCGCCGGTGAGCGCGCCGATCAGGGTGCCGACGATGGCATGCACCCACTGGCGTGGATGAAACAGCTTGCGGCGGTAGAAGGTAAAGCTGGCGGTGGCCGAGCCGAAGGTGGAGCTGAGCTTGTTGGTGCCCAGCACCAGGTGGGGCGGCATGCCGGCGGTCAGCAGGGCAGGCGTGGTGAGCAGGCCGCCGCCGCCGGCGATGGCGTCGATAAAACCGGCGATAAAGGCAACGACGGCGAGGATCGCCAGGGTGGTGAGGTCAACGCTGAGTTCGAAAGGCATGGGCAAGACTTATTCGGCAAGGCGCAGAAAGGGCTGCGCGAAAGGCCAACATCTTACCGGTAACCCTGGTTTGAGGCGATCCAAATGTGGGAGCGGGCTTGCTCGCGAATGCGGTGGGTCAGCCACTATATCCGGTGACTGACACTGCGCATTCG
>NZ_NIXO01000015.1 GCF_002204795.1 Pseudomonas sp. K2I15
CTCCCGCCCAGGCCCTGGCTTGAAGCCTATGCCGACAATTACCGCAACGATGACGTGGTGCATCCCCACTGCCATGCCCAGGCGCAGCTGATCCACGGAGTGTCCGGGGTGATGGTGGTCAGCACCGCCCAGGGCAGTTGGCTGGTGCCGTCCGGGCATGCGCTGTGGGTGCCGGCCGGCACCCCGCACGAAATCCGCATGGCCGGCGAAGTGCATATGCGCACGCTGTTCCTGATGCCCGAGGCCGAGCCGGGGTTGGGGCGCACCTGTCAGGTGATCGAGGTGTCGGCGCTGCTGCGGGAACTGATCGTCGCCGCTACGCTGATCGCCGGGCACAACAGCCCGCGGCTGCAGGCCATGGTCGAATTGATCCGCATGGAACTGCTCGCAGCCCCGGTGGTGGCGATGCACGTGCCGGTGCCCGGCGAGGCGCGGCTGGCCAGGTTATGCACGCACTTCATCCGCAACCCCTCCGACGACAGCAGCCTGGAATCCTGGGCCGACAGCCTGAACATGAGTGCCCGCACCCTGAGCCGGGTGTTCCAGCGCGAGTTGGGCATGAGCTTCGGCGAATGGCGCAAGCGCGCCCGGCTGGCCTTGAGCTTGAAGCTGCTGGCCCAAGGCGTGTCGATTTTGGAGGTGGCGCTGGAACATGGGTATCAAAGCCCGAGTGCGTTCAGTGCGATGTTTCGCAAGTCGTTGGGCTATCCGCCGAGTCATTTTCGGCCGGTTGGGTAGGTTTTTCTCCGTATTGGCCGATGATCAAAAGCCGGCCTCCCTGTGAGTTCTGACAGTAGACACCCACGCTCCAATCCTCAACGCTGCAGGCAGTCACTGACGTGTCCAGAGGATGGGCCTGATGGGAAAAGTCCTGCTGTTTTGCCTGCTTGTCGGCCTTTCTGGCACAGAGGCCTGGGCGCAACCATCGCTCACAAAGGCTGCGTTCATCGAGCACGTGCTTGTGCAGATGACCCTTGCCGAGAAAGTCGGCCAACTGGAATTGGTGGGCATTGACCGGGAACAGACGAAAGCCAGTATCCGCGAAGGGGTTGCTGCCGGATTGATTGGCGCCATCGGTGGCGTCGCGTCACCGCCTTATGGGCAGGTGTTGCAGCACGTGGCGATGGAGCGTAGCCGGATGAAAATTCCGCTGTTCTTTGCGGCGGACGTGATTCATGGCTTGCACACGGTGTTCCCGGTGAGCCTGGGCCTGGCGGCCAGTTGGGACCTGTCGGCGATTGCCCTGGCGGGGCGTATCAGCGCCCGGGAGGCGCGTGCCGAAGGTGTGCATTTGACGTTCGGCCCGTCGGTGGACGTTACCCGCGACCCTCGCTGGGGCAGAGTTTCGGAAGGCTACGGTGAGGATCCTTTCCTGGCCTCGCGTATCGCGGGTGTGATGGTCAAGGCGTATCGGGGTGACGATCCTCACGCAGCCGACAGCCTCATGGCCGGCGTCAAACACTTCGCGTTGTACGGTGCAGTTGAAGGCGGCAAGGATTACAACAGCGTCGAGATGAGCACCGCGAACATGTACCAGTTCTACTTTGCACCTTATCGCGCTGCCGTCGATGCCGGCGCGGGCATGGCAATGATCGCGTTCAATGCCATCGGTGGAATTCCTGCAGCCGCCAATCGGTGGTTGATCCGGGATGTGCTGCGTCATCAGTGGGGGTTTGACGGCGTAACCCTGGGTGATTGCAGGGCGATTGAGGGGCTGGTCAATCATGGTGTAGCGCGTGATGCCAGGCAGGCTGCTGCGTTGGCGCTGCGCGCAGGTGTCGACATGGAAGTGTGCGATGACGCTTATGCACAGTATTTGCCCGGGTTGGTCGCGTCGGGCGAGGTCGATGTTGCGCTGCTGAATGAGGCTGTCCGCCATGTGCTCGGCCTTAAGTATGACCTGGGGTTGTTTGACGACCCGTATCGCAATCTTGGCAGCGTAGCGTTGCCGCCCAGTGCGGCGCGCCTGCAGCGAGACGCGGCCCGGGACATTGCCCGCAAGACCTTCGTGTTACTGAAAAATGCCCATCAGACGCTGCCGTTGAGCAAGCAGGCCAGCATTGCGTTGGTCGGCCCTTTGGCCAAGAGCCAGCACGATTTGCTGGGCAGCTATTGCGGTGACTGCGACGACCAGCCCGTGGTCAGTGTCTACGATGGCCTGGCCCGCGCCGTTCAAGGCAAGGCAACATTGCGCTACGCCAAGGGTGCGAATGTGACCACGGACAAGCAGTTGGCCGAACGCTTGAAGCTCTACAAGACGCCGTTGGAGCTTGACCCGCGTTCGCCCGAAGAGCTTCTGGGTGAGGCGCTGCAGGTTGCTCGTCAGGCCGAGGTCATCGTGGCAGTTGTCGGGGAGCCCTGGAGCTTCAACGATGAGTCCGTCAGTCGGGCGCATATCAACCTGCCTGCCAGCCAGCAGCACTTGCTCAGTGCGCTGAAGTCGTTGGGTAAACCCTTGGTGATCGTATTGGTGAGCGGCCGTCCGATGGACCTGACCCGGGAGCAGGCACAGGCCGATGCGCTACTGGAGACCTGGTTCAGTGGTACGGAGGGCGGCAACGCGGTGGCCGATGTGTTGTTTGGCGACTACAACCCCTCGGGCAAGCTGCCGATGACATTTCCCCGGTCGGTGGGGCAAATTCCGATTTATTACAACCACTTGAATACCGGGCGTCCGTTCTTTCCTGCTGCGCCCTATAAGTACACGAGCCAATACATCGACGAGCCCGACGGCCCGCTCTATCCCTTCGGCTACGGCTTGAGCTACACCCGGTTCGAGCTTTCGGGCCTGCAGTTGTCAACGCTGGTACTGCACGCGGGGGAGCAACTCAAGGCGAGCATTACGCTTGCCAACACTGGCCCGCGCGACGGCGAAACGGTGGTGCAGTTGTATATCCGTGATGTGGTTGCCTCTGTCAGTCGGCCGGTCAAGGAGCTCAAGGGCTTCCAGAAACTCATGCTCAAGGCCGGGGAGCGCAAGGTCATTGAGTTCACCCTGGATGAGAACGACCTGAAGTTCTACGACGCCCAACTGCACTACGTTGCCGAGCCCGGTGAGTTCAAGGTTCAGGTAGGCCTGGACTCCCAAGCGGTCCAGGAGCAAAGCTTCGAGTTGCGTTAAGCAAACATATTGTCCGTTTAGCGACGATACATGGCCCTGACGCGGGCGAACCGCACAGGCCACCTGCCTAACCTGCAAGGCTCCTTCTTGAGCGAGCCTTGTGATGCACAGCCCTTCTTTTCATCCCTGGATGCCCATCGCCCTGTTAAGCGTGCTGGCCGGGTGCAGTGGCGTGCTCGGCGAGCCGTCGACCGTCACGGCGCAGCCATTGCCGCGCCTGTCCGCCGAATCGGCCGAACCATTGCCCGCCCGCTGGTGGCAGTTGTACCGCGACCCGCAGCTGGATGCCCTGGTGGCGCGGGCCCTGCGCCAGAACAAAGACCTTGAAGCCGCTGCCGCCCACGTCGACGCCTTGCTGGCGCGGCTGCAGCAGGCCGACGGCGAGCGCCTGCCGTCCACTTCCCTGGACTATGGCCTGGCCTACGGTCGCAGCCGTGATGACCAGACCCTGGCCCAGGCCACCCACGGTCATGCCGGTGCCGAATGGAGCCACACGCCTGGATTTTCCCTGAGCTACACCCTCGACCTGTGGGGCGAGGTGCGTTATCGCATTGCCGCGGCACGGGCAGATGCCCAGGTGGCGCGGGCACTGGAGGACGAGTTGCGGGTGACGGTGGCCGCTCAGACGACTCGTGCCTATGCCCAGGCCTGCGTTTATGGATTGCAGGCGCAGGTGCAGGCGCACTCGGTGCAGTTGCTGGAGCAAAGCGTTTCGGTCACGCAAAAACTGCAAAAAGCCGGCGCGGCGACGGACCTGGACCTGAGCCGGCTGCAAGGCCTGCTGGAAGAAACCCGCGCACCCTTGCCGATGTTCACGGCCCGTCGCCGCAGCGCGTTGTATGAGTTGGCGGTACTCAGCGGGTTGCCGCCGGAGCAGGTCACCCCGCGCAACTGCGCCCAAGGCCCACAGTTGCAGGCGCCGCTGCCGGTGGGCGAGGGCTGGGCGCTGGTGCAACGCCGGCCGGATATCCGCCGCGCCGAGGCGCAACTGCGCGCTGCCACCTCGACGGTGGGGCTGTCTCGGGCCGAGCTTTATCCGCGCATCACCTTCGGCGCGATGCTCGGTTCGTCCGCCAGCAGCCTGGGCAAACTGGGGGATAGCTACGCGACGGTTTACTCCGTCGGGCCGCTGGTGTCCTGGCGTTTTCCCAATCGGCAGGTCGCCCAGGCGCGCGTCATGCAGAGCCAGGCCGAAGCGCGCCAGGCCCTGGCACGGTTTGACGGCACGGTGCTGAACGCGTTGAAACAGGTTGAGCAGGCCATGGCCTTGTACCAAGGCGAACAGCAGCGTCGCCAGGCCCTGGCCGCTGCCCTGGACAACAACCGCCGCGCCTTCGACCTGGCCTCCCGTGGCTACCACGCCGGCGCGCTGGATGCCCTGCAACTGCTGGACAGCGAGCGCAGCCTGGTAGGCCTTGAAGCACACGTGGCCGAGTCCGACCTGCGTTTGATCAACCGCCAGATCGACCTGTTCCAGGCCCTCGGTGGCGGTTGGCAGCGTGACGATCAAACCGCCCACTTTCCCGTAGCTGTCAATGGAGCCAGGCCATGAACCAGGCTGTTGAACCGATTCGCCTGACCGTTATGCAACGCCATCGTCGCACCCTGGTGACCACTGCCTCTCTCGCTACGTTGCTGGGGCTCGCCGTCTTTGCCGGGTATTGGTGGCAGTGGGGACGCTTTCTTGAGGAAACCGACGACGCCTATGTGCGCGCCGACTGGGTCGCCATCAGCCCGCGTATTGCCGGGTATGTGGCCCAGGTGTTGGTGGAAGATAACCAGCCGGTCAAGGCCGGGGACGTGTTGGTGCGCATCGACGACCGGGATTTTACCGAGCGCCTGAACAGCGCACAGGCGCAACTGCAACAGGCGCAGGCGGCCGCGACGGCGCAACAGGCCTCGGTGCAAACCCTCGACGCGCAAATGAGCGAGCAGCAGCAACGCATCGCCCAGGCGCGGGCGGCACTGAGCAGTGGCGAGGCCGAGGCCCGGCGTGCGGGGCTTGATTACCAGCGCTATCGCGAATTGGTGGCGCAACAGGTCGCCAGCGCCCAGCACCTGGAAACCGTCAGCGCCAGCCAGGCCAAGGCCCAGGCGGCGCTGGCGCAAGCGAACGCCCAGGTCGCGCGCCAGCAAGCGCAGTTGCGGGTCTTGCAGGCGCGTCGGCAGCAGGCACAAGCGCAAATGATTGAGCATCAGGCGCGCATTGGCGAAGCCCAGGCCAACCTGGCGCTGGCCAGCAATGCGCTGAAGGACACCGAGATTCGTGCGCCTTTCGACGGTGTGGTGGGCCAGCGCAAGGTTCGTCGCCAGCAATACGTGATGCCCGGCCTGCCGCTGCTGGCGGTGGTGCCGGTGGAGCAGGCCTATGTGATTGCCAACTACAAGGAAACCCAGTTGCAGCACATGGCGCCCGGGCAGTCGGTGGACATCTCGGTGGACAGCTTTGCCGGCGCGCACTGGCACGGCGAAGTGGAAAGCATCGCCCCCGGCTCCGGTGCCGTATTCGCCCTGCTGCCGCCGGACAACGCCACCGGCAACTTCACCAAGATCGTCCAGCGGTTCCCGGTGAAGATCCGCCTGCAGCCCGGCGAGTCGCGGATCCTGCCGGGTATGTCGGTCATCGCCACGGTCGACACCCGCCCAGCCGCGAGCCAGGAGCACGCTCATGGAGGTTGAAGGGCGTGTGTCGATTCGTGCCTGGGTCGCGGTGATCGGCGGGCTGTTTGGCTGCTTCATGGCTGGGATGAACGTGCACGTCACCAGCGCCGCGTTGCCGGAAATCGAAGGCGCACTGGGCGCGACGTTTGAGGAAGGTTCGTGGATTTCCACCGCTTACCTGGTGGCGGAAATCATCATGATTCCCCTCACGGCGTGGCTGGTGCAGGTGTTCTCCCTGCGCCGGGTGATGTTGTGGGGCTCGGGGATATTCCTGGTGGCTTCGGTGGCGTGTTCGCTGTCGCCGAACCTGCAAGTGATGATCTTTATTCGGGTGGTCCAGGGCGCGGCTGGGGCGGTGCTGATTCCCTTGTCTTTCCAGCTGATCATCACCGAACTGCCGGCCAGCAAGATCCCGCTGGGCATGGCCTTGTTCAGCCTGGCCAACAGCGTCGCCCAGGCGGCCGGGCCGTCGATTGGCGGCTGGCTGACCGACGCGTATTCCTGGCGCTGGATCTTCTACTTGCAACTGTTCCCGGGGATCGCGTTGCTGGCGGCAGTGGCCTGGTCCATCGACCGCCAGCCAATGAAACTGGACCTGCTGCGCCAGGGCGACTGGCTGGGCATCGGCTGCATGGTGTTGGGCCTTGGCGCGTTGCAGATCGTTCTGGAGGAGGGCGGGCGCAAAGACTGGTTTGGCTCGCCCTTTATCGTGTGGATGACGCTATTGGCGGTGGTGGGATTGATCGGCTTCGTTACTCGCCAGTTATGGGGCGCCCACGCCTTCATCAACCTGCGGCTGCTGGGGCATTACAACTTTGGCGTGGCCAGCGTGGCGATGTTTATCTTCGGCGCCAGCACCTACGGCCTGGTGTTCCTGGTGCCCAATTATCTGTCGCAATTGCAGCACTATAACGCTAGTGAAATTGGCGAGAGCCTGATTGCCTATGGCCTGGTGCAACTGATCATGGCGCCGTTTTTACCGCGCTTGATGAAATGGGTCAGCGCCAAAATGCTGGTGGCCTCGGGGTTCGCGAT
The DNA here is from genome assembly GCF_002204795.1 of Pseudomonas sp. K2I15. GTDB lineage: Bacteria > Pseudomonadota > Gammaproteobacteria > Pseudomonadales > Pseudomonadaceae > Aquipseudomonas. The sequence continues at coordinate 6,818 of NZ_NIXO01000015.1, forward strand.
CATGGCCCTGGGCTGCTGGATGGGCGCACACCTGTCGGCCGACAGCGCCAGCAATGTGATCGTGCCCTCGATCGTGGTGCGCGGCATGGGCCAGCCGTTGATCATGGTGGCGCTGTCGGTGCTGGCGGTACATGGGCTGGCCAAGGCGCAGGCGGGGTCGGCCTCGGCGGTGTTCTCGATGCTGCGTAACCTTGGCGGCGCGGTGGGTACAGCGTTGCTGGCGCAGTTGGTGGTGGTGCGCGAGCGCGTGCATTCGGCGCGTATCGGCGAGTCGGTGACGCTGTTTGATCCGGCCCTGCAACAAAAACTGCCCGGTGGCGGGGGGTTGCAGGAGCAGTTGCCGGATCATCAGGTGGTGCTGAACCTGCTGGACCAGAGTGTTCGCCATCAGGCGTTTTTGATGGCCTACAGTGATGCGTTCTTTCTGGCGTGTGTGGCGTTGGCCGCGTGTGCGGTGGCGGCGTTGATGTTGCGGCGTACCTAGGGTCAATGCTGTGGTTGGCTCTTCAGGTAGCCAATATCAATGTTGGGAGTGTTGTGTCTGGGTATCTGGGGGGCTGAGTACATATCCGTTATATGGGTGATAGCCGCCTATGGTTCCGCTCTTACAGCGGCTCACTTTTGAAAAGCGCAAAAGTAAGCAAAACGCTCTTGCCCCACCACTCGGCACCTCGCTTAGGCTCGGTGTGCCCTCAACTCCGGTAGCACGAAGCGGGCCGCCGCGACGGGGCGTCCCTGCCCCGTCGCGGCTAAACCGGCGTCCTGCCGGTTTACCCGCTCCGTACTACCTGCGTTCGGCCAGCGTGGTTTAACGGGGCGCCTAAGATCAAGATCAAAAGCAAGAGCACAGCGGCCTACCGGCCGGCTTGAGTGGTGTAGAGCAACGGCAAAATCAAAGGCGCACGCGGTCAAAAAATGTGGGAGCGGGCTTGCTCGCGAAGGTCGTTAACGATGACGCGGGCGTCCTGAATGAACGCGGCGTTCTCGGGTTTTTCGCGAGCAAGCCCGCTCCCACAGAAAAGCAGCTCTGCTTTCGCTCTGGATCTGGCCCTTGCTTCTAACACTCAGGTCGGCTTTCAGGCCGCCGTGCTCTTGCTTTTGATCTTGATCTTGATCTGACTGCCCCATTCAGCCCGAGGCCGAACGCAGGTATTGAGGAGCGGGTAAATCGGCAAGGATGCCGATTTAGCCACGACGGGCCAGGGACGGGCCAGGGACGGGCCGTCGCGGCGGCCCGCGGAGCCTTGCCGGAATGCGGGCATGCCGAGCCTAGGCGAGGCACCGAGTGGTGGGGCAAACATTTTGGTTACTTTTGGCTGGGCCGGCATTCCGGGCGTTTGCCAAAAGTGACCCGCTGTAAGAGCGGAACCCTAAGCCGCCGTTACCGCAGCAACGGATATGTACCCCATCTGATCCGAAAACTTCCGCCGCACTCGTTCAGCGAACGGCATTGGGCTTCAAACCGCGCAGCAATAACTCCAGCCCTTGCAAGGCTGCTTCCAGTCGCTCGCCCGGGTGTTCATCCTGGGCGATCCACAGCGATGCGCTCACCAGGCTGCCATTGATCAGCCTCGCCAATGCCTGGCTGCACGCGTACTCGATGAGGCCCGCTTGCATCAGGTCATCGAGCAAACGGCGCAGCGAGTCCACACATTGCTGCTGGTCGGTTGCACCCAGCACCGCCGGGGCATCCTGCAATACGATGCGCTGGATCTCGGCATCCTGAGCCATACGCAAATAAGCCCGGCAGCGTTCGCAAAACCCTTCCCAAGGGTCGGTGGCCTGGTCGGTGATACGGTGCAGGCTCGCGTCCATTTCGCCGTCGAGCTGGGCAACTACCGCCGCCAGCAAGCCTTTCTTGTCGCCAAAATGATGGTACAACGCACCCCGGGTCAGGCCGGCGCGAGCGGTGAAGTCGTCCATCGACGTCTGGGCGTAGCCTTGTGTGGCGAAGGCCTGGCGGGCGCTGGCGATCAGGCGGGCGCGGGTGTCTTCGATCATCTCGGCACGGGCTCGGCTCATGGGTAAGGCTCACAATAGGTGATTGACATACGGCGCGTATGTTACGCATGATTTGTCACATACGCACCGTATGTATTTTGCCCCGATAACACCAGATAGCAAGTTTCAGGGCGCTCAGGAAGAGGTTACACACCATGGCAAACCCTTACGCCGAGCTGTTCCAGGCGCCAGGTTCCAGGGCTTTTGTATTGGCGGGCATGCTCGCCCGCATGCCGATCTCCATGACCGGGATCGGCTTGATCACCATGCTTTCGCAAGTGCACGGCGGTTACGGTTTGGCGGGTGCGGTGACGGCCACCTTCACCCTGGCCACGGCGTTTTGCGCGCCCCAGGTTTCGCGGCTGGTGGACCGTTATGGCCAGGGCCGCGTGTTGCCGGTGGCCGCCTCAATCGGCGGCGGCGCGCTGTTGTTGCTGTTGCTCTGCACCCGCTTGCAGGCGCCGACGTGGACGCTGTTCATCTTCGCCGCCCTGGCCGGTTGCATGCCCAACATGTCGGCCATGGTGCGGGCGCGCTGGACCGAGCTGTATCGCGGCCAGCCCAAGTTGCAAACCGCATTTGCCCTGGAGTCGGTGCTTGATGAGGTGGTGTTCATTGTCGGCCCGCCGGTCTCGGTGGGTTTGTGCGTGCTGCTGTTCCCCGAAGCCGGGCCGTTGATTGCCGCGCTGTTTTTGGCGGTGGGCGTGACCGCGTTCGTGCTGCAACGCCAGACCGAGCCACCGGTGCATGAGCATCAGGCCGGGCACGGCCGTTGGCTGATCGCCTCGCCCTCGGTGTTGATCCTGATGGTGCTGTTGATGGCCATGGGCATTATCGTCGGCGTGGTGGACGTGGTCAGCGTCGCCTTCGCCCAGCACCAGGGCCAGCCCGCCGCCGCGAGCATTGTGTTGTCGGTATATGCCATTGGTTCGTGCCTGGCCGGGCTGGCGTTTGGTGCCCTAAAGCTAAAAGCGCCGCTGCCTCGCCAGTTTTTGTTCTGCGGCGTGGCTACGGCTGTGACCACGTTGCCGTTGTTGCTGGTGACGAACATTCCCGGGTTGGCGGCGGCGATCTTTATTTCCGGCCTGTTCTTCGCCCCGACGTTAATCGTGTCCATGGCCCTGGTGGAGCAGATTGTTCCTCCAAGTCGCCTGACCGAAGGCATGACCTGGCTGATCACCGGCCTGAGCATAGGCGTGGCCATTGGTGCCGCCAGCTCCGGGTGGATGATCGACCACTTTGGCGCACCCAGCGGGTTCTGGGTGGCACTGGCGGCTGGAGCTGTGGTGCTTGGCTCGGCGGTGTTGGGGTATCGGCGATTGGGCTGATTACCCCGCAATGAGTGCGCCGCGATGTTGCAGAAACTCGTTCAGCGCTTGCCGCGTGAGATCGTTCAGCGTCACTTTTTGCCGGGTCGCCGCCAGGGCGGCGGCCAAATGGAGGTCATGGCCGACACGGACGTTGAACGAGCCCTTGCAGGGCTTTTCCGGTGTTTGCCCAAGGGCCTGGCAGGTCTCGATGTAGTCGTCTACGGCGTTGCAAAAGGCCGCGTCCAATTCGGCGACGGTTTTTCCCTCGTAGCTGACCAGAGCCTTGATGAAAAGCAGCTTTCCGAACAGGCAATTGTCTTCGATGCTGGCTTCGATGGAGCCGATGTAGCCTTTGTGTTTCAACTGGTTGTTCACTGAATCAGTTCTCCTGATTTCAATTGTTCGATGATCTGGCGCCGAATGTAGTGTTTCAGTTCGTTGCCGGGGTGAGGCTTGTGCAGGGTAATCATTGCACTGGGGTCGCCCTTGTCGAACCTGACTCGGCTCCCAGCCCCTTCGATTTGTGTGTATCCCAGGCGCCGCAGCAGTGTTACGAGTTCGGGCCAGGTAAATGCCGATTGCTCATTGAGCAGTTTGGCCAGCAGCTTTTCATTTTTCGACACGGCGATCCTTGCCTGTAACTAAATGTAGTTGCAATTGATGGGTTGCGTCAATGATAGGACAGCCTCGCCGAGCCACTCGGTGTTTGATGTAACCCTTGATGACACCGCTGTCGGCGCCACAAATCCCCCGCTAATTTTTCCCCTCCGGATTCGTTTTATAGGGACGACGTGCCTTTGTGCTTCCTGCCTATTGCCCCGGATCCCAAGAAATGAACGCTGAAGACTCCTTGAAACTTGCTCGCCGGTTTATCGGGTTGCCCCTGGAAAAACGCCAGATGTTCCTCCAGGCGTTGCACAAGGAAGGGGTGGATTTTTCCCGGTTTCCGATTCCGGCAGGGGTGGAGGCAGAGGACCGTCAAGCGTTGTCTTACGCCCAGCAGCGGATGTGGTTTCTCTGGCAGTTGGATCCTGCCAGCGGCGCCTATAACCTGCCAGGCGCGGTGCGGCTCAAGGGCGCGCTGAGCCTGCCGGCGATTGAGCAGGCGTTCGCCAGCCTGGTGGCCCGCCATGAAACCCTGCGCACGGTGTTCCAGCGCCAGGCGGATGAGCGTCTGTTGCAAGTGCCCGCGCAATCGCCGCTGGTCGTCGAGCAGTTGGACTTCAGCGCCCTGGCACCCGCCGAGCGTGAGCAGGCGGTGACGCAAGCCGCCACCCGCCAGTCGCTATTGCCCTTCGACCTGGCCAACGGCCCGCTGCTGCGGGTGCAATTACTCAAGCTGGCCGAGCAGGAACATGTGCTACTGCTGACCTTGCACCACATCGTCTCCGACGGCTGGTCGATGAACGTGTTGATCGACGAGTTCATCGGTTGCTACGACGCCCATGAGCGCAACGAGCAGCCGCAATTGCCGGCCCTGCCGATCCAGTACAGCGACTACGCCCTGTGGCAACGGCGTTGGCTGGAGGCGGGCGAGCAGGCCCGCCAGCTGGAATACTGGCAGGCGCGCCTGGGGGATGAGCACCCGGTGCTGGAACTGCCCATCGACCATCCGCGCCCGGCGATGCCCAGCTACCAGGGCACCCGGCATGATTTAACGATTGATCCGGCGCTGGCCACGCAGTTGCGCAGTTGCGCGCAAAAACACAACGTCACCTTGTTCATGCTGCTGCTCGGCGCGTTCAGCGTGCTGCTGCACCGTTACACCGGCCAGGGCGATATTCGGGTTGGCGTGCCGATTGCCAACCGTAACCGCAGCGAAGTCGAAGGGCTGATCGGTTTCTTCGTCAACACCCAGGTGCTGCGTACCGAGCTGACCGGGCAAACCCGTGTCGACCAACTGCTGCAAAGCATCAAGGAGCACGCGCTGGGCGCCCAGGCCCATCAGGAGTTGCCGTTCGAGCGCCTGGTAGAAGCCCTGAAAGTCGAGCGCAGCCTGAGCCACACGCCGCTGTTCCAGGTGATGTACAACCATCAGCCGCACGTGGCAGATATTGCCGCAGTCAGCACCGCCTCCGGGCTTGAGCTGTCCCTGGTGCAATGGCAAGGCCGTACGACCCAGTTTGACCTGAGCCTGGATACCTTTGAAAAATCCGGCACCCTGCACGCCGCGCTGACCTACGCCAACGACCTGTTCAACGCTGCCACCATCGAGCGCATGGCCGGCCATTGGCTGAGCCTGTTGCAGGCGATGGTCGCCGATGGCAGCCAGCGCATCGGTGAACTGCCGATGCTCGCCGCCGATGAGCAGCACGTGCTGGTGAATGACTGGAACCAGACCGTTGAGGCGTACCCCACCGAACGTGGCATCCACCACCTGATCGAAGACCAGGTACAACGCACTCCGCACGCCACTGCACTGGTATTCGGCGCTACGCAGTTGACCTACGCTCAGCTCGACGCGCGCGCCAACCAACTGGCCCATGCCTTGCGCGAGCAAGGTGTTGGCCCGGACGTGCTGGTGGGTATTTGCATCGAGCGCTCCATCGAAATGGTGGTCGGCCTGCTGGCGATTCTCAAGGCCGGTGGCGCCTACGTTCCGCTGGACCCGGAATACCCCCGCGAACGCCTCGCCTACATGATCGAAGACAGCGGCATCGGGCTGCTGCTCAGCCAGCAAAGTCTGCTGGCCACCTTGCCGGTCGACGCCATCAACGTCATTGCACTCGACCAGGCACAAGGCTGGCTCGACGGCTACAGCCGCGAGTCGCTGGCCGTCAGCGTACAAGCCCTGAACCTTGCTTATGTGATCTACACCTCCGGCTCCACCGGCAAACCCAAGGGCGCCGGCAACAGCCATCGCGCGCTGGTCAACCGCCTGTGCTGGATGCAGCAAGCCTATGGCCTGGACGCCAGTGACGCGGTGTTGCAGAAAACCCCGTTCAGCTTTGACGTCTCGGTGTGGGAGTTTTTCTGGCCGCTGATGAGCGGCGCACGGCTGGTGGTCGCAGCGCCCGGCGCGCATCGCGAGCCTGCACGCCTGATCGAGACCATTGGCGAACACGCCATCACCACGCTGCACTTCGTGCCGTCGATGCTCCAGGCATTTATCCATGAGCCGGGCGTGCAGGCCTGCGCCAGCCTCAAACGCATCGTGTGCAGCGGCGAGGCGCTGGCGCTGGATGCGCAGCTGCAGGTGTTCGCCAAACTGCCCGGCGCCGGTTTGTACAACCTCTACGGCCCGACTGAAGCGGCCATCGATGTCACCCACTGGACCTGCATCGACGAAGGTGCCGACAGCGTGCCGATCGGCCGGCCCATTGCCAACCTGGGCACCTATGTCCTGGACGCGCAACTGAACCCGGTGCCGGCAGGCGTCGCCGGTGAGCTTTACCTCGGCGGCACCGGGCTGGCCCGCAGTTACCACCGTCGCCCGGCGTTGACCGCCGAGCGTTTTGTGCCGTGCCCGTTCAATGACGGCGCGCGGCTGTACCGCACGGGTGACCGGGTGCGCCAGCGCGTCGACGGCGTGATCGAATACCTCGGCCGCCTCGATCACCAGGTCAAGCTGCGCGGCCTGCGTATCGAGCTGGGTGAAATAGAGACCCGCCTGATGCAACACCCGCTGGTGCGCGAGGCGGTGGTGCTGGTGCAGGGCGGCAAACAACTGGTCGCCTACCTGGTGCTGGAAGGCGGCGAGCCAACTACCCCATGGCAACCGGAGTTGAAAGCGTGGCTGTTGAACAGCCTGCCGGAATACATGGTGCCCACCCACCTGGTGCCGCTGGTGAAGCTGCCGGTGACCGCCAACGGCAAGCTCGACCGCAAGGCCTTGCCGTTGCCGGATGCTGCGTCGCAACAGACGTTTGTGGCGCCGGAAAGTGACCTGCAAAAAACCTTGGCCGCAATCTGGAGCGACGTGCTGGCGGTCGAACATGTAGGCCTGGAAGACAACTTCTTCGAACTGGGCGGCGACTCGATCATCTCCATTCAAGTGGTCAGCCGTGCGCGGCAAGCCGGTATCCGCGTCAGCCCGCGTGACCTGTTCCAGTACCAGACCGTGCGCAGCCTGGCGCTGGTCGCCACCCTCGACAATCGCTCGGCGGTGGATCAGGGGCCGGTGACCGGTGCCGCCGTGCTCGGGCCGATCCAGCACCATTTTTTCAGCCGTGGGATGCCGGTGCGTGAGCACTGGAACCAATCGCTGCTGTTGACCCCGCGTGAGGCATTGAATGCGCAGTGGCTCGATACAGCGCTGACGCACGTCATCAATCACCACGATGCCTTGCGCCTGCGTTTTACCGAAAGCGCCGAGGGCTGGCAGCAACGCCACGAGGGTCTGGTGGCGAGCGCTGATCTGTGGCTACGCGCTGCCGAGTCTGCCGAACACTTGAATGCCTTCTGCTGCGAGGCGCAGCGCAGCCTCGACCTGCAAAGCGGTCCGCTGTTGCGAGCCTTGCTGGTCACGCTGGCCGATGGCAGCCAGCGTCTGGCGCTGATCATTCACCACTTGGTAGTGGATGGGGTTTCTTGGCGGGTATTGCTGGAGGATCTGCAACAGGCTTACGAACAGCTGGCGGCGGGCGGCGGCATTCAACTGCCGGCGAAAACCAGCGCGTTCCAGAGCTGGACCGCGCGCCTTGAACAGCAAGCGCCACGCTTCGATGAGCAACTGGCGTACTGGAAAATCCAGCATCAGGACGCGAAGGACCTGCCGTGCGAGCGACCTGACGCCAGCCTGCAAAATCTGCATGGCGAGAAAATCGAGTGGCGACTCGACGCCGAGCGTACCCGTCAGTTGCTGCAACAGGCGCCCGCCGCCTATCGCACCCAGGTCAATGACCTGCTGCTCACTGCGTTGGCACGCACCATCAGTTGCTGGAGCGGGCAGCCGGGCACGCTGATCGAACTCGAAGGCCATGGCCGTGAAGACCTGTTCGATGACATCGACCTGAGCCGCACCGTGGGTTGGTTCACCAGCCTGTTCGCGGTCAACCTGACCGCTTGCGATGACCTCGACGGTTCGATCAAGTCGATCAAGGAGCAACTGCGCGCGGTGCCGGACAAAGGGCTGGGCTACGGCGTGCTGCGTCATCTGGCGGCACCTGCCGTGCGCGCCGAGCTGGCGGCACTGGCGCCACCGCGCATCACCTTCAACTATCTGGGTCAGTTCGACCGTCAGTTTGATGAGGCTGCCTTGTTTGTGCCGTCCGCTGAAACCAGCGGCGTAGCCCAGGACCTGGCGGCACCGCTGGCCAACTGGCTGACCGTTGAAAGCCAGGTCTATGGCGGCGAGCTTTCAATGAGCTGGGGCTTCAGCCGCGAGATGTTCGACGGCGCGACCGTGCAGCGACTGGTGGATCACTACGCCAGCGAGCTGCAGGCGCTGATCGAACATTGCTGCACCTTACCGGCCGCGCAAGCCACGCCGTCGGACTTTCCGCTGGCACAGGTCACGCAGGCGCAGCTCGATGCACTGCCGGTGCCGGCCGGTCAGCTTGACGATCTGTATCCACTGTCGCCGATGCAGCAAGGGTTGCTGTTCCATACCCTGTACGAGCAGGCGGCCGGGGAGTACATCAACCAGTTGCGCGTCGACGTGCAGGGCCTGGACCCGGAGCGTTTCCGCGCCGCATGGCAGGCCACCGTCGATGCGCAAGACATCCTGCGCAGCGGTTTTGTCTGGCAGGGCGAACTGGCGCAACCGCTGCAGATCGTGCACAAGCAGGTGCAACTGCCGTTCGCCACGCTGGATTGGCGCGCCCGCGACGATCAACCCGCAGCCCTCGCGGCGCTGGCCGATGCCGAGCGTGTGCAAGGCTTTGACCTGGCCTGTGCGCCCTTGCTGCGCCTGGTGCTGGTACAGACCGGCAGCGATCAATGGCATCTGATCTACACCCATCACCACATCCTGATGGACGGCTGGAGCAACTCGCAGTTGCTCGGCGAAGTATTGCAGCGCTATGGCGGCCGCACACCGGCGAATGCCGGCGGACGCTATCGCGATTACATCGCCTGGCTGCAACGCCAGGACGGCCAGTTGAGCCAGGACTTCTGGAGCGAACAACTGGCCGCGCTGCAGGAGCCGACCCGGTTGGCCCGCGCGGCCACCGCTGGCGAGCGCCAACGCGGTCACGGCGACCATTACCTGACGCTGGACGCGCAACGCACCCAGGCGCTGGAGGCGTTTGCCCGCCAGCAGAAAGTCACCGTCAACACCTTGGTGCAAGCCGCGTGGCTGCTGTTGCTGCAACGCTATACCGGGCACGAAGCGGTGGCGTTCGGTGCGACCGTGGCCGGGCGCCCGGCGGACTTGCCCGGCATCGAGCAACAGGTCGGCCTGTTCATCAACACCTTGCCGGTGATTGGCGCGCCGCGTCCGGACCAAAGCGTCGGCCACTGGTTGCAAGCGGTGCAGGCGCAGAACCTCAGCCTGCGTGACTTCGAACACACGCCGCTGGCGGACATCCAGCGTTGGGCCGGGCAGGGCGGTGAAGCGCTGTTCGACAATATCCTGGTGTTCGAAAACTACCCGGTTGCCCAGGCGCTGAGCCAGGCCGGGCAAGGGTTGGTGTTCGGTGATGTGGGCAATCTGGAGCAGACGCACTATGCGCTGAGCGTGGCGGTAACCCTCGGCCGGCAGCTGGCGTTGCATTACAGCTTCGACCGCGGCCAATTCGCGAGTGAGGTGATCGAAGGCATCAGTGCGCATTTGTTGCAACTGCTTGAGCAGTTTGCCGAGTCGGCTGAGCGCAACCTCGGTGAAATCGCCCTGGCCAATGCTGATGAACACGCCCGCCAGCACGCCGAGAACCACCCGCAGCCGTACCCGGTAGGCATCAGTGTGCATCAGCGCATTGCCACCCTGGCCGCCGAACGCCCGCAGCGCACGGCGGTGATCTTCAACGGAGAGCACTTCAGCTATGGTGAAATCGACCAGCGCGCCAACCAACTGGCCCACGCGCTGATCGCCCGTGGCGTGGGTGCGGAAACCCGGGTAGGCGTGGCGTTGCCGCGCAGTGAGTCGGTGATCGTCGCGTTGCTGGCGGTGCTCAAGGCGGGCGGCGCTTATGTGCCGCTGGACACCAGTTACCCGCGTGAACGCCTGGCCTATCTGATCGAGGATTCAGGGCTGGCGCTGCTGATCAGCGATTCGTCGGTGTCGGCGCAATTGCCGGTCGCCGAATCGGTGCCGTTGCTGGAACTGGATCGTCTTGATCTGCGTGAGCAATCGATCAAGGCGCCGTCGGTGCCACTCGACCCGCACAACCTTGCGTATGTGATCTACACCTCCGGCTCCACCGGCAATCCGAAAGGCGTCGGCGTTGCCCACGGTCCATTGGCCATGCATTGCCAGGCCATCGGGCAGCGCTATGAAATGCGCGACAGCGACTGTGAATTCCACTTCATGTCGTTCGCCTTCGACGGTGCCCACGAACGCTGGCTGACCAGCCTGACCCACGGTGCTTCGCTGCTGATTCGCGACGACACGCTATGGACGCCGGAGCAGACCTACAACGCCATGATTGAGCACGGCGTCACCGTGGTCGCATTCCCGCCGGTGTACCTGCAACAACTGGCTGAACACGCCGAGCGCGTCGGTAACCCGCCGAAGGTGCGCATCTATTGTTTTGGCGGCGACGCGGTGCCAAACGCCAGTTTCGAGCGGGTCAAACGTGCGCTTGATCCGGACTACATCATCAACGGCTACGGCCCGACCGAAACCGTGGTCACCCCGCTGATCTGGAAGGCCGGCCGCGAGCTGCCGTGCGGTGCCGCCTACGCGCCGATCGGCAGCCGCATCGGTGACCGCAGCGCGTATGTGCTCGACGCTGATCTGAACCTGTTGCCCCAAGGCATGGCCGGTGAGCTGTACTTGGGTGGGACGGGGCTGGCCCGTGGATACCTCAACCGCCCGGGGCTGACCGCCGAACGATTTGTCGCTGACCCGTTCAGCGCAGTTGGCGGCTTGCTTTACCGCACCGGCGACCTGGTGCGCCAGCGCGCCGACGGCACGTTCGACTATCTGGACCGTATCGACAATCAGGTGAAGATCCGCGGTTTCCGCATCGAGCTAGGTGAAGTCGAAGCGGCTCTGCAAGCCCTGGGTGGCGTGCGCGAAGCGGTGGTTGTGGCCCAGGAAGGCAGTGCCGGCAGCGGCAAGCGTCTGGTGGCTTACGTGGTCGGCGATTCAACCCGTGCGCACTTCACCGAAGACCTGCGTGCGCAACTCCAGGCCACCTTGCCGGCGCACATGGTCCCGGCGTATGTGCTGCGCCTGGAACGTATGCCGCTGACGCCGAACGGCAAGCTGGATCGCAAGAACCTGCCCAAGCCGGATGTCAGCCAACTGCAACAAGCCTACGTCGCTCCGCAGAACGCGCTGGAGCAGCAACTGGCGACGATCTGGCAGGACGTGCTCAAGCTTGCGCAGGTGGGCATCAGCGATAACTTCTTCGAGCTGGGCGGCGACTCGATCATTTCGATCCAGGTGGTCAGCCGTGCGCGGCAGGCCGGGATTCGCTTCACGCCCAAAGACCTGTTCCAGCACCAGACCATTCAGGCGCTGGCCGTTGTCGCACAGACCGGCGAGGCGCTGCAGTTGATCGATCAGCAACCGGCGACCGGCACTGCCGTGCTGCTGCCGATTCATCAGCAATTCTTCGCGCAGGACATCCCCGATCGTCACCACTGGAACCAGTCGGTGATGCTCAAGCCAACACAGGCCCTTGATGCGCAGGTGCTGGAGCAGGCGCTGGAGGCGTTGGTGGCGCATCACGACAGCTTGCGCCTGGATTTTGTCGAGCAGGCGGGTGGCTGGTCGGCGCACTACCGCAACGCCGTCGCACAAGCGGATGAAGCGCGCCTGTGGCAAGTGGAGGTCGCAGACCTCGCAGCCCTTGAGGCGCTGGGTGACAAGGCCCAGCGCAGCCTGCAATTGAACGGTGGCGCGTTGATCCGTGCGGTGCTGGCGAACCTGGCTGATGGTACTCAACGGCTGTTGCTGATCGTCCATCACCTGGTGGTCGATGGCGTGTCGTGGCGGATTCTGTTCGAGGACCTGCAAAACGGTTACCGGCAGATTGCCGCTGGCATGGCTGTGCAATTGCCGGCCAGGACCAGTGCTCTCAAGGCGTGGTCGGCAGCATTACAGGACTACGCCGCAACGCCTGCGCTGCAGGCCGAACTGGGTTTCTGGCAACAACAGTTGCAGGGCGCTTCGGCAACCTTGCCGTATGACCGTCCGAACGGCGGGCAGCGACACGATCAGGCCGTGACCCTTCGCAGCAAACTGGACCGGACCCTGACCCGTCAGCTGTTGCAGGACGCCCCGGCGGCCTATCGCACCCAGGTCAACGACGTGTTGCTGACCGCGCTGGCACGCGTGATGGTGCGCTGGACGGGGGACGACAACGCGTTGGTGTTGCTTGAGGGCCACGGTCGCGAAGACCTGTTCGAGCACATCGACCTGACCCGTACCGTGGGCTGGTTCACCAGTGTCTTCCCGGCGCGACTGTCGCCGGTTGTGGACCTCGGTGCGTCGCTCAAGCAGATCAAGGAACAGCTGCGGGCGATTCCGCATAAAGGCATCGGCTTCGGTGCACTCGCGCACCTGGGCGATGAACAGGCGCGTGAGTCGCTGCAGGCCTTGCCGGTACCGTGCCTGACCTTCAACTATCTCGGTCAGTTCGACGCCAGCTTCGATGCCGCCGCCGATGCCTTGTTTGTGCCAACCGGTGAATCCGGCGGTGAAGAAGTCAACATGCACGGGCCGCTCGGCAACCCGCTGGCGCTCAACGGCAAAGTGTTCGGGGGTGAGCTGGACCTGAGCTGGACGTTCAGCGCCGCGATGTTCGATGAAGCGACCATCCAGCGTCTGGCCGATGACTATGTGCAAGAACTGACGGCGCTGATCGGCCATTGCTGCGACCGTGCTAACCGTGGCGTCACACCGTCTGACTTCCCGCTGGCGGCGCTCAGCCAGGCGCAGTTGGATACGTTGGTGCCAGAGCCGCAGGCCGTCGACGATATCTACCCATTGTCGCCGATGCAGCAAGGCATGTTGTTCCATACCCTGCTCGAACAGGGTAACGGCAACTACATCAACCAGATGCGCCTGGACGTTGATGGCGTGGACCCGCAACGCTTCCGCGCGGCCTGGCAAGCCGTGGTCGATGCCCATGACATCCTGCGTACCGGGTTTTTCTGGCAGGGCAATCTTGAGCAACCGATGCAGGTGGTGCAGCGTCAGGTGCAGGTGCCGTTCCGCGTGCTCGACTGGAGCGGTCACGCCGGTCTGGATGCCGAATTGCAAACCCTTGCCAACGAGGAGCGCGCCCAAGGCCTGGACCTGACCTGCGCGCCATTGATGCGCCTGGTACTGGTACGCACGGCGGCTGATCGTCATCACTTGATTTACACCAACCATCACATCCTGATGGATGGCTGGAGCAGCGCGCAGTTGCTTGGCGAAGTGTTACAGCACTACAGCGCAGAAACCGTGGCGCGGCCGGCTGGGCGGTATCGCGATTACATTGCCTGGCTCAAGCGCCAGGATGCGTCGCTTGGCGAAACCTTCTGGAAGGACCAGTTGCACGCCCTGGATGAACCGATTCGCCTGGCCCAGGTGTTTGCGCGCCCGTCGCAAGGCATCGCAAGCCACCTGTACGCCCACCATCACCTGCACCTCGATGCACAGCAAACACGCCATCTGGGCGACTTTGCCCGCGAGGCAAAAGTCACTCTCAACACCGTGGTACAGGCTGCCTGGCTGTTACTGTTACAGCGTTACACCGGTAAACCCTGTGTCGCGTTCGGTGCAACCGTGTCGGGCCGCCCAGCGGACCTGGCAGGTGTCGAGCAACAGATTGGCCTGTTCATCAACACATTGCCGGTCATTGCCAGCCCGCGCTCCGAGCAGAGCCTGGGGGATTGGCTGCACAGCGTCCAGGCGCAGAACCTGGCTTTACGGGACTTCGAGCACACCGCGTTGTTCGATATCCAGCGCTGGGCGGGGCAGGGCGGTGAAGCGCTGTTCGACAACATCCTGGTGTTTGAGAACTATCCGATTTCAGAAGCCCTGGAGAAAGGTTCGCCCCAGGGCCTGCACTTTGGTGCCGTGGGCAATCTGGAACAAACCAACTACCCGTTGACCCTGCTGGTGGGCCTGGGTACCGAGCTGAGCGTGCAGTTCAGTTACCAATGTGCAAGCTTCACTCAGGCGTCGGTGGAGCAGCTCGGCATGCACCTCAAGCGTCTTCTGCTGCAAATGAGCAGCGGTGCCGCACGCCCGCTGGGTGAACTCACGCTGCTGGACCCGAGTGAAACCCGCCAGCAAGTGCAGGCCTGGAACGCCACCGCGAGCGCCTACCCGGGCGAGCACTGTATTCATCGTCTGTTTGAGGCCCGGGCACGGCATACGCCGGATGCCACGGCGCTGCTGTTTGCTGACCAGTCGCTGACTTACGCTCAACTCAACACCCAGGCCAACCGCCTGGCGCATCGCCTGATTGAGCGCGGTGTCGGTGCCGATCAGCCGGTAGGCATCGCCCTTGAGCGTGGCGTGGACATGATTGTCGGGCTGTTGGCGATCCTCAAGGCCGGTGGCGCTTACGTGCCGCTCGATCCGCACTATCCGGTGGACCGCCTGGCCCACATGATTGAAGACAGTGGGCTGCAGTTGCTTCTGACCCAGGCATCGTTGTTGCGCCAGTTGCCGATTCCGGCCGGGGTGCAAACCGTGTTGCCGAGTGCCCTGGATGAACCGGTCAGTGCTGAACAGGCGGCCGATCCACAGGTGTCGGTGGACGGCGATAACCTGTGCTACGCCATTTATACCTCGGGCTCTACCGGCAAACCCAAGGGCGTGATGGTACGCCATGGCGCCCTGGTGAATTTCGTCGCCAGCATGGCCCGCGAGCCGGGCATCGAGGCGAGTGACCGCTTGCTGTCGCTGACCACCTTCTCGTTCGATATCTTCGGCCTGGAGCTGTACGGCGCGCTGTTCAGCGGTGCGGCCGTGGTGCTGGTGGACAAACAGAGCGCCCACGACCCTGAAGCACTGCTGGGGATTATCGAACAGCAGCAGGTCAGTATCGTGCAGGCCACGCCGTCGACGTGGCGCATGTTGCTTGAGCATCCCATGGCTGAGCGTCTCGCCGGGCGCAAATGCCTGTGTGGCGGCGAGGCATTGGCCGAGGACCTGGCCGAGCGCTTGCTGACGGTCGCAGGCCCGGTCTGGAACCTCTACGGCCCCACGGAAACCACCATCTGGTCGGCGGCTTATCCACTGACCACAGACAAGCGCTTGCCTTACCTCGGCCGGCCGATTGCCAACACTTCGCTGTACATCGTCGGCGAGCACTTTGCGCCGAACCCCATCGGCTTGATCGGCGAATTGCTGATTGGCGGTGATGGCCTGGCGCGTGGTTATCACGAGCGAGCCGCACTCACCGCCGAACGCTTCCTGCCGGACCCATTTGGCAATGGCACACGGCTGTACCGCACCGGTGACCTTGCGCGGTATCGCGTCGACGGGGTGATCGAGTACATCGGCCGCGTAGACCACCAGGTGAAGATTCGTGGTTTTCGCATCGAGCTGGGGGAGATCGAAGCGTGCCTGTTGGCGCAGGACACGATCCGCGAGGCCGTGGTAGTCCCTCAGCAAGGACCGGGCGGCACGCAACTGGTGGCTTACCTGATTGCGGCCACCGCTGAGGCTGCCGAGGCGCAGTCGCTGGTGGCGCTGCGCGACGAACTGAAATCGCGGCTCGCCTGCGACCTGCCGGACTACATGATTCCGGCGCACTGGATGCTGCTTGAGCGCTTCCCGCTGACACCCAACGGCAAGCTGGATCGCAAAGCCTTGCCGCTGCCCGACGCCAATCAGTCGCTGCGCGCCTATGTGGCACCACAAGGGGTGCTTGAGCACAGCGTCGCGCTGATCTGGCAAGACGTACTCAAGCTTGCGCGGGTAGGGCGCGACGACAACTTCTTTGAGCTGGGCGGGCATTCGTTGCTGGCGACCCAAGCGACCGCACGCCTGCAAATGGAGCAAGGCGCAGCCGTGCCCCTGGACCTTTTATTCCGAACCACATCGCTGTCGGAGTATGCCGCGCAACTGGCGGTGCACCTGACACCTCACTCCAGCGAAGACCTGAGTGAGATGCATGATTTCCTGGCAGACCTGGAGACCCTTTGAAAATGACTCAGCTCGATAACCTGTCTCTGGTTCAGCGATTCATCCGTTTGCCGCTCGCCCAACGGCAAGCGTTCCTGCAAAAACTGCACAGCAAAAACATGAGCTTCGCCGCGTTGCCGATTCCGGCGATGCGTGATGAGTTCGAGCACATCGGCTTGTCCTATGCCCAAGAGCGCCAATGGTTCCTCTGGCAACTGGACCCCCACAGCGCGGCTTACCATGTGCCGACCGCGCTGCGGCTGCGCGGTGCCCTGGATTTGCCGGCGTTGCAGCGCAGCTTCGATGCGTTGCTGGAGCGCCATGAGGTGCTGCGTACGGTGTTTGTCGACGGGCCGCAAGGGCCGTTGCAGGTTGCGCACGCGTGCCTGAGCCTGCCGGTTACGACGGTGGTGCTGGAAGCGGTGCCGGACGCCGCAGCGCTCAAGGCGCTGATTGATACTGAAATCACTGCGCTGTTTGATTTGCAGCGGGGCCCGCTGTTGCGGGTCAAACTGTTGCAGTTGGCGCCGGACGACCATGTGTTGGTCCTGACCCAGCACCACATCATTTGTGACGGCGCTTCGGCGCAGATCATGGTTCACGACCTGGTCAAACTCTATGCTGCCCACAGCACCGGCCAGGCGGCGGATCTGTTGCCGCTGCCGATTCAGTACGCCGACTACGCGATCTGGCAGCGTAAATGGATGGAAGCCGGCGAGCTTGCGCGGCAACTGGACTACTGGACCGAGCGCCTGGGTGATGGTGGCGAAGTACTGCCGTTACCCACGGACCACGCACGCCCAGCCGTACAAAGTTATCGCGGTGCGCGGCTGGACCTGGCCGTCGGTGCCGGGCTGACCGAACGCCTCAAACACGTGGCCCAACGCGAAGGCTGCACCCTGTTCATGCTGTTGCTCGCCTCATTCCAGGTATTGCTGCACCGTTACAGCGGCCAGTCGGACATCCGCGTGGGTGTGCCCGTGGCCAATCGCAACCGCCTGGAAACCGAAGGCCTGATAGGTTTCTTCGTCAATACCCAGGTCCTGGATGCGCGCATTCAGGGGGCAATGCCTTTCGATCAATTACTGGCGCAGGTCAAGCAGGCTTCGTTGGGCGCGCAGGCACATCAGGATTTGCCATTCGAGCAATTGGTGCAAGCGCTCGCACCGGACCGGCACATGAGCCACAGCCCGTTGTTCCAGGTGATGTTCAATCACCAGAGCAGCGACGCCGCCCAAGCGTTGCAACTGCCTGGCTTGCATGTCGAGAGCCTGGATTGGAGCTCGCACACGGCGCAATTCGACCTGACCCTTGGCACGCACGAGAGCCAGGGCGCATTGGCTGCCACACTGACCTACGCCACCGATTTATTCGACGCCGGCACCATCGAACGCCTGGCCGCTCACTGGCTGAACCTGCTGCAAGGCATCGTCGCCGATCCGCAACAGCGCATCGGCGAACTGCCGTTGCTGGATGCGACCGAGCAACAGCACAACATCGCCCAGTGGAACCCTGGCCTGCGCAGCTTCCCAAGCGACACCTGCGCCCATCAACTGATTGCCGAACAGGCCCGCCAGAGGCCCGGCGCCGTGGCCTTGCGTTGCAACGGCCAGACCCTGACCTACGCCGAACTGAATGCCCAGGCCAACCGCCGTGCCCATCAGTTGATCGCTCACGGCGTGGGTCCGGACGTACTGGTGGGCCTGGCCGCCGAGCGGGGTATCGAGATGATTGTCGGCCTGCTGGCGATCCTCAAGGCCGGTGGCGCCTACGTGCCGCTCGACCCAACGTACCCGCAGGACCGCCTGGCCTACATGATGCAAGACAGTGGTATCCAACTGCTGCTGACCCAGGCCTCGCTGGCCGGTCAATTACCGGTGCCTGGCGGCGTGCAAACACTGTTTTTGGACACGGACGTCAGCGCCTTTGCCGACAGTGATCCGCACGTCGTCATGGATCCCTCGAACCTCGCCTACGTGATCTACACCTCCGGTTCCACCGGTAACCCCAAAGGCACCTTGCTCGCGCACCACAACATCCTGCGTCTGTTCGCCGCCACTGAACCGTGGTTCGGCTTCGGCCCGCAGGACGTCTGGAGCCTGTTTCATTCCTATGCTTTCGACTTCTCGGTCTGGGAGATTTTCGGAGCACTGCTGCACGGTGGCGAACTGCTGATCGTGCCGTACGACGTCAGCCGCTCGCCCCAGGAATTCCTCGACCTGTTGTGCGACGCGGGCGTCACGGTGCTCAACCAGACGCCGTCGGCGTTCAAGCAGTTGATGCACGTGGCCTGTGCCGACTCACGGGCCAATGCCCTGCGCTATGTGGTATTCGGCGGCGAGGCGCTGGACGTCAAAGGCCTGCGCCCCTGGTTCGAACGGTTTGGCGAGAGCGCGCCACAGTTGATCAACATGTACGGCATCACCGAAACCACGGTGCACGTGACCTACCGTCCGCTGTCGGTGGCTGATCTTGAACAGGACGCCAGCAGCCCGATCGGCGAGCCGATAGCTGACCTGTCGTGGTACTTGCTCGACGGTGAACTGAACCCGGTGGCCAAAGGCTGCATCGGTGAACTGTATGTTGGCCGTGCCGGCCTGGCCCGGGGTTACCTGAACCGTGGCGACCTGACGGCGCTGCGTTTTATCCCGGACCCTTTCGGTGAAAGCGGCGCGCGGTTGTACCGCACCGGCGATTTGGCGCAATACCGCAGCGACGGTGTGATCGAGTACATCGGGCGGATTGACCACCAGGTAAAAATCCGTGGTTTCCGTATCGAACTGGGTGAAATTGAAGCGCGCCTGAACGCCCTGGCGGCGGTGCGCGAAGCCGTGGTATTGGCCCAGGAAGGGCTGAACGGCCAGCAACTGGTGGCTTACGTGATCCCGGCGCAAGGCGTCGAGGATGCGGGCGCCCTCAAGGCGCAATTGAAGGCTGACCTGCCGGACTACATGGTGCCCACGCACCTGCTGTTCCTCAGTGAATGGCCGCTGACCGCCAACGGCAAACTCGACCGCAAGGCCTTGCCGCAGCCAGACGCGAGCCAGGTACAGCAAGCGTACGTGGCGCCGCAAAGTGCACTGGAACGGCAAGTCGCAGCGATTTGGCAAGACGTGCTGAAACTGGAACGGGTTGGCCTCACCGACAATTTCTTCGAACTGGGTGGCCATTCACTGCTGGCTACGCAGATGGTGTCGCGCATCCGCCAACACCTTGGCATGAACCTGCAACTGCGCAAGCTGTTCGAAAATGTCAGCCTCAAGGCTTGCGTGGCTGCACTTGAGCAAACCCAAGTGGCGAAGCCGGCGAGCATTCCAACGGTGCCGCGTGACGAGCCGTTGCCCTTGTCCTACGCCCAGCAACGCCAGTGGTTCCTTTGGCAAATGGAGCCCTCCAGTGCGGCGTACCACATCCCGGCGGCGCTACGGATTCATGGCCGCCTGGATTTGAAGGCGCTGCAACGCAGCTTCAGCGCACTGGTGCAGCGTCACGAGAGTCTGCGCACGACCTTTGTCCAGAGGGATGAGCGTGCGTACCAGGTCATCCATACCGAACCCGGCCCGCTGCTGACGCCGCAGCATCTCGACCTGACCTCGGCCAACCCGGCCGAACAGATCCAGGCTTTTGTTCGCGATCAGATCAGCCAGCCGTTCGACCTGCTAAACGGCCCGCTGCTGCGGGTCGGGCTGCTTCAGGTGGCGGCCGATGAACAGGTGTTGGTGCTGACCCAGCACCACATCGTCTCCGATGGCTGGTCGATGCAGTTGCTGGTGCAGGAACTGATTGAACGTTATGCCGCCTACAGCCAGGGCGGGTCGGTTGAACCGGTCGAATTACCGATTCAGTATGCCGATTACGCGGTGTGGCAACGCCAATGGATGGACGCCGGTGAGCGCGAGCGGCAGTTGGCTTACTGGACCCGCGTCCTGGGCGGTGAACAGCCATTGCTGGAACTGCCTGCGGACCGTCCGCGACCGGCACGCCAGAGCTTTGCCGGCGCCCGTCTGGGCGTCCAGTTGCCACAGGCATTGGGCCAACAACTGCGGCAACTGGCCCAGGGCGAAGGCTGCAGCCTGTTCATGCTGTTGCTGGCTTCGTTCCAGGGCCTGCTGCACCGTTACAGCGGCCAGTCTGATATCCGCGTGGGCGTACCGATTGCCAACCGTAACCGGGTCGAGACCGAAGGCCTGATCGGTTTCTTCGTCAATACCCAGGTGCTCAAGGCTGAAGTCGATCCGCAACAGCGTTTCAGCGAACTGCTGCAACAGGTCAAGACGGCGGCGCTTGGCGCCGAGGCGCATCAGGATCTACCGTTCGAGCAACTGGTCGAAGCCTTGCGCCCCGAGCGCAACCTGAGCCACAGCCCGTTGTTCCAGGTGTTGTACAACCACCAGAGCGCCGGCCGCCAAGCTATCCCGCAACTGCCGGGGCTGGTGATCAAGGCTCAGGAGTGGGAAAGCCGTACCGCCCAGTTCGACTTGACCCTCGACACCCTGGACGCCGACGGCGAGCTCAGTGCAACCCTCACCTACGCCACCGACCTGTTCGATGCGAGCACTGCGGAGCGTATGGCCGCTCACTGGCTGAACCTGCTGCAAGGCATCGTCGCCGATCCGCAACAGCGCATCGGCGAACTGCCGTTGCTGGATGCGACCGAGCAACAGCACAACATCGCCCAGTGGAACCCTGGCCTGCGCAGCTTCCCAAGCGACACCTGCGCCCATCAACTGATTGCCGAACAGGCCCGCCAGAGGCCCGGCGCCGTGGCCTTGCGTTGCAACGGCCAGACCCTGACCTACGCCGAACTGAATACCCAGGCCAACCGCCGCGCCCACCAGTTGATCGCTCACGGCGTGGGTCCGGACGTACTGGTGGGCCTGGCCGCCGAGCGGGGTATCGAGATGATTGTCGGCCTGCTGGCGATCCTCAAGGCCGGTGGCGCCTACGTGCCGCTCGACCCAACGTACCCGCAGGACCGCCTGGCCTACATGATGCAAGACAGTGGTATCCAACTGCTGCTGACCCAGGCCTCGCTGGCCGGTCAATTACCGTTGCCTGGCGGCGTGCAAACACTGTTTTTGGACACGGACGTCAGCGCCTTTGCCGACAGTGATCCGCACGTCGTCATGGATCCCTCGAACCTCGCCTACGTGATCTACACCTCCGGTTCCACCGGCAACCCCAAAGGCACCTTGCTCGCGCACCACAACATCCTGCGTCTGTTCGCCGCCACTGAACCGTGGTTCGGCTTTGGCCCGCAGGACGTCTGGAGCCTGTTTCATTCCTATGCTTTCGACTTCTCGGTCTGGGAGATTTTCGGAGCACTGCTGCACGGTGGCGAACTGCTGATCGTGCCGTACGACGTCAGCCGCTCGCCCCAGGAATTCCTCGACCTGTTGTGCGACGCGGGCGTCACGGTGCTCAACCAGACGCCGTCGGCGTTCAAGCAGTTGATGCACGTGGCCTGTGCCGACTCACGGGCCAATGCCCTGCGCTATGTGGTATTCGGCGGCGAGGCGCTGGACGTCAAAGGCCTGCGCCCCTGGTTCGAACGGTTTGGCGACAGCGCGCCACAGTTGATCAACATGTACGGCATCACCGAAACCACGGTGCACGTGACCTACCGTCCGCTGTCGGTGGCTGATCTTGAACAGGACGCCAGCAGCCCGATCGGCGAGCCGATAGCTGACCTGTCGTGGTACTTGCTCGACGGTGAACTGAACCCGGTGGCCAAAGGCTGCATCGGTGAACTGTATGTTGGCCGTGCCGGCCTGGCCCGGGGTTACCTGAACCGTGGCGACCTGACGGCGCTGCGTTTTATCCCGGACCCTTTCGGTGAAAGCGGCGCGCGGTTGTACCGCACCGGCGATTTGGCGCAATACCGCAGCGACGGTGTGATCGAATACATCGGGCGGATTGACCACCAGGTAAAAATCCGTGGTTTCCGTATCGAACTGGGTGAAATTGAAGCGCGCCTGAACGCCCTGGCGGCGGTGCGCGAAGCCGTGGTATTGGCCCAGGAAGGGCTGAACGGCCAGCAACTGGTGGCTTACGTGATCCCGGCGCAAGGCGTCGAGGATGCGGGCGCCCTCAAGGCGCAATTGAAGGCTGACCTGCCGGACTACATGGTGCCCACGCACCTGCTGTTCCTCAGTGAATGGCCGCTGACCGCCAACGGCAAACTCGACCGCAAGGCCTTGCCGCAGCCAGACGCGAGCCAGGTACAGCAAGCGTACGTGGCGCCGCAAAGTGCACTGGAACAGCAAATCGCTGCGATTTGGCAAGACGTGCTGAAACTGGAACGGGTTGGCCTCACCGACAATTTCTTCGAACTGGGTGGCGACTCGATTATCTCGATTCAGGTGGTCAGTCGCGCTCGGCAGTCTGGCATTCGCTTTAGTCCCAAAGACCTGTTCCAGCACCAGACGGTGCAGGCATTGGCGACTGTCGCGCAGACCGGTGCCGAGGTGCAGGTGATGGATCAGGCTCCCGTGCAGGGCCCGGCGTTGCTGCTGCCGATTCAACAGGCCTACTTTGCCGATGCCATCCCGCAGCGTCATCACTACAACCAGTCGGTGCTGCTGCAACCGGCCAGCCCGTTGCAAGCGGCGCTGGTGGAGCAAGCGTTGCAGGCGCTGGTGGTGCATCACGACGCGTTGCGGGTGATGTTCAACGAAAGCGCCGAAGGTTGGAGTGCCAGCCATCGCGAAGTATCGATGCGCAACGACCTGTTATGGGTGCGCCCGGTGGCCGATGCAGCCGCGCTGGAAGTGCTGGCCAATCAAGCCCAGCGCAGCCTGAACCTGCAAACCGGACCGTTGCTGCGTGGCGTTTTGGCAACCTTGGGCGATGGTACTCAGCGGCTGCTGCTGGTGATCCATCACCTGGCGGTGGACGGCGTGTCGTGGAGGATTCTGTTCGACGATCTGCAAACTACCTACAACCAATTGCTCGCCGGGCAAGCGTTGCAATTACCGGCCAAGACCAGTTCGGTCAAGGCGTTTGCCGAACAGTTGCAAGCGCATGCACGTAGCACGCAATTGCAGCAGCAGTTGGCCTACTGGCAGGCGCAACTGCAAGGTGCGCCGGCGGATCTGCCGTGCCTCAACCCCGAGGCGAACCCACAGAACGGCCAGGCCAGCACTGTTCATACGCGCCTGGACAAACACCTTACGCGCCAACTGCTTCAGGAAGCGCCGGCCGCCTATCGCACTCAGGTCAACGACCTGTTGCTGACAGCCTTGGCGCGGGTGATTTGCCGTTGGACCGGGCATGCAAGCACCTTGATCCAGCTTGAAGGCCATGGCCGCGAAGAGCTGTTTGCCAACATCGACCTGACGCGCACCGTGGGTTGGTTCACCAGTCTGTTCCCGGTCAAGTTATCGCCGGCGGCGGCACTCGGGGACTCGATCAAGTCGATCAAGCAAGGGTTGCGGTCGATCCCGGACAAGGGTGTAGGTTTCGGCGCGCTGCGCTTCCTCGGTGACGCGGCCAGCCGGTCAGCCTTGCAAGCGCTGCCGGTGCCACGTATTACCTTTAACTACCTGGGCCAGTTCGACGCCAGCTTCGATAAGGAACAGGGCGCGTTGTTCAGCCCGGCCAGCGAAAGCGCCGGTGAAGAGCAAAGCTCGATGGCGCCCCTGGGCAATTGGCTGAGCCTCAACGGGCGGGTATTTGATGGCGTACTGAGCCTGGGCTGGACGTTCAGCCACCAACAGTTCGAGCAGGCCACCATCCAGCGATTGGCCGATGATTATGCAGCCGAGCTGGCACTGCTGATCGGTCATTGCTGCGACCCGGCAAACCATGGCATGACGCCTTCCGACTTCCCGCTGGCCAGCTTTACCCAGGTGCAACTCGATAGCCTGGGCCTCGCGGCCCGTTCGGTGGATGACCTCTACCCGCTGGCACCGATGCAGCAGGGCATGCTGTTTCACAGTTTGTACGAACACGGCAGCGGTCAGTACATCAATCAGATGTGCCTGGACATCGACGGTCTCGACCCGCAGCGTTTCGAGGCAGCCTGGCAGGCGGCGGTCGACGCCCATGACATTTTACGCAGCAGTTTCATCTGGGAGGGCAGCGAGCAACCGGTGCAGGTGGTGCACAAGCAGGTGCGCGTACCCTTTACCTCGCTGGATTGGAGCACCCGCACGGATGCCCCGCAGGCCCTCGTCGAGTTGGCGTGCGGCGAGCGCGACCAGGGTTTCGACCTGGCCCTCGCGCCGCTGCTGCGGCTGGTGCTGGTCAAGACCGCAGAGCAGCGTTATCACCTGATTTATACCCATCACCACATTCTGATGGATGGCTGGAGCAACTCGCAGCTGCTGGGCGAGGTGCTGCAACGTTACGATGGCCAGGCGCTGCCGCGACCTGCCGGCCGCTATCGTGACTACATTGCCTGGCTGCAAGGGCGTGATGCCAAGGCCAGCGAAACGTTCTGGCGCGCGCAACTGCATGCGCTCGAAGCGCCGACACGCCTCGCCGAAAACCGTTTCGCAGCGCAGCAGCCGGCTTTCGAGACCAGCCACGCCAGCCTGTATCACTCACTGTCCCGCCAGCAGACCCAGCGCTTGGGCGAGTTCGCTCGCCAGCAGAAAGTCACCCTCAACACCGTTGTCCAGGCGGTGTGGTTGCTGCTCCTGCAGCATTACACCGGGCATGACACGGTGGCCTTCGGCGCCACGGTGTCGGGGCGCCCCGCCGAGCTCAAAGGTGTCGAGCAGCAGATCGGCCTGTTCATCAACACCCTGCCGGTGATTGCCAGCCCCCGGCCGGAACAATCGGTCACCAGCCTGTTGCAACAGCTTCAGGCCCGCAACGTTGCGTTGCGCGAGCATGAACACACACCGCTGTTCGAGATTCAGCGCTGGGCCGGGCAGGGCGGTGAAGGCCTGTTCGACACGCTGCTGGTGTTCGAAAACTACCCGCTGGCCGAGGCCCTGCAAGCGCAGGCGCCGTCCGGCCTGAGCTTCGGCACGGTGGGTAATCAGGAACAGACTAATTTCCCATTGACCCTGGCCGTTAATCTCAATGAGACCCTGAGCCTGCACTTCACTTATGCCCATGCTGCGTTCCATACACATACAATCCAGCGCCTGGCTGAGCAGGTGGAGCACGTGCTCGCGCAGATGGTGAGCCTGGCCGCCGACCGCAGCCTGGGTGATATCGACCTGGTAGGCGCGGCGACGCGCACCGTGCTGTTGCGCGACTGGAATGCCACGGCAGTGCCGGCCACCGACCGATGCCACGTTCATCAATGGTTCGAGGCCCAGGCCCGACGCACGCCCGATGCGCCGGCCCTGTTGGCCGATCAAGCGTCGCTGACCTATGCCCAGCTCAACCTGCGCGCCAATCGCCTGGCTCATGCGTTGATCGAGCGGGGTGTAGGTCCGGACGTGTTGGTGGGCCTGTGCATGCCGCGCAGTGTGCAGATGGTCGTCGGGTTGCTGGCGATCCTCAAGGCCGGCGGTGCCTATGTACCGCTGGACCCTGCTTATCCACAGGATCGTTTGATGTACATGGTCGAGGACAGTGGCATTGCCTTGCTGTTGACCGAAACCAGCGTACAGCCGTACTTCGCCGACGTGGCCGTGGACTGCCTGCTGCTGGACGCACTGCCCGACCGGTTCGATGGCTACAGCGAGCACGAGCCTGCGGTCACCGTCGACAGCCAGAACCTCGCCTATGTGATCTATACCTCCGGTTCCACCGGTAAACCCAAAGGCGTGACGATTCGCCATGGCGCGCTGAGCAACCATATGGAATGGATGCAGGGTTGCCTGAAGCTGAATCACAGCGACCGCGTTCTGCAAAAGACCGCCGTTAGTTTCGACGCCTCGGTGTGGGAATTCTGGTTGCCGCTGATGAGCGGTGCGCAACTGGTATTGGCTTCGCCGCAGTTGAACCTGGACTTGACCACCTTGTGGGCCGAGGTGGAACGTTGGCGTATCAGCGTGCTGCAAATGGCGCCATCGTTGCTGCAGGCCCTGTTGCCGCTGGCGACCCGTGAACATCTGGCCTCCCTGCGCCTGCTGCTGTGTGGCGGCGAAGCGCTGAGTGCGCATCTTTCCCGCCAGGCCCTGGGGCTGTTCGATGGCGAGCTGCGCAATCTTTATGGCCCTACCGAGGCCACGATTGATACCAGCAGCCATGTGGTGGCTCCCACCGTCGAAGACGACGGGCGAATCATCGCCATCGGCCGTCCAATCAACAACGTACGCACCTATGTGCTGGACGGCGCCTTGCAGCCTTGCGCCATCGGCGCAATTGGCGAGTTGTACATCGGTGGTGAGTCCCTGGCCCGTGGTTATCACCAGCGCCCGGGGCTGACCGCTGAACGCTTCGTTCCCGATCCGTTTGGCGAGTCGGCCGCTGCTCGCCTGTACCGTACCGGCGACCTGGTGCGCCACGCTGAAAATGGCGTAATCGAATACATCGGCCGGATTGACCATCAGGTGAAAATCCGTGGCCTGCGCATTGAGCTGGGAGAAATAGAAGCACGCCTCCACGCTCAAACTGAAGTACGCGACGCCGTAGTGCTGGCTCGTGAAACGTCGAGCGGCACGAGCCTGGTGGCTTGGCTTGTCAGCCAGGACAGCAGCCTGGACATGGCGGCCGAGGCGCGCCTGGGTGAACAGCTCAAGGCGCGTCTGGCGCAACAGATGCCGGACTTCATGGTACCCACCCAACTGGTCTTTCTCGATCAACTGCCGCTTACGCCCAACGGCAAGCTCGACCGCAAGGCCTTGCCCGCGCCGGATACCCGCGCGCTGCATTCGGCTTATCTGGCGCCGCAAAGCGACCTGGAATGCAAGGTCGCGGCCATCTGGCAAGGCGTGCTCAACGTTGAGCAGGTCGGGCTGGCTGACGATTTCTTCGAGCTGGGCGGGCATTCGCTGCTGGTGGTGAATGTGGTGTCGCGCCTGCAGCTCGAACTGGGCATGAAGTTAACGCCCCAATTGATATTTCAATTTCCGGTTCTCGGTGCGTTTGTCGCGCAACTGGAGCAGACCGGCACGCAAATGAGCACGTCAAAATTGAGCAAGCTTGAAGCGCTGCTTGATGAATTCGAGGAGGTTTGATGGACACCGCTGTCGCACAACGTATTGCCAGGCGCTTCATAACGCTGCCGCTGGAAAAACGCCGTCTTTACCTGCAGAAAATGCTTGAAGAGGACGTTTCCCCGGCGAACCTGCCGATTCCGCCTGTCAGTGCCGAGTTCGACACGTTGTCATTGTCTTTTGCCCAGGAACGCCAATGGTTCCTGTGGCAGTTGGACCCGCAGAGTGCGGCTTATCACATGCCCACGGCCCTGCGCTTGCGCGGGCCATTGGACATCGCTGCGCTGCAACAGAGTTTCAGTGCGCTGGTCGCGCGCCACGAGAGCCTGCGTACCACCTTCGTGACGCACGGCGAGCAAGTGGTGCAGCACGTGCAGGAGGCAGCACCGGTACATCTGCACGTGCAGCCTCTGGCCCAGGTGCCGGACGAGGCGCAACTGCGGCACTTGATCGAAGACGAGACCCGCCGGTTGTTCGACTTGCAGCAGGGGCCGTTGTTGCGCACGTGCCTGTTGCAACTGGCAGCGGATGACCATGTGCTGATTGTGACCTTGCACCACATCGTCTCCGATGGCTGGTCGATGCAGGTAATGGTTGAGGAGTTGGTCAAGGGCTACGCCGCGTTCAGTCGGGGGCTCAGCCTGGAACTGCCGGCTTTGCCGATTCAATACAGCGACTATGCCATCTGGCAGCGGCACTGGATGGAGGCCGGCGAACGAGAGCGTCAGTTGCAGTACTGGACCGCGCAACTGGGTGGCGAGCAGCCGGTGCTTGAACTGCCGACTGACGTTGCCCGGCCGGCTGTGATGAGCTATCGCGGTGCCCGGCTGGAGTTGAATATCGACGCCGCGCTGGTTGCAGGCCTCAAGCAGATGGCCCAGCGCGAAGGGGTCAGCCTGTTCATGATTCTGCTGGCCTCCTACCAGGCCTTGCTGCATCGCTACAGCGGGCAGAACGACATTCGGGTCGGTGTGCCGACTGCGAACCGCAACCGGGTGGAGACCGAGGGGTTGATCGGGTTTTTCGTCAACACCCAAGTGCTCAAGAGCGAGGTCGACAGCCAGGGCTCATTCAGTGCGTTGCTGCAACAGGTCAAGCAGGCCGCGCTGGATGCACAGGCGCATCAGGATCTACCGTTCGAGCAACTGGTGGAAGCCTTGCAGCCGCAACGCAACCTGAGCCACAGCCCGCTGTTTCAAGTGATGTTCAACCACCAGACCCAAGGCCCGACGGGCGAGGGGCCGGTGGGCGAATTGAAGGTCGAGGGGCTGCGCTGGGATACCCATAGTGCGCAATTCGACCTGACCCTGGAAACCATGGAACGTCCCGAGGGCCTGTCTGCGGCGCTGATCTATGCCACGGACCTGTTCGGCGTGGACACGGTTGCGCGCATGGCCGGGCACTGGCAAAACCTGCTGCAGGCAATTGTCGCGAACCCGGCACACAGCATTGGTGAGCTACCGTTGCTTGACGCTGTACAGCGTCAAGTACAGCTCCAAGATTGCGCCCCCCCTCCGGTCGCCATGCCGCAGGCGGGTTATGTTCATCGACTGTTCGAGGCGCAGGTGGCCCGTTCACCGGACGCCCCGGCGCTGGTCGTCGATGGCCTGCGCTTGAGCTACGGGCAACTCAACAGCCGGGCCAATCAGTTGGCGGTGGAGTTGCAGCGTCACGGCGTGAGCGCCGGTGTGCTGGTGGGCATTGCCGTCGAGCGCAGCCCGCACATGCTGATCGGGTTGTTGGCGATCCTCAAGGCCGCAGGCGCCTATTTGCCCCTCGATCCCGCGTTCCCGCAGGATCGCCTCGCCTACATGATTGAAGACAGTGGTATTGACCTGTTGCTGACCCAGCATTCGCTGCTTAGCCAGATACCGGTGCCCGACACGGTCAAGACGTTGGTGCTGGATCAACCGGGCGACTGGCTTGACGGCCATCCCGGTGACGATCTGCCGACCCGGCTGGACCCGGAGCACCTGGCTTATGCAATCTACACCTCCGGCTCCACCGGCCAGCCCAAAGGGGTGATGGTGCGGCATGCTGCACTGACCAACTTTGTCGCAAGCATGGCCCGGGTGCCGGGAATGACCGCCCAGGATCGGGCGTTGTCACTGACCACGTTCTCGTTCGATATTTTTGGCCTGGAAATCTACGTACCCCTGATGGTCGGTGCGTGCATCGTACTGACCGGCCAGGAGGTGGCGCAGGACCCGTACGCGGTGCTGGCCCTGATCGAAGCCGAACAGGTCAACGTGGTGCAAGCGACCCCCTCGACCTGGCGCATGTTGCTCGACAACGAACAGGCCCAGGTGCTCCAGGGTTGCAAGTGCCTGTGCGGTGGCGAGGCGTTGCCCCAGGAGCTGGCGGTACGCATGCTTGGCCTTGGCGGTGAGGTCTGGAACCTCTATGGCCCTACGGAAACCACCGTCTGGTCGGCGTTGCACCGGCTGGGTCCGCAGGCTGCGCAACCATGGCTGGGCGGGCCAATCGACAACACATCGCTGTACATCGTCGGTGCAGACCTGATGCCGGTACCCTATGGTGTTGCCGGCGAGTTGCTGATCGGCGGGGACGGCCTGGCGCGGGGTTACTTCCAGCGCCCGGCATTGACCGCCGAACGCTTTGTTCCCCATCCGTTTTCCAGTGCCGGCGAGCGGCTTTACCGTACCGGCGACCTTGCACGTCAGCGCCCGGACGGCATCCTCGAATACCTGGGGCGGATCGACCATCAGGTGAAAATTCGCGGTTTCCGCATCGAGCTCGGGGAAATCGAAGCACGCCTGCTCGAACAGGACGCCGTGCGCGAAGCCGCAGTACTGGCCCAGGATGCCCCGGGCGGCCAGGCGTTGGTGGCGTATGTGGTCCCCAGCGCCGAATGGCAGAACCTGGATGCTGACGGGCAGTGTCGCCTGCGTGACAGCTTGAACGCGCGGCTCAACGTCAACCTGCCCGATTACATGGTGCCGGCGCACATGGTGCTGCTGCCAAGGTTCCCGCTGACCCCCAACGGCAAGCTGGACCGCAAGCAACTGCCCAAGCCGGATGCCAGCCAATGGCAGAAAACCTATGTGGCTGCGCAGACGCCCGTGCAGCAAGCGGTAGCGGCGATCTGGGCCGAGGTGCTCAACGTGCCGCGGGTTGGCCTGAGTGACAACTTCTTCGAGCTGGGCGGCCATTCGCTGCTGGCGACCCAAGTGGTTTCGCGGATTCGCCAGCAACTGTACGTCCAGGTGCCTTTGCGCCTGCTGTTCGCCCATAACAGCCTGCAAGCGTTTGTCGAGGCGATGGCCCCGGCATCGTCGACCCCTGAGCTGGCTATCCCGCGTCTCGCGCGGGACCAATCGCTTGCGTTGTCGTACGCCCAGCAACGGCAATGGTTTTTGTGGCAACTGGAGCCTGCCAGCAGCGCCTACCATATTCCCGCCGCCCTGCGTTTGCGCGGCCACCTTGACCAGGCGGCGTTGCAACAGTGTTTTGACGCCCTGGTGGCGCGTCATGAGAGCTTGCGTACCCGGTTTGTGCTGGAGAACGAACGTCCCGTACAACGGATTGACGCGCCGGTGCCGGTGGCCATTGCAGTGGAGTCGGCGGCTGCCGAGCTGGATGCCAATAGCCTGCGCGGCTTGATTGAAGCTGAAACCCGCCAGCTCTTTGATCTGCAGCGTGGGCCGTTGCTGCGGGTCAAACTGTTGCAACTGGGCGCTGAAGATCATGTGCTGATCCTGACTCAGCACCACATCGTGTCGGACGCCTGGTCGATGCGGGTCATGATCGACGAACTGATGCAGTTGTATCGCGGCTTCAGTCAAGGCCAGCCGGCTGAGCTGGCGGCACTGCCGATCCAGTACGCCGATTACGCGCACTGGCAGCGTCAGTGGCTGGCGGCGGGTGAGCAGCAACGTCAGCTCGGCTACTGGACAGAACAGTTGGGAGGCGAGCAACCCGTTCTTGAGCTGCCAACTGACCATCCACGTCCGGCTCAACAAAGCTATCGCGGTGCCAGGCTGCCGATCACCCTCGAACCGTCCCTGGCCGAGAGCCTCAAGCGCCTGGCGCAACAGCAAAACACCACACTGTTCATGCTGCTGTTGGCCGGTTTCCAGACCTTGTTGCATCGCTACAGCGGGCAGCAGGATATTCGTGTCGGGGTACCGATTGCCAACCGCAATCGCCTTGAAACCGAGGGGATGCTGGGTTTCTTCGTCAACACCCAGGTGCTCAGGGCCGACATTGAGGGGCACTTGCGCTTTGACCAGTTGCTCCATCAGGTTAAGCAGCGGGTACTGGGGGCGCAGGCTCATCAGGACCTGCCCTTCGAGCAACTGGTGGAACTGCTTGCTCCCGCACGCAACCTGAGCCACACGCCATTGTTCCAGGCGATGTTCAACCATGCCAGCGATGCCCGTCGTGAGGTTATTGACCTGCCGGGGTTGAGCCTGGAGCAATTGACCTGGGATTCGGGCAGCGCGCAGTTCGACCTCTCCCTGGATACGTTCGAGTACAGCGAAGGCATCAGTGCCGCACTGTCCTACGCCTCTGACTTGTTTGAGCCGGCTACTGTCGTGCGCCTGGGCGAGCATTGGCTGAACCTGCTGCGCGCGATTGTGGCCAACCCCACCCAACGCATCGCCGAGTTGCCGATGCTCGATGCGGTGCAGCGCCGGATGATGGTTCAGGACTGGAACCGCACGTTCGCCCACTTCCCGAATCACCAGCCGGTGCAGCACTTGATCGAAGCCCAGGTGGAGCGGGCCCCGCATGCGGTAGCGTTGGTGTTCGAGGGCCAGTCGCTGACCTATGCCCAGCTCAACGCGCGGGCCAACCAGTTGGCCCATGCCCTGATCGCGCGTGGCGTCGGGCCGGACGTGCTGGTGGGCATTGCACTGCACCGTAGCGTGGAAATGGTGGTGGGGCTGCTGGCGATCCTGAAGGCCGGCGGTGCCTATGTACCCCTGGACCCGGAGTACCCGCCGGAGCGCCTGGCCTACATGATCGACGACAGCGGCATCGAGTGGCTGCTGACCCAGCAAGCGCTGGTCGCAACCTTGCCGCTGCCGGAGCGGGTGCGCACACTGATACTCGATGGTGGCGACGATTGGCTGGCCGGTGAGGCGCAAAGCAACCCCGAGTCGCGCGCCGTCGCGCACAACCTCGCTTATGTGATTTACACCTCCGGTTCTACCGGCAAACCCAAAGGGGCTGGCAACAGCCACGGAGCCCTGACCAACCGGTTGTGCTGGATGCAGCAGGCCTACGCGCTGCACGCCGACGACCGCGTGCTGCAAAAAACGCCGTTCAGCTTCGATGTGTCGGTCTGGGAGTTTTTCTGGCCGTTGATGACTGGCGTCCGGCTGGTCGTGGCGTCGCCAGGGGATCACCGTGATCCACAGAAGCTGGTGCGGCTGATCGAACGCGAAGGCATTACTACCCTGCATTTCGTCCCGTCGATGCTGCAAGCATTTGTGCTGGACGCCAACGTCAGCCGCTGCACCAGCCTCACCCGTATCGTCTGCAGTGGCGAAGCCTTGCCGGTCGATGCCCAGCAGCAGGTATTCGCCAAGCTGCCGGGCGCGGGGTTGTTCAATCTCTACGGCCCTACCGAAGCGGCGATTGATGTCACCCACTGGACCTGTCGCGACGAAGGTCGTGATGCAGTGCCCATCGGTGAGCCGATAGCGAACTTGATGACCTACATCCTCGACGCTGAACTGAACCCGGTGCCTATCGGCGTCAACGGCGAACTGTACCTCAGCGGCCAGGGGCTGGCGCGCGGGTACCACCGTCGTCCGGAACTGACGGCCGAACGTTTCGTTGCCAGTCCGTTTGTCGCCGGCGAACGGCTGTACCGCACGGGTGACCTGGCACGCTACCGCGCCGACGGCGTGATTGATTACATCGGCCGTATCGACCATCAGGTGAAGATCCGCGGTTTTCGTATCGAGTTGGGAGAAATCGAAGCGCGCCTGCTGGAGCACGAGGCCGTGCGTGAAGCCGTGGTGGTGGCGCAGGACAGCCGCAACGGCAAAGCCCTGAGTGGCTACGTCGTGACCCAGCCTGACGCCGCCACCGACTGGCCGGCACTGCGCGAGGCGCTGGCGGCGCATCTGCGCCAGGCCCTGCCGGAACACATGGTGCCGACGCACCTGACGCCGCTTAAAAAAATGCCCCTGAGCCCCAACGGCAAACTCGACCGCAAGGCACTCCCGGTGCCAGACCTGGTTGAGGTGCAGCAGGACTTCGTGGCTCCCGCCAATGCGGTCGAAAGTGCCCTGGTCGAGATCTGGCAAGCCGTGCTCGGCGTGGCCCGGGTGGGTACCACCGATAACTTCTTCGCCTTGGGTGGCGACTCGATCAATTCGATTCAAGTGGTCAGCCGCGCACGTCAGCAGGGAATCGGCTTGACCCCCAAGGACCTGTTCCTGCACCAGAACATCCAGGCGCTGGCCCGGGCTGCGACCGCTGATCAAGCCGGTACGATCGATCAGGGGCCGGTCAGCGGTGACAGCCACCTGGTACCGATGCAGCACTGGTTCTTCGCCAGTGACATGGCGCACCGTGACCACTGGAACCAGTCGCTGATGCTGACCCCGCGCGAGCCATTGGACGTCGCGTGTTTGCAACAGGCACTCGAGCACGTGGTGGCCCATCATGACGCCTTGCGCTTGCGCTTCCTGCAATCGGGCGAGGGTACCTGGCAGGCCGGCCATGAGGCCGTCGGTGCACAACCGGTGGACCTCTGGCAGCGCCAGGCAGAGAACGCCGATGAGATCATCGCCATTGCCAACCAGGCGCAACGCAGCCTTGACCTGCAACACGGCCCGTTGCTGCGCTGCAGCCTGATCGCGGTGCAGGACGGCAGTTCGCGCTTGCACCTGGCGATTCACCACTTGGTAATGGACGGAGTTTCGTGGCGCGTGCTGCTGGAAGACTTGCAAACGGCCTACCGGCAACTGACGGCGAACCAGCCGGTGGTGTTGCCGGCCAAGTCCACGGCGTTCAAGGCATGGGCCGATCAGTTGCAGGGCTACGCCCACAGTGAAGGGCTGGCTCGGGAATTGAGTTACTGGACCAGACAACTGGCCCATACGTTGCCGGAGCTGCCACGGGCGCGGCCTGAGGGCAGCCAGGCTTCGGTGCATGGCCATTCGGTCAATACCCGTCTGGATACAGAACAGACCCGGCGCCTGCTCAAACAGGCGCCGTCGGCCTATCGCACGCAAGTCAACGATCTCTTGCTCAGTGCCCTGGCGCAGGTGATTTGCCAGTGGACTGCGCAACCTGCGTGCCTGGTGCAACTGGAAGGTCATGGGCGTGAGGAGTTATTCGGGGGTGTCGACCTGAGCCGCACGCTGGGCTGGTTCACCAGCCTGTTCCCGGTGGTATTGACACCATCGGCGCACGCGGCAGACACGATCAAGGGCATCAAGGAACAACTGCGCGCGGTGCCGAACAAGGGCCTGGGTTATGGCGTGCTGCGTTACCTCGGTGCCGAGGACGTCCGGTCGCATTTGGCGAAACTCGCGCAGGCGCGGATTACCTTCAACTATCTCGGCCAGTTCGACCAAAGCTTCGATGAGCAGGCGTTGTTCACGCCGAGCGAGGAGGGCAGCGGGGCAGGGCACGCTGATGACGTGGCGCTGGGCAACTGGCTGACCATCGATGGCCGGGTGTTCAACGGCCAGTTGTCCCTGGACTGGACCTTCAGTCGCGACGTTTTTGATGAGGCCACTGTCCAGCAATTGGCCGATGCCTACGGCGTAGCGTTGCGGGCATTGATCGAGCATTGCTGCGGCGAAGAGCATCAGGGCCTGACGCCGTCTGACTTCCCGTTGGCCCGTTTGACCCAGGCGCATCTGGACGGCTTGCCGGTACCCGTGGCGCAGGTGCAAGACGTCTATCCGTTGTCACCGATGCAAGAAGGCATGCTGTTCCACACCCTGGCCGACGACAGCAGCGGCCTGTACATCAACCAGATCAGCCTGCCGGTACGCGGGCTGGATACCGAACGTTTCACCGCAGCCTGGCAATCGGTGGTTGAGCGTGAGGACATTCTGCGGACCAGTTTTCATTGGCAGGATGGCTTGAGCGCCCCGGTGCAAATTGTCCACCGCCAGGCCGAACTGCCGCTGCTGATCGAAGACTGGCGCGGCCAGGACATCAGCGAACAGGCGATCGGCGAGCGCGCAACGGCCGATTACCTGCAAGGTTTCGATTTGGCCCGTGCGCCGTTGCAGCGTGTGCTGTTGTTGCGTCTTGAGGACGACCGCTACCAGATGATCTGGACCTGCCATCACATCCTGATGGACGGCTGGAGCAGCTCGCGACTGTTCGGCGAGGTTTTACAGTTTTATGCCCACGGCCACGTGCCGGGGCGCAACGGTCGTTACCGCGAGTTCATCGAATGGCTGCAACGCCAGGATCAAGGGGCACTGGAGGGCTTCTGGAGAAGCCGTCTCGCAACACTGGAGCAGGCAACCTCGCTGAACCAGGCGATGTTCCCGCGCCATGTCGAGGATTTGCCGGGGCACCAGGCGCTTTATTCGCGCTGGGATGCGGCGCAAACCGCACGCCTGCAACAGGCTTGCCGCGCCTTGCAAATCACACCCAACACGCTGATCCAGGGGGCGTGGCTGTTGTTGCTGCAACGCTTTACCGGGCAGAACACCGTGGTGTTCGGTGCCACCGTCGCCGGCCGTCCTGCGGGGCTGGTCAACGCCGACAACATCCTGGGGCTGTTCATCAATACGCTACCGGTGATCCAGACCCTGGAGCCGGCGCAGCCTCTGGATCAGTGGTTGCAACAGTTGCAGGCCTGCAACATGGATATCCGTGAGCACGCACACGCGCCGCTGGCAGACATTCAGCGCTGGTCGGGCCTGGGGGGGCAGGGGCTGTTCGACAGCATCATCGTGTTTGAGAACTACCCGATCGATGAGCGCCTGGGTGAACAACAAGACACTGGCCTGAGCTTCGGCGAGTCGCGCAACCATGACGTCACCAACTTTGCGATGGACCTGGCGGTAAACCTCGGCGAACAGTTGTCGATCGAGTATCTGTTCCTGCGCAATGCCTTCAGTGTCGAGGCGGTGGAGCAGATTCGCCGCTGCATGGAAGACACCCTTGAGGCCATGATCGTTGCGCCGACAGCGCGACTGGGTAACCTTCAGCGCCTTGGCGCCGATCAGTGGCAGGCCTTTGAGCAGTGGAGTGCGGCGCCGAATGCCAGCTACCAGGCGCAGCTCTTGCCGGAACTGATCGCGCGCCATGCCCATTCGCGTGGAGAGGCGACGGCACTGGTGTGTGGGGGCGACTCGCTGAGCTACGGTGAGCTGGAACGTCGAGCCAATTGCCTGGCCCATCGTTTGATCGAATTGGGGGCCGGGCCGGAAGTGGTGGTCGGGGTGGCCCTGGAACGTTCCGTAGAAATGGTCGTGGCGTTGTTGGCGGTGATGAAAAGCGGCTCGGCTTATGTGCCGTTGGACATCGACTATCCGCCCGAGCGCCTGGCGTTCATGATGCAAGACTCGGCGATGGCGCTGCTGCTGACTCATAGCCAGGTGCAGGCGCGCCTGCCAGCGGTGGAAGGCCTGGCCCAACTGGCCATCGATACGTTTGACCGCGCGGGCTACAGCGACACGCCGCCAGCCAGCGGTTTGCTGGGCGCCAATCTGGCCTACTTGATTTATACCTCGGGCTCCACAGGCCGGCCGAAAGGTGTGGCAGTGGCGCATGGGCCGATGAGCATGCATTGCCAGGCCATTGCCGGGCTGTATGACATGGATGAGCGCACCCGCGAGCTGCATTTCATGTCGTTTGCCTTCGACGGCGCTCACGAGCGCTGGCTCAGTACGCTATTGAGCGGGGGCACGCTGGTGATCCGCGATGCCAGCCTGTGGACGCCGGAGCAGACCTTCGACGCCTTGCATCAACACAGCATCACGATTGCCTGTTTCCCGCCGGCCTACCTCAAGCAGTTGGCCGAATACGCGGCCCATAGCCAACAGGTACCGCCACCGGTACGGGTGTATTGCTTCGGTGGCGATGCGGTGCCGGACCAGACCTTCGAACAAGTGAAAGCGGCACTGCGCCCACAGTTCTTTACCAACGGCTATGGCCCGACCGAAACCGTGGTCACGCCGATGCTCTGGAAGGTCCCGGTCGGCACCCGTTGCGAGGCCGCTTATGCGCCGATCGGGCGTGCTGTCGGCGAGCGAGCGTTGTACGTGCTGGACGAAGACCTCAACCCGCTGCCGCCGGGGATTGCCGGTGAACTGTACATCGGGGGCCAGGGCATTGCCCGCGGCTATTACCGTCGTCCGGACCTGAGTGCCGAGCGCTTTGTGCCGGACCCTTTCGGGCCGCCGGGCGATCGTCTCTACCGCAGTGGCGACCTGGTGCGTCAGCGCGTTGATGGTGTGCTTGATTACGTCGGGCGAATTGATCACCAGATCAAGGTCCGGGGCTTTCGCATTGAACTGGGGGAAATCGAGGCGAGCCTGCGGCAACTGGACGACGTCAGCGATGCGTTGGTGATCGCCCGTGACAGTGCATCGGGCAAGCAACTGATCGGTTATGTGGTGACGCCCGATGGCATGGCCATCGGTGATCGCCTCAAGGCGCACGTGCGCGCGCAATTGCCGGATTACATGGTGCCCACCCAGATCATCTGCATGGTGGCGCTGCCTGTGACGCCCAACGGCAAGCTGGATCGCCAGGCCTTGCCGGAACCTGAATTCAAGGGCAGCGAGTATGTCCCCGGCCGTACTCGTGACGAGCAACTACTGGCGCAGGTCTGGGCTGATGTGTTGCAAGTGGAGCGCGTGGGTATCACCGACAACTTCTTCGAGCTGGGCGGTGACTCGATCCTCAGCCTGCAGGTCGTGTCGCGGGTACGCAACCACCCTGAACTGAAGATGGACCTCAAGCTGCGGGACCTGATGCGCGGGCAGACCATCGAGGCGATTTTCGAGCAGCGCTCCAGCAGCGGCGCCACGGTGATCGATGACGTGTCGCAGGTGGCCGCCGAGGGCCAGTTCAACCTGATTCCGATCCAGCAGTGGCTGTTCGACCAGCGTATGAGCGAGCCGCATCATTACAACCAGGCATTGATGCTGCGTGCACGCCAGGCGCTGAATCTGCCGGCGCTGGAGCTGGCATTGCGCTGCATGTTGAAGCAGCACGACGCCCTGCGCTTGCGCTTTCGTGAGGTGGGCGCACGCCATTACCAGCATTACCAGCCACTTGAGGAAATGCAGGCGCAATGGGCCACTGAGCCCTTGTTATGGCAACACACCGTGGCCGATGAGGCTGAGCTTGAACTGTATGCCGAACAGGTACAGCGCAGCCTGGACTTGCAAGACGGGCCGGTGTGGCGTACCGCTCATGTGACGTTGGGCGATGGCCAGGTCCGGGTATTGATGGTGATCCATCATTTGGTGATCGACACTGTTTCCTGGCGTTTGCTGCTGCAGGATTTGCAGGTCGCTTATGAGGCTTACAGCAATGGCCAGGCGCCGGCCCTGCCGATTCGCACCAGCAGCTACCGGGCCTGGGCCGAGGGTTTGCAAGCGTACGCGGCGAATTATCCGGCGCAGGAGCAAGCCTGGTGGCTTGAGCAGATCGACCAGCCGGGCAGTGAGCTGCCGTGCGACAACCCGCGTGGCAAGAACCAGGTGCAGTACCAATCGGTCGCGCTGATGGGCCTGTCGCAGGAGCACACCCAGCAGTTACTCAAACAGGTGCCTGCGGTCTACCAGACGCAGATCAATGATGTGTTGCTCGCGGCGTTGAGCCGGGTGTTGTGCCGCTGGAGCGGGCAGCCTTCGGTACTGATCCAGCTCGAAGGCCATGGCCGCGAAGACCTGGTCAAGGACATCGACCTGAGCCGCAGCCTGGGATGGTTTACCAGTATGTTCCCGGTGCGCCTGGCACCCGGTGCCGGGGCTGATATCGGGGCCTCGGTGCGTGCAGTGCAGCGGCAATTGGCGGGCGTACCGAACAAAGGCCTGGGCTATGGAATACTGCGTCACATGAGCGGTGGGCAAATGGCCGATACCTTGCGCCTTGCACCGCAGGCGCGTGTCACCTTCAACTACCTGGGGCAGTTCGACCAGAGCTTCGATGACAAGGCGATGTTGGTGCCGGCTCAGGAGAGCTATGGCAGTTGCTACAGCCCGCAGGCGGCGCTGGGCAATTGGCTGGAAGTGGTGGGGCAGGTGTATGACGGACGCCTGGCGATGCGCTGTATCTTCAGCACGCGCCGCTACCGTGCCGAAACCGTTGAACAGTTGATGCGTGAGTACCAGGCCGAACTGGAGGCGCTGATCGAGCATTGCGTGGCACAAGCGGCTTAAGGATTGAGGCCGATCCAACGTTATACAAAGAGGGGCCCTTGCGGCTCCTCTTTCGTCTGTGGCTTTTTCATAAGGAAACCTGCGATGTCCTTGCATCCGGAACTCAATGCCTTCCTCGACCTGGCGCAAGAAAGCCAGGCGGACGGCCCTGGGCCGTTTCACCTGTCAACGCCTGCCCAGGCCCGTGAGGCGTTCGAGCGCACCACCGCGCAACTGCGCTGGGAGGCACCTGCGCAGGTGCGCTGTAGCGCCATCGAATTCACGGCACGCGATGGCTCGACGCTGGCGTTGCGTGTGTACCGTCCTGCTGCCGTTTCGGCGCAGAGCCTGCCGGTACTCGTGTACTTTCATGGCGGTGGCTATGTGGTCGGCAGCCTGGAGTCTCATGACGGGGTGTGCCGCGAGTTCTGCGCCAGAACCCCGTGTGCGGTGGTTTCAGTGGGTTATCGACTGGCACCGGAGCACAGGTTCCCGACGCCGCTGAACGATGGCGCCGATGCCCTGGCCTGGCTGGCCGATAACGCCGCAGGCGAAGGCCTGGACATCACCCGCGTGGCTTTCGGTGGCGACAGTGTGGGGGCCACACTGGCGACGGTACTGGCGTTGCAGTCGGTGCTTGAGCCCGCGACACTGGCAATCAAACCCTGCTGGCAACTGCTGTGCTATCCGGTGACGGACGCTTCCACCAATAGCCCGTCGACCGAGTTGTTCGGCGAGGGGTATCTGCTGGAGAGCGAGACACTTGAATGGTTCTACCGGCATTACGCCCGGGAGGCGGCGGATCGTCTTGACTGGCGCTTCTCGCCATTGCTGGCGCCGGGTTACCAGGGAATGCCACCGGCGTTGATTGCGTTGGCCGGTCATGACCCGCTGCTGGATGAAGGCCGTGCCTACGCCCGACGTTTGCAGGATCAGGGGGTGGCGGTGGAGGTGATCGAGTACGCCGGGTTGATTCACGACTTCCTGCGCTTGCAGAGCGTGGTGCCGGATATCGACGGGGTGTACGGTCAATTGACCCAGGCATTGCGAACCGCGCTGACAGCTTGAGAGCAGGCACAAAAAAACCGGGCCAGGCCCGGTTTTTTTGTGGGTGCTGCTTAGAAGTTGTACGTCACGTCAACCGAGGCGACACGCTCCTGGCCGTAGTAGCAGCCGAACGAATAGTTGCAGTGGGACACGTACTCGCGGTTAAACACGTTTTGCACGTTCAGGCTGGTCTCCACGCCGCGCAGGCTTGGCGATACTTTGCTCAGGTCGTAGCTGACGGTGGTGTCATAGACCACGAAGCCCGGGATCTCGAACGAGTTGGCTGCGTCACCCGGCTTGGGGCCGGTGTAGCGGGCGCCGGCACCGAAGGTCAGGCCATTGAGCACGGCTTGGGTGAAGTGGTAGTCAACCCACAGCGAGGCTGAAACCGGCGCTTGTTGCTCGGTGCGGTTGCCGGTGTTGCCGTAGTTGTTCTTGATGTAGAACGCATCCAAGTAGGAAGCGGCGGCCAGTACGTCGACGTTGGCAATCGACGATTTGACTTCCAGTTCAACACCACGGGAGCGCACCTGGCCCTGCTGGACCGAGTACTGTGTGTATTCGTTATCCTGGCTCAGCACGTTTTTCTGTTTGATCTGGTACA
Source organism: Pseudomonas sp. K2I15 (assembly GCF_002204795.1). GTDB lineage: Bacteria > Pseudomonadota > Gammaproteobacteria > Pseudomonadales > Pseudomonadaceae > Aquipseudomonas. Next base: position 48,352 of record NZ_NIXO01000015.1, read on the forward strand.
CGGAAGCGGTGATCAGGGTCTTCTCGAACGGCTGGTATTTCACACCCACTTCGTACTGTTCGCCTTCGGTCGGCGCGAAGGCCTTGCCACCACGCTCGGGCGCGGTGGTGCCGACGGTCGGCAGGAAGGATTCGGAGTAGCTGACGTATGGCGCCAGTCCGAAGTCGGTGACATAGGTCAGGCCGACACGGCCAGTGAACTTGTTGTCACGCTGTTCGGTGATGGAGTTTGCAATCAGGTCCTTGTTTTCCACTTCGGCCCAGTCCTGGCGGCCACCAACGGTCAGGATCCACTTGTCCAGTTTGATCTGGTCCTGCAGGTAGACGCCGGTCTGGCGCACGGTGTTGTCCCACTTGGTGGTTTTCTCTGGGGTCACGCTGCTGGTGTCGTAGTTGTTGTTTTCGCCGTAGAGGTTGATCGGCAGCACGTTGTAGGAGTTGTAGCCGGTGTATTTGCGGTTGAAGTTGCGATAGTCCAGGCCGACCAGAGTGGTGTGCTCAAGCGCGCCGGTGTTGAATTTGTATTCCAGGTTGTTATCGATGGTGTAAGCGGTGTTGTGCTGGCGCCAGTCGAGTTTGACGCGATTGGCCTGGGTCTGGTCGACCGCGCCGGTGACTGCGTCGGTGACGAAGCTGCGCAGGTAGAAGCCTTTGTAGTCGTCGCGCACGTCGGTGTAGCGGGCGGTGGAGCGACCTTTCAGGTTGTCGCTGAAGCTGTGGGTCAAATCGTAGCCCAGGATGAACTGGTCACGTTTGTAGTCGTTGTATTTCGAGTCGCCGGAGAAGAAATTGCGGTCGATGCGCTTGCCGTTGGGGCCACGCTCCAGAGAGCCGATCATCGGCAGCGCCTGATAGTCTTCCAGCCCCCGGTCCCGCTGGATTTGCGCCAGTACGGTCAGGGAGGTGTCGTCGTTCGGGGCCCAGGTCAGGCTTGGCGCCAGCAGCATGCGTTCACTGTGGGTGTGATCGACCTGCTGGTTGCCTTTCTTCGCGACGCCGACGATGCGATAGCTGAACTCTTTCTGCTCGTCGAGCGGGCCGCTGGTGTCGAATGCGCCGTTGACCCGGTTGTAGCTGCCGGCACCGATCTTGACTTCAGTGCGTTGTTCCGTGGTCGGTCGCTTGGAGACCATGTTGATCAGGCCACCTGGCTGGTTCTGGCCAAAGAGCACCGACGACGGGCCTTTGAGCACTTCGATGCGCTCCAGGGTGTACGGGTCTATCTGCGGAGCGCCGCCCAGGCTGCCGGCATAGGGCAGGTAAGCGCCGTCCAGGTACAACTGGGTAGGGGCGAAGCCACGGCTGGTGATTTCGTCAGCGATCGCGTTGCGGTCGGTGAAGCCGCCAGTGTTCAGGCCGGGCGTGTAGCGCAAGGCTTGGGTCAAGTTCAGTGCGCCCTGGGTCTCGATCTGTTTGGCGGTGACCACGTTGATGGTTTGCGGGATTTCCAGGATGGGCGTATCAGTCTTGGTGCCGGTGGCGCTGCGGGTGGCGACGTAACCGTCCACGGGGCCGTAGGCCGATTCAACAGCCCGGCCGCTGATAGTAGTGGCACCCAGTTCCAGCGAGTCGCCCGTTGCCCTGGCACGTACGGTGACGGTGTTGTCTTGAACAGTGAACACTGCGCCGGTCCCCACCAGCATCAGCGATAACGCCTGTTCAGACGAAAACCGGCCGCTCACCGGTTGGCTGCGCTGGCCCTTTACATCATCGGCGCTGTACAGCACTTGCATGTTCGACTGGGTGCCCAGTGCCTGCAGTGCGCTTGCCAGCGATTGTGCCGGGATATTGAAGCTGATCTCCTGGGCCTGAACCTGCGCACTGAACGGCAACGCCAGCGCCATGCTGAACGCGGTGGCGCTGAAGCCCGGCTGCAGCATACGACGCATGAACAAGGCCTTGGTAAAACGTGGAATCCCCGCAATTGCTGACATTGTGCTCACTCTTACTGGTTTTAATGGTTGCGTAGTTGTTATCGATTCTTAGTTAGACGCACGAGGCTGCAAAAACCAGAATGAGAATCGAACTTATTCATGCCGGTTGAAGTTCGGTGACCACTTTTCCGGCTTCCATGCGAACCAGTTGATCGGCGATGTCGAAGTAACGATCGTCGTGGGAAATCACGATGATGGTTTTGCCCAGGCGCTTCAGATCCGGCAGCAACTCTGTGTAGAAAATTCGCCGGAACGTCGGGTCCTGGTCTGCGGCCCATTCGTCAAACACCAGCACCGGGCGCTCCTCCAGCCATGCATTGACCAGCGCCAGGCGCTTGCGCTGGCCGGTGGACAGGTCGGTTGTGGTGAACGAACCGTCACGCACGCTGACCTTGTGGCCGATCTCCAGGCGTTGCAGGTACTGGTTGGCATCTTCGGGAATATGCGTGTCGCCTTGCACCACATCGTCGAACAGGTAGTAGTCAGCGAAGATCGTGGTGAACAACTGGCGATAGTCGTCACGGGTCACTGCGGTCACGGCCTGGCCGTTGAGGCGGATCTCCCCCTGCTGCGGCGCGTACAGGCCAAGCAGCAGCTTGATCAGGGTGGTTTTGCCGCAACCGTTTTCGCCGACAATGAAGATGATGTCGCCTTGCTCGATCTTCAGGTTTACCGGCCCCAGGCGAAACGGTGCGCTGCCTTCGGTGGGGGGGAAGCTGTAGGCGACGTCAGTCAGTTCCAAGCTGTGCACCGGCGTGCTTTTGTTGCCTTGGTCGCTGAGCAGCAGGTGGGGCTCGGGCGAGGAAAACTGTTCCGACAAGGCTGCAATGCGGCGCAAGGCTATCTGCGCGCGGCTGACGATTGGCAGAGTGCCGATCAGGTGCTCCAGCGGACCTTTCATGTACAACAGCACCAGCACAAAGCCGCTCATCACTGATTTGTCTGCACTCGGCCACAATGATTGCAGCGCGAGCGCCAGGCCGATCACCACGAAAAACAACATGGAGCCGAGGGTCTTGGCGACGACGAAAATATTCACCGAACGGATCTGCGTGTCGCAGATTTTGTCGGCAGTGTTTTCTATGCCTGAGACAAACATGCGGTGCCGGCGTGGACGATGGATACGCAACTCCTTGGCGCCCTCGGCGATGGAGTTGTAGTGTTTTTGCAGTTCGTCTTCGGCGTCGCGGGCCTCCATGAATCCTTTGATTCCGCGGCCCCGGGCAATGTACTGGACGACTGTACCGATGATGATCGCGACCACCATGATCAGGAACATCGGCCATGACAGCATCGCCAGGTAACCCATGCAGCCAAGGGTGACGGTCAGGGAAATGGCCAGCGGCGCGAAGGCGAATGCGAAATCGCTGATGGTGTCGACGTCGTGGGTGAGTACCGGGATCAGGCGGTGGCTGCGGTAGCGCTCGATCTGTTCGATCGGCGCCGACAGGACTTTTTCCCCAAGCTCCTTGCGCAGCCGGGCGATGATCTTTTGCCCCACATAATTGGTGCCGATATCGGAAAAGATCGAACTGACCAGTGCCAGCAGGCAGAGGCCGGCGAAGGCGCCGACCACAGTGTTGGTCAGGCCGCTGTCGGCGTGCAGCACAGTATTGATGGTCGCCAGCAATACCGTGACGCTGAGGCCACCGACCATGCCAAGCAGGATGGAGCCGACGACAATCAGCCGAAAGGGTTTGAGCAGGGTGAACAATTCATTGATCACCCCACGTGTTGGTTTGCTCATGGAGGTTCCCTGCTTGAAGAGCGGCCGGGCGCGGCCTGGGTGGCATAGAGGGCGGTGGTGCGCCGCAGTGCATTGCACGGCGGGTCGCACACACCTGTAAAACGACTGGGAGGAGGGTTAATTTAGATGGCTGGCCGCCTTACAGATCCCGCACGACGCGAAAGCCGATCCAGTCGCCACGGTTGTCTGGTATCAGCGCGTTGCGGTTGCCGGAGCGGGAGAACACGGGCGCTTCGCCCCAGTCGTTGCCGCGGATGCGCCTGAATTCGCATTTGCCGGTCAGCCAGGCGCTGCCGTCGCCTGGGGCGCCGACGTAATCGTCGTTGTAGCAATCGGCGGTCCATTCGTAGACGTTGCCGTGCATGTCGTACATACCGAAGGCGTTGGGCGGGTAGCTGCCCACCGGGGACGAATAGCTGTAGCCGTCCGCCGGGCCGTAGGTATTGGCATGCAGGGCGATGCTGTAGCCCTTGCCCTCATCGAACGGGAAGGGGAACGGGCCGGTGGAGCCGGCACGGGCGGCGTATTCGCGCTGGGCTTCACTGACCATTTGGTAGTGATGGCCGGTTTTCTTCGACAACCACGCGACGTAGCTCTGCACATCCTCAAAGTCCATGCATACGGCAGGTTGGCGCGGCCCTTGTAGATAGCGTGGCTTGCTGGCGACACATTCACGGCCCGGTCGCTCATCGCCATTGGCGATCTTGACCCCGGACTGGCGTACATAGCTGTCCCACTCGCCGGCGGTGACCTGGAAGCGGCTCATGGCGAAGGGCTTGGCGAAGGTGACCGGGTGCATCGGGCCTTCGTCGGGCTCGCGGCCCACTTCGTCTTCGGGGGTGCCCATGGTGAACGTACCGGCGGGCAGCACGACCATTTCGGGGCAGTCCTTGCAGTCCTTGAACACTTTACCGGGTGCTGGCGTGGCGGCCTGCGCCAGGCCTGGCAGCAGGGCACCGCACAGTGTCGTCAGAATCAGTGCGGCCAGTGGTTTGAGGTGCGGGTGATGGTTCATGGGAGCATCTCGATGAAAAGAAAAAGAGGTGTCACAACCGTTGGCTCAGCAAGGTCATGAAGCGCTGGATCTCGGCCGATGTGTTGAGCAGGCCCGGGGAGGTACGAATCACCGGGCCGGCATCCCGATAGACCGAGTCGATCACTACCCGGTTTTTCATCATGTAAGCCGCCACGTCGCGGCTGTCCTGGCCGTTGACCCGGAAGAAGGTAAAGCCCGCCGACAAATCGGAGCTGCGGGGTGTCACCAGCTCGATCTTCGAGTGCGCCAGCAATTGGGTTTTCAGTTCATCGTTGAGCTGATGGATGCGCGCCTGAACCTGCGGCTTACCCAGTTGCAGGTGCAGCTTGAACGCTTCGTCTGCGGCCCAGCGATGTTCGAAGGCGTGATAACCACCGGGTGTCATGGTGGTCGCGAAGTTGGTGTCTTCGGAGAAGGTCGGCACCATCGGTGTCACGTCGGTGTTCTGCTCCGAGCGGGCGCAAATGATCCCGGTGCCCCGTGGGCCGAACATCCACTTGTGGGTGCCGGCAATGAAAAAGTCGCAATGCATCTGCGGGAAGTCGAGGTTCTCGACACCAAAGCCATGCACGCCATCGACCACGTAGAGGATGCGGTCCTTGTCGTCGCGGTGGCGGTTGTGTTCATCCACCAGCTTGCCGATCTCGCCGATCGGCAACTTGACGCCGCTGCCGGACTGCACCCAAGTCATGCCGAGCACGCGGGTGTTGGGACGGATATTGCGCTCGATAGAGCCGAGCACTTCGTCGACGGATACCGAATGGGCGTTTTCGAATAATTTGATCTTGCGTACCTGCGTGCCTTGCTTGCGTACCCGGAAATCGAGGCTGTAGGCGGTAGCGTAATGTTCGTGAACGGTGGTCAGGATCTCCTGGTCTGGCCGCACGTGGATGCCGCCGTAAATCATCGCCAGCCCTTCCGAGGTGCTGCCGGTCAGGGCGATCTGGCCAGGCCTGGCATTCAGGTAGCGGCCGGCCCATTCGCGCACCTGGCCTTCACGTTTCCAGGTCTCTTGCAGGTCCCAGTCCATGGCCAGGCCCGGGTTGCGGTCGATCTGTGCGCGGTAACGGTCAATCGCGTCGCGCACCGGTTTGGGGTGCGAGGCCACCAGGAAGTTGGAAAAGTGCAGGTAGTCCGGGTCCTGGGTGAACAGTTGGCGAAACCCTGCCCATGGGTCGCCAGGTGGTGCCGCATTGCCTGCCAGTGCCTGGGGGATGATGGCAGTGCCCAGCGGCAGGCTCGCGGCGAGAAGCCCGGCCTGCTTGAGAAATGTACGGCGGTCGGTCATGAATTCACTTCATTCATTGGGGGTGGTTCAGCGGTTGGCCAATGGCTTGGCGGCTTTTTGTACCTGGTCCCAGACCCGCAGGAAGTTGCCTCCCCACAGCTTGGCGATATCGGCTTCGGAGTAGCCGCGCTGGATCAGCTCGGCGGTCACGTTGCGCACTTCGCCGACGTTCTCCCAACCCTTGATTCCGCCGCCGTCGTTGAAGTCCGAGGCAATGCCGACGTGGTCGATGCCAATCTTGCGCACGGTGTAATCGATGGCATCGCCCAGGTCCTTGAGAGTGGCCTTGGGTTCTTCTTCGAGGATGGCGTACAGCGCACTGGCGTACTGGCCGAACTTCTGTTCGGGCCAGGCCGAGATGATCGGATCGCCAGGCATCAGGGCCACGGCCAGGTTGGGCAGTGGCGGCAGGTCGAAGCGTGCGCGCAGAGCGTTGAGCTTGTCCTGGATGGGCTGGCTGAGGGGGCGCAGGTACGCAGGGAAGCCCACCACCTGGACTACGCCGCCGCTGTTCTTGATCAGTTGCAGTTCTTTGTCGCTGAGGTTGCGCGGTATGTCCACCGACGCCCGTGGCGCCGAGTGGGAGGCCACCATGGGGGTGCGGCTCAACTGCGCCACTTGCTCCAGGGCCTTGGTAGACATTTGCGAGACATCAATGATTACGCCCAGGTCATTGAGGCGATGTACCGCTTGCTTGCCGATGTCCGAGAGGCCATCGAGGGCGTCGGGCGAGTCATTGAAAAACGGCAGCGGGCGCGACGAGTCCGACCAGGCATTATTGCCGATGTAGCTGAAACCGAACATGCGCATGCCGCGCGCCGTCCACAGGTTCAACTGATTCAGGTCATCGCCCAGCGGATAGGCGTTGAGCATGCTGATAAAAATCGCAAACTTGCCTTCGCCATGCAGGCGCCGGAAATCATCCGGTGTGTAGGCAATGCCGACCTGGTTGGGGAAGTCGCGGACCATGCCGGAAATGATCTTGTAGCGAGTCTCCTGCTGGTGGCGGGCTTCTTCGACAAAACCTTCGGTGGGCTTGTGGGGCGCGTTGGGGCCGTTCCACATTTCCGGCCAGCCGAAAATCGTCAGGGCTGCGCCGGACAAGCGCCCTCGGTTGGCCTTGGCCAGGTCGAACTGGCCGCTGCCATCCTTGTCAGCTTCGTTGCCGGCGGTGCCAAAGTTAAGCGGCACGGTGATGTGACTGTCGAACGACAGCAGGCGGTCCTGCAACTCATTGGCTTGCTTGATTACCGCCAACGGGTACCCGGCATTACCCTTGAACCAATGGTCCCAAACCAGGAACCCGGCCCCGGCGCCAATGGCCAGGACCAGTGGCAGGCCGAGGTACAACGCCTTTTTCGAACGTGGTTTTGTCATTGCCATCTCAGTCAGTTGAGGCCTTTGCTATCTGGGATGAACGAGCGATGGGCGAGAAAATTTAGGCGTGTTGCCGGCGGTGCTAAATTTCCCCTGTCAGCGAACGTTCTAGCTTGGATAAAGCCTGCTTGATGGCTGACACAGGTAAAGCAATGACGATTTCTCGACGAGGGTTTATCGCCGGCCTGGCGCTGACTGGCGCTGCAGTGCCTGCGGCCTTTTATGCCCATCGCGAGCTGACGCGTGAAGAGTTTCCGATTACCCCCGGCGAAGCCACGGTCGACCTGGCAGACACCGCCGGCCAGCATTTGGCGGACAGCCTGCGCGGCGTCTGGAGTGTGCGGTTGGCAGGGCGCGATGCAGGTCTGAACGGCTTGCCCCTGGACGGCCTGGAATTGCTCCTCGACATCGCACCGCGAGGGCGTGGCCTGCGTGGCTACCTGGACACCGCCGAACAGCTGCGTGCCGACGGCGAACCGCGCTACCGTGTGCTGGGTGACCTGGCTACGGGCGACGGGGCGCATCTGTATTGGCGCCTGATCGACCGCGATGCAGCGGACGGTGCTCCTGCCTATGAATTCAAAATGACCCTCGATGAAGTCTGGGCCGAGTTCGGTAACGCTGGCAGCGGCACCCTGAGTGGGCAAGTCCTCAGCCTGGATCGGCCATTGGCCCTGCTCGAACAAGACAACCATTTTGTCGCCACCAAGCAGCTGTTTCCCGAAGCCCGTGAGCGCATTGGTCTCAACCCAACGTTACTGGCCTGGCTGATTGCTCCTGAACACCGTCTGTTTCACCAGCTCTGGCACGCCTCTCGTGACCAGTGGCATAAACTCTCTGAAGACAAGCGCAATGCCTTGCGGGGGATCGGCTGGCAGCCGGGCCCACGTGACAACGAGCGCGATGCCCGTGGGGCGCGCAAGGATCGCAACGGTTCGGGTATCGACTTCTTTTTCATGCACCGGCACATGCTCGGCGCCGCCCGTTCGATGCAGGATTTGCCATCGTGGGCATACTTCCCGCAGCCGCAACCGGGGCTGGAGCGTGATCGCCAAGGGTTTGTCCGCTATTTCGACAACCATGACGGTTTTGCGCTACCGCCCACCTGGAGGGCGGCGAATGACAGCGCGTACACCCAGTGGGTCAGCGATATCAAGGCAGCCGAGACTTACCACAGTAATTTCGAGGTCTGGGAGTCGCAGTACCGTGACCCGCGTTACCTCGCGAAACTGACGTTAGGGCAGTTCGGCTCCGAGGTGGAACTGGGGCTGCACGACTGGCTGCATATGCGCTGGGCCTCGGTGCCACGTGACCCGTCCAACGGTGCCCCGGTGCCTTTTGCGCGTGATCCCGCTGACTTTGCGGGGCGTTGGTATGCACCGGAGAATGACTTTCTGGGTGACCCGTTTTCCTCGCATGTGAATCCGGTGTTCTGGCGTTTTCACGGTTGGATTGATGACCGCATCGAGGATTGGTTTCGCGCTCATGAGCGTTTTCATCCGGGGGAAGTGAGCCGCTTGCAGGTCAACGGCGTGCCCTGGTTTGCGCCGGGGCGCTGGGTGGAAGTGGATGATCCATGGCTGGGGCCGGATACCCATGGTTGCAGCACCACGCCAGGGTTGCAGATGGGAAAATCGATGGAGATGGACCCGGAGACCATGAAGCTGGCACTGCGGATTACCTTCGGTGCGGATGAGGACACGTTGACCGGGTTGTTTCGCAAGGTGCCCAGGCGGCCTTGGTACGCGCGGCATTTGAAGGTCAAGGAGCGGGTGCTCTAAAGGGTGCGTCGTTCAACTGCAGGAGCCGGCAAGCCAGGCTCCTGGATTGGAATTTTGTTGTTCAGTTGATGGTGCCTGGCACCTGCCATCCACCCCCCAGTGCCTTATACAGCGCAATGCTTGCGTTCAGCCGCGACCGGCGCAATTGCACATTCAAATCCTGCGCCGCATAGAGCGTGCGCTGCGTCTCCAGCACTGTCAGCAAGTCCTCCGCCCCGGCCTCGTACCGGCTTTGGGCAATCTCAAAGGCGGTCTGTGCCTCACTCAATTCCTCGCTCTGCCACTGGCGCTGCGCATCCAGCCCGCGAATGCTGCTCAGGGCCTTTTCCACATCGGCAAAGCCATTGATGATCGCGCCCCGGTATGTCTGCAGCAGTTCATCCTGGCGTGCGTGGGCCTTATTCCGTTCGGCGCTCAGACGGCCATTGTTGAAGATCGGTGCGACCAGGCCCGACGTGAGGTCGTAGAACGGGTTGCGCAATACGTCGCTGAGTTTATCGGCGCCCGAGCCAAGGTCGGCACTGAGGGTGATGGTGGGCAACATGGCTGCCCGGGCGACGGTGACGTCTGCCTGGGCCGCTGCCAGGCGGGCCTCGGCGCTGGCGATATCGGGCCGGCGGCTGAGCAGTTGGCTGGGAACGCCGGCACTGATGCTCGGCCAGTTCAACTGTGCAAAGGGCTGCGGTGCGAGGTGCAGGTCCTGCACCGGTTTGCCCAACAGCGCCGCGAGGCTGATCAAGGCCTCGTCGGCCTGTTGTTGTGCCAGCGGCAGTTGGCGTTGTTGCGCGGCCACCAGGCTTTTTTGCTGAGCCAGTTCCAGGGCGGTAGCGGAGCCTGCATCGTGGCGGGTTTGTACCAGTTTCAACACGCTTTGGGCGTTGTCCAGGTTCAGTTGAGCAATGCGCAGTTGCTCACACAATGACAGCCACTGGGTATAACTGGTTGCAACGCCGCTGAGCAGGGTCAGCTCAACCGTGGCCTGGTCGAACTCGCTGGCGCGCACTTCCTCCACGGCGCTGTCCCGCGCGGCGCGCTTGCCGCCCCAAAAATCAATTTCGTAAGTGGCGCTCAGGCGCGCATCAAAGTAATCCACGGCCTTGTTGCTGCTGGTGGCGTCCAGCTGGCTGTAGCCATTGCCCCGCAGCAACTGCTGGCGGTTTGCATTGAACGCGCCGGTGAGTTCAGGCAGCAACGGCGCCCCGGCTATCACCGCGCTGGCCTGGGCCTGGCGCACCCGGGCCATGGCGCTGGCCAGGTCGTAACTGCCACTGCGGGCCTGTTCGATCAGTTGGTTGAGCTGGCGGCTGGCAAAGGTCGCCCACCATTGCTGGTTGTCCCGCAGCGCCGTTACGCCGCGTGCGCTGTGCCAGGCGGGCGGTGCTTGCATACCGGCGTCGAGGCGCGGTGCGGGGGTGCTGCAGGCAGCCAGCAGCAGGCTGGCGGCGAGGAGGGTCAGGGGCGCTTTCATAGGGCGATCATTCACTGGTAAGGGCCTTGACCGGATCAAGTCGGGCGGCTTTTCGGGCCGGCATGAAACCGAAAATGACGCCGGTGACCAGGGCGCACAAAAAGGCACCCAGGGCGGCCGGAATCGAGAATGCGACGGCCACGTTGCTAAGGATCAGCACGCCACCCACCAGCAGAGCAAGGCCGATGCCGGTGACGCCACCGACCACCGAGAGCATCACCGCTTCGGTAAGGAACTGACGCAGGATGTCCCGCTGCCGTGCGCCGGTGGCCATGCGAATGCCGATCTCCCGGGTGCGTTCGCGCACGGTCATCAGCATGATGTTCATCACGCCGATACCGCCCACCAACAGCGAAATCGCGGCAATCGAGCCGAGCATCAGCGACAGGGTGTTCTGGGTGCGTGCCTCGGCCTGGATCATCGCGGCGTTGTTGGTCAGTTCAAAGTCATGCTTGCCGTTGTGCAGGCGCAGCAACAACTGGTTGATGGCCTGTTCGGCGTCGTGCACGTTGCGCGCGTCGGCAGCGGCAATCACTACGTATTCGGGGTTGTAGCTGCCGAATAGGCGCACGCTGGCGGCGGAGTAGGGGATGGCGATACGGTCATCGCTGTCCTTGTTGCCGGAGCTGGCGCCTTTTTCGGCGAGCACACCGACCACCTGGAACGGAACGTTTTCGATCAGGATGTATTGTCCGATCGGATCGACCTGATCCTTGAACAGCTTGTCCCGTACCCGCTTGCCGATCACGGCCACCGTGGCTCCGGCGCGCTCGTCGGCCTCGGTGAAGTAGCTACCCTCGACCACCGGCCAGTTGAAGATTGCCGGGAAGTTGGTGTCATTGCCGCCGACATAGGCCATGTGGTCGACGTTGCCAAAGCGAACCCCGGCCTCTGCGCCATTCACCGGCATGATGCGCCTGACCTGAGGCAGGGCCGCCAGGGCGGCCACGTCGTTGAGGGTGATCACGCCGGGTGGCGTGCGCGGGTTGGGTGCCGACCCGCTGACGTAGAGGATATTGGAGCCAAAGGCGCCCATCTGCGCCATGACCTGGCGCTTGCTGCCTTCGCCCACCGCCAGCATCACCACCACCGACGCGACGCCGATGATGATCCCCAGCAACGTCAGCGCGGTGCGAAAGCGGTTGATCCACATCACCCGCCAGGCGGCTTGCACGGCGTCCAGCAACTCGGCTTTCCAGGCACCGTTGTGCTCGGCGCCATCGGCCAGGCGCTGGCGCAGGTCCACGGCTTGCAAGGCGCCCGAGATGGCCACGGGGGCCGTCTTGCTGGTGTCGGCGGAGTCGCTGATGATCAGCCCATCGCGAATCTCGATGATGCGGTTGGCCCGCGCCGCCACTTCGCGGTCGTGGGTGATCAGGATCACCACATGGCCCTGGCTGGCCAGTTCGTCCAGCAGGGTCATGACCTCGGCGCCGCTGTGGCTGTCGAGTGCGCCGGTAGGCTCGTCGGCGAGGATGATATGCCCGCCGTTCATCAATGCGCGGGCAATTGACACCCGTTGCTGTTGGCCGCCGGAAAGCTGGTGCGGGCGATTGGCGGTGCGTTCGGCCAGGCCCAAACGAGTCAGCAGGGCGTTGGCGCGGGCGTGGCGTTCGGCGGCGCTGATACCGGCATAGATCGCCGGCATTTCGACGTTTTCCTGGGCCGAGCCGGAAGGGATCAGGTGGTAGCCCTGGAACACAAAACCAAAGGCTTCGCGGCGCAGCCAGGCGAGTTCGTCACTGTCCAGTTGGGCGACGTTCTCCCCGGCGAACAGGTAGTCGCCCTCGGTGGGGCGGTCGAGGCAGCCGAGGATGTTCATCAGCGTGGATTTGCCGGAGCCGGAGGCGCCGACAATCGCCACGAATTCACCGGCATGGATCGCCAGGTCGATGCCGCGCAGCACGTCAACCTGGGGTGTGTCGCCGCCGCCGTAGGATTTGCGGATGCCCTTGAGTTCGATCAGTGGGGTCGACATTCAACCCCCGCTGCCATCGGCCGGGCCGATCAGCAGGTGATCGCCTTCGTTCAGGCCTTCCAGCACCTGGACTCGCAGGCGGTCGCTGATGCCCAGGCGGATTTCGCGCAGTTCAATGTTGCCGTTTTTCGCCACCACGCGGGCGATCTGCTTGTCGGCGCCAATACGGCCTTGCAGGGCGGCAACAGGGGCGGTGAGGGTGTTCTGCGCCTGGCCTGCGACGAAGAACACTTGGGTAGTCATTTCGGCCATCAAGGCGTTGTCGGTGTTATCAACATCCAGCAGCACCGTGTACAGCACCACTCGGCCGGTGCCGCTTTTGCCGGCACTGCTGGGGCTGCCGCTGCCCTGGCTGGTTTCGTTGAGCGGCTTGGGCGGGATCGGCAAAATCTGCCGTACGGTACTGCTCCAGCGCCGGGCACCGCCGCTCAAGGTGGTGAAGTAGGCGGTCATGCCGGGTTTGACGTGGCCGATATCCGCTTCCGAGACCTCGGCCCACACGGTCATTGGTGACAGCTTGGCGATCCGCAGGATCAGCGGGGTTTGCTGCTGGGCGTTGAGGGTCTGGCCTTCCCGGGCGTCCACCGCGACCACGGTGCCGCTCATCGGCGCATAGATGCGGGTGTAGCCCAGTTCCGCTTCGTCGCTGCGCAGGCTGGCCCTGGCCTGGCGGATCTGCGCCTGGAACATCTCGACCCGGGCCTGGGTGGCACTCAGTTCGGCCTTGGCGGTTTGCACGTCTTCTTCACGAGTGGCGTTACCGGCCTCCAGGCGTTGCTGGCGCTGGTACTTCTGGCGGGCGAGTTCGTGCTGGGCCCGTTGCTCCTGCAACTGGGCCTGCAGGTTTTCGATGGCAAAGCGGCTGGCATCGAGCTTGGCTTTTTGCGTCGAGGGGTCGATCTCCACCAGCAATTGGCCTTCGTTGACCTGATCGCCGGCTTCAACGTGGATCTTCTGGATTTGCCCGGACGCCTGCGCGCCCACGTCCACATAGCGCCGGGGTTGCAGGGTGCCCAAGGCCGTGACGCTGCTTTCGATATCGCCACGCGTCACGGTGACGGTCGCCAGATTGTCCCGGCCCGGCGGCAGGACCTGCCAGGCCGCCACGGCAATAATGGGAATCAGGCACGTAATGACAAACAGCGCGCGTCGGGCAGGTCGAGGACGTTTCATGCAGAGTTCCAGCCAGGAAAGATCGGCCCGCAGGAGCGGGAAGCTGACAGGTAGACGAGGAAATTGCCCGGGGATTTAGGCCGTTACATATGCGGTTACAGGTGTGCGGAGGCAAAATAATTGCCTGGCGATGCAAGTCTTGTTTAAAAGTAGATGAGAATTACTATAAATTACACGCGCCTCAAACTGCCATCATCGAGCTGCGTCACCGAATCGGCTGTTAACTTCGTATTCAAAGGACCTAATTCCGCCTCCAGGCGGTCGGGAGTCATGTTGGAAAACTACTATCGCGAGCTGGTGTGTTTCCTTAACGCCAAGCTGGGCAACCGTCAGGTGGCCGAAGATGTGGTGCATGACGCTTATGTGCGAGTACTGGAGCGCGCCAGTGATACGCCGATCGAACAGCCTCGCGCCTTTCTCTATCGCACCGCACTGAACCTGGTGATAGATGGCCATCGGCGCAACGCGTTGCGCCAGGCCGAACCCCTGGAAGTACTCGACAGCGAAGAGCGTTTTTCGCTGTCTTCGCCTCACCACAGCCTGGATCACGGCCAGCGCCTGGAGATGCTCGAGCGCGCCCTGGCCGAACTGCCGTCGCTTTGCCGTGACAGCTTCCTGCTGCGCAAGCTTGACGGTCTGTCCCACCTGCAAATCGCCGAGCGCCTGAGCATTTCCCGCGCGTTGGTGGAAAAGCACATCGTCAATGCCATGAAGCATTGCCGGGTGCGCATGCGCGAGTGGGACGCGCACTGATTCCAGCGCCAGCTAAATTTTTTTTCATTGTCCTCGTCTCCTATCAACACACGACCTGTTGCTGTGCCTTCAGGTCTCTGAGGCTTTCCCGCCCCCACCGCCACGGGGCTTATCCAGAGGACACTGGAATGACACAGGCAATTGCATCGCCCGCCGTTCACGACCTGATCGGTATTGGTTTCGGCCCTTCGAACCTGGCGCTGGCCATCGCCCTGCAGGAGCGTGAGAAAGCCCAGGGCAAACTGGACGTGCTGTTTCTCGACAAGCAGGCCGACTACCGCTGGCACGGCAACACCCTGGTGACCCAGAGTGAATTGCAGATTTCCTTCCTCAAGGACCTGGTGACCCTGCGCAACCCCACCAGCCCGTATTCGTTCGTCAATTACCTGAAAGCCCACGGCCGACTGGTGGACTTCATCAACCTGGGCACCTTTTATCCGTGCCGCATGGAGTACAACGACTACCTGCGCTGGGTCTCGGGGCAGTTCCAGGCGCAGAGCCGTTATGGCGAGGAAGTGCTGGCCATCGAGCCGATCCTGCATCAGCAGCAGGTCGAGGCGCTGCGGGTGATTTCCCGGGATGCCCAGGGTGAGCAGCATGTGCGCACCACCCGTTCGGTGGTGGTCAGCGCTGGTGGCACGCCGCGTATTCCGGCGTCGTTCAAGGGGCTCAAGGATGACGGGCGGGTGTTCCATCACTCCCAATACCTGGAGCGCATGGCCAAGCAGCCGTGTGTCGACGGCAAGCCGATGCGCATCGCGATCATCGGCGGCGGCCAGAGCGCGGCCGAAGCCTTTATCGACCTCAACGACAGCTTCCCGTCGGTACAGGTCGACATGATCCTGCGCGGCTCCGCCCTCAAGCCCGCCGATGACAGCCCGTTCGTCAACGAAGTGTTCTCGCCGGAATTCACCGACCTGGTGTTCCAGCAGAACGGCAGTGAGCGCGAGCGCCTGGTCAACGAGTACCACAACACCAACTACTCAGTGGTGGACCTGGACCTGATCGAGCGCATCTACGGGATCTTCTACCGTCAGAAAGTCTCCGGCATCGCCCGTCACGCGTTCCGCACCCTGACCACCGTGGAAAAAGCCACGGCCGGGCCGCTGGGTGTCGAGTTGGCGTTGCGCAACAACGCCACCGGCGAAACCAGCCTGAATCACTACGATGCCGTGGTGTTGGCTACCGGTTACGAGCGCCAGATGCACCGCCAGTTGCTGGCACCGTTGGCGGACTATATGGGCGACTTCGACGTCAGCCGCGACTACCGCATTGTCACCGACGAGCGCTGCAAGGCCGGCATCTACATGCAGGGCTTCAGCCAGGCCAGCCATGGCTTGAGCGACACCTTGTTGTCGATCCTGCCGATTCGTGCCGACGAGATTGCTGCGTCGCTGTACGAGCACGACCGCAGCCGCGGCAAGAGCCGTTCGGTGCAGGATCTCTTGCTGGCGACCGCTAGCTGAGGACCGCCCACTGCCCACTGTAGGAGCGCGCTTGCTCGCGAAGGTCGTCAACGATGACGTTGGCATCCTGATTCAACGCAGCGCTCTCAGGTTTGTCGCGAGCAAGCTCGCTCCTACAGACGGCACTGGAATTGGGGCGTAGCTGCTGATACTGTACAAAAAACCAGTATCGGTAGAAGCCTCATGCAGTTGATCGAAAAACTCAGCATCCTCGCCGACGCCGCCAAGTACGACGCCTCCTGCGCCAGCAGCGGCGCGCCCAAGCGCAGCTCGGAAGGCAAGGCGGGGCTGGGTTCCACTGATGGCATGGGCATCTGCCACAGCTACACGCCCGACGGGCGCTGCGTGTCCTTGCTCAAGGTACTGCTGACCAATTTCTGCCTCTACGACTGCCAATATTGCGTCAACCGCCGCTCCAGCGACGTGCCCCGTGCACGCTTCAGCCCTGAGGAGGTGGTGACCCTGACCCTCGACTTTTACCGGCGCAATTGCGTCAGCGGGCTGTTTCTCAGCTCCGGCATCATCCGTTCGGCCGACTACACCATGGAGCAATTGGTGCGGGTCGCCAAACTCCTGCGCGAAGAGCATGACTTTCGCGGCTATATCCACCTCAAGACCATTCCCGAAGCCGACCCGGCACTGATCGCCGAAGCCGGGCGCTATGCCGATCGGCTCAGCGTGAACATCGAGTTGCCGACCGACAAGAGCCTGCAAATCCTGGCGCCCGAGAAGCAGATTGTCTCGATCAAGCAGGCGATGCAGACCATCTATACCGGTGAACAGACCGTGCTTAACGAACCGCGCGCGCCGCGTTTCGCCCCGGCCGGGCAAAGCACGCAGATGATCGTCGGCGCCGATGACACCGACGACAGCACCATCCTCCACAGCGCCGAGGCGCTGTACGGCAATTTCAAATTGCGCCGGGTGTATTACTCGGCGTTCAGCCCGATTCCCAACAGCCCGAAAAGCGTGCCCCTGGCGGCGCCACCGTTGATGCGTGAGCACCGTTTGTACCAGGCGGATTTCCTGTTGCGCAGTTACGGTTTCAGCGCCAATGAGCTATTCGAAGGGCCGGGTGACCTGGCCCTGGATATCGACCCCAAGCTGGCCTGGGCCTTGGAGCACCGCGAGGTGTTCCCGCTGGACTTGAACCGCGCTGAACCAACGCTTATTGCGCGCATTCCCGGGATCGGCCTGCGCACCACCCAACGGCTGGTAGACCTGCGTCGCCAGCGCAAGATCCGCTTCGAAGACCTGGCGCGCATGCGTTGCGTGCTGGCCAAGGCCAAGCCGTTTTTTATCACCAGTGACTACCACCCACAGCAAGCGGAAAGCACCAGCGTGCTGCTGCGCGAACAACTGCGCGACCGCCCGCAGCCCCAGCAAATGGGGCTTTGGGGATGATCAGCCTGGAATGCGACAACCTGTTCGGCACCTGGCGCGAGCAGGCGCGCTGGTTGCTCAGCCATCAGATCGACCCCAGCCTGGTGAGTTGGGGCGTGGCCGAGGTAGCGGACCTGTTTGCGACGGACGAGCAGTACCC
Source organism: Pseudomonas sp. K2I15 (assembly GCF_002204795.1). Taxonomy (GTDB): domain Bacteria; phylum Pseudomonadota; class Gammaproteobacteria; order Pseudomonadales; family Pseudomonadaceae; genus Aquipseudomonas. The sequence goes on from NZ_NIXO01000015.1 coordinate 65,895, forward strand.
GGCCGAGTGCGGGCCGTTCCAGGCGCGGATTCCCAAGGCGCTGCTGGAGCTGCTGGAGTCTGCCGCGTGTTATCACGGTGAACAGCGCTGGAGCCTGTTGTATGAGGTGCTATGGCGCGTCAGCCATGGGGACCGTACGGCGATGATGTCGGGGGACAAGCTGGGCAGTGAGTTGCAGCGGCGGATCAAGCAGGTGCAGCGCGAGGCCCATCATCTGCATGCGTTTGTGCGGTTTATCGCATTGCCGGCAGAGGCGGGGCCGCAGTTGCCGGAGTACGTGGCGTGGCATGAGCCGGCCCACGATATCTTGAAGGTGGCCAGCCAGCATTTTGTCGGGCGCATGGGGCGCCATCGCTGGATGATCGCCACGCCCCTGGATGGGGTTTATTACGACGGGGAACAGTTGATTCATCGGCGGCAATGCCCGGTGGAGTGGCAGCAGTTGGCGCAGAATGTCGAGGATCCCCACAGTGCGATGTGGCTGACGTATTACAGCCATATCTTTAACCCGGCGCGGTTGAATCCCAAGGTGATGGAGGGGCATTTGCCGAGTCGGTTCTGGAAGAATCTGCCGGAAGGCAAGCTGATCCCGGGGTTGATCAGCGAGGCACGTACGGGCAAGCAGCGGGATGGGCAGGCGAAGATGATTGGGGCCAAGCCGGGTAAAAGAATCTCAAGCGGGCACGGTTAAATGTGGGAGCGGGCTTGCTCCCGAATGCGGTGTATCAGTCGCTAAATGTGCTGCTGACACACCGCATTCGCGAGCAAGCCCGCTCCCACATTTGATCTCTTTTGCCTGTAGGGGCGGGTTCAGGCCAGTTCAGTGGCGGTATTTTTCACCACCGCCAACTCCGGATGCGCCACCAATTTATCGATGTGCAATTCATCATTGTTGAGCCAGGTTTCCGTCAGCACGCGGTAGTGCTCCATGTCCCGGCAGCGCATGCGCAGGCTGTAGTCGAACGGCCCGCTGATCAGTTGGCATTCGAACACTTGTGGGCAGGCTTTTACACACGCCTCGAATGCCTTCTGCGCCGAGCGCCCGCTCTGGTTGGAGAGGGCCACCAGCACCAGCAGTGACAGCCCCGGCGAAACCATCTGCACATCGATGATCGCCCCATAACCCCGGATGATCCCGCGTCGCTCCAGCTTGCGCACCCGCTCCAGGCACGGCCTGGGCGTCAGGTGCACCAGCGACGAGAGTTTTTCGTAGGTGATGCGCCCCTGGTGCCGTAACACGTCGATGATGGCTTCATCGATGCGGTCCAGCACAGGGGAAGCGTTGGGTCCGGTGGCCTTGGTATCCATGGTGTCTGGTGTTCACTTCAATCGGTTGGAAAGAAATTGCTGCAAGCGTTCGCTGTTTGGCTGGTCGAGAATTTCCGCTGGGCCTTGTTCCTCGACACGGCCCTGGTGCAGAAACAGCACTTGGCTGGACACCTGACGGGCAAAGCCCATTTCGTGGGTGACCATGAGCATGGTACGACCTTCCTCTGCCAACGTCTGTATGACTTTAAGGACTTCTCCTACAAGTTCAGGGTCGAGCGCCGAGGTGGGTTCGTCGAACAGAATGATCTCCGGTTCCATCGCCAGGGCCCGGGCGATGGCCACGCGCTGTTGCTGGCCGCCAGAGAGGAATGCCGGGTATTGGTCCGCCACCCGGCCCGGCAGCCCGACCTTGTCGAGGTACAGGCGTGCGCGTTTTTCTGCCTCGACGGCGCTTACGCCCAGCACCCGGCGCGGGGCCATGGTGATGTTTTCCAGCACGGTCATGTGGCTCCACAGGTTGAAGTGCTGGAACACCATGGCCAGGCGGGTGCGCAGGTTCTGCAACTGCGCCTGGTGCGGCGCGCGGGTGCCGGCGCGGCCTTGTTGCATTTCGATGCTGATGCCGTCCAGGGTGATGACCCCGGCGTCGGGCTGTTCGAGGAAGTTGATGCAGCGCAGCATCGTGCTTTTGCCGGAGCCGCTGGCGCCGATCAGGCTGATCACGTCGCCGTTACGCGCGTTCAGTGAGACGCCCTTGAGCACCTCATGTTCGCCATAGCGTTTGTGCAGGCCTTCGACCTGGAGTTTGACGTTGGCGTTTTCGGCCACCACCACCGGTTTGGTGGCAGGGCGTGCATCGGTGGGGTAAGTGGCCAGGGCCTGCGCGGACTGATTCATGGGTTAGCCTCGGGTAGGAACAAGAAAACGCATCCAGCGACGTTCGGCCAGTCGAAACAGGCCCACCAGTGCAAAGGACAGCAGCATGTACAACAGGGCCGCGATGCCGAAGGCCTGGAACGTCAGGAACGTCTCGGCGTTGGCATCGCGGGCCACCTTGAGGATGTCGGCGATGGTGGCGGTGAACGCCAGCGACGTGGCGTGCAGCATCAGGATCATTTCGTTGCTGTAGGCCGGCAGCGCCCGGCGCAGTGCAGCGGGCACCACCACAAACAGGTTCAGGCGCCAGCCGTGCAGGCCGTAGGCCTTGGCCGCTTCGATCTCGCCGTGGGGGATGTTACGGATCGCCCCGGCGAAGATTTCCACGGTGTAGGCGCAGGTGTTCAGTACAAACGCCAGCAGCGTGCAGTTCAGCGCATTGCGGAAAAACTGGTTGAGCAGGGCGTTGTCTTGCACCACCTCCAGGCCGTAGAGGCCGGTGTAGCAAATCAGCAACTGGATATACAGCGGCGTGCCGCGAAACAGGTAGGTATAGACCTCCACCGGCCAGCGAACCCAGAAGTGCTCTGACACTCGTGCGATCGCCAGCGGGATCGACAGGAAGAAGCCCAGCACCACCGAGATGATGAACAGCCACAGGGTCATCGCCACCCCGGAAAAGCCGTTGCCGTCGGTGAACAGGTAGGCCAGGCCGTATTGCTGGATCAGTTCGATCATCGCGCCATCCCCTTGATGCCCACGTTGTAGCGCCGTTCCAGGCGCTTGAAGATGCGGTTGGAGAGGGTGGTGATCACCAGGTACACCAAGCCCGCAAGGATCAGGAAATACAGCGGGTCGTTGGTGGTCTTGCCGGCGTTTTGCGCGGCCTTGACCAGGTCCGACAGGCCGATGATTGACACCAGCGCCGTGGACTTGAGCAGCACCAACCAGTTATTGCCCAGGCCCGGCAGGGCGAAGCGCATCAGTTGCGGGAACAGCACCAGGCGAAACCGCTGCCAGCGGCTCAGGCCGTAGGCGGTCGCGGCTTCGAGTTGGCCGGCCGGCACGCTGAGAATTGCCCCGCGAAAGTTTTCGGTGAAGTACGCACCGTAGATAAAGCCGAGGGTGAGCACGCCGGCGGTGAACGGGTCGATTTCGAAGTAGGCCCAGCCGAGCATTTCGCTCAGGTCGTTCAGCCACAGTTGCAGGCTGTAGAAGATCAGCAGGATCAGCACCAGGTCCGGCACGCTGCGGATCAGTGTGGTGTAGAGCGTGGCCGGGACCCGCAGCAGCTTGACGCTGGAGAGCTTGGCACCCGCGGCGATCAGGCCCAGGGACAGGCTCAGCACCAGCGCCAGGAACGCCAGCTTGACCGTCATCCAGGCACCCTGAGCCAGCAGCGGGCCGAAGCCCTGCAAGTTGAGGAATTCATTCATGGGAAGTATCTCGATGGAGCGCAGAGATTTACTGTGGGAGCGGGTTTGTGTGGGAGTGGGCTTGCTCGCGAAAGCGGTGGGTCAGTCACACATGTATTGACTGACACTCTGTCTTCGCGAGCAAGCCCGCTCCCACACAAGCTCGCGCCCACAGGAGGCGTCACTCGTTGTAGATATCCTGATCGCCGAAGTACTTCTTCTGGATCTGTGTGTAGGTGCCATCGGCCTGGACGGCGGCGATGCCTTTGTTGATCAGCTCTTGCAGGTCCTTGTCGTTCTTGCGCAGGCCCATGGCGATGTCGAGCGGCAGGGTCGGGTCCTTGAAGGCCGGGCCGGTCTTGAAGTCGGCGCCCTCAGGCTTGGACAGGAAGTTGAGCTGGGCTTCGAGCTTGTCGGTCAGGGTGGCGTCCAGGCGCCCGTTTTGCAGGTCGGCGTAGTTCTGTTCCTGGGACTGGTACGCCTTGATCTGGGCGCCGAGCTTGGCCAGGTGCGCACGGGCGTAGGCTTCTTGCAGCGAGCCTTGCAGCACGCCGACTTGCTTGCCTTTCAGGGATTCGGGGGTGTCGCCGAAGTCGGCGCTTTTGCGGGTGATCACCGAGGTCGGGCTGAGGAACAGGCGGTCGCTGAAGTCGATGACTTTCTGGCGGGCCGGGGTCACGGCCATGGAGGACATGATGGCGTCGAACTTGCGTGCGCGCAGGGCCGGGATCATGCCGTCGAATTCGTTGTGCACCCACACACATTTGACTTCAAGCTTGGCGCAGATGGCGTTGCCCAGGTCGATGTCGAAACCTTGCAGGCTGCCGTCGGCGGCCACCGATTCAAACGGTGGGTATTCGGGGAAGACCCCAAAGCGGATTTCTTTCCATTCCTGAGCCTGGGCAGCTGTGGCGGCCAATGGCAGGAGCAGCGCAGCGAAAAGTGATCGAAGCGGAGTCATGTGTATTCCCTATATTTTGTAATTGATGTCAGGGCAGTGGAAAAGTTGAAGCTGAGCGATTTTTTTGGGGTGAGTTGTCTTTTGTGGTGAGGGAGCTTGCTCCCGCTGGGCTGCGCAGCGGCCCCAAAATCCTGGGAGCGCTACGCACTCCAGCGGGAGCAAGCTCCCTCGCCACATTGGGTTGTTTCTTGTCAGAGAGAATGCTTCAAGAGGGTGCGTTTTTTGTGTCGTTTACCCCTGTCGCGGCGCGCGGAATGTGCTGTTAAAACGCGGGTCACAGCGGAAACGGCTGTGACACCCGCTAAATCGGCTTGTCGGTCGGGTTTTTTTCCGCCTGCCTCTCACGCAAAGCGGCAGGCCAGAGCGGTCTCAGGCGCGCTTTTTCTGCTGTGCGGCCGGCGCCTGTGCCAGGCGGGCAAACAGGTCCTTGGGGTCGGCAAGATCCGGCACCAGTTCCAGTTCGCTGCCTACGTCCAAGGCCTTGGCCACGTCCAGCACGTAACGCAGGGCGGAGTAGTCTTCGATGGCAAAACCCACCGAGTCGAACAGGGTGACCTGACGCGCGTTTTCGCGGCCCGGCGCCTGGCCGTTGATCACCTGCCACAGCTCGGTAACTGGCGAATCTTCCGGCATGTGCTGGATTTCACCTTCGATACGGCTTTGCGGTTCGTACTCGACGATCACGCGGGCACGTTCGACGATTCGTCGGTCCAGTTCGGTCTTGCCGGGGCAGTCGCCGCCGACGGCATTCAGGTGCATGCCTGGTTCGATCATCTCGTCCGTGAGGATGGTGGCGTAGGCCTTGTCGGCAGTGACGGTGGTGACGATGTCGGCGCCTTTCACGGCTTCGGCCACGCTGCCGGCCAGAATCACCTTGATCGCCGGGAAGGCTTTCAGGTTGGCCGCCAGTTTGGCGGTGGCCTTGGCATCGATGTCGAACAGGCGGATCTCATTGATGCCCAGCATCGCGTGGAAGGCCAGGGCCTGGAACTCGCTCTGGGAGCCGTTGCCAATCAGCGCCATGCTGCGGCTGTTGTCCCGGGCCAGGTAGCGCGCCACCAGGGCCGAGGTGGCGGCGGTGCGGATCGCGGTGGTCAGGGTCATTTCGGCGAGCAGCACCGGCCGGCCGGTGTCGACATCGCCCAGGGCGCCGAAGGCCATCACGGTGAGCATGCCGCTCTGGGTGTTTTTCGGGTGACCGTTGACGTACTTGAAGGCGTACAGCGAGGCGTCGGACACCGGCATCAGCTCGATCACACCCTCGGGGGAGTGGTTGGCCAGGCGTGCGCATTTTTCAAAGTCTTGCCAGCGCAGGTAGTCGGTGCGGATGTATTCGGCCATCTCGGTGATGCAGGTCTGCAGGCCTTTTTGCGAAACCAGGTAGCTCAAGTCGTTGACGTCGATATAACGGGTCATGGGAAGACTCCTTATTGAAATGAGGGGCGGGTTGGCAGATGCACTTCGGCCAACATGCAGCGGGCACTGCCGCCGCCGATGCGTTCGATGTTGTCGATGTTCACCACCACCGGGCGGGTGTGGCGTTCCACATGCTGGCGCTGGGCCGGCTTGAGCGAGCCCCAGGCGCTGGCAGACATCACCAGCAGCGGCTGGCCGTCGCGGTCGTGGACTTCGAGCATGTTGCCGGCGAAGGCTTCCAGTTGGTCGAAGTCCAGGGCGACGATGTCTTTTCCGGTGTCGCGCAGGGAGTGTTCCAGGGCCTGGCGCTCGCGGTCGTCGGGCAGGGCTTGCAGGCACACCACGGAGAGGTCGCGGCCGACGCTCATCATCACGTTGCTGTGGTAGATCGGCGCGTTGTAGCGGTCGACGGCGTGGAACACGCAGACCTGATAACCCAGGCGTTCGGCGAACTGGCGCAGGGCATCCTGATGCGTGCGCCCGGAGTGGCAGGCGTAGCTGATGCGATGCTGGCGGTCGAGGACCATGCTGCCGGTGCCTTCGAGGAAGATGTTTTGTTGTTCGAGGTGGCATAGGTCGATGGTGTTGTGGATCGCAAAGCGTTGCTCCAGTACTTGCAGCACGCCCTTGTTGCGTTCCAGCCGGCGGTTCTGGCCTTCCATCGGGTACAGCACCAGGCTGCCGTCGGCGTGGCTGCTCCACCAGTTGTTGGGGAAGATCGAATCCGGGGTGTGGGGGGCCGGTGTGTCTTGTACCACCAGCACTTCCACGCCGTGGTGGCGCAGGGTGTCGACGTAGCCGTCGAACTCTTCCAGCGCTTTCTGCTGCGCGGCCAACGGGTCGAGGGGCGCACGCTGGAAGCGGTTGTTGATCGCGGTGTCCGGGTTAAACGCGAAGTGCGCCGGGCGGATCATCAGGACGGTGTTGGTGGTTTGCATGGGTGCACGGGTCCATGGGGTTGGGCAGTGAGCTATTTTGTGCGGTGTGAAGGAAGAATCCCGGCTGAAGTGAGGGGGTGGCTCAGCCGGGAAAGCTGAAAAGTGGGGGGTGGCAGCCGAATCGGCTGTTAAGGGAAATGGAGGTCAAAATGTGGGAGCGGGCTTGCTCGCGAAGGCGGTTCATCAGTCAAATCAATGCTGACTGACACACCGCATTCGCGAGCAAGCCCGCTCCCACATTGGTATTGTGTGGCTTGAGGTATTTTTGTCTGGATGGAGAAACCATGCCCACTGAAGTTCGTCTCGCCCAAACCACCGATGCGGAGGGCATCAGCCAGGTAATCCTGGCGGCCCTGCATGACAGCAACGCCCGGGATTACCCGGCCGACGTGATTGCGCGGGTGGCGAGCAACTTTACTCCCGAGGCTGTCGTGGGATTGCTTGCGCGTCGAACGGTACTGGTAGCCATCCAGGATGACGTGATTGTTGCCACTGCCGCGCTTGATGCCAACGTGGTGCGCTCGGTGTTCGTCAATCCGGCTCTGCAAGGGCAGGGCATCGGGCGCTTGCTGATGATCGAAATCGAACTGCGCGCCCGGGAAGCCGGGGTGACATCGCTGCATGTGCCGTCTTCGCTGACCGCCGAGCCGTTCTACACCAAGTTGGGTTTTCACACGGTGCGCGATGTCTACCATGGCAATGAGCGCACGCTGGTGATGGAGAAGGCGTTGTCATCTCGCCATCCCATCGGCGCCTATCGCGACCGCCCTCATCGGGCGCAGGTGGTGGCGCTGTGGCAGGCGGCGTTTGGTTATGACGCGGCGCACAACACGCCGGGCCTGGCGATCGACAAGAAGCTGGCGGTCAACGATGGCTTGTTCTTCGTGGCCACTGACAAGAAGGCGGTGATCGGCACCATCCTCGCCGGCTACGACGGGCATCGCGGCTGGTTGTATTCGGTGGCGGTGCATAACGACTATCGCCGCCAGGGCCTGGGCGCCTCGTTGGTGCGGCATGCGGAGCAGGCGTTGACCGCCTTGGGCTGTATGAAGATCAATCTGCAGATCACCAGCGGCAATGACGCGGTGATGGGGTTTTACGAGGCGCTGGGTTATGGCGCAGAGCCGCGGATCAGCATGGGCAAGAAGATCCTGGAAAACATCCCGACGGATAAAGTCTGAACCCGATTTTCCAAGCACTGAAATCAAATGTGGGAGCGGGCTTGCTCGCGAAGGCGGTGGGTCAGTCAATAAATCTGTCGACTGACACTCCGCTTTCGCGAGCAAGCCCGCTCCCACATTTTGGTTTTGTGCTGTTGCTGGCTGCTTGTTGATTAGACCTTGACGATCCAACCCTCAGGCGCTTCAACGTCACCGGACTGCACGCCGGTCAGCTCTTTATAAAGCTGCTGGGTGACCGGGCCGACTTCTTTTTCGCTGTAGAACACGTGCAGTTTGTCTTTGTACTCAATGCCACCGATCGGGGTGATCACGGCAGCGGTACCGCAGGCGCCGGCTTCCTTGAAGTCCGACAGCTTGTCGATCAGCACGTCGCCTTCAACCACTTCCAGGCCCAGGCGCGATTTCGCCAGCTCGATCAGCGACAGGCGGGTGATGCCTGGCAACACCGACGGCGAGTTCGGGGTGACGAACTTGTTGTCGTGGGTGATGCCGAAGAAGTTGGCCGAGCCGACTTCTTCGATTTTCGAGTGGGTGGCCGGGTCGAGGTAGATGCAGTCGGCGAAGTTGGCTTTTTTCGCCAGGGAGCCGGGCATCAGGCTGGCGGCGTAGTTGCCACCGACCTTGGCCGCACCGGTGCCGTTCGGCGCGGCACGGTCGTAGCCGGAAATCAGGAAGTTGTGCGGGGTCAGGCCACCCTTGAAGTAGGCGCCTACCGGGATGCAGAAGATCGAGAAGATGAACTCCGGCGCAGTACGCACGCCGATGTTGTCACCGGTGCCGATCACGAACGGGCGCAGGTACAGCGCGCCGCCGGTGCCGTACGGCGGGATGAAACGTTCGTTGGCGCGGACCACTTCCTTACAGGCTTCGATAAAGGCGTCGGTCGGCACTTGCGGCATCAGCAGGCGGCCACAGCTGCGCTGCATGCGCGCGGCGTTCTGGTCCGGGCGGAACAGGTTGATCGAACCGTCCTTGCAGCGGTAGGCCTTGAGGCCTTCAAAGCATTGCTGGCCGTAGTGCAGGGCGGTGGAGCCCTCGCTGATGTGCAGCACGTTGTCGTCGGTCAGGGTGCCTTCTTGCCAGGCGCCGTCCTTCCAGGTCTGGAGGAAACGCTTGTCGGTCTTGATGTAGTCAAAACCCAGCTTGTCCCAATTGATGCTTTCGTTACCCATGACACCCTCTATCTTTTGTCAACCGCCTGGTCGAAGGCAGGCCTATGGTTTATTTCTGGATGGGCGCAACAATACTTCATTCTTGGCTTGTGTGGGAGCGGGGTAGGTGGACCATTCGACATCCTGGTTGGCCGATCCACCGTCATCGCGGGCAAGCCCGGCTCCCACATTCGACCGTGTTGCCCTGTCGAATGCCGATCCCTTGTGGGAGCTTGCGATGGCGCCACCGCGGTCTCAAAGGTGCAACGCATGCCCCAGGGCCCGCAGTGCCGCTTCCTGTACCGCTTCGCCGAGGGTCGGGTGGGCGTGGATGGTGCCTGCCACGTCTTCCAGGCGTGAGCCCATTTCCAGGCTCAGGCCGAAGGCGGTGGACAGTTCCGAGACGCCAACGCCCACCGCCTGCCAGCCGACGATCAGGTGATTGTCGCGACGCGCCACCACCCGCACGAAGCCGGTTTTCGACTCCAGGGTCATGGCCCGGCCATTGGCGGCGAACGGGAAGCTCGACACGATGCAGTCCAGCCCTGCGGCCTTGGCCTCGTCCGGGGTCTTGCCGACCACCACCAGTTCCGGGTCGGTGAAGCACACCGCCGGGATCGCGGCCGGGTTGAATTCGCGGGATTTACCGCTGATCAGTTCGGCAACCATTTCGCCCTGGGCCATGGCGCGGTGGGCGAGCATCGGCTCACCGCTGAGATCGCCGATCGCCCATACATTGCGCATGCTGGTCTGGCAGCGGCTGTCGATCTTGATCGCCGAGCCGTTCATGTCCAGGTTCAAGGCTTCGAGGTTCCAGCCCTGGGTGTTGGGTTTGCGACCAACGGCTACCAACACCTGGTCAGTTTCCAGCGACAGCGTATCGCCGCCGGGGTCACGCACTTGCAGGGTGTTGTGTTCAAAACCGGTGACGCTGTGCTTCAGGAACACCTTCACCCCCAGTTGTTTCAGGGATTCGGCCACCGGTTGGGTCAGCTCGGCGTCGTAGGCCGGCAGGATCCGGTCCTGTGCCTCTACCACGCTGACCTCGGCGCCGAGCTTGCGATAGGCAATCCCCAGTTCCAGGCCAATGTAGCCACCGCCCACCACGATCAAGCGTTTAGGGATGCGTTTGGGCGCCAGGGCTTCGGTGGAGGAGATGATCGGCCCGCCAATCGGCAGCATCGGCAGGTTGACGCTTTTCGAACCGGTGGCCAGCAGCAGGTGTTCGCACTGGATGCGCTGGTCGCCGACGTCAACGGTCTTGCCGTCCACGACCTTGGCCCAGCCTTGAATCACCTGAACCTTGTGTTTCTTTAGCAGCGCCGCAACGCCGGTGGTCAGGCGGTCAACGATGCCGTCTTTCCATTCGACGCTTTTGCGGATATCCAGCGTCGGCACATCGACTTCGATACCCAGTTTCGAACCCTGGCTGTGGTGAACGGTTTGCTGGAATTGTTCGGCGACATGGATCAGTGCCTTCGACGGAATGCAGCCGATGTTCAGGCAGGTGCCGCCCAACGACTGGCCTTCTACGAGGATGGTCGGGATGCCCAGTTGGCCGGCGCGAATCGCCGCCACATAACCGCCAGGCCCGCCGCCGATAATCAGCAGCGTGGTGTGCAATGTTTGAGACATGGGTTACTCCAGGAACAGGCTGGCGGGTTGTTCGAGCAGGCCACGGATGGCCTGGATGAATTGCGCCGCGTCCATGCCATCGACCACCCGGTGATCGAAGGAGCTGGAGAGGTTCATCATCTTGCGGATCACGATCTGGCCCTTGATCACCATCGGCCGCTCGACAATGCGGTTGACCCCGACGATGGCCACTTCCGGCAGGTTCAGCACCGGTGTGCTGACAATCCCGCCCAATGCGCCAAGGCTGGTCAGGGTAATGCTGGAGCCTGACAGCTCGTCGCGACTGGCCTTGCCATTGCGCGCAGCGTTGGCCAACCGATTGATTTCTTGCGCCGTGCCCCACAGGTTGCGGGCTTCGGCGTGGCGCACCACCGGCACCATCAGGCCGACATCGCTTTGGGTGGCGACGCCGACATGCACCGCGCCGAGGCGGGTGATGACCTGGGCTTCGTCGTCATAACGCGCGTTGATCTGCGGGAAGTCCCGCAGCGCCACGACCATGGCCCGTACCAGGAACGGCAACAGGGTCAGCTTGCCGCGCGTGGCGCCGTGTTTCTCGTTGAGGTGCACGCGCAACTCGTCGAGGGCGGTGACGTCGATCTCTTCCACGTAGCTGAAATGCGCGGCACGGCGGGTGGCGTCCTGCATGCGCTGGGCGATCTTGCGGCGCATGCCGATCACCGGGATTTGCTGTTCGTCGTTGCGCTCTGCGTAAGGGTTGGAGGCACCGGAATTTTTCGCCGGACCCTGGAGCAAGTAAGCGTCCAAATCTTCATGCAGAATCCGGCCAGCCGGGCCGGAACCCTGTACCAGTCGTAGCTGGATGCCAGCATCCAGCGCATGTTTGCGCACGGCCGGGGAGGCCAGCGGGCGGTCATCGACCTCGCGGGCCACAGGGGCTTGGGCCGCCACCGCAGGCTTGGCGGCCGGTTTGGGTTCAGCCACTGGCGCGGGCCTGGCTTCAGCTTTCGGTGCAGGAGCCGGTGCAGGCGCGACGTCTTCAACCACCGCCGACAACGCCGACTCCTTGGTGTTGCCGGCGCCTTCCACTTCGATACTGATCAAAATACTGCCCACCGCCATGACTTCGCCCGGCTCGCCGCCGAGGGAAATCACCTTGCCGTGCACCGGCGAAGGAATGTCCACCATGGCCTTGTCGGTCATCACATCCGCCAGCACCTGGTCTTCTACCACCAGGTCGCCGACCTTGACGTGCCACACCGACAGTTCAACTTCTGCGATGCCTTCGCCAATGTCCGGCATCTTGATAACGTGCGTGCCCATTCAGACCTCCATAACCCGATGCAAAGCCGCGCCCACTCGGGTCGGGCCAGGGAAATACGCCCACTCTTGCGCGTGCGGGTAGGGGGTGTCCCAACCGGTGACGCGCTCGATCGGCGCTTCCAGGTAATGGAAGCAATGCTCCTGCACCAGCGCCACCAGCTCGGCGCCGAACCCGCAGGTACGGGTGGCTTCGTGAACGATCACGCAGCGGCGGGTTTTCTTCACGGAGTTGACAATGGTTTCCAGGTCCAGCGGCCACAGGCTGCGCAGGTCGATGACTTCAGCATCGATGCCGGTTTCTTCAGCGGCGACTTGCGACACATACACCGTGGTGCCGTAGGTGAGGATGGTTACGTCCTTGCCTGGGCGGGCAATGGCGGCCACATCCAGCGGCACGGTGTAGTAACCGTCCGGCACTTGCGCTTGCGGGTGCTTCGACCACGGGGTTACCGGGCGGTCGTGGTGGCCGTCGAACGGGCCGTTATACAGGCGCTTGGGTTCGAGGAAGATCACCGGGTCATCGTTTTCGATGGAGGCGATCAGCAGGCCCTTGGCGTCGTAAGGGTTGGACGGCATCACCGTGCGCAGGCCGCAGACCTGGGTGAACACCGCTTCAATACTTTGGCTGTGGGTCTGGCCGCCGTAGATACCGCCGCCGCATGGCATGCGCATGGTCAGCGGTGCAGTGAACTGGCCGGCCGAGCGATAACGCAGGCGGGCGGCTTCGGAAATGATCTGGTCGGTGGCGGGGTACACGTAGTCGGCGAACTGAATCTCGGCTACCGGGCGCAGGCCATAGGCGCCCATCCCGACTGCGACGCCGACGATCCCGCTTTCGGAGATCGGTGCGTCGAACACCCGGGAGGTGCCGTACTTGTTCTGCAGGCCTTCGGTGCAACGGAACACGCCGCCGAAGTAACCGACGTCCTGGCCGAACACCACCACGTTGTCGTCGCGCTCAAGCATCACATCCATGGCCGAGCGCAAGGCCTGGATCATGGTCGTGGTGGTCATGGCGGTTTCCGGCTGGATATTGTTGTTGTGATCGTTCATGTCAGATCCCCAGCTCTTGACGCTGGCGCTTCAAGTGCTCCGGCATCTCTTTATAAACGTCTTCGAACATGGTCGCGGCGCTTGGAATCTGGCCACCGGCCAGGGTGCCGTACTGTTCGGCTTCTTTCTGGGCCTTGATTACTTCTGCTTCCAGCTCGGCGCTGACCGCCGCATGTTCCTCTTCGGACCACTGGTTGATGCGGATCAGGTGCTGCTTGAGGCGGGCAATCGGATCGCCCAGCGGGAAGTGGCTCCAGTCGTCGGCGGGACGGTATTTGGACGGGTCATCGGAGGTGGAGTGCGGGCCGGCACGGTAGGTCACCCACTCGATCAGGGTGGGCCCCAGGTTGCGGCGGGCACGCTCGGCGGCCCAGGCAGAGGCGGCGTACACCGCGACAAAGTCGTTGCCGTCCACACGCAGGGAGGCGATGCCGCAACCCACGCCGCGTCCGGCAAAGGTCGTGGCTTCACCGCCGGCGATGGCCTGGAAGGTGGAGATCGCCCACTGGTTGTTCACGACGTTAAGGATTACCGGCGCCCGGTACACGTGGGCGAAGGTGAGGGCGGTGTGGAAGTCGGATTCAGCGGTGGCGCCGTCGCCGATCCAGGCCGAGGCAATCTTGGTATCGCCCTTGATCGCCGAGGCCATGCCCCAGCCCACGCCCTGTACGAACTGGGTGGCGAGGTTGCCGGAAATCGTGAAGAAACCGAAGTCTTTTACCGAGTACATGATCGGCAACTGGCGGCCCTTGAGAGGGTCGCGCTCGTTGGACAGCAGTTGGCAGATCAGGTCTACCAGCGGCACTTCGCGAGCCATCAGGATGCTTTGCTGACGGTAGGTGGGGAAGCACATGTCGTCGATGTTCAAGGCCAGGGCCTGGGCGCTGCCGATGGCTTCCTCGCCAAGGCTTTGCATGTAGAACGACATCTTTTTCTGACGCTGGGCGACCACCATGCGGTTGTCGAAGATCCGCGTCTTGAGCATGGCGCGCATGCCTTTGCGCAGGATCTCTACCGGCACGCCTTCGGCCCACGGGCCGAGGGCCTGGCCCTGATCGTCGAGCACGCGAATCAGGCCTTTGGCCAGGTCGGCGGTGTCGGCGGGTTCTACGTCAATTGGGGGTTTGCGCACCGTGCCTGCGTCAGTGAGGCGCAGGTAGGTAAAGTCGGTCTTGCAGCCTGGGCGGCCTGAGGGTTCAGGGACGTGCAGGCGCAGTGGTTCATACTGCTGAGTCATGGCTTTCTACGCTCTATCTTGTGAATTTCTTGTAGTGGGCGCGGTAGCTGACAGTCCGTCTTCGGGTAGAAGAAATCTTGTCCTACAACAATCATAGGCTCGGCACAGGAGAATATTTATCTCTGTTTCGTTGCGTTGGAGATCATTTGGGGATAAAAAAACTGCATAAACATAATAAACAGGTGGTTTTGTCTCATGCGCAAATTGGACCGTATCGATATCGGCATTCTGAACGCCCTTCAGGAGAACGCCCGCATCACCAACGCCGACCTGGCCCGCTCGGTCAACCTGTCGCCCACACCGTGTTTCAACCGGGTCAAGGCCATGGAAGAACTGGGGCTGATTCGCGATCAGGTGACGCTGCTGGACGCCGACCTGCTGGGGCTGCACGTCAATGTGTTCATCCACGTCAGCCTGGAAAAACAGAACGAGTTGGCGTTGCAGCAATTTGAAGGGGCCATCTCCGACCGCCCCGAAGTGATGGAGTGCTACCTGATGGCCGGCGACCCCGACTATTTGATTCGGGTGCTGGTGCCGACCATCCAGTCTTTGGAGCGCTTCATGATGGACTTTTTGACCAAAGTCCCGGGCGTCGCCAACATCCGCTCCAGCTTTGCCCTCAAGCAGGTGCGCTACAAAACTGCGTTGCCGCTGCCGCCAGGTGGCTTGATGGTTTGATCAATGACCCGTCGGCTATCCATTCAGATATAAGTTTGCAGTGTTAGTCACTCAGTAGTGCAGATACCCATATGATAAGTTGTGTTTTTTGCAGCGCATGATGAGGCAGGTGCTAAGCTCCAATTTTGAGGGGCGACGTCATGCAAAGTCAGGAACTGGTTTACCGTGCGCTCTACGACTTTAATCTAACTCAGCTGTCCATCGTCGCAGCGCTTGAGGACATGGCCGCGCTGGTAGAGAAAGTAGCCTACCTGTCGCCAGAAGTTGTTGACTCCTTGAAGCGCCATCTGGAGACTGTCGGGCGTAATTGCGACCGTTCCTGTGATTCGATGTATTCACTGGTTAATGTGAAGGCAACGTCTGATTGATTTTCAAGTTTGTCATTGAGTTTTAATGAAAAATTACTTTTTAAGTCACGTATTTTTCACACTGCGTTAAACACAGTGAACCCCATGAGATTTTGCGCTATGTGGCCAAGATAAAAGGGTGAGCCGAATGTCCATGAGATCCTTGAAGTTAAACTTTCGCACCACGCTTTGTTTTGGTGTGGTTTGTGTTTTGTTGTTGATTCAGGGAGGAATGACGCTGGTAAAAATTGACAATGTTTACTCGTCTACCGTGGACATTCAAACTAACTGGCTGCCCAGCATTCGTTTGGGCGGAAGTATAGATTCGAGTTTTTACAAACTTCGTCTGGAGTTGCGTCGTTTTGCCATGGACAGTGCTCGTCAGGAGTCCGGGTCAGTCCAGAAGTTGAAGAGTGTTAGTTCGGATACGATCAAGCTTGCTGAGAGCTATGCACCTTTTGTATCAAGTCCTGAAGAACAGTCTAAATATACTGAAGTATTAAACGGTATACAGAATTACAACCGAAATATGGATGACTTGATCGCGCGCGCCGGCACGCTGTCAATCGATGAGTTTGCGGCCTATTTGCGTGACGTCAACGGCCCCGTCGCACTCAAGGTGCAGGATTCGATCGCCGGTTTGATCGCGATTAATGAGGAAGGGTCGAAACGGGCGGTGCAAATGGCATCCGATGAGTTTCATATGACTCGCTTGTTTACGTGGGGATTGATGGTGGGTGCCGTGTTGTTGACCGTGGTGGTTGCTCGCCTGTTTACCCAAAGCATCATTACCCCGGTGCGTGAATTGTTGGTGTCGACCACCAAGATTGCCGAGGGTGATTTGCGAGTGGCCATTGCGATCAGTGGCAAGGACGAATTGACCGCGCTGCAGCAATCGACCGCTGCCATGCAAATGAACCTGAAGAGCACCTTGCAGCACATATCCGAAGCCTCCGGCCAGTTGGCCTCGGCAGCAGAAGAAATGAGCTCGATTACCCGGGAGTCTACGGCGGGTATTGAGCGCCAAAGCATGGAGACTGATCAGGCGGCCACGGCCGTCAATGAGATGACAGCCGCTGTAGAGGAAGTGGCCAGAAATGCCGTCTCGGCCTCCCAATCCACCCAGGACTCCCAACGCTCCGCCAAAGTCGGCCAGGAACGTGTTACTCAAACCATCGCCTCGATTGAAAAGCTGAGCGCCACGGTGCAGCAGACGGGGCTTGAGGTCGAAGGGTTAGCCAAGCAGGCGCAGGATATTGCAAAGGTGGTCGAGGTCATCCGCTCCATTGCCGAGCAAACCAACCTGCTCGCGTTGAACGCCGCCATTGAAGCTGCGAGGGCCGGTGAGCAAGGGCGTGGCTTTGCGGTGGTGGCGGACGAAGTAAGGGCGCTGGCCCATCGCACACAGACCTCTACTCAAGAAATCGAGCAGATGATTGCGAAAATCCAGACCTGTTCCAGCGAGGCGGTGTCGTCCATGGCGCTGAACCGCAGCGAAGCGGTGGACTCGTTGAAAATTGCCCATGAAGCGGGTCTGGCGATTACCCAGATCACCGAAGCCATTTCCGACATCAATGAAAAAAACCTGCTGATTGCCACGGCTTCGGAGGAGCAGGCACACGTGGCGCGTTCCGTTGACCAGAACCTGATCAGTATCCGCGACCTGTCCATCCAGAGTTCGTCGGCTGCGGGGCAAACGTCTATCGCCAGTCATGAACTGTCCAAGCTGGCGGTGGACCTTAAGCAGATCGTGTCGAAGTTTTCCGTGGGTTGATCGAGGGCCTATGTTGCAGGGCTTCGCCTGGCCGGCAGTACATTTTCGCCATGCCTGAAGTGCCCGCTCAAAGTTGGTTGAGCGGAATCTTCAGGTAAACCACCCCATTGTCCTCCGCCGGCGGCATCACCCCGGCCCGCACATTCACCTGAATCGCCGGCAGCAACAACGTCGGCATGCCCAACCCGGCATCCCGTGTGGTGCGCATCTCGACAAACTCGGCTTCATCCACCCCGTCATGCACATGAATATTGCCTGCCCGTTGTTCAGCCACCGTGGTCATGCACTTGGCGGCGCGGCCTTCGGGCGGGTAGTCATGGCACACGTACAGCCGGGTTTGCGGCGCGAAGGCCAACAACTTGCGCATCGACGCATACAGCTGGTGCGCATCACCACCGGGGAAGTCACAGCGCGCCGTGCCCACATCCGGCATGAACAAGGTGTCGCCCACCAGAATCAACTGATCTTCAATCAGGTAAGCCATGTCTGCCGGCGTATGCCCAGGCACATGCAGCGCCTGGGCCTTCAGCTTACCGATGTGAAAAACCTCATCCGGCGCAAACAAATGGTCGAACTGCGACCCGTCCACCCGAAACTCCGGCTCCAGGTTGAACAGGTTCTTGAATACACCCTGCACCTTGCTGATGGACTCGCCAATCGCGATCTTGCCGCCCAACTGCCGACGCAAATACGGCGCCGCCGACAAGTGGTCCGCATGGGCATGGGTTTCCAGCAACCACTGCACCTGCAAGCCATGCTCGCGCACAAACGCGACCACCTTGTCCGCCTGGCCGGTGCCGGTGCGGCCGGAGGCCGGGTCGTAATTGAGCACCGAATCAACGATGGCGCAGGGGCCACCGTCCGTTTCATAGACGACGTAGGTGTAGGTCGACGACGCCTCGTCCAGAAAGGATTGAATCAACGCTGACATGACGGGTTTCCCAGGTGGCTAATGGCGACTTACATTCAGTGAGGTTTCCACATAACCTTGCGAGCTTAAGTGAATTGAACGACCCGAGGCAAAGGATGGCATCGTGGTGGCAAAAGCTGGGCGTGACGCCGTACGGCAGCGACCCTTGTGTGCATTGACCATAAAAAGGCCATAACTCATGAACGACCAACACTGGGGACCTACCATCAGTGGCGATATCGTTGTCATCGGTGGCGGCTCGGCAGGCATCGGCCTGCTGGCCAGCCTGCTCAAGCGCGACCCGCACCTGAATATCATCCTGATCGAACCGAGCGACCACCACTACTACCAGCCTGCGTGGACGTTGGTGGGCGGCGGCGCCTATGACGTGAAAAAGACCGTGCGCCCCATGGCTGACGTGCTGCCCAACGGCGTCACCTGGATCCAGGCGGCCGTCAGTGAATTACTGCCCGACGAGCACACCCTGGTACTCGACAGCGGCCAGCGCGTCACCTGGGAAAACCTCATCGTGTGCCCGGGCCTGCGCCTCGCCTGGGAAAAGATCGAAGGCCTGCCAGAGACCCTCGGCCAGAATGGCGTGACCTCCAACTACAGCTACGAACACGCCGCCTATACCTGGCAACTTGTGCAGCAACTGAAAAATGGCAAAGCGCTCTTCACCCAGCCGGCCATGCCGATCAAATGCGCCGGCGCCCCGCAAAAGGCCATGTACCTGTCGTGCGATCACTGGCTCAAGCAGGGTGACCTGAAAAACATCAACGTCGAATTCAACCTGGCCGGCGCTGCCTTGTTTGGCGTAGCGACCTTCGTTCCGCCGCTGATGAAGTACGTTGAAAAGTATTCCGCGCAACTCGCGTTCAACTCCAACCTGGTCAAGGTCGACGGCCCGGCGCGCAGGGCCTGGTTCGAAATCAAGGACGCTGAAGGCAATGTGCGCGTCGAAGAGAAAACCTTCGACCTGCTGCACGTCGTCCCGCCGCAAGTCTCCCCGGACTTCATCCGCCAAAGCCCCCTGGCCGATGCCGCCGGCTGGTGCGAAGTAAATCCCCAAAGCCTGCAACACCTGCGCTACCCGCACATCTTCGGCCTGGGCGACGTGTGCTCCACCACCAACGCCAAAACTGCAGCCGCCGCGCGCAAGCAAATCGTGGTGGTTGCGCAAAACCTGCTGGCCCTGCGCAAACAGGCGCCGCTGCCCCTCAAGTACGACGGCTACGGTTCGTGCCCGCTGACGGTGGAGAAGGGCAAGGTGGTACTGGCCGAGTTCGGCTATGGCGGCAAGCTGCTGCCGACTTTCCCCCTCGACCCGACGGTGGCGCGGCGTTCGGCGTGGTTCCTCAAGGCGAGCTTCCTGCCGTGGTTCTACTGGAACGGCATGCTCAAGGGCCGCGAATGGCTGACCCGTCTGGCCAAGGTGGATTGAGGCAACCCTATGCTGCTGGCAAGTTTTCTGGGCGTGTTGATGGGGTTGGTCATGGGCTTGACCGGTGCCGGAGGCGGCATTCTTGGCGTCCCGGCGTTGGTGCTGGGGCTGGGGTTGACCATGACCCAGGCCGCGCCCGTGTCGTTGTTCGCGGTGGGCGCGGCTGCTGCCGTGGGGGCTGTCGATGGCTTGCGCCATGGCCTGGTGCGCTACCGCGCCGCGCTGCTGATTGCGCTGCTTGGCGCGTTGTTTTCGCCGCTGGGGGTGTTCTTCGCCCATCAGATGTCGGAGAACGTCCTGATGGGCCTGTTCAGTGCGCTGATGGTGCTAGTGGCTTGGCGCATGCTGCAGCGCGAGAAGCTTGAGGCCGGGCCGAGTGACCACGGCACTGCGTCCTGGGGCCAGAAGAACTGCATGCTCGACCAACAGACCGGGCGCTTTTCCTGGACCGCCAAGTGCACGGCCACCCTGGCGGCCCTCGGTGCGGTAACCGGTGCGGTGTCGGGCTTGCTCGGCGTGGGCGGCGGCTTTCTGATCGTGCCGGCGTTCAAGCAACTGACTGATGTACAGATGCGCGGCATCGTCGCCACCTCGTTGATGGTGATCAGCCTGATCTCGTTGGTCGGCGTGGTCGGGGCGTTTCATGCCGGGGTCAGTATCGAGCCGATGGGCTGGGTATTTATCGGTTCGAGCATTGTCGGCATGTTGGCGGGCCGGCGCCTGTGCTCGGTGATCAAGGCGCGCACGTTGCAGGTGGGTTTTGCGACGCTGTGTGTGCTGGTGGCGGTGGGTATGTTGATCAAAGCTTCATTCTGAGCTCCAACCTCATCCCATCGAATCCCCCACCCACTACCCAAGTAGCATAGGTCCCGCTCCCCAGCCTTCGTACACTCATGCCTCATACGGGGAGTCGGCGATGCATCAGAGTGAAGGCGTAGTCAGTGCCATGTCCGAGGCCAGCGATGCCTGGCAGGCGGCCGACGAACTGGCGCGCCAACTGCTGCATCCGCACCTGGGTTTTGTGTTGTTCTTTTGCTCTGCCTCCTACGACCTGCAGGCCCTCGGCCAGGCCCTGCAACAGCGCTTCGGCAGCATCCGCCTGGTGGGTTGTACCAGCGCCGGCGAAATCACCCCGCAAGGCTACGGCCGCAACTGCATCACCGCCGTCGGCTTTGCCTACTCGCACTTCTCCATCGCCACGGAACTGATCGACCAGGTGGAGCACTTCAGCCTGATCGACGCCCAGCAAATGGTCGAACGGCTGGTGGGCGGCTGTCGCAGCAACAGCCTGGCGCCGATCAAGGGCAACAGCTTCGCCCTGACCTTGCTCGACGGCCTGGCCAGCCGCGAGGAAATAGTCCTCGCAGCCTTGAGTGCCGCCCTGGGCGATATCCCGCACTTCGGCGGCTCGGCAGGCGATGACAACCACCTGACCCACACCCACGTGTACTTCGGCGGCGAATTCCGCAGCGGCGCGGCGGTGGTGGTGCTGGTCAACACCTGGCTCGACTTCGAGGTCTTCACCACCCATCACATCTTGCCTCGGGAAGAAAAACTGGTGGTGACCGGCGCCGACAGTGCCTCACGCCGGGTCTTCGAGCTCAACGCCGAGCCGGCTGCCGAAGAGTACGCCCGGCATATCGGCGTGGCCGTCGCCGACCTTGATCACCGGGTGTTCGCCGCCCATCCCTTGGCGGTGCGCATCAATCACCAGTACTACGTGCGCGCGATCCAGCAGGTGCATGAGGACTTGAGCCTGAGTTTCTACTGCGCCGTGGAGAACGGCATCGTGCTGACGGTGATGACACCGGGTGAGATTTTGCCGAACCTGCAAAACCTGTTCGACGGCCTGCAAGCGCGCCTCGGCGAACTGCTGCTGACCCTCGGCTGCGACTGCTTCCTCAGGCGCCTGGAGCTGGAAGACAGCGGCGCCCTGGAACAGATCGGTGGATTTTTACAGGACCACCGGGTGATGGGTTTCAACACCTACGGAGAACAGTTCAATGGCATGCACATCAACCAAACCTTCACCGGGGTTGCCATTGCCCGAGGTCGCGCCCCTGGACCGCGATGAACTGTTGGCCGAAGTGGCGCAGCTGCGTGTGGACAACCACAAGCTGGCACGGATCAACGCGGCGCTGATCGAGCGCATCGAGTCTGGCGTGGCCCAGGGTAATGACCCTTACACCACCTTCCAGCATTCGGTGGTGCTGGCCGAACAAGTGCGCGAGCGTACCGACGCGCTGAACCAGGCGATGGCCGAACTCAGGGCCAGCAACCACTTGCTGATCGACGCCCAACTGCGCGCCGAAACCTTGCGCCGGGAACAGGCGGCGGCGCAAAAGGCGCAGGAAAGCGAGCGCTGGATTCGCCTGATCACCGACCATGTGCCGGCGCTGATCGCCTACCTCAACGCCGAGCTGGTCTACGAGTTCACCAACAAGGTGTATGAGGAATGGTACTGCTGGCCGCGGGGCGCGATGCTCGGGCGCAGCCTGTTGGAGGTGCACAGCCAGCAGCATTACCAGCGGCTTGAAGCCTACGTCGCCCGAGCCCTGGCCGGGGAGAGCGTGACCTTCGAGTTTTCTGAAACCAACCTCAACAATCAGGAGCGCTACATGCTGCGCTCCTACGTGCCCAATCGCCTGGCCAGCGGCGAAGTAGTGGGGATCTTCGTGCTGATCCGCGATATCACCGAACGCCGCCGCACCGCCGAAGCCTTGCATCAGGCCTATCAAAACCTGGAAGTTCGGGTGCGCGAGCGCACGGTGGAGCTGACGTCCCTCAATGACCAACTGCTGCGCGAAATCGACGAACGCCGCCGCGTGGAGTCGCGCCTGCGGGAAGCCAAACTTGAGGCTGAGCAGGCCAACCTGTCGAAAACCAAATTCCTCGCCGCCGTCAGCCATGACCTGCTGCAACCGCTCAACGCCGCACGGCTGTTCACCAGCGCCTTACTGGAGCGACGCGACCCGGTAGCCAACGAAACCCTGGTGCGCAATGTCAGCAATTCCCTGGAAGATGTGGAAAACCTGCTGAGCACCCTGGTGGATATTTCCAAGCTGGACGCCGGGGTGATCAAAGCCGATATCGCGCCATTCGCCCTGAGTGAATTGCTGGAGAACCTGGCCGCCGAGTACACCGAACTGGCCCGCAGCGAAGGGCTGGAGTTGCACTTCATCGGGTGTTCGGCGCTGGTGCGCAGTGACATCCAGTTGCTGGCGCGGATCCTGCGCAACCTGCTGAGCAACGCCATTCGCTACACCTACAGCGGCCGGCTGGTGCTGGGTTGCCGTCGGCATCACCAGCGGTTGTCGATCCAGGTCTGGGACAGCGGCATGGGCATCGCCGAGGAGCGGCTGGAGGAAATTTTCCAGGAGTTCAAGCGCGGGGACGTGCAGCGGCCGGACCAGGATCGCGGGCTGGGATTGGGCCTGGCCATCGTCGAGAAGATCGCCGGGATCCTGGGGCACCGGATCACCGTGCGGTCATGGCCGGGCAAGGGCTCGATGTTTGGTGTGGAAGTGCCGCTGAGCGCCACGGCGCCCAAGGCCTTGCCGGCTCCGCTGATGAGCGAGCCGATGCTGGAACGTTTGCAGGGCGCGCGAGTGTGGGTGCTGGATAACGACGCGGCAATTTGCGCGGGCATGCGCACGTTGCTGGAAGGCTGGGGATGCCGCGTGGTAACGGCCTTGTCGGAACAGGATCTGGCGCGGCAGGTGGATAACTACCATGCCGAGGCCGACCTGCTGATTGCCGACTATCACCTGGATAATGAGCAGAACGGTGTGGACGCGGTGGCCCGCATCAACGCGCGGCGAGCCAGTGCGATCCCGGCGATGATGATTACGGCCAACTACAGCAATGAGCTCAAGCAGCAGATTCGGGAGCTGGGGCATATGTTGATGCACAAGCCGGTCAAACCGATGAAGCTCAAGACGGCGATGAGTCACCTGCTCTGTAGGAGCGAGCTTGCTCGCGAAAATCGCCAACGATAACGCGCGGCATCAGGTTCCCCGGGGGCCCTTGAGTTTTTCGCGAGCAAGCTCGCTCCTACAAAGAGCTCTCAGCGCCTGAGGTACGAGCCGAAGTCGATATCACCCGCACTCAAAATCGCCTGCACCCGGTTATGCACATTCAACTTGCGCAAAATCGCCGACACATGGGCCTTCACTGTGGTCTCGGCAATCTCCAGCGTATAGGCAATCTGCTTGTTCGACTCGCCCTTGGTCATTCGCTCCAGCACCAGTAACTGCTTGCGCGTCAGGGCTTGCAGCAGTTCCGGCGCAAACCCCGGGTTCTCGTTCATCCGCCGGTGGGTGCCGGTTTTCTGGCTGCGAATAATGTCCGGCGGCAAGTACACATTGCCGTTGAGTATCTGCTGGATCGCCTCGGTCATTTGCAGCCTGGGCGACGACTTGGTGATAAACCCCACTGCGCCATAGGTGATGGCTTGCAGCACGATTTGCTTGTCTTGTTCGGCAGACACGATCACCACCGGAATCGTCGGCGACTCGTTGCGCAGGTTGATCAGGCCATTGAGCCCGTGCATGCCGGGCATGTTCAGGTCCAGCAGGATCAGGTCCAGGTCATCGTGCTCCAGGGTCAGTGCCAGGGCGCTTTCCAGGTCGGCGGTTTCCATCACTTCGCTGCCCGGGAAACCATCGCTGATGACGTTGTGGATCGCTTCGCGAAACAGCGGGTGATCGTCGGCAATCAGAATTTTGTACATGGCCGTTCACCTTATTATTGTTGATTATTGAAAAGGCTCGGGTTGCGCGGGCGCAACGGGCAGCTTTGCCGCTTCCCATGCATCCAGACCATCGCGGTACCAGTACACAGAGGTATAGCCCAGGCTGGCCGCCCGTTTTACCGCGTTCCAACTCAGCCAGCAATCGGAGCGGCAATAGAACACCAGCGGTTGCGCCAGGCTCCCGGCCGTCAGCTTATACAGGTGCCGGGCAAAATAGCCCTGCCATTCCGGCGTCAGGTCGCCGTCGCCGGTATTGGCCAGCCAATGGCTGCCGGGCAGGTTGGCGTGGGGCTGGTCTTCGATGAAGCGCCCTTGCAGCCATTGGCGGCGGTACACGTCGACCAATACCGGTGCCGGCGTTTGGCGCAGCAGTGTTTGCAGGGCAGGGGTGTCGACGATGGTCGCACCCGGCAGTTGCTCGGGCGTGGGGCTGCGGTACAGGTTGATGCGGTAGCCATCATTGGAAAACAGCGCGGTGTCGGCATGGGCATTGGCCCATAGCAGGCACAGCAGCGCGAACAGAGAAAATCGAGCGGGCAGCATGGCGGATCCAATCCTTATCGTTATGCGCCCATTACAGGCCGAACTCGATGCCTTGGGAATGCGACGATAGACAGGTAAACCAGTACCAAAGTACTGGTTTTTGACGTTCTCAGCCTTTTTTACGCAACGCGGCGTGTTGTGGGTTGAAGGTCAGCACCGCCAGCAGTGTGAACAGCAGGGTCAGGCCCAGGCACACCGCCAGCGCCAGGCCGGTGAAACGTTCATACAGGGCAAAGCGCACCAGCTCCACCGCATGGGTGAACGGGTTGATGGCGCACAACCAGTACAGCCATTCGCTGGAGTCGCGCATCTTCCACAACGGGTACAGCGCCGAAGACAGGAAAAACAGCGGGAAGATCACGAAGTTCATGACCCCGGCAAAGTTCTCCAATTGGCGGATCGCGTTGGACAGCAGCAAGCCCAGGGCACTGAGCATCAAGGCCACCAGCAGCAACGCCGGCAAGGCGATCAACAAGCCCATGGCCGGCGGTTGCACGCCGTATACCCAGGCAATCCCGAGGAACCCGTAGACCTGCAGCAGCGAAATCAACGAGGTGGCCAACAACTTGCTGCACAACAGAAAGGTGCGGGGCAGGGGGCTGGTCAACAGCACACGCATGCTGCCCATCTCCCGGTCGTACACCATCGACAGCGAGCCCTGCATGCCGTTGAACAACAGAATCATGCAGGCCAGCCCCGGGATGATGTACACCTCGTAGGGGATGTAGGTGTCGTACGGTTCGATCACCGAGATACCCAGGGCGGCCCTGAAGCCTGCGGCAAACACCAACAACCACAGCAGCGGGCGTACCAGGGCGCTGAGAAACCGCGTGCGCTGCAACACAAAGCGCAACCATTCGCGCAGCACGATGCCGCGCAAGCACTGCCAATAGGCGTTCATTGCACGGCTCCCGAAGGGGTCAGGCGGGCGAAGGCGGCGCTCAGGTCACCGCCGTGTTCCAGGCTCAAGGCGTCGGTTTGCCCGCAGGCCACCAGGCGGCCCTGGTGCAGGATCATCAGGGCATCATCGGGCTGCACTTCGTCCAGCAGGTGGGTGGTCCACAGCACCGTGATCCCCTGTTCGCGGCACAGGCTGCGCAGGTGCTGGTTCAGGGCCAGGCGGCTGGCCGGGTCGAGGCCCACACTGGCCTCATCAAGCAACAGCAAGCGCGGTTCATGCAGCAGCGCCCGGGCGATTTCCACGCGGCGGCGGTGGCCGCCGTTGAGTTCGCGCACTCGTTCGCGGCGGCGTTCGGTCAGCCCCTGGCGGGCCAGTTCGGCGTCGACCCGCAAGGCGGTCTGGCGACGGGACAAACCATGGAGCGCGGCGTGATAGCGCAGGTTTTGCTCCACGTTCAGGTCCAGGTCCAGGGTGCTTTGCTGGAACACCACCCCGAGCTGCTTGAGGGCCGGGCGGGGTGCATCGCGCAAGGAGTGACCGCCAACCCGGATGTCTCCCGTTTGCAGGTCATAAAGCCGGGTGAGCAGGGCGATCAAGGTCGACTTGCCGGCGCCGTTGGGGCCCAGCAGCGCGGCAAAGCGCCCCGGTGCGAGGCTGAAACTCACCTCGCGCAGGGCCTGCCTCGCCCCGTAGGCAAAGCTCAGGTCGCTGACGTCCAGGGCATTCATGGGGTGACCACCACGCCCCATGGATAGCGTCCGACCTTGATCGACTTGAGAACCTTGAGGCTGTCCACATCAATCACCGACACGTCACCGCTCACGCCGTTGGTGGCGAGCAACTGCTTTTGGTCCGGGGTAAATGCCATCTGCCAGACGCGACGGCCCACCAGCAGGTAATCGAGAATTTCAAAGGTCTTGGCGTCGATCACCGCCACATGGTTGGCCGGGCCCAGGGCGACAAACCCGTATTTGCCGTCGGCGCTGAGCTTGATCCCCACCGGCTGCACTTTGTCTGGGTGCACGCCCTTGATCTGGAAGCTCAGGGTCTTGAGGATCGCGCGGCTGGCCACGTCGAGAATGGTCACGGTGCCGCCGATTTCCGCCGAGGCCCACAGCTGCGAGCCGTCGTGGTTGAACTCGACAAACCGTGGCCGCTGGTCCACCAGGGTGCTGTCGGCCAGGGTCTGGGTGCTGGTGTCGATCCAGTGCAGCATGTTGGTGGTTTCGCTGGTGTTCACCGCCCATTTGCCGTCGGGGCTGACGGCCATGCCTTCGGGCTCCACGCCGACGTTGATCTGGGCCAGCACTTTGGAAGTCTCGGTGTCGATCACCGTCACCAGTGCATCGTCTTCGTTGGAGACATACAGCCAGCGGTTATTGGGGTGCAGGGCAAATTGTTCGGGGTCCTTGCCCGACGGCAGTTCCTTGATGATCGTGCGAGTGGCCACATCCATCACCTGGACCCGGTCCGAATCGCTGGCGCAGATGTACAGCAGCTTGTTGTCATGGGACAGCAACAGGCCCCGGGGGCGCTGGCCGACCTTGAGGGTGTCGGTGACTTGCAGGGTCTGCATGTCGATCAGGCTCAGGCTGTTGTCTTTCTCGTTGGAGACCCAGGCGGTGCTGGCCACGGCATGCCCGGCGGCAAGCAGCAGGGCGCATGAGAGCAGGGTGCGGCGCATGGCGGATTCCTTATTATTGTGGGGTGCGTTCAGGGAAAGCGGCAGGTCACTTCAGGTTTGTCGTAGCCCAGGCTGTCCATTTCGTTGAAGGGGTGCAGGAAACCGTCCTGGGGCGAGGTGCTGACCAGCGCGCGGGGTTGCACGATGGGAATCGGTTGGCGCAGTTGGCCGTTCCAGGGGCGATAGCTGAGCTTGCGGCCCTTGAACCCGTCGAGGGGCAGTTGGTCGCTGATTTCCAGTTGGCGGATCGTCATGGGATCCGCCTGGCGCAGCTTGCTCACCGCGCTGGCGACGCTGCGCACCGCCATCCACGCGGCGAAATCGCGGTCGTTCATCCAGCGTCCGGCCAGGGCTTCGAAGCGTTTTTGCAACTGGGCAGCGCCGTAGGTTTCCACGGTTTTGTGCCAGCCGGTGGGCGTCAGGCCCTGGGTGCCGGCCACGGGGCGCGGGTACCAGGTTTGATAGGGCACGTACTCGCCGAAGTCACCGCGTTCGTCGGCCACCAGCACCACGTCGTACTCGGCGGTCTGGGTGAAGAGCGGCATGTCCGCCTGGGCGCTGCGGCGCTGATCATTGTCGAAACGCCAGGCTTTTTCCGCCACCAGCTGCACGCCGAAGCGCTTGGCGGCGCGACGCAGGGCGGCGGCGTACGCTTGATCGTCGTCAGTGGGGCCAACGATCAGCAGCGCTCGCTGCCATTTGCGCACCACCAGAAATTGCGCCAGGGCATCGGCCAGCATGGCGCGGCTGGGCAAGGTGTGCAGCACGTTGCCCAGGCAGTCGGTGCTGCGCAGGCTGTCGTCGGGGCTGCCGGCGTTGAACAACAGGCTGTCGGGCAGGGCGGCGCTGAGTTGGCGCAGGCTGGCCGCCGGTGCATTGACCACGAACAGTCGCAGGCCCTGGTCGTGCTGGGTTTTGGCGGCCTGGAGCAGCGCATCCGGGCTGTCGACCGTGGCGCTGGTCAGGCTGTAGCGCTGATTGAGAAATGCCCCGGTGCTGTTGCTGTCGGTAATCGCCAGTTCGGCGCCGCGCATCCCGGCATCGGTGGGTTCGGGAATGACGTTGGACAGCAGCGGGCCCGGGTCGGGGCGATAGCCCAGGTAGCCGATTTGCACCTGCAAGGGCGCCTCGGCAGCCTGGCTGCCAGTCGCCAACCCGGCGGCGCAAGCGATCGCCAGCAGGTAGAGCAAGGCGTACGGGGCGAGCTGGCGCATAAGGCACTCCATGACAGGTAGCGCCAGCATAGGAACCCGCAAGCCGCCTGCAAATATGCAGAAAGTACCGCTGAGGCAGTACCAAGGTAGTAGCTCGCCCGCCGCGGTGCGGTTTTAGCACGGACAGCCACAGCCCTCACCCAGCAGTTGAACGATCATGCGAATCCTCAAGGCACTGCTCTTGCCGTTCCTGCTGGTTGTGAGCCTGATCGGCGTCGATAAGCTCCACGCCCCCCACAAGCCCTACTACCAAGGGAGGAGAGGGCGGCCACCAAAGCAGCATACGGCGTGCCCCCAGGGGTTTCTAAGATGGGTGCCATAGCCTCTGCATAGAGGTTTTGCGTGCATTCCTGAGGGCAAAAATAATGACAACAATACGTAATGCCTTGCTCGTGGCCGGTCTGCTGGCCGGCGTGATCAGTGCCGGTAACCTGTGGGCCCACGGCAACGTGGTGCCGCAGGCGGTGGAAACCAAGGGCCTGACGTCGGTCAAGGACGCCGGTGTACCGGTGGATGCTGATGGATGGGCCGCCGTGAACCCCTATCGCACCTCCTCGGAGCACGACAAAGCGCTGGAAATCGGCTCCTCGGCCTACAACCAGAACTGTGCGGCGTGCCATGGGCTGGAAGCCAAGTCCGGTGGCATCGCCCCCGATTTGCGCTTGCTCGACGTGGGCGACGCCGGTGATGAGTGGTTCGTCGAACGGGTGCGCCACGGCGCGGTGCGGGACGGCCGAGTGTATATGCCGAAGATGGCTGACTACCTGAGCCAGGAAGCCTTGTGGGCAGTGCGGACCTACCTGGACACCGTGCACGTCGAGGAGTAGGTGATGCGCCTGTTCGCTGCCGTACTCAGCGTGCTGATGCTGTGCTGCCAGGTCGCTCAGGCACAGGTGCGCAGCTATGACCAGATGATCGCCGGCGGGGAGCTGAAAGTGGCGGTCTACAAGGACTTTGCGCCCTACAGTTTTGAAGACGGCGGCACGCCTCGCGGGGTCGATGTGGAACTCGCCCAGGCCCTGGCCAAGGCCCTGGGTGTACGTCTGACGCTGATCTGGGCACCCGCCGGCGAGAAACTCGACGACGACCTGCGCGACTACATCTGGCGCGGCAGCCAGTTGCACAATCAGCAACTGGCCGACCTGATGATGCGCGCACCCTACGACCACGATTACGCGCAAAAGCGTAACGACCAGGGCGAGTTGGAAAACGGCCATGTGGTGATGTTCGGGCCCTACCAGAACGAACAATGGCAAGTGGCGTATGACCGCCGCCGCCTGGACAGCGTGGGCAGTGTGGCGGTGTTCGAGCAGCACCCCATCGGGGTTGAAGTCGACAGCGTGCCCTCGTTCTACCTGACATCGGTATTCAACGGCATGCTCGCCGGCAACACCCGCCACTACCCGGGCGTGCCCCAGGCGTTTGCGGCGATGAAGGCCGGGGAAGTCGATGCGGTGATGGGCATGCGCGGGGAAATCGACTGGCAGGTACACGAGGCCGGCGACCCGCAACTGGCACTCGCGGAAAATGCTTACCCGAACATGGGCAAGCAACGCTGGGAGATCGGCATGGCGGTGCATGAAAGCAACCGGCAGCTGGCCTATGCCGTGGAGGAGGCGCTGGAAAGCCTGATCCGCGACGGCACGCTGCAGTCGATCTACAGCCATTACGGCCTGCGCTACGAAGTGCCCGAGATGTACCAATAGGAGCAGGCGATGAACTGGCGAGCGTGTTGCGTATTGGCCTGTTGGTTGCCGCTGGCGGCCTACGGGGTAGACGTCGACCCCGGCAAGGACCCGGTGCCGTCAGTGATGTGGGACTTCTACCACAAGCAGATGCTGGGCGATGCGCCGTTTGTGTTCGATCAGCGGGTCAAACTGCTGGCGCCGCCGTTTGCCGAAGATGCCCGGCAGGTACCCCTGGAGATCGACGCCCGGGCGTTCAAGGGCCGGGTGGTGAAAATCGTGGCCTGGGCAGAACTCAATCCGCTGCCGAAAATCGTCGATTTTCAACCCAAGGCCCGGGTGCTGCCGTGGCTGTCGATCCGTATTCGCATTGAACAAGCCACGCCGTTGCGCGCGGCGGTGCTGACGGATGACGGGTTGTGGCACGTCGGCTCGACGCTGATCGATGCGGCGGGCGGCGGTTGCACGGCTCCCAGCGTGGTGCGCACGCAGCCGGGCTGGGAGGAGCACATCGGTGAAGTGCTGGGCGGGCGTTATCCCCGTGGTGAGTTCAGCCGGCTGCGGGTGCAGGTGGCACACCCAATGGACAACGGCATGGTCAGCGGCATCCCTGAATTCTTTATCAACCACGCCCAATTGCAGGATCAGGCCGGGCAGGTGCTGGCCGACCTTGAACTGTTCCCGGCGGTCAGCGAAAACCCCAACCTGGCATTTGATATCGAAGGCGCAGGGCAAACCCGGCTGGTGCTGCGGGACAACAGCGGCAATGAGTTTGATGCGGCCATTCCCTGACCAGAAGGAGCGCGGCATGCGCTGGATACTGCTGTTATGCCTCAGTGTGAGCCTGCCCGCGCTGGCCGAGCTGGACTACGCCCTCAAGCCCCGGTTGATCGCCGAAGACACCTGGCTGCTGGAGGGCAGCACCGACAACTTCGCCAAGGCCAACGGCGGCAATATCGTCAACACCGGGTTTATCGTCACCGAAGCCGGGGTGGTGGTGATCGACACCGGGCCGTCGAAGCGCTATGGCGAGGCCATGCGCCAGGCCATCGCCGGCGTCACTGCCAAACCGGTGGTGCAGGTGCTGCTGACCCACCATCACCCGGACCACGCGCTGGGCAACCAGGCATTTCGCGACGTGCCCATCGGCGCCCTGGCCGGCACCACCCGTTTGCTCCATGAGCAAGGCGACAGCATGGCCGAGAACCTGTACCGCATGGTCGGCGACTGGATGCGCGGCACCGAAGTGGTATTGCCCACCCAGGTGCTGGAACCCGGCATATTGACCGTAGGCAGCCACGACTTGCGTCTGCTGGCGCTGGCGGGTCATACCGGCGCCGACCTTGCGATTCTCGACCAGAAAACCGGCGTGCTGTTTGCCGGCGACCTGGTGTTTTACCAGCGCGCCCTGACCACCCCCAACAGCCCCGGCCTGGCCGTGTGGCTGGCAGACATCAATACCCTGCAAGGCTTGCCCTGGACCTTGATCGTGCCCGGCCACGGCCCCGTGGCCAACGATGGCGCGCCCTTTGCGCAGATGCGCGACTACCTGACCTGGCTCGACCAACTGCTGCGTGACGGCGCAGCCAATGGCAGTGACATGAGCGAGATGATCCGCAGCCCCATTCCCGAGCGGTTCGCTGCCATCAGCTTGAGCCGCTACGAGTTGATCCGCAGCGTCAGCCACCTGTACCCGGGGTACGAACGCGGGCAGATGAAGCGTGTGGATTCTGCCGCGCAACCTTGAGCCCACCCGGTACTAAGGAACTAGCAAACTCGATACTGCGGTCAATTGTGGTGAGGGCCCCGGCGTCCAAGAATCTGCACCAGACCGGGAAAATTTCCCGGGTATAACAAGAAACCGCAGAGGTAGCCGTCATGACCCAACCCGCACGTCGCCAACCCTTCGCCTTGAGTGTGCTGCTCAGTGCCATCCTGCTGTCTGGCCAGGCCTTCGCCGCTGTCACCGACCAGGACATTCTCCAGGACCCGCAAAACCCCGGGCAGATCGTCACCAACGGCCTGGGTGTCCAGGGTCAGCGCTACAGCCCGCTCGATACCCTCAACGTCGATAACGTCAAGGAACTGCGCCCGGTCTGGGCCTTCTCCTTTGGCGGCGAGAAACAACGCGGGCAACAGGCGCAGCCGATGATCAAGGACGGCGTGATGTACCTCACCGGGTCCTACTCACGGGTGTTCGCGGTGGATGCACGCACTGGCAAGAAGCTTTGGCAATACGATGCGCGCCTGCCGGACGACATCCGCCCGTGCTGCGATGTGATCAACCGGGGTGTGGCGCTTTACGGTGACCTGGTGTTCTTCGGCACCCTCGACGCCAAGCTGGTCGCCCTGAACAAGGACACCGGCAAAGTGGTGTGGAGCAAGCAGGTGGCCGACCACAAGGAAGGTTACTCCATCAGTGCCGCGCCCCTGGTGATCAACGGCAAGCTGATTACCGGGGTGGCTGGCGGCGAGTTCGGCGTGGTGGGCAAGATCGAAGCCTATGACCCGAAAAACGGCAACCTGCTGTGGACCCGGCCGACCGTGGAAGGCCATATGGGCTACGTTTACAAGGACGGCAAGGCGGTGGAAAACGGCATCTCCGGTGGCGAGGCGGGCAAGACCTGGCCGGGTGACCTTTGGAAAACCGGCGGCGCGGCCCCATGGCTCGGTGGCTACTACGACCCGGAAACCAACCTGCTGCTGTTCGGCACCGGCAACCCGGCGCCGTGGAACTCCCACCTGCGCCCTGGCGACAACCTCTATTCGTCCTCGCGCCTGGCGTTGAACCCGGACGATGGCAGTATCAAGTGGCACTTCCAGAGCACGCCCCACGACGGCTGGGACTACGACGGGGTGAACGAGCTGATCTCGTTCAACTACACCGAAGGCGGCAAGGAGATCAAAGCGGCGGCCACGGCGGACCGCAACGGTTTCTTCTACGTACTGGACCGCACCAACGGCAAGTTCATCCGGGGTTTCCCGTTCGTTGACAAGATCACCTGGGCCACCGGCCTGGATAAAGACGGCCGGCCGATCTACAACGAAGCCAGCCGCCCCGGCGCTCCGGGCAGTGAAACCAAGGGCACATCGGTATTTGTGGCCCCGGCATTCCTTGGCGCAAAAAACTGGATGCCAATGGCCTATAACCGCGACACCGGGCTGTTCTATGTGCCGTCGAACGAGTGGGGCATGGACATCTGGAACGAAGGCATCGCCTACAAGAAAGGCGCGGCGTTCCTCGGCGCAGGCTTCACCATCAAACCGTTGAATGAAGACTACATCGGCGTATTGCGGGCCATCGACCCGATCACCGGCAAGGAAGTCTGGCGCCACAAGAACTACGCGCCCCTGTGGGGCGGCGTGCTGACCACCAAGGGCAACCTGGTGTTCACCGGTACGCCCGAAGGCTTCCTGCAGGCGTTCAATGCCAAGACCGGTGAGAAAGTCTGGGAGTTCCAGACCGGCTCCGGGGTACTCGGCTCGCCGGTCACCTGGGAAATGGACGGCGAACAGTACGTCTCGGTGCTTTCCGGCTGGGGCGGGGCGGTGCCGTTGTGGGGCGGCGAAGTGGCCAAGCGGATCAAGGATTTCAACCAGGGTGGGATGCTCTGGACCTTCAAGCTGCCCAAGGAATTGGTCGCCAAGCACTAAACCTACTACTACCAAATGACCAGCGCCCCCCTGCCAACGGCGCATTCGCCGGGCAACGGGGGCTCTTTACTATCGGGTATCGCCTGTTGACCGACAGGCCTGGACCCAGACAGAGGCCTCACCATGATCTATGCACAACCTGGCACCCCCGGCGCGATCGTCAGCTTCAAGCCGCGCTATGGCAATTTCATCGGCGGCGAATTCGTCGCGCCGGTCAACGGCGAATACTTCACCAATACCTCGCCGGTGACCGGTGAAGTGATCGCCGAATTTCCCCGCTCCAGCGCCGCCGATATCGACAAGGCCCTGGACGCAGCCCACGCGGCGGCGGATGCCTGGGGCAAGACCTCGGCCCAGGACCGTTCCCTGGTGCTGCTGAAAATCGCCGACCGTATCGAACAGCACCTTGAAGTGCTGGCGGTCACCGAAAGCTGGGACAACGGCAAGGCCGTACGCGAGACCCTGAACGCCGACGTGCCCCTGGCGGCTGACCATTTCCGTTACTTCGCCGGTTGCATCCGCGCCCAGGAAGGCGGCGCGGCCGAGATCAATGAACTGACCACCGCTTACCACTTCCACGAACCGTTGGGCGTGGTCGGGCAGATCATCCCGTGGAACTTCCCGTTGCTGATGGCCGCCTGGAAACTCGCCCCGGCCCTGGCCGCCGGTAACTGCGTGGTGCTCAAGCCTGCCGAGCAAACGCCGCTGTCGATCATGATATTTGCCGAGCTGATCGCTGACCTGCTGCCGGCCGGTGTACTCAACATCGTCCAAGGGTTTGGTCGCGAAGCGGGGGAGGCGCTGGCCACCAGCAAGCGCATCGCCAAGATCGCCTTCACCGGCTCCACGCCAGTGGGCGCGCACATCATGCATTGCGCCGCCGAGAACATCATTCCGTCCACCGTGGAGCTGGGAGGCAAGTCGCCGAATATCTTCTTTGAAGACATCATGCAGGCCGAGCCCCAGTTCATCGAGAAGGCCGCCGAAGGTCTGGTGCTGGCGTTCTTCAACCAAGGCGAAGTGTGCACCTGCCCGTCGCGGGCGCTGGTGCAGGAATCGATCTATGAGCCGTTCATGGCCGAAGTCATGAAGAAGATCGTCAAGATCAAACGCGGCAACCCGCTGGACACCGAAACCATGGTCGGCGCCCAGGCGTCCGAGCAGCAATACGACAAGATTCTCTCGTACCTGAAAATCGCCCAGGAAGAGGGCGCCGAACTGCTCACCGGCGGCGCGGCCGAGCGTCTGGAGGGCGACCTGTCCACCGGCTATTACATCCAGCCGACCCTGCTCAAGGGCCATAACAAAATGCGCGTGTTCCAGGAGGAGATCTTCGGGCCGGTGGTGGGTGTGACCACCTTCAAGGACGAAGCCGAAGCCCTGGCGATTGCCAATGACAGCGAGTTCGGCCTCGGGGCTGGTTTGTGGACCCGCGATATCAACCGCGCCTACCGCATGGGCCGCGCGATCAAGGCCGGGCGTGTATGGACCAACTGTTATCACCTGTACCCGGCGCATGCCGCGTTTGGCGGGTACAAGAAGTCGGGCGTCGGGCGGGAGAATCACAAGATGATGCTGGATCATTATCAGCAGACCAAAAACCTGCTGGTGAGCTACGACATCAATCCATTGGGCTTTTTCTAACCCCGTGAGGTGGCGGGTGGGGGCTACCAATGCCCCCGCCGGCTCCTTCGAAAGTAGCATTCGCTCCCTCGCCACCCCATGCATTAATGACCTTACCGGAATCTCCCGGCACAAGAAGAGGACTACCCCATGTGGACTAAACCCGCGTTTACCGACCTGCGTATCGGCTTCGAAGTGACCATGTATTTCGCCAGCCGCTGATGTGTTTCCCGGCCAGCCCCCGTGCTGGCCGGGTCGGTGCCGGAAGGGCGCCAGGGCTACCCATTGGTCTGATTGCATTCGGCGCCGGATGGGTTAGTGTGGGGCGCATCTTCCAAAATAATAAAAACAGGCTTTCCAATGAGCCCGAACCTGAGCCTCCTGCGTAAATTCGTTTCTCCTGAAATCATCTTTGGCGCCGGCTGTCGGCACAACGTCGGCAACTACGCCAAGACCTTTGGCGCGCGCAAGGTGCTGGTGGTCAGCGACCCCGGCGTGATCGCTGTCGGCTGGGTGGCCGATGTCGAGGCCAGCCTGCGGGCCCAAGGCATCGACTACTGCCTGTACAGCGCCGTCTCGCCCAACCCTCGCGTCGAAGAAGTAATGCTCGGCGCCGAGGTCTACCGTGAGAACCATTGCGACGTGATCGTCGCCGTCGGTGGCGGTAGCCCAATGGACTGCGGCAAGGCCATCGGCATCGTGGTCGCCCATGGGCGCAGCATCCTGGAATTTGAAGGCGTCGATACCATCCGCGTGCCCAGCCCGCCGTTGATCCTGATCCCGACCACCGCTGGCACCTCGGCGGATGTCTCGCAGTTCGTGATCATTTCCAACCAGCAGGAGCGCATGAAGTTTTCCATCGTCAGCAAGGCGGTGGTGCCCGACGTGTCGTTGATCGACCCGGAAACCACCGCCAGCATGGACCCGTTCCTCTCGGCCTGTACCGGCATCGACGCGCTGGTGCACGCCATCGAAGCTTTCGTGTCCACCGGCCACGGCCCGCTGACCGACCCCCACGCCCTGGAAGCCATGCGCCTGATCAACGGCAACCTGGTGCAGATGATCGCCAACCCCACCGACATCGCCCTGCGGGAAAAAATCATGCTCGGCAGCATGCAGGCCGGGCTGGCGTTTTCCAACGCTATTCTCGGCGCGGTGCATGCCATGTCCCACAGCCTCGGCGGTTTCCTAGACCTGCCTCATGGCCTGTGCAATGCGGTGCTGGTGGAGCATGTGGTGGCGTTCAACTACAACTCGGCGCCGGAGCGCTTCAAGGTGATTGCCGAGACCTTCGGCATCGATTGCCGGGGCCTCAATCACCGGCAGATTCGTGGCCGGCTGGTGGAGCACTTGATCGCTTTGAAGCACGCGATCGGCTTCCATGAAACCCTCGGCCTGCATGGGGTACGGGTGGCGGATATTCCGTTTTTGTCGCAGCACGCGATGCACGACCCGTGCATCCTCACCAACCCGCGAGAGTCCAGCCAGCGTGACGTCGAGGTCGTCTATGGCGAAGCTCTCTGACGATCAACAACGGGCGCTCGCGGGGCTGTTGGGGCTGGGTGATCAGTCGGCGCGCAAGAGCCACTACCCGGAACTGACCGCGCGCCTCGACGAGCTGGAAGCCGAGCGCAACCGCTACATCCGCCTCAACGATGAGCTGGAGCAGCGCGTTGCCGCGCGCACCGACGAGCTGCTAGAGGCCAACCTCAACCTGCAACAGCAGATCGCCCAGCGCGAGCGGGTCGAACAGGACCTGCGCGATGCCCGCGACGCCGCCCAGGCAGCTAACCGCAGCAAAGACAAATACCTCGCCGCCGCCAGCCATGACCTGCTGCAACCCCTCAATGCTGCGCGCCTGCTGATCTCCACCTTGCGCGAGCGCAACTTGCCCAGCGTCGAGCAAGTGCTGGTGGAGCGCACCCACCAGGCCCTGGAAGGCGCCGAGGATTTACTCACCGACCTGCTGGACATTTCCCGGCTCGACCAGGCGGCGGTCAAACCGGACATTGCCCTGTACCGCCTCGACGAACTGTTCGCGCCGCTGGTCTCGGAGTTCCAGTCGGTGGCGGCCGCGGCGGGGCTGAACCTGCGGGCACGCACCGGCCGCTACGCGATCAACACCGACCTGCGCCTGATGACACGCATCCTGCGCAACTTCCTGAGCAACGCCTGCCGCTACACCAGCGAGGGTTGCATCCTGCTGGGCGCCCGGCGCCGGGGCGACCGGTTGCGCCTGGAAGTGTGGGACACCGGCCGTGGGATTGCGGCGGACCGACTCGACTCGATCTTCCTGGAATTCAATCAACTGGACGTGGGCCGCGCTGCCGACCGCAAGGGCGTGGGGCTGGGGTTGGCGATTGTCGAGCGCATCGCCGAGATCCTCGGGTACCCGGTGGCGGTGCGTTCGTGGCCCGGGCGCGGTTCGATGTTCAGCATCGAAGTGCCCATCAGCGAGGAGATACCGCTGCCCATCAGCGTGGTGGTCGCGCAACCGAGTAGCGCCAACCCGTTGCCGGGCAGGCGGCTGCTGGTGCTGGACAACGAAGTCAGCATCCTCGAAAGCATGAGCGCGTTGCTGGAGCAGTGGGGCTGCGAGGTGGTCACCGCCACCGACCAGGCCGGCGCGCTGGCGGCGTTGCAGGGCAAGGCGCCGGAGCTGATCCTGGCGGACTATCACCTGGACCACGGCGTGGTGGGTTGTGAGGTGGTGCGCGACCTGCGCGAGCATTTTGGCTGCAAGATTCCGGCAGTGATCATCACCGCCGACCGCACCGACCAGTGCCGCCGTGCGTTGCGGCGGCTGGACGCGCCGTTGCTGAACAAACCGGTCAAGCCCGGCAAGTTGCGGGCGGTGTTGAGCCAGTTATTGGCCTAGGGCCTTGATACCCGTCAACACCCACCGTGACGCGTTGCCTCATGCTGTCGGCCAGATTTCAAGGCCGACGGAGAACCCCATGAGCGCCCCCGCAACACCTGCTGCTTCATTCAAGTTGCCCTTGGGCCTGGTCGTCGGTGTGCTGGTGATGGTCGGCGTGCTGCTGTTGCCGCTGCCGGCCGATTTGCCGGTGGCCGGGCACCGGATGCTCGCAATCCTCGCGTTTGCGGTGGTGGTGTGGATCACCGAAGCGGTCTCGTATGAGGCCAGCGCGATCATGATCACCTCGTTGATCGCGTTTTTGCTCGGCACTGCGCCATCGGTGCAAGACCCGGCGCACCTGATCGGTTCCAGCCTGGCGATCAGCATGGCGTTGACGGGGTTTTCCAACCCCGCATTGGCGCTGGTGGCGGGCGCGCTGTTTATCGCGGCGGCCATGACCCATACCGGCCTGGACCGGCGCATCGCGTTGGTCACGTTGACGCGGGTCGGCACTAGCACCCGGGGCATTCTGGTCGGGGCGATTGCGGTGACCATCCTGCTGAGCCTGGTGGTGCCCAGCGCCACCGCCCGCAGCGCCTGTGTGGTGCCGATCATGATGGGGGTGATCGCGGCGTTTGGTGTGGACAAACGTTCCAACATCGCGGCCGGGATCATGATCGTCGTGGCCCAGGGCACGAGCATCTGGAACGTCGGCATCCAGACGGCGGCGGCGCAGAACCTGCTGACGGTTGGCTTTATGGACAAGATGCTGGGGCAGCGGGTGTCGTGGATCGACTGGTTGATCGCGGGGGCGCCGTGGGCGTTGATCATGTCGGCGGTGTTGTTGTTTCTGGTGTTCAAGCTGCTGCCGCCGGAGAGTGACAGCATTCCCGGGGGCAAGGAGGCGGTGGCGCAGTCGCTGGCGGACATCGGGCCGATGACCGGGCCGCAGAAACGGTTGCTGACGGTGTCGGTGCTGTTGTTGCTGGCGTGGGCGACGGAGGGGCGGTTGCACAGTTTTGATACGACCTCGACCACGTATGCCGGGTTGGTGTTTTTGCTGATGCCGGGGATTGGGGTGATGACCTGGAAGGACGTGCAGTCGCGGATTCCGTGGGGCACGGTGATTGTGTTTGGTGTGGGTATCAGCCTGGGCACGGCGTTGCTGACCACCCAGGCCGGGCAGTGGCTTGGTTCGCAGGTGGTGGCGCATACCGGCCTGGATCAGGTGGGGCCGCTTGGGGTGTTTGCGATTCTGGGGGCGTTTTTGATTGTGATTCATTTGGGGTTTGCCAGTGCCACGGCGTTGACCTCGGCGTTGTTGCCGATTTTGATTGCGGTGTTGCAGACGTTGCCCGGGGAGTTCAGTCGGCTGGGGATGACGATGTTGCTGGGGTTTGTGATGAGTTACGGGTTTATCCTGCCGATTAATGCGCCGCAGAATATGGTGTGTTTGGGGACCGGGACGTTTACGGCGCGGCAGTTTGCCAAGGTTGGGATTTTGGTGACGTTGATTGGGTATGGGTTGATGTTGGTGTTTGCTGCGACCTATTGGAGCTGGCTGGGGTGGATTTGACGTTGAGTACATATCCGTTGTTTGGGTAACGGCTGCTTATGGTTTCGCTCTTACAGCGAGTCACTTTGCAAAAGCGGCAAAGTAACCAAAACGCTCTGCCCCGCCTGTCGGCGCCTCGCTTAGGCTCGGCGTGCCCTCACTCCGGTACCGCGAAGCGGGCCGCCGCGACGGCCCGTCCCTGGCCCGTCGCGGCTAAACCGGCGTCCTGCCGGTTTACCCGCTCCTCAATCCCTGCGTTCGGCCTCGGGCTGAATGGGGCAGTCAGATCAAGATCAAAAGCAAGAGCACAGCGGCCTACCGGCCGGCTTGAGTGTTAGAAGCAAGGGCCAGATCCAGAGCGAAAGCAGAACTGCTTTTATGTGGGAGCGGGCTTGCTCGCGAAAAACCTGAGGGCGCTGCGTTGAATCGGGATGCCAACGTCATCGTTAACGACCTTCGCGAGCAAGCCCGCTCCCACATTTGAACCGTGCCCGCTTTAGCTTTTGATTTTGCTTCACCACACTCAAGCCGGCTTGAGTGTTAGAAGCAAGGGCCAGATCCAGAGCGAAAGCAGAACTGCTTTTATGTGGGAGCGGGCTTGCTCGCGAAAAACCTGAGAACGCCGCGTTCATTCAGGATGCCCGCGTCATCGTTAACGACCTTCGCGAGCAAGCCCGCTCCCACATTTGGACCGTGCCCGCTTTTGCTTTTGCCGTTGCTCTACACCACTCAAGCCGGCCGGTAGGCCGCTGTGTTCTTGATCTGTTGTTGATCTTGATCTTAGGCGCCCCGTTAAACCACGCTGGCCGAACGCAGGTAGTACTGAGCGGGTAAACCGGCAGGACGCCGGTTTAGCCGCGACGGGGCAGGGACGCCCCGTCGCGGCGGCCCGCGTAGTAATACCGGAGCTGAGGGCACACCGAGCCTAAGCGAGGTGCCGAGTGGTGGGGCAAGAGCGTTTTGCTTACTTTTGCGCTTTTCAAAAGTGAGCCGCTGTAAGAGCGGAACCCATAGCGGCCGTTACCGCAGCAACGGATATACACCCCACAGCCCAAACCCCCACCCAAGATGGCAAGTTGAACTCCACTCAGGTTTACTACTCCCTGAGTAACCGTTCCACCGGCCCCAAACGCCGGTCACCAAGGCCACCGAATGGACAAATACACCCCCCACACCTGGCAGCCCCACGAACGTCCGAGCCTGCCCGGTTCACCGTCGACGCCACTGCATTCCACCCGCAAACGCTGGGCCTACGCCCTGGTCGGCGTACTCGTGGCAATCACCGGCGGCCTCGGCAACTCCCTGGTGATCGCCAACCTGGTGTACCTGCAAGGCGCATTAGGCGCCACCACCGCCGAAATGGCCTGGCTCCCGGCCGCCTACGTCATGACCAACGTCTCGATGAACCTGCTGCTGGTCAAATTCCGCCAGCAATTCGGCCTGCGCGCGTTCACCGAAGTGTTCCTGGTGCTCTACGCCCTGGTCACCTTCGGCCACCTGTTCGTCAACGACCTCAGCTCCGCCATCGCCGTACGCGCCGCCCATGGCATGGTCGGCGCCGCCCTCAGCTCCCTGGGCCTGTACTACATGATCCAGGCCTTCCCCGCAAAATGGCGGATGAAAGCCCTGGTACTCGGCCTGGGCACCGCACAGCTCGCGTTGCCCCTGGCCCGACTCTTCTCCGAAGACCTGCTGCAAATCGCCGAATGGCGCGGCCTGTACCTGTTCGAACTGGGCATGGCGCTGACCTGCCTGGGCTGTGTGTTCCTGCTCAAGCTGCCACCGGGCGATCGCTTCAAAACCTTCGAAAAACTCGACTTCCTCACCTTCGCCATCCTCGCCACCGGCGTCGCCTTGCTCTGCGCCGTGCTGTCCCTGGGCCGGATCGACTGGTGGCTCGAAGCCCCGTGGATCGGCGTCGCGTCAGCCTGCTCACTGGTGCTGATCATGGCCGGCCTGGCCATCGAACATAACCGCGCCAACCCGCTGCTGATGACCCGCTGGCTGGGCAGCGGAACGATGATTCGCCTGGCGCTGGCGGTGATCCTGATTCGCATGGTGCTCTCGGAGCAGTCCACCGGCGCCGTGGGGTTCATGCAGATGCTGAACATGAGCAACGAGCAGATGCGCACGCTGTATTGGGTGATGCTGGCAGGGGCGATTGCCGGCCTGGCCATCAGCGCGCTGACCATCAACCCGGCGCACTTGCTGATGCCGCTGATCATCTCCCTGGCCTTCATGGCCACAGGCTCGGTGATGGACAGTTTCTCCAGCAACCTCACGCGCCCGCAAAACATGTACATCAGCCAGTTCCTGCTAGGCTTCGGAGGCACCTTTTTCCTCGGACCGACCATGGTCCTGGGCACGAAAAACGTGCTCACCAACCCCAGGAACCTGGTGAGTTTCTCGGTGCTGTTCGGGATCTGCCAGAACCTCGGCGGCCTCATCGGCGCGGCCTTGCTCGGCACGTTCCAGATCGTGCGGGAGAAATTCCATTCCAGCATGATCGTCGAACACCTGACCTTGCTCGACCCGCGTGTTGCCGCGCGGGTGGCCAGCGGCGGCTCGGCTTATGGCGGGGTGATTGCCGACCCCGAGTTGCGTAACCTGATGGGCATTCGCAGCCTGGCCACGGCGGCCACCCGCGAGGCAAATGTGATGGCCTATAACGATGTGTTCATGCTGATCGCGATCATCGCCATACTCACCATGATCTGGATTTTTATCCGCAGCCTCTGGCTGATGAGTACCACTAAAGCTGCCGCCAGTGCAGCGCCTCCCGTTCAACCCAGCGGTGCACTTTCTTCATGACCGAACCGACGACGACCACCACCAACGCCATCGCTTCCACGCCGGAAGGCACCGCACCGCCGAGCATGCCGGCCACCGAACCCCGCTCCTTGCGGGTGCGCATCATCTCCTCGATGGGCTTTGCCGCGATTGCGATTGTCGGCGTGCTGATCGTGCTCTACGCCTGGCAGTTGCCGCCCTTCAGCAGCGCCGTGGAAAGCACCGAGAACGCCCTGGTGCGTGGCCAGGTGACGATCATCGGGCCGCAGCTCAGCGGTTACGTGTATGAAGTGCCGGTGACGGACTTCCAGTACGTCAAGGCTGGGGATTTACTGGTGCGCCTCGATGACCGTATCTACAAGCA
Source organism: Pseudomonas sp. K2I15 (assembly GCF_002204795.1). Classification (GTDB taxonomy): domain Bacteria; phylum Pseudomonadota; class Gammaproteobacteria; order Pseudomonadales; family Pseudomonadaceae; genus Aquipseudomonas. The sequence continues at coordinate 109,090 of NZ_NIXO01000015.1, forward strand.
GCGCCTCGACCAGGCGCAGGCGCAACTGGCGGTGCAGCAGGCGTCGTTGGCCAACGTGGTGCAGCAACGCAACAGTGCCGAGGCGACCATCAAGCTGCGCCAGGCCGCCTTGGCCGACAGCCAGGCCCAGGCCCTTAAAGGCACGGCCGACCTGCGCCGCAACGAAGAGCTGATCCGCGACGGCTCGGTGTCCAAGCGCGATCTGGACGTGACCCGCGCCGCCAATGCGCAGACCATCGCGGCCGTGGCCCAGGCCCAGGCCAGCCTGGAAATCGCCCGGCAGGATCTGCAGACGGTGATCGTCAATCGCGGTTCGCTGGAGGCGGCGGTGGCCAATGCAGATGCGGCGGTAGAGCTTGCGCGTATCGACCTGTCGAACACCCGGATCATCGCCCCGCGTGACGGGCAACTGGGGCAGATTGGCGTGCGCCTTGGGGCCTACGTCAACAGCGGCGCGCAGTTGATGGCGTTGGTGCCGAACCAGTTGTGGGTGATCGCCAACATGAAAGAAACCCAGATGGATAATGTGCAGGTCGGCCAGCCGGTGACCTTCACCGTCGATGCCCTGGACCACCGCAAGTTTCACGGCACGGTGCAGCGCATTTCGCCGGCTACCGGGTCCGAGTTCAGCCTGTTGCAGGCGGATAACGCCACTGGCAACTTTGTGAAGATCGCCCAGCGGGTGCCGGTGCGGATTACCGTCGACCCGGGGCAGGAACAAAGTGAGCGGCTGCGGCCGGGGTTGTCGGTAGTGGTGAGTATCGACACGGCGGGGCGCTTGAAAAACACCCCTCCTTGACACAATGGAGATCAAAATGTGGGAGCGGGCTTGCTCGCGAATGCGGGGTGTCAGTCACTGAATGTGTTTCTGATACACCGCATTCGCGAGC
>NZ_NIXO01000016.1 GCF_002204795.1 Pseudomonas sp. K2I15
GGCTTGCTCGCGAATGCGGTGTGTCAGTCGCCAGAAATATTGACTGATCTACCGCATTCGCGAGCAAGCCCGCTCCCACTTTTGATCGGAGTGATCTTAAGGGAGATGTTCTACTTTTGCGTCCCGTCATCATGCTGCAGATTCGCCTGGGTCAGGTTCGCCCCCGCCGGCACACTGCGCGTCAGCCACACGTTGCCGCCAATGGTCGAACCCTTGCCGATCGTAATCCTCCCCAGAATCGTCGCCCCGGCGTAGATCACCACATCATCCTCGACAATCGGGTGCCGTGGATGGCCCTTCTGCAACTGCCCATCCTCATCCGCCGGGAAGCGCTTGGCGCCAAGCGTCACGGCCTGATAGATACGCACCCGCTCGCCGATGATCGCCGTCTCGCCAATCACCACACCCGTCCCGTGGTCGATAAAGAAGCTCGGCCCGATCTGCGCACCCGGGTGAATATCGATCCCGGTCGCCGAATGAGCGATTTCCGCGCTGATGCGCGCCAGCAACGGCAGGCCCGCACGATACAAGTGGTGAGCCAGGCGATGGTGAATCACCGCCAGAATCCCCGGGTAGCACAACAGCACTTCATCCACACTGCGCGCCGCCGGGTCGCCGTGGTAGGCGGCGAGCACGTCGGTGTCCAGCAGGCCGCGCAACGTTGGCAACGCCAGGGCGAAATCCTGGATCAGGTGGATGGCATGGGCGTCCACCTCACTGTCATCCTGGCCGCCTTGCCGCGCGGCATACCGCAGCTCCAGCCGCGCCTGGGCGAGCAACGCATTCAGCGCCACATCCAGGGTGTGGCCGACGTAAAAATCTTCACTTTCTTCACGCAGGTCCACCGGGCCCAAACGCATGGGGAACAGCGCACCGCACAACGCCTCAAGAATCTGCGCCACGGCTTCCCGTGAAGGCAGCTCACGGCCGCCCTGCTCGCCGCTGACCCGACCGTTGCGGGTGCGCCACTGGTCCCGGGCGCTGCGCAGCTGGCTGACGATGGTCTGTAATTGCCAATGACTGGAACGCTCACTCACGGTCTTCACTCCTGACGAAATGCCCATCACTTTACGGCAAGGCACGTGAGCGGCCTTAAGAACCAATAGTGCAATGCTAATAACCCACCGACATAAGCGATTGCCGGTTGCCCACGCAAAAGTGCCTGCCTATAGTCCCTGCATCTCTGACCACCCGTGCGTAGCCATGATCAAACAACAGCTCGACCGCTTTAACCGTCTGGAACTGCTGGGCGGCGCCACCGCCCTGGAAAAACTCGAGCGGCTGTCGGCCTGGCTGGGCCGTGACATCTACGTCAAACGCGACGACACCACACCGCTGGCCATGGGTGGCAACAAGCTGCGCAAACTCGAATACCTCGCCGCCGATGCCCTCGCCCAAGGCGCCGACACCCTGGTGACCGCCGGCGCGATCCAGTCCAACCACGTGCGCCAAACCGCAGCCCTGGCCGCCAAGCTGGGCCTGGGCTGCGTCGCCCTGCTGGAAAACCCGACCGGCACCGAAGACCCCAACTACCTGGCCAACGGCAACCGCCTGTTGCTGGAACTGTTCGACGCCAAGGTTGAGCTGGTAGAGAACCTGGACAACGTCGACGCCCAACTCGACGCCCTCGCCGACCGCCTGCGCAGCAACGGCAAGAAGCCCTACCTGGTGCCCATCGGCGGCTCCAACGCGCTGGGCGCCCTGGGCTATGTGCGCGCCGGGCTGGAGCTGGCCGGGCAGATTGAAGACAGCGGTATCAAGTTCTCCACCGTGGTGCTGGCCTCCGGCAGCGCCGGTACCCACAGCGGCCTGGCATTGGCGTTGAGCGAAGTGCTGCCCGACCTGCAGGTGATTGGCGTCACGGTGTCACGTACCGACGAAGCCCAGCGACCCAAGGTGCAAGGCCTGGCCGAACGCACCGCCGAATTGCTCGGCGTGCCGGTGCCGGACGCGTTCAAGGTGATCCTGTGGGATGAATACTTCGCCCCCCGTTATGGCGAGCCGAGTGCCGGCACGCTGGCGGCGATCAAGCTGGTGGCCAGCCAGGAAGGCCTGCTGCTGGACCCGGTCTACACGGGCAAGGCCATGGCCGGCTTGCTGGATGGCATTGGTCGCCAGCGCTTTGAAGACGGGCCGATCATCTTCCTGCATACCGGTGGCGCACCGGCGTTGTTTGCTTATGATTCGAGCTTTTGATATTCATAAAGGAAATATCAATCAGATTTTATATTATTTTCAAGTCTTAAAACCCGGCTTTATAGTCGCGCCGTAGGCGAATTTGCTGGCGATGCCCACAACTCGGTAAAACTTCACCACCGAGTTGATGCATTCGCGAGCAAGCCCGCTCCCACATACCGCGCTTTTAAGGCAGGATACGACTACCGCGTCACCTGCATCGCTCAACATAAAAAACACAGGGGCTCTTCATGACTATTTCCGTATTGCGTCGCACGTTACTGGTTGGCACGTTGGGGCTGGCGCTTGGCGCCGGGTGGCTCGGTCAGGCAGTTGCCGGCGAGCAGTTGGCTAACATCAAGAAAGCCGGCGAAATCAAGATTGGCCTGGAAGGCACCTACCCGCCGTTCAGCTTCGTCGACGAAAGCGGCAAGCTCAGCGGTTTCGAGGTCGAGTTGTCTGAGGCGCTGGCCAAGAAGCTGGGCGTCAAGGTCAAGCTGCAAGCCACTCCGTGGGATGGCATCCTCGCCGCCCTGGAATCCAAGCGCCTGGACGCGGTCGTCAACCAGGTGACCATCTCCGACGCGCGCAAGGAAAAGTACGACTTCTCCAAGCCTTACACCGTTTCCGGGATCCAGGCGCTGACCCTGGCGAAAAACGTCGACACCATCAAGACCGCCGACGACCTGGCCGGCAAGAAAATCGGTGTGGGCCTGGGCACCAACTACGAACAATGGCTTAAGGAAAACCAACCGAAGGCCATCGTCAAAACCTACAACGATGACCCTACCAAGTTCCAGGACCTGCGCATCGGCCGTGTCGACGCCATCCTGATCGACCGCCTGGCAGCGCTGGAATACGCCAAGAAAGCCAAGGACACCGCCGCCGCAGGTGCTGCTTTCTCCCGTCAGGAAGCCGGTATTGCCCTGCGCAAAGGCGAGCCTGAACTGCTGGCCGCGGTGAACAAGGCTCTCGACGAACTGCGCGCCGACGGTACCTTGAAGAAGCTGTCCGAGAAGTACTTCAACGCTGACGTTACTCAATAATGGAAGCAGGTTTCCAACTCGCGCTGGACTCCGCGCCCTTTCTGCTCAAGGGCGCGTACTTCACAGTAATTCTTAGCCTTGGCGGGATGTTTTTCGGCTTGCTGCTGGGCTTCGGCCTGGCCTTGATGCGCCTGTCGCGCTTCAAGTTGTTGAGCTGGACCGCCCGAGTCTACGTGTCGTTCTTTCGCGGCACGCCCTTGCTGGTACAGCTGTTCCTGATCTACTACGGCTTGCCGCAAGTGGGCATCGAGCTGGATCCGATCCCGGCGGCCATGATCGGCTTCTCGCTGAACATGGCCGCTTACGCCTGTGAAATCCTGCGTGCCGCCATCGGTTCCATCGAGCGCGGCCAGTGGGAAGCTGCAGCCAGTATCGGCATGACCCGTGCGCAAACCCTGCGCCGGGCCATCCTGCCGCAGGCCATGCGCACGGCCTTGCCGCCGTTGGGCAACAGCTTTATTTCCCTGGTCAAGGACACCGCGCTGGCAGCCACCATCCAGGTGCCGGAGCTGTTCCGCCAGGCGCAATTGGTCTCGGCCCGTACCTTCGAAATTTTCACCATGTACCTGTCCGCCGCCTTGATCTACTGGGTTCTTGCCAGCGTTCTGGCGCACGTGCAAAACCGCCTGGAAGCACGAGTCAACCGGCATGACCTGGAGTCTTGAAGCATGATCGTGGTTGAAAAACTGACCAAACAATTCAAGGGCCAGGTGGTGCTTAACGGGATCGACCTTGAGGTCAAGGCAGGCGAAGTCGTCGCCATCATCGGCCCCAGCGGTTCCGGCAAGACCACCTTCCTGCGCTGCCTGAATTTCCTCGAAGAACCCACCAGTGGCCGGATCAAGGTCGGTGACATCGAGATCGACAGCAGCCGCCCGCTCAACCAGCAGCAAAGCCTGGTGCGGCGCCTGCGCCAGCACGTGGGTTTTGTGTTCCAGAACTTCAACCTGTTCCCGCACCGCACCGCCCTGGAGAACGTCATCGAAGGCCCGATCGTGGTCAAGAAGATGCCCCGGGCCGCCGCAGATGCTCTCGGTCGCAAGCTATTGGCCAGGGTTGGCCTGGCGGGCAAGGAAGACGCCTACCCACGGCGCCTGTCCGGTGGCCAGCAGCAACGGGTCGCGATTGCCCGGGCACTGGCGATGGAGCCGGAGGTGATCCTGTTCGATGAACCCACCTCGGCCCTGGACCCGGAGCTGGTAGGCGAAGTGCTGGCGACTATCCGCAGCCTGGCGGAAGAAAACCGCACCATGGTCATCGTGACCCACGAGATGAGTTTTGCGCGGGATGTGGCTAACCGGGTGATCTTCTTCGACAAGGGCGTAATCGTTGAACAAGGCGAAGCGAAGGCGCTGTTTGCCAATCCTCGGGAAGAACGTACCCGGCAGTTTCTCAGCAAGTTCATCAACAACTAACTTGCCCCCATCGTTTGTAAGAAACTTCGCCTTATAGAGTTGCCGAAAGGCAACTCACCTCTTCAGTGTTTTTTGGGAAAAGCCCTTTATTCATTGAGTAAAATTCACCTTGAAACTCGCACTTTCAGCGCCCCTCCAGTAAGACCCTTCTGAATAATCCATAACGCCCCGTTTGCCCCGCCCAGCCTCTTGACGCCAACTAACCAAGCCTCTTATCTAACGCCCAGAGGATTGGATCCATTCTGGTTTTTCATTACATCGTTCCTTTCGGACTACGCCGCCTGCCCGCGACTAATGCCCGGAACGATTGCTGCTGGCTGCATCAAGGAGATTATTTATGAAGCGTATTTCCATCCAGGCGCTGCTCACTGCCCCGACGTTGCCCCAGGCTCATCGAGAAGGCGTCAATGCCCTCGCCGCAACAAACTTGCAAGTCGATATCGCGCCCTACTGCGGCATGGACGAGGGCGACCTGATCGAGTTGTTCTGGAACAACTGCTTTGCCGCCTCCCGGCGCGTCACCGCCGGCAAAATCGGCCTGTACACCCGCCTGCGGGTGCCGGAAAGCTTTGTGCAAAACGGCCCGGCGCGGGTTCATTACCGGGTCATGCAGGTCGGCCACGGCCCGGCGCGTTCGGCCATCACCCGGGTGCAGGTCAAGACCGAGTACCCCGGCGGCATGCCCTCGCCACTGAGCGTTGATGAAAACCAGAACCTGGCCACCGTCGGCCTGCCCGAGACCATTCGCCGCCACGGCGTCAACAGCAGCCAGATCCGTCGCGGCGTGCCGCTGACCATCGAGCCGTACCTGAACATGGAGACCGATGACGAGATCACCCTGCGCTGGGGTGACGTGCGCCTGGACCTGCCAAGAATCCAGGCCTGCGATGTCGGCAAGGCAGTGCAGGTGTGGGTGCCGTCGGCGATCATCGTCGAGGCCGGGGACGACCATCGCCTCGAAGTGACCTACTGCATTCTCGACCGGGTCGGCAACAATTCACGCTGGGCGCCAGCCCGCACCCTACGCATCGCCGCGCTCGTTCCTCAGGAACCGACCAGCCCCGACAAGGCCCCGCCGGTCTACCAACCCCGCCGCCCCGGTTCACCGTGTGAACCCGGGTGACAGACCTTCTATGCATATTCCTAAAAGTTAGTTTATTAAAAAATTTAACACGCTTAGGGTATATGCACCGGACCACCGGACATTCCTGATTTTTTTATCTTTTCAACGGATGTGAGGTAGGTATGGTCAAAATTACCCCGGTGCGTAACGCCAGGGCATTGCGTGCAGCCAAGGAGCGGCGCTGATGTCTAACTTGGCACAAACACCCCCCCAGAGTGATCTGGACGTCGCCCCGCTGTTGTTGCCCGCCAAAGTGCTGCGCAATGACGCCGAGGCCCTGAGCGCAGCTCATGAGTTGGCACAGGTCGCGCGCCTGCAAGCGGCCAAGCGTGATCAACAACGCAAACTGCCTTGGGCTGAAATCGAACACTTCACCCGCAGCGGCCTGGGCAGTATTTCCATTCCCCGTGTGTACGGCGGCCCGCAAGTGTCCTTCGTGACCCTGGCCGAAGTGTTCGCGATCATCAGCGCGGCCGACCCGGCGCTGGGGCAAATCCCGCAGAACCATTTCGGCATCCTGCACGTGCTGCAAGGTGCGGCCAGCGAGCGCCAGAAAAAACAGCTGTTCCAGAGTGTGCTGGACGGTTGGCGCATCGGTAACGGCGGCCCGGAACGCGGCACCAAGAACACCCTGGACCTCAAGGCACGCATCACCGCCAAGGACGACGGCTACGTCATCAGCGGCCAGAAGTTCTACTCCACCGGCGCGCTGTTCGCCCACTGGGTGGCGGTCAAGGCGCTGAACGATGACGGCAAAGTCGTCATGGCGTTCGTGCGGCGTGGCACCGAAGGGCTGCGTATCGTCGATGACTGGTCCGGCTTTGGCCAACGCACCACGGCCAGTGGCACGGTACTGCTCGATCAGGTGGCGGTAGACGCCGAACTGGTGGTGGAGACCTGGCGCCTCGGCGAATCGCCGGGTATCCAGGGTGCGGTTTCGCAATTGATCCAGGCGGCCATCGACGCCGGCATCGCCCGTGGCGCAATCGACGACACCATCAGCTTTGTACGCGAACGCTCACGGCCATGGATCGACGCCAAGGTCGAACGGGCCAGCGATGACCTGTATGTGATCGCCGACATCGGCAAGCTGAAAATCGAACTGCACGCTGCCGAAGCGCTGTTGCGCAAGGCTGGCCAGGTGCTGGATCAAGTCAGTGCCGCGCCGATCACCGCGCAGTCCGCCGCACGTGCCTCGATTGCCGTGGCCGAAGCCAAAGTGCTGACCACCGAAATTTCATTGCTCGCCAGCGAAAAGCTGTTCGAACTGGCCGGCAGCCGCGCGACCCTCGCCGAATTCAACCTCGACCGTCACTGGCGCAACGCCCGGGTGCACACCCTGCACGACCCGGTGCGCTGGAAGTATCACGCGGTGGGCGCCTATCACCTGAACGGCACTTTGCCTTCTCGTCACTCCTGGATTTAACCGACCAGAACACTTTTTCTACAAGCTTCTGGAGAATACGCATGACCCTTTCTCACCACGTCGCGGTTATCACCAGCGATGAACAAGCCCTCATTGTCGCCAGTGACCTGGCCGAAGACTTGCGCCGCGACAGCGCCCTGCGCGACCGCGAACGCCGCCTGCCCCTGCCTGAACTGGACGTGTTTTCGCGCTCCGGCCTGTGGGGCATCAGCGTACCCAAGGAGTTCGGCGGCGCCGGCGTTTCCAACGTCACCCTGGCCAAGGTCACGGCACTGATTGCCCAGGCGGATGCATCCCTGGGCCAGATCCCGCAAAACCATTTTTATGCCCTCGAAGTACTGCGCGTGAACGGCAGCCCGGCGCAGCAAAAGCGCCTGTACGCCGAAGTGCTCGCCGGCCAGCGCTTCGGCAATGCCCTGGCAGAACTGGGCACCAAGACTGCCCACGACCGCATCACCAAGATCACTCGCGACGGTGACGGCTTCCGTATCACCGGCCGCAAGTTCTATTCGACCGGTGCGATCTACGCCCAACGCATCCCTACTTCTGTGGTGGATGAAAACGGCGTCCAGCAACTGGCCTTTGTCACGCGTGACAGCCAGGGCCTGACCGTGATCGACGACTGGAGCGGCTTCGGCCAGCGCACCACCGGCAGCGGTTCGGTGGTGTTCGATAACGTGTGGGTCGCGGCCCAGGACGTGATCCCGTTCCAGAGCGCCTTCGAACGCCCGACCACCGTCGGCCCTCTGGCGCAGATTCTTCACGCCGCCATCGACACCGGCATCGCCCGCGCCGCCTATGAAGATGCGCTGCATTTTGTGCGCACCAAGACCCGGCCATGGATCGACGCCACCAGCGATAAGGCCACCGAAGATCCGCTGACCCTGAAAAGCTTCGGCCACTTGAGCATCCGCCTGCACGCCACCGAGGCATTGCTGGAACGCTCCGGTGAGTTCCTCGACCGCGCCCAGGCCGACAGCAATGCCGACACCGTGGCGGCCGCGTCCATCGCGGTCGCAGAAGTACGCGCCCTGAGCACCGAGATTTCCCTGGCTGCCGGCAGCACCTTGTTCGAACTCGCCGGCAGCCAGGCGAGCCTCGCCGAACACGGCCTGGACCGCCACTGGCGCAACGCCCGCGTGCACACCCTGCACGACCCGGTGCGCTGGAAGTACCACGCGGTCGGCAATTACTACCTCAACGATGAAAACCCGCCACTGCGGGGGACTATTTGATGGCGAAGAAAAAAATCCTGCTCAATGCCTTCAACATGAACTGCATTGGGCACATCAACCATGGCCTGTGGACCCATCCACGGGACAACTCGACCCAATACAAGACCATCGAATACTGGACCGACCTGGCGCAGTTGCTGGAGCGCGGGCTGTTCGACGGGCTGTTCATCGCCGACATAGTCGGCGTGTATGACGTCTACCAGAACTCGGTGGACGTGCCGCTCAAAGAGGCGATCCAACTGCCAGTCAACGACCCGTTGCTGCTGGTCTCGGCCATGGCTGCGGTCACCAAGAACCTCGGCTTCGGCCTCACCGCCAACCTCACCTACGAGCCGCCGTATCTGTTCGCCCGGCGCATGTCCACACTGGATCACCTGAGCCGCGGCCGGGTGGGCTGGAACATCGTCACCGGCTACCTCGACAGCGCCGCCAAGGCCATGGGCCTGACCGAGCAAGTCGAGCATGACCGGCGCTACGACCAGGCCGACGAATACCTGCAAGTGCTCTACAAGCTCTGGGAAGGCAGCTGGGAAAACGACGCGGTGATCAACGATCCGCAAGCGCGGGTGTATGCCCAGCCGGAGAAGGTGCACAAGGTCGAGCACAAGGGCGAGTTCTATCAGGTGGAGGGTTATCACCTGTGTGAGCCGTCTCCACAACGCACGCCGGTGCTGTTCCAGGCGGGCAGCTCGGACCGTGGCTTGCTGTTTGCCGGGCGCCACGCCGAGTGCGTGTTCATCAGCGGGCAGAACAAGGCGTCGACCAAAATCCAGGTGGACAAGGTACGCGCCAGCGCCGTGGAAGCCGGGCGCAACCCGGATGACATCAAGGTGTTCATGGGGCTGAACGTGATCGTCGGCGCCACCGAAGACGCCGCGTGGGCCAAGCACGCCGAGTACCTGAGCTACGCCAGTGCGGAAGCCGGCGTGGCGCATTTCTCGGCCTCCACGGCGATTGATTTTTCCCAATACGAACTGGATGAACCGATCCAGTACGTGAAGAGCAACGCCATCCAGTCTGCGACCAAAAACCTGCAAAACAACGACTGGACCCGGCGCAAATTGCTTGAGCAACACGCCCTCGGCGGCCGCTATATCACCCTGGTGGGTTCGCCTGCACAGGTGGCTGACGAGCTGGAGTCATGGATCAGCGAAACCGGCCTGGATGGCTTCAACCTGACGCGCATCGTCACCCCGGAAAGCTACGTCGACTTTATCGAACTGGTGGTGCCGGAGCTGCAGCGCCGGGGCTCGTACAAGACCGCGTATGAGACCGGAACGCTGCGGGAAAAAGTGTTCCACCGCTCAGCGCACTTACCTGAACAACACACCGGTTCCACCTACCGCCACTGACCCCTGTAGGAGCGAGCTTGCTCGCGAAAATCGTTAACGATAACGCGGGGCCCCTGACACCCCGTGGCGCCCTCAAGTTTTTCGCGAGCAAGCTCGCTCCTACAATTGGAAACCCATTATGAAAAAAACATTGCTCAGCCACCCAGTCAAAGCATTGGCCCTCGCCCTCGGGCTGTTCAGCTCGGCCGTATTCGCCGCTGACGCGCCGTTGAAAGTCGGCACCACCGCCGCCTTCGCGATTCCCCTGGAAGCCGCCGTCGAAGAGGCCAGCAAGCAGGGTTTGAAAGTTGAACTGATAGAGTTCACCGACTGGATCGCGCCCAACGTCAGCCTGGCCGCCGGCGATATCGACGTGAACTACTTCCAGCACATCCCGTTCCTGGAAAACGCCAAGGCCGCCGCAGGCTTTGACCTGGTGCCATTCGCCCCAGGGATCATCAATAACGTCGGCCTCTACTCGAAGAAGTACAAAAACTTCAACGACCTGCCCCAAGGCGCCACGGTCGCCATTGCCAACGACCCGATCAACAGCGGTCGCGGCCTGCAGTTGCTGGCCAAGGCGGGCTTGATCACCCTCAAGCCGGGCGTGGGCTACAAGGCCACCGAAGAAGACATCGTCGCCAACCCGAAAAAGATCAAGATCCTGCAAGTGGAAGCCGTGCAACTGGTACGCGCCTATGACGACGCCGATCTGGTGCAGGGCTACCCAGCCTATATTCGCCTGTCCAAGACCTTCGATCCTGAGTCTGCATTGCTGTTCGACGGCATCGACCACAAGGAATACGTAATTCAGTTCGTGATCCAGCCGAAAAGCAAAACCGACCCGCGCCTGATCAAGTTCATCGACATCTACCAGCACTCGCCGGTAGTACGCGCCGCCCTGGATAAATCCCTCGGCAAGCTCTACCAAGTCGGCTGGGAAGGCTGATCATGAGCGCCGCCACAGCACAACGACGCGAGTCGCAACCACCGCAGCTGGACGCGCAGCAGACCGAGCTGCATCCGGCGCTGAACCATGCCCATGTGCGTTTTATCAACCTGGGCAAGACCTATGACGGGCAACCAGTGCCTGCGCTGCAAGGTATCGACCTGGCGATCCAGCGCGGCGAGGTGTTCGGCATCATCGGCCGTAGCGGCGCCGGCAAGTCGTCGCTGATCCGTACCATCAACCGCCTGGAACAACCGAGCAGCGGCCGGGTGTTGATTGACCAGGTGGACATCGGCGACTTCGACGAAGACCGCCTGGTCGCGCTGCGTCGGCGCATCGGCATGATCTTCCAGCACTTCAACCTGCTGTCGGCCAAGACTGTGTGGCAGAACGTCGAACTGCCGCTGAGAGTCGCGGGCGTGCCCAAGGAGCAGCGCGAGAAAAAGGTTCGCGAGCTGCTGGAATTGGTCGGCTTGCAGGATAAGCACAAGGCCTACCCGGCGCAGCTGTCCGGCGGGCAGAAACAGCGGGTGGGCATTGCCCGTTCGCTGGTGCATGACCCACAAATTCTGTTGTGCGACGAGGCCACTTCGGCGCTCGACCCGGAGACCACCCAATCGATCCTCGGCCTGCTGCGCGAGATCAACAAGCGCCTGGGCCTGACCATCGTTTTGATCACCCACGAAATGGCCGTGATTCGCGAGATTTGCGACCGCGTGGTGGTGCTGGAGCACGGCCATGTGGTCGAGCAAGGCCCGGTATGGGAAGTGTTCGGCAACCCGCAGCATGAGGTCAGCAAAACCCTGCTGGCACCGCTGCAACATGGCCTGCCCGAAGAGCTGCAAAGCCGTTTGCACGCCACTCCTACATCAAAGGACGACGCAGTGGTGCTGCGTTTGCAATTGACCGGCAGTGCCGAAGACGAACCGGATTTGGCCGCGCTGTTCAGCGCCCTCGGTGGCCGCGTGCGCTTGCTGCAAGGCGGCGTGGAACGCATCCAGGGCCATGCCTTGGGGCAATTGCTGCTGGCGGTAAGTGGCTCGTCCCTGACCGCCGAAGAACTGCGTACCCGCGCCGGGCGCTGGGCACAACAGGTGGAGGTGCTGGGCTATGTGGTTTGATCGTTTATTGCAGGGCGCCATCGACACGCTGTTGATGGTCGGTGTGTCGTCGCTGATCGCGTTGCTGGTGGGGGTCCCGCTGGCGGTGTTCCTGGTGACCAGCGACAAGGGCGGCATCTATCAGGCGCCCGCGTTGAATCGGGCGCTGGGGGCGTTCGTTAACCTGTTTCGTTCGATTCCGTTTTTGATTCTGATGGTGGCGTTGATTCCGTTCACCCGGCTGATCGTCGGCACCACCTATGGCGTGTGGGCGGCAGTGGTGCCGCTCACCATTGCAGCCACGCCGTTTTTTGCGCGGATCGCCGAGGTCAGCTTGCGCGAAGTCGATCACGGCTTGATCGAGGCGGCGCAGGCCATGGGTTGCCGGCGCTGGCATATTATCTGGCATGTGCTGTTGCCGGAGGCGCTGCCGGGGATTGTCGGGGGCTTCACGATTACCATCGTGACCATGATCAACTCCTCGGCCATGGCCGGGGCGATTGGCGCCGGCGGGTTGGGGGACATTGCCTATCGCTATGGCTATCAGCGTTTTGATACGCAGATCATGCTCACGGTGATTGTGCTGCTGGTGATCCTGGTGGCGGTGATTCAGTTGGGCGGCGATCGGTTGGCCAGGGTTCTGAACAAGAGGTGAGGTATAGTCGGGCCCTCTCAGCGCCCGGTATTGCCCGCCATGAAACTCGCCCCCGACGACCTCGACCAAATCACGTCCACCACCCTCGGCCACTACAACAAGGTGGCCGAGGATTTTCGTGAAGGCACCCGTGATCACGATGTAAGCCAGAACATTGATGCGTTGTTGCGGCATATCCAGGGCGACGCGCCGTTTACCGTGCTGGATTTCGGCTGCGGGCCGGGGCGGGATTTGCAGACGTTTACCCGTATGGGCCACATCGCAGTGGGGCTCGACGGCTCTGAACGGTTTGCGCAGATGGCCCGGGAAGACAGCGGCTGTGAAGTGCTGCAGCAGGATTTTCTGAAGCTCGATTTACCCGCCGGACGTTTCGACGGGATCTTCGCCAATGCGGTGCTGTTTCATATTCCCAAGCAGGAGTTGCCGCGCATTCTCGGGCAGTTGCATGGGGCGTTGAAGGTCGGTGGTGTGTTGTTCAGCTCAAACCCTCGGGGTGAAAACCAGGAGGGTTGGAACGGGCCGCGGTACGGCTCGTATCATGACTTGCAGGCTTGGCAAGAGTTGCTGACGGCGGCAGGGTTTGTGGAGTTGGAGCATTACTTCCGGCCAGCCGGGTTGCCTCGGGAACAGCAGCCGTGGCTGGCGAGTGTGTGGCGCAAAAGGTAGGTTTTTGTTGCCTGGGCTGACGCCTTCGCGAGCAAGCCCGCTCCCACAGGGGGAATGCATTCCAAAATGTGGGAGCGGGCTTGCTCGCGAATGTCTCACCGCCGCCACTAATCCACCTGATACACCACAACCTGCGCGCCAGGCACAAAAGCCGTAATACTCCCCTCAGCAAAGTTCGCCACCAGCCGCGTCCCATCGGCAAACGTGGTCTGCTGCACCTGTTTATCTGCCGTCAACCAGCGAAAATCCGTCATCGCCTGAGTCGCCAGCCGCTCATGCAACGGGCGGAAGAACGCGTCCTGGCGTTGAATCAACGGCAAGCGCTGCTTCACCGTCGCAGCGCTCAAGTGATACAGCGGCGGCACGTTGTAGAGCAGCTGCGTCAGCTCGTTCTCAGCCCGCACGTTGCTCAGTTTCAGGCTATCGAACAGCCAGTGGTGCGTGGTGATGACCGAGCCATGGAACACCGCCTGATACAGCGGCAGGCGCATCGCCGGGTCGAAGTAGACCGTGCGAAACGGCTCCTTCAACGGCACCGATTTGAAGAACACCGCCGGCTGTTCCGGCGGGTACCAGGCGCCTACGTAGTAAGGCGACTGCTTGTCCTGGGTCATCTGCCGATCACCCCAGCCCAGCACCGGCGTTTGCATGCCGTGGGCAAACAGAATGCCTTGGGCGGTAATCGCGTTGCCGTCCTCGGAACCTGCCGGCAGCTTGAGCACGCTACTGATCCAGCGGGAGGCGTCGATATTGCCTTCGGCGTTTTGCGCCTGGGTCATGCTGGCCCCCGTGCGATAGCTGTCGAACAGCATGCTGGTGGCATAAGCATCGAGGAACCAGGCGTTGAACCCGGACTTGGCCTGCACCGCCTTCACCCGCGCTTCCAGCAACGGCCGCACGCAGCGTGGGTCGGTGTAATGGCCGGACTGCTGGAAGCCGGTCTTGAGCTGGCCGCCCTTCAACACAATCGCGCACTCGCGGTAGGCCTTGCTGCCCAGGTGCGCGGTGGTCCAGTCGGGGTTTTCGGTGGCAGACAAGGCGGTTTCATAAGAGTCGTAGGGCGCCATCAAGTAGCCGGCATCCACCCCGGCCTTGACTGCTTCAGGATGCCAAAGCCCGCCTTCCCAGCCTTCGCCCTGGGTCACCAGCAGGCGTTTGAGCCCCGTGTCTTTCAACGCGTTGGTGACCGATAAGGTGTTGCCCCAGGTCTCGGGCGTGGCGCTCAAAACACCGGCAAAAACCACGGCCAATTCGCGACGCAATGCGCCGTACCCGTCAGCGAGTTGGGTCATGTCCGGCTCAGTGGAAGGCTGCCAGCTCTGCCGGGCTTTTTTGTTGATTGCAGCGTTCAAGCCGCGCAGGAGCACGGTTTGCTCATACGGTTGCTTGACCTGTCGAACCTGCGCCGCCTCTTTGTCCAACAAGCCATTCAGCTCAGCCGCCAACCCTTTGCCGCTGCGCAGCAGCTTGAGCAGTTGCGGCCAATCGCGCACATCGCCCGGGCCCAGCAGGTCGTTGCCCCACAGGTAGATATGGCTGGCACCCAGCAGCTTTTGCGCTTCCGGGGTTTGCCGCAATTTGTCCGCCAACGGTTCATAACGCCCCTGCTCCACCAGCCACTGGCGATAACGCTTGGCGCCGGCCAGCGGATCACTTTCGCCAAGGTGCAACAGCAGCGTCATCGGTGCAGAAGGGTCCAGCGTGGTGAACTCATGGGACGCGGACAACGCCAATCCTTTACCGTCGGCCTGCCAGTGCAAGCGATTGTTGTAAGGATTGGTCATCAGCCAATTGAGGGTAAACGCGCCATGATCGACACCCCACAGCGGCAGGCTGAGGTCCTGGGTGGTGTTGACGTCGCCCTGCTCCAGCAGGAAGTGTTGCCATACAACATTGCCCGCTGGTACGTAATGCCCTTCGGCAAGGGGCCAGATAAGGCCACTACCCATGGCGCTTGCGGGTTGCTGGAGGATCGCCAGTTCACCCGCCTCACGGGCGGTGATCGTCAGGGCGAGATCCCGTTGATCAAGGGTGGCACTCAGGCGGTAGGCGCCATCGTCCCATTCCCAGCGAGCCTGGCTGGCGCTTTGGGACAGCTGGTTGACCGCGTGCGCAGATACTCCGCTTGAAGCCTGCACGGCGGTCTTGTCGCTGGGGGTGACGTGGATCGCGAGGGTTGCAGGGTCGAGCTCAACCCGCCACAGGGCGTTCTCCAGCACCGTGCCCGCAAGGGCCACAGGTGACAGCAACAACGTACAAACCAGCAGGAAATAACGCATGGCGCAGGCCTTTGCAAACAGGATCAGGCCCGGAGGGTAAAACAATTGATCGGGTGCATGGGGCAAACAAATGTTTCAGAGAACATTCCCACGTCCGTGTAGGAATGTCATCGCGGTGGCTGTCAGGCTTGTTCTTTCTTCGGCTCGCGAATCTTGTACCAGGCCACATAAAGCGCCGGCAGGAACAGCAGCGTCAGCAAGGTAGCGATGATGATCCCGCCAATCATCGCGTAGGCCATCGGCCCCCAGAACACTTCCCGGGCGATGGGGATCATGCCCAGGCTGGCCGCCGCCGCCGTCAGCAGGATTGGCCGGCGCCGGTGCTCGGTGGCTTCCACCACTGCGTCCCACGGCGTGTAGCCGTCGCGTTCGTAGGCGTCGATCTGCGTCACCAGAATCACCGAGTTACGGATGATGATGCCGATCAACGCGAGAATCCCCAGGATCGCCACAAAACCCATGGGCGTGCCCGTGGGAATCAGCGCCAACACCACGCCAATCAACCCTAGCGGCGCGACGCTGGCCACCAGGAACATCTTCTGCACGCTGTGCAACTGAATCATCAGGAAGGTCGCCATCAAAAACAGCATCAGCGGCACCACCTTGGCAATCGGGCCCTGGGCCTTGCCGCTTTCTTCCACGGTACCGCCGGTAGCAACCTTGTAGCCCACCGGCAATGCGGCGCTGAACTTGTCGATCTCCGGCTTGAGCTGTTTCACCAGGTCGGTCGGCTGCATGTCGTCGCGCACCGCCGCCTTGATGGTGATGGTCGGCTTGCGATCGCGACGCCACACCAAAGGCTGTTCAAGCTCATAGCGCACGGTGGCAAATGCCAGCAGCGGAATCGAGGTGCCGTTGGGCGTGACGATCTGCAGGTTCTGCAAGGTCTCCGGCGTACCGCGTTCGGCGTCTTCGGCGCGGCCGACCACGTTGATCAGGTAGATATCGTCATGCACCTGGGTCACCGACGCGCCGCTGACCACGCTGTTCATCAACTGCGCCACGTCTTCCGACGACAGCCCCAGTTGCCGCGCCTTGTCCTGCGCGATGTCCACCCGCAGGACTTTGCCCGGCTCGTTCCAGTCGTAGATGATCTCGCCCATGTGGGTATTTTTATCGAGCATCGTCGCCAGTTCGATCGCATGTTTGCGCACCTGGTCGATGTCCTTGCCAGACACCCGGTACTGGATCGGACGCCCCACCGGCGGCCCCATTTCCAGCGGCTGCACGAAGCTGCCCACGCCGACAAAATCATCTCGCAGGTGTTTTTGCAGGCGGGCAATCAACGCGCCGCGTTCTTCCAGGCCTTTGCTGACAATCACCAACTGCGCGTAGTACGGGTTCTCCAGTTGCTGGTCGAGCGGCAGGTAGAAACGGATCGCACCCTGGCCGATGTAGGTGCTCCAGCGAGCAATGTCCGGGTCGGACTTGATGATCGCCTCAAGGCGGTCGACGGCCTTGCGGGTTTCATTGATCGAGGCGTTTTGCGGCAGGTTGAGGTCGACGAGGATTTCCGGACGGTCCGAAGACGGGAAAAACTGGTTCTGCACGAACTGCATGGAAAACACCGAGGCCACGAACAGCAACACCGTAATGCCGATGGCCCACCAGCGATTGCGCATCGCCCAGAGCATGCCGCCATTGAAGGCCCGGCCTACGCGGCCCGGCTCGGCGCTGTGGGGTTTTACCTTACTGCTGAGGATATGCACACCCAGCACCGGCGCAAACAATACGGCGACCACCCAAGAAACCAGCATCGCCACGGCAATCACCGCGAACAACGTAAAAGTGTACTCACCCGCCGAACTCGCGTTGAGGCCAATCGGCACAAAACCAGCCACCGTCACCAGCGTGCCGGTCAACATCGGGAACGCGGTGGAGGTGTAGGCGAAGGTTGCCGCCTGCTCCTTGGTTTCGCCTTTTTCCAGGCGCGTGATCATCATCTCCACGGTGATCATCGCGTCGTCCACCAACAGGCCGAGGGCGATGATCAAGGCGCCCAGCGACACCCGCTGCATGGTAATGCCGCTGTATTCCATGAACACAAACACCAGCGCCAGCACCAGTGGAATCGAGCACGCCACCACCAACCCGGCGCGCACGCCAAGGCTGATAAAGCTCACCACCAGCACGATGATCACCGCTTCAAACAATGCGCTGGTGAAACCACCCACGGCCTCTTCCACCACTTCGGCCTGATCGGAAACCTTGTGCACGCCCACACCTACCGGCAGGTCGGCGGTCAGCTCGTCCATGCGTTGGTGCAGGGCCTTGCCGAAGTCCTGGATGTTGCCGCCCTTCTGCATGGCGATGGCCAAGCCGATGGCGGGCTTGCCGTTGAAACGGAACATCGGCGTCGACGGGTCGACATAGCCACGGGTGATATCCGCGATATCCGCCAGCCGATAGAAACGGTCATTGAGCCGCAGGTTGACGTTGGCCAGGTCCTTCTCCGAGGCGAACTGCCCGGAGGTGCGCACCGAAATCCGCTCTGGCCCCGCCTCGATCACCCCGGCCGGGGTCACGGCGTTCTGCGATTGCAGGCTCTGCACCACTTGGCGCTGATCAATCCCCAAGGCCGCTAACTTGCGGGTGGAGAAATTCAGGTAAATCACTTCGTCCTGCTGGCCGATCATCTCGACCTTGCCCAGCCCCGGCACCGAACGAATCTCGGCGCGCGCTTGCTCAACGTAATCGCGCAACTGGCGCATCGACAGGCCATCGGCGGTAAAGGCGTAGATAGAACCGAATACATCACCGAACTCGTCGTTGAACGCCGGCCCCTGCAAGCCTTGGGGGAAGCTGCCGCGGATGTCGTCGATCTTCTTGCGTACCTGGTACCAGATCTCCGGGATAGCCTTGGCGCTGGTGGTGTCCTTGAGGAACACAAACACCGTCGACTCACCGGGCCGGGTGTAACTTTTCACGTAGTCGAGGGAGTCGAGCTCTTCGAGCTTTTTCTCGATGCGGTCAGTGACCTGCCTCAGGGTTTCTTCCTGGGTCGCACCGGGCCAGCGGGTCTGGATGATCATGGTCTTGATGGTGAACGAGGGGTCTTCCTCGCGGCCGAGGTTCATGTACGAGAACACGCCCATCAGCAGCGCGACGAACATCAGGTACCAGACGAAGGACTGATGCTTGAGGGCCCAGTCGGATAAGTTGAAGCTCCCTTTCATCGCGGGCTGTCCTCGTCGATTTTGACTTTTTGCCCGGGCTTCAGGCTGTTCACGCCGGCACTGACCACGCGCTCGCCGGGTTTGACGCCGGCGTTGAGCAAGGCGCTGTCGGCGTCACGGCTGACGATGCTGACGTCACGCGGTTGCACGGTCTGGCTTTGGGTGTCGATGACCCAGATGCGCGTTTTACCGTCCGCTTCCTGCAAGGCAGTGAGGGGCAGCTCGATACGCGGGGCAATGGCTGAACTCAGGGTCACGCTGATGGCCGTGCCGAGGCGAAACGCGGGCGGCGTGTCGGCCAGGGTCAGGCGCGCGCGACGGGTACGGGTGGCGCTTTGGGCCTGGGGTTCGATCTCACGCACGGTGGCGGTGGTGCTGACATTCGGGTCCATCTGCCCGGCGACCAGGAACACCACATCCGGCGGCAGGCGCTCGGCGAGGCCGGCGGGCAAATCAATCACCGCTTCCTTGATATCGGGCCGCGCCAGCGTCACCACTTGCTGCCCGGCGGCAACCACTTGGCCGGCCTCGGCATTCCAGGCGGTGACGATGCCCGCGTGGTCGGTGCGCAGCTCGCTGTAGTTGAGCTGGTCCTTGGCCTGGTTGACCGAGGCCTTGGCTTGATCAAGGGAGGCCTGGGTGGTTTTCAGGTCGGTCTGGGCGATGTCCAATTGGGCCTGGGCGCCGACGCCACGGTTGAACAATTCCTGCTGACGGCGCGCATTGGCCTGAGCGTTGATCCACTGCGCCTGGACGCGAGCCAGGTCGCCCTGGGCGGCGCGTAACTGGTTCTGTTGATCGGTGGGGTCGAGCACGGCCAGCAACGCGCCCTGCTCCACTTCAGCGCCCACGTCGACCGCGCGCCGGGCGATGCGGCCGGGCACACGGAAACCCAGGTTGCTTTCATAGCGGGCCTGGATGGTACCGGCGAAGCGGCCGAGGTTTTCCTGGTCTTCGGATTTCACCTCAATCGACAGCACCGGGCGCACAGGTTCCGGCGCCGGTTCTTCCTTGGAGCACGCCATCAACAACAGGCTGGCGGCGAGCACAAACGTCAGCCGCTTCATGGCTGCACTCCTTGGGCCTGGGCCTGATCCGGCGGCTGGGCGATTTCCACGATCATGCCGGGGTGCAGCAATTGCCCGCCGGCCACCACGACTTTTTCGCCACCCTTGAGGCCGTCGCTGATGATCACCTGGCCGGTGAGGTAGCGAGCCACCGTGACCTTGTGCAACTGCGCCTTGCCGTCGTCGTCAATCAACCAAACCGCTGGCGCGCTGATGTCTTTGGTCAAGGCGGCCCACGGCAATTCGATGCTGGCCTTGGCCGGCCCATTGGCGGTGGCGCTGACCACCGAACCCAATTGCATGCCCTTGGGCAGCGCGTCGAGGGCGATTTTGACTTGCACCGTGCCGGTATTCGCGGCCACAGCCGGAGTGACTTCGCGCACCTTGCCCACGGCGGTAATCTGCGGGTTTTCCAGCAGGCTGACGGTGATCGGTTTGTCCGGTGGCGGCTCCACCAGCAACGATTCATAGACGTTGAACACCGCGTCGCGCTCGCCATCCCGGGCCAGGCTGAAGATCGGCATGGTGGCCTGCACCACCTGGCCCACCTCGGCCTGGCGGGCGGTGATGACGCCCGGCGCGTCAGCGATCAACGAGGTGTAACCCAACTGCTCACGGGCATTGGCCAACTGCGCCTGGGCGGCGGTCAGCGCGCTTTGGCTGCTGCGCAACGCGGCTTGGGCAGAGTCGTATTCGCTGCGGCTGGTGTAGCCCTTGGGCAGGAGTTTTTCCTGGCGCACAAACGCGGCGGCAGTCTGTTTGACCCGCGCCTGTTCGGCGACCACCTGGGCCTGGGCGGAATCGACATTGGTCTGCAAATCTTTCGGATCGAGCTTGGCCAGTACCTGCTTGGCGCTGACGCGGTCACCGACATCCACCATGCGCTGAATGATCTTGCCGCCAACGCGGAATGACAGGTCAGTCTGCACCCGCGCCTGGATATCGCCGGTCAAGGTCACGGCAGCGGCAAAGTCGGTGGACTTCACCGTCTGCACAAACACCCGGGAATGTTCCTTGGGTTCGCCTTTTTCCTGGCCGCAACCGCTCAGCAGCGCCAGCAGGCCAAGGCCGATGATAAATGTCGAGGTGGGACCGCCCATGCAGGCTCCTTTTGCGTGATGCCGCCGTGCCAGTGTCTATGCGACTGTGAGCTTAGAACAGGGTTCCTTATCTGCATGGAGAATCCCATACTCCAAGGGTTCCCAAACCGATAATTTTTCTCATGCTCAAGACCCTCGCGGTGGCCAATTACCGCTCGATCAACAAATTGGTGGTGCCGCTGGATCGGTTGAACCTGATCACCGGCCCCAATGGCAGCGGCAAGTCCAACCTGTACCGCGCCCTGCGGCTGTTGGCGGAGACGGCCCAAGGCGGCGTGATCAACGCACTGGCCCGTGAGGGCGGACTGGATTCGACCTTCTGGGCCGGGCCGGAAAACATCAGCCGGCGCATGCTCAGCGGTGAAGTCGCAGTGGAGCCTACCGTGAGGCAAGGCGCCAAGCGTTTGCGCCTGGGGTTTGCCGGGGAAGATTTCAGCTATGCGATTTCCCTTGGGCTGCCCGAGAAGACCTTATCGTTTTTCAGCCTGGACCCGCAGATCAAGAAGGAATGCATCTGGGCCGGCCATGTGTACCGTCCGGCGAGCCTGTTGGTGCAGCGTTCCGGCCCGATGGTGCGCGCCCGCGATGGCCGCGCCTGGGATGTACTGGCCCAGCACACGCCGAACTACCACAGCCTGTTCGATCAGGTCGGCAGCCTGCGGGGTTCGCCGGAAGTGCTGCTGCTGCGCGAGAGCATTCGCGGCTGGCGCTTTTATGATCACTTTCGCAGCGACGTCGACGCCCCGGTGCGCCAGCCGCAACTGGGCACGCGTACGCCGGTGTTGCATCACGACGGGCGGGATCTGGCGGCGGCGTTGCAGACCATCCGCGAGATCGGCGACCCCGAGGCACTGCAACGGGCGATCAGCGATGCGTTTCCCGGCGCGCGGTTGAATATCGAGCCGTTGCAGGGCGGACGCTTTGCCATCGAGTTTTATCAGGAAGGGTTGTTGCGGCCATTGTCGGCGGCGGAGTTGTCGGATGGGACCCTGCGCTATTTGCTGCTGGTGGCGGCGCTGCTGACGCCGAGGCCACCGACGATGATGGTGCTGAACGAGCCGGAAACCAGCTTGCACCCGGACCTGTTGCCGGCATTGGCGCGGTTGATCATTCAGGTGTCGCAGCAGTGTCAGGTGTGGGTGGTGTCCCATGCCAGCCGCTTGATTGCGGCGTTGCAGCAAGATGAAGGGTGTAATTCGATTGTGCTGGAGAAGGTGATGGGGCAGACCCAGGTGGTGGGGCAGCGGGTGCTGGATGAGCCGGCGTGGCATTGGCCTAGTTAGGCGGCGCCTGTGAGGGCCTCTTCGCGAGCAAGCCCGCTCCCACATTCGACCGAGTTCCACCTTTGGAATGCGGGAAAATGTGGGAGCGGGCTTGCTCGCGAAGACGGTCGATCAGCCACCCAATAGCTAACTGATCAACCCTGCCACTTCCCGCCCTCAACAATCACACTTTCAGGCTTGGTGTCATCGCTCAGTTCCTTACGCACATACTGGTCATACAGCTTGAGCAAATACTTCTCCTCGCCCAGCTTGGCCAACTCGGCATTCACCCAGTCACGCAGTTCGATGTTGCCCTTCTTCACCGCCGGCGCAATCGGCGCTTCATCGCCCAGTTTCTGCTCCAGCACACGGTAGCCCGGGTTCTGCTTGGCCCAGCTGAACAGCACCAGATTGTCCTGCGCATACGCATCACCACGGCCAGCCGACAGCGCTTGCAGCGACTCGGAGTTTTTCTCGAACTTCAGCAGTTTCCAGTCCGGGTGGTTCTTGGTCAGCCAGATATCAGCCGTGGTTCCGGTGGTGACGATGGTGGTGCGGGTCGCCAGGTCGTCCAGGTTTTTCACCGGGCTGCCGTTCGCCACCAGTGCCTGCACCGCCACTTTCAGGTTTGGGTTGGTGAAGTCCACCGCTTCCTTACGCTCAGGCGTCACGGTCATGTTGGCGAGGATCAGGTCGACCTTGTCGCTTTGCAGGAACGGAATGCGGCTCGCCGGCTCTACGGCGACGAATTCAACCTTGTTCTCGTCGCCCAACAGGTCCTTGGCAAAACGACGGCCAATGTCGGTATCGAAGCCAACGTAGCGACCCGACTCATCCACAAAACCAAACGGTGGCTTGTCGGTAAATACGCCGACGATCAGCTTGTCCCGCGCCTTGATCTTGTCGATGTAGCTCACCGCAGCCGGTGCCGGGGTAGCAGCGGCAGCCGTCTTGGCGGGCTCTTCGGATTTATTGCAGCCGGCCAGCAACGCGAGGCCGAACAGGGGGAATAACAACTTGGCAGTTTTCATGACAGCTCCAGTTCCTTGGTCTTTTTGGGCAGTGTTGAAACGAAGGAGAACTTCTCCAGGAACTGCTGCGCGCGTGCGGTTTGCGGGTTCGTAAAGAATGCCTCGGGGGTGTTTTGTTCGAGGATGCGGCCGGCCTCCATGAACACCACGCGGTCGGCGACGGCGCGGGCGAAGGCCATTTCATGGGTGACGATCAGCAAGGTCATGCCGTCCCGGGCCAGGCCCTGGATCACCTCCAGCACTTCCTTGACCATTTCCGGGTCGAGGGCGGCGGTGACTTCGTCAAACAGCATGACCTGCGGGTTCATGCACAACGAACGGACGATGGCGATGCGTTGCTGCTGGCCGCCCGAGAGTTGGCGCGGGTAGGCGTCGCGTTTGTCCGACAAGCCCACCCGCTCCAGCAGTTTTTCAGCCTGGGCACGGGCTTCGCGGGGGTCGCGTTTTTGCACTTTCAGCGGGCCCAGCAAGATGTTGTCGAGCACGCTCATGTGCGGGAAAAGGTGGTAACTCTGGAACACCATGCCCACGTCCTGACGCACCTGGCGCCAGTCGGTGGCCTTGCCCAGCAGCTCCTTGCCCGCAAAGCGCAGGCTACCGCTGTGGGCCACTTCCAGGCCATTGAGGCAGCGCAGCAAGGTGCTTTTACCGCAACCGCTGGGGCCGAGGATCACCACCACCTCGCCGCTTTGCACGCTCAAGTCGATGCCCTTGAGCACCTGCTGGTCGCCGAAAAACTTGTTGAAACCCTGAAACTCGATCAATGCGCTCATGCTTGGGCCCAGCGCCGTTCCAGCACCTTGGAGGCGGCCGACAACGGGTAGCAGATAAAGAAGAAAAACAGGAACAGCGCGCCGTAGATCAACACTGACTCATAGGTGCGCTCGATGATTTGCTGGCCGACCTTGATCACGTCCACCACGCCGATCAGCACCGCCAGCGAACTGGTCTTGATGATGCGCGTGTAGACGTTGATGGTCGGCGGGGTCATGCGTTTCAGGGCTTGGGGCAGCAGCACGTAGCCGTACAGTTGCGGGTCTGACAGGCCAATCGACAGGCCGGCTTCGCGCTGGCCGCGCGGCAACGAGTGCAAGGCGCCGCGCACCACTTCGCCGACTTCACTGGCGCCCCACAACGACAACACCAACACCGCGCACCAGAAGCTTGGGATGCTCAGGCCAAAGAAAATCGGCAGGCCGAAGAACAGCAGGTACAGCCACACCAGCACCGGGATCGCGCGGAACAGCTCCAGGTAAATCCGCAGCACCAGGTTGATCGCTTTTGAATTCAGCGTGCGCAACACGCCGTACAACACGCCACCGACGGTGCTGAAGGCGATGCTCAAAAATGAGATCGACAGGGTTTGCGCAGCGCCCTTGCCCAATTGCGGCAACGACACCCAGAGTAATTCAAGACCCGAACTGGCCATGCTGGAGCCTCCTTTCAAGGCGGCTGAGCAGCAGCGACAGCGGCAGGAATAACAGCACGCAGATCAGCGTCAGCACCGCGAGCATTTCGTAGGTTTTGTAGTAGAGGGCGATGTAGCTTTTGGTGGTGTAGAGAATCTCTGGCACCGCCACCGCCGACACGATCGTGGTTTCCTTGAGCAGGAAAATAAAGTTCGCAAACAGCGCCGGCAGGCTGAGGATCCCGGCCTGGGGCAGGATCACGTAACGCAGCAGCTGCCAGTGGGACAGGCCGATGGACTTGCCCGACTCGATTTGTGCGAGCGGTACCGCCTCGACGCCGGCGCGCAGCACTTCAGTCAGATACGCGCCGCCGAGAAAGGTCATGGTGATGATCGCCGCCCAGAACCCGGAGATATTCAGCCCCAGGGCCGGCAACGCGAAGTAGACGAAAAACAGTTGGATCAGCAGCGGCGTGTTGCGCGCCAACTCGACGTACAGCGCCACCAGGCGACAGACGTAAGGCGTGCGAAACACCAGCAGCGCGGCATTGATCAAGGCCACCAGCATTGAGGTGCCTATGGCGATCAGGCCGACTTGCAAGGTCACGCCCACGGCCTTGAGAAACGCCGGCAGCGTGCTGAGGATAAATGCGTAATCGAAGGTCATCTGAAATCCCTGACGCCACAGGGGTAATGCGGCGTTGGTGCGGTACGGTTCAGCGCGGGTAACGCTGAGTAGCGCCGACTTTAAAGGTATAAAAAGTAAAATTTAAATACCGAAATAGCATATTGATATCACCCAAATAGATAACTTGAGGATTCGCGGTGCCGGCGGATGACAGCTACTGTTCTGCGGCAAGTAGGAACATTCTGTTTATCGGTGCTGCACTACAGGGATGGGCGGCGCAAGGTCAGACTGAAGGCCAATCACAAGCGAGGGAATGACAGATGGCAGAGGCAAAACCGATCGATCCGCAGGAATTGGTGAAGTGGCTGGTGGCACTGCGCAGGGCCATAAATAGCCGAAATATCTGACCTGACACAGTCCCACAGTTTTGACCGCACTCCGGCAATAAAAAACGCCGACGCTGTGTAAGCCGTCGGCGTTTAAACCTTGAAGGAGGTTTTGGGGCTCGATCAGAACGCCGGCACGACGGCGCCGTTGTATTTCTTCTCGATGAAGGCTTTCACTTCAGGGCTGGTCAGGGCTTTGGCCAGCTTCTGGATCGCGTCGCTGTTCTTGTTGTCCGGGCGGGCAACCAGGAAGTTCACGTACGGCGACTTGGCGTCTTCGATGATCAGCGCGTCCTTGGCTGGGTTCAAGCCAGCTTCCAGGGCGTAGTTGGTGTTGATCAGGTCCAGGTCAACCTGGTCCAGTACGCGTGGCAGCAGAGCCGATTCCAGCTCTTTGAATTTCAGGTTTTTCGGGTTGCTGGCGATGTCTTTCGGCGTGGCCAGGGCGTTGGTTGGATCTTTCAGGGTGATCACGCCAGCCTTTTGCAGCAGCAGCAGGGCACGGCCGGAGTTGCTGCCTTCGTTCGGGATGGCCACGGTGGCGCCATCTTTGAGCTCAGAGATATTTTTGATCTTCTTCGAGTAGCCACCGAAGGGTTCAACGTGCACACCGACCACGGTGACCAGGTTGGTGCCTTTCCCCTTGTTGAAGTTTTCCAGGTACGGCAGGGTCTGGAAGTAGTTGGCGTCCAGACGCTTCTCGGCCACCTGTACGTTCGGCTGTACGTAGTCGGTGAAGACTTTGATTTCCAGGTCCACGCCTTCTTTGGCCAGGGTCGGCTTGACCAGCTCAAGGATCTCGGCGTGCGGGATCGGGGTAGCGGCTACCACCAGTTTCTCGTTGGCCTGGGCGAAGCTTGCAGTCAGGGCAGCCGCCAGTGCGGTAAACAACAGAACCTTTTTCATGCAGTGTCCTTATCGAAAATCCGGGTCGTCTGTGACGGCCGCTTTTTAGTGGATGCCAGCGAAGTGCTATCGCGGCGTGGAGCGGACGATACCGAGGTTTTTTATTCCAGAACAATACTTTTTATTCACTTTGATATTCCATTTTTCTCATGCAGACGCCAACCCTTCCAGTAGACGCTTCAGCGCGCTGCGCTCGGCCTCGGTGCCGCTGCTGAGGATCTGCCGCGCCTGGTGTTCGATCTGCGCCACCGAAGGCAGCGGCAGGTTCAAATGCTCCGGCAAAATCTCGTCGCCACTGCTGACCAGCAGGGCAAAGTGAATCACGTTCTCCAACTCCCGGGTGTTCCCCGGCCAGGTGTGATGCTCCAGCACGCGCTGGGCTTCGTCGCTGATCAGTGGCACCGGCAGGTCGAGGCGCTGGCTGTAGATGCCGAGGAAATACTCGGCCAATGACAGGATGTCGCCCACCCGCTCGCGCAGTGCCGGCAGCT
Source organism: Pseudomonas sp. K2I15 (assembly GCF_002204795.1). GTDB lineage: Bacteria > Pseudomonadota > Gammaproteobacteria > Pseudomonadales > Pseudomonadaceae > Aquipseudomonas. The sequence goes on from NZ_NIXO01000016.1 coordinate 26,856, forward strand.
CCAGTTGGCCTTCGCTGAGGTAATGAAACAAGCGCTCGTGAAACTTGCCGGCCGTTACAGCCTGGGCGAGGTCGATGCTGGTGGCCGCCACTAGCCGCACATCCACCGGGCTCGGCTGATGGGCGCCGACGCGGGTGACTTCGTGGTTTTCCAACGCCGCCAGCAACTTGACCTGGATCGGCAACGGCAAATCGCCGATTTCATCCAGGTACAACGTGCCGCCGTTGGCCGAGCCGAACCAGCCGGCACGGCTGCTGGCCGCGCCGCTGTGGGCGCCTGCGGCATAGCCGAACAATTCGGCGTCTGCGTAAGTCGGGCTGATGGCGCCGCAATTGACCGAGACAAACAAACCGGGGCGGTCACTGCCACGGTGGATATGGCGCGCGAGCAATTCCTTGCCGCTGCCGGTTTCACCACGGATCAGCACGGGCAAGGCGCGGGGGGCGAGGTTTTCGAGGTCTTCACGCAGTTGGCGCGAACGCGGGTCGACAAACACCAGTGCCTTGGCACGGATGCTCAGGGGGCTTTTTTCGGCGTCAGGGAAGGTTAACAGGGGCTGACCGAAGGTTTCATGCAGGCTCATGGCAGACTCCCGCCCCATCCACGAAGGGGAAGGGGCGTTTAAAAAATTTTATGCACGGCGCCGGGAGTGATGTTCCAGGCGATTTTGCAGGCGATAGAGGTAAGCGAAGCCCTGTTCCCAGCGTTGATGGCCGGACTTCACATTGATGTGCCCGGCCCCCGCGAGAATCCCCGCTTCGGCGCCCCAGTGACGCGCCAGTTCCAGGGCACGCGTGGTGCTGACGGCGCTGTCGTTGTCGGAGCTGACAACCTGGCTTGGGAACGGCAACAGGTCGCTGGGGATTGGCGCGAAATTACGCAGGGCGGGGGCGCAGGCGGGGCGTTCGACATCTGCCGGGGCCACCAGCAAAGCGCCGCGTACCTGACGCAAAAACTGCACCGGTGCGGTGGCAGCCCAATGGGCAACGGTGATGCAGCCCAGGCTATGGGCAATCAGAATCACCGGGGTGCTGTCGGCGGCAATGGCTTCGGCCAGTGCTGCCACCCAGTCTTCGCGGCGCGGGGTGAGCCAGTCGGCCTGCTCCACGCGCGCACTGTTGGGCAGGCTGTTCTGCCAATGACTTTGCCAATGATCTTCTGGCGATCCTTGCCAGCCCGGCACGATCAGATAACGAATCGACTCGCTGTGCATGGGTGTGCCCTCCTGCAGCGTTTAACGTTGTGGGTCAGTATAGGCACGAGGTATATATTCGTTAAGGAATAAGAAGCTATTTATTAATAACCAAAAACAAGCACCGTTCGTTCCCACGCTCTGCGTGGGAATGCCGCCTTGGACGCTCCGCGTCCTGTGCTGTCGGTTTAAGGCTCGAACTCGATGCAATGGTGACGCGGAGCGTCACGGGAGGCATTCCCACGCAGAGTGCGGGAACGATCAGGCAAAAAAAAGGCCGCACCCTGCCAAGGAGACGGCCAAAAAATTGTCGAGGCATTTGAAACTAACGTGCGGTGATCACCGACAGCTTGGTAATCCCCGCGCGCTCGATAGACGCCATGGCTCGCGCCACTTCGCCGTAGTTCACTCCATCGTCAGCCTGCAGTTGCACCCGCACATCCGGGTCCTTGGCCTTGGCCGACTGCAAGTTGAATTCCAGCAAATCCGGCTGGATTTCATCCTTGTTGATAAACAGTTTGCCGGCAGCATCAATGCTCACCACCAGCGGGTCTTTCTGCTCCACCGGGGCCACGGCCTCGGTCTTGGGCAGGTTGATCGGAATCGCGTTAGTCAACAGCGGCGCGGTGACGATAAACACCACCAGCAGCACCAGCATCACGTCCACCAGCGGCGTGACGTTGATCTCGCTCAGTACCTCATCACTGTCTTGCGTGGAGAAGGCCATCTCAGGACGCCTCCTTCACTTTTTGCGCGCCGCCCTGGGCACCGGCCTTGTTCAGCGTCGGATGCAGCAGCACGCGGAAGGAGTTCTTCTGCGCCAGGCTGTAGAAGTCGTGGGCGAAGTCATCGAGGTCGGCGGCGGTGAGCTTCAGGCGACGCAGGAAGTAGTTGTAGACCAGCACCGCCGGCACCGCGACGGCGATACCCACACCGGTGGCGACCAGTGCGGCACCGATCGGGCCGGCCACGGTTTCGAGGCTGGCGGAACCGGCGGCGCTGATGCCTTTCAGGGCTTCCATGATGCCCCACACCGTGCCGAACAAGCCGATAAACGGCGAGGTGCTGCCGATACTGGCGACCACGGCCAGGCCGGTTTCCAGGGAGCGACGCTCACGCACAATTTGCTGGCGCAGGGCACGTTCGAGGCGGTCCTGGTGGTTGATCGCCTGGCTCAAGTCAGCAGCGTGTGGCGCCTCACCGACCTGGATCGCGGCATAGCCGGCCTGGGCCACACGGGCAGCAGCGCCTGGCCTGGTTTCAGCGAGTTCTGCGGCCGAATCAAGACTCGATGCCGCCCAGAATTGCTTGTGGAATTTGCGATCCTGGGACTTGAGGCGGCCGAACTGTACGCCCTTAAGCAAGGCCAGGCCCCAGGTGGCGACCGAAAAGACCACCAGCAGCCAGATCACCGCGCTTTCGATGGATTCAGTAGGAGATGCTAATGCCATGATGTTTTCCCTCTGTGCAGGTCGCGATGTGTCCAACACACCGCCTCCCAATAATTAATGAATCTTGAAATCGATCGGTACGCTGACCCAGCCGTCCTGGGCCACATCGCCTTGCTTGGCCGGTACAAAACTCCAGCGCTTCACGGCAGCCAGTGCGGCTTCGTCGAGTTGCTGGCGACCACTGCTTTTCTGAATCTGGATCTCACCCGGCTTGCCGGTGGCCAATACATGCACCCGCAACAACACCGTGCCTTCCCAACCCCGGCGCTGGGCCAGTGACGGGTATTCGGGCGCCGGGTTCTTCAGGTACGCGGCGTTGGCCGAGGCCGGAGTTACCGGCGCGGGCGGTGCCGGTTTTGCAGGCGCTGGAGCCGGTGGCGCAGGCACTGGCGGCGCGGGCGGCTGCTCGACTACCGGCTTCGGTGCGGGCTTGGGCTCAGGCTTTGGTACTGGCTTGGGTTTCGGAATTTTTTTCGGCGCCGGCTTGGCGGCCAACTCATCGACCACCGGTGGCGGGGGCTCGACTACAGGGGGCGGCGGCGGTGGCGGTACGGGTGGCGGTGGCTCCACAACCGGCGGTGCCGGCTGGGAAAATTCGATCGTCATCGGCGGAATTTCCGGCGGCACAATCGGCAGCACCGGGGTTGGCTTCTGGCTGACCCAATAGATCACCGCACCATGCAAGGCCAGCGCGAGAATCCCCAACAGGATCGCTTCACGCCGACTCAACACACCCTTGGGGGTTTTCTGCGTACGCAACTGCCCCAACGGCGCGCGATGCGGCCGGCCAAGGTCGACCAACTCACCACCCGGTGCCTGGCGCCACTGCGCCTCTTGTGCACTGGCGGCGGTCTGGACATTGCCCATTGATTAACTCCCCTGCGGTCTTAAGCAAAAAACCGACGGGCCTGCCTTGGCGGCCGTCGAGGGCTGAATCATCGGGGTCAGACGCTTATCTCTTAAAGTAATCTTTAAAGTTATACATAGATCCAAATTGAATAACCAAAGCATCCGGATTCGCCGAAGCCACGGCCTGCGCGGCCTGGCGCCGAGGGGCGAAATCTCAATGCTTTTAAGGCATACAAAATATTCACTGAAGGCATCGATTTGCCGCCCATTGGCAGACTGCACATACTCCGTGACCCGACGCGTAAGCAGGACGCTCTTCATGATTGACCCTCAACACGCTTCACATCGCGCCATTCCACTCGCCGGCTGGGGCTTGCTGGTAGTGCTGGGCCTGAACCTGCGGCCCATCCTCAGTTCCATCAGCCCGTTGCTGGGGGAGATTCGCCTGGCCACCGGCCTGAGTTTCCAGAGCAGCGCCCTGCTCACCAGCCTGCCGGTGATCTGCATGGGCCTGGTGGCATTGGTAGGTGTGCGCCTGGAAGCAAAGCTGGGCGAACGTCGCGGGATTGCCCTGGGTTTGATGATGATTCTGCTGGCGTGCCTCGCGCGCTGGCTGTTTGGCCAGGCGCCGGCGCTGCTGGCCACGGCATTGTTCGGCGGCGCAGGGGTGGCGCTGATCCAGGCATTGGTGCCAGCGATGATCAAGCGCCAGTTTCACCAGCGGGTACCGTTGGCGATGGGGGTTTACTCGGCGTCGCTGATGGGCGGCGGTGGCTTGGCGGCGCTGCTCAGTCCGCTCGTGGCAGGGCATTTTCAGCACTGGCAGGCCGGGCTCGGGATCTGGCTGCTACCAGCCTTGGGGGCGTTGCTGCTGTGGGCCTGGCTGCCATTGGGCGCAGCGAAAAACCCGCAGGTGACGGCGCCGTTCCAGGGCCTGCGCAATCGCCGCGCATGGTTGTTGGCGCTGTATTTCGGCCTGGTGAATTGCGGCTACATGAGCATGGTCGCGTGGTTACCGGCCTACTATCAGCAGCTGGGTTGGGACGTGCTGCCCAGTGGTTCGCTGTTGGCGTTCATGACGATCTTCCAGGTGATCGCCGCGCTGTTGATGCCCGCGCTGGCGCAACGTGGCATTGATCGTCGCCCGCTGCTGAGCATCAGCCTGCTGGCCCAGACCGTGGGTTATATCGGCCTGATGACGGCGCCGCTGCAATTCCCGCACCTGTGGGTGGCGCTGATCGGTTTCGGCCTGGGAGCGTGTTTTGCCCTGAGCCTGCTGCTGACCCTGGATCACCGCCGCGACCCTCGGGAAGCCGGCCAACTGGCCGCGTTCGTCCAGGGCGTAGGCTTTTTGATCAACGCCATCTCGCCATGGCTGACCGGTTGGCTGCGAGAGCTGACCGGCAGTTTCGTCAGCGCCTGGATGGTGCTGACGCTGACGGTGGTGGCGATGCTGATACTCACGCGGGTATTCAGCCCGGCGACTTATCGCACCCGCTCTATAGATATGCAATTTGAGTCTAGATAAAACAATAAAGCTTCGTTGACGGAATAAGCAACGCTATTAAAATCCCGGTTCCCTCCAGGACGCCGGGAAGCCCCATGGACCTTCGCCAACTGCGCTACTTCATTGCTCTGAACGAGTACCGCAGTTTCGTGCGTGCCGCCGACGCCATGGGCATTACCCAGCCGGCGTTCAGCCGTAGCATCCAGAGCCTGGAACAAGAGTTCGGCTGCGTACTGGTGGACCGCGCGCACAAGGACCTGCGCCCTACCCCCGAAGGTCAGGTGGTGTTGCAACACGCGTTGTCATTGGTACAGGGGGCGGCGCGGCTGAGCCATGAAGTCACCCGCATGACCAAGCTCGACGCCGGCGAATTGCGCTTTGGCTGCGATGCAGTGGCGGCGGTGAACCTGGTACCCGAAGCGATCGCACAGTTTGTCGGCGCTCATCCCAGGGTGCGCAGCGGTTTGCAGGTAGATAATTGGGAAAAGCTCGGCCGCAGTTTGAGCCGCGAGGAGATCGAATTTTTCATCGCCGATGTGCGCCACTTCGAGGCCGATCCGAATTTCCAGACCCAGGCCCTGACACCCCGGCGCAACGTGTTTTTTTGCCGCGCCGGGCATCCGCTACTGGCCAAGGACAGCCTCTCCACCAACGACTTGTTTGACTACCCGCTGGCGACGCCGCTGATAGCGCCAGGGGTGCGCAAGCTGCTGGCCAACCTGAGCGGGCGTATCGACTTTTCTCCCGCTATTGAGCTGGAGCAGTTTGCGGCGCTGGCGGCCATCGTGCGTCAGTCCAGTGCAATTGGGCTGGGAGCAGAGGAAGCGTTCGCCGAAGGTTTTGCCCGTGGCGAACTGACGGTTCTGCACTGGCGCAATGTGCCCCACAGCCTCGACAGCTTGAACAACCGCTGCGGGATCATCAGCCGCACCGGGTTTCGCTTGTCGCCGGCGGCCAAGGCGATGATCGAAACCCTGGTAGCGGTTGATGGCCCCTCTGTAGGAGCGAGCTTGCTCGCGAAAAACTAAAGCGCGCCGCGTTCCTCCAACCTGCCCGCGTTATCGTTGACGCCCTTCGCGAGCAAGCTTGCTCCTACAGGTTTATATCGGTTCGCCCGGGAAAACGTACCAAAGTCATTGAAGCGCACGCCCATTTCGGCCATCACCTTGTGCGCTGCCTTCACCGTCATCTGCCGAATATAAAACGGTTCCTTGACCACGAAATGATGAATCCCGTGGGTGCTGCCGAAGTTGAAGCAAAACGCCTGCAACGGCCACAACCACCAAGGGTTGAGCACCTGGGTTTGCTGGATCACATTGCCCGGTTCAATGTCGCCGTAGTAGTGCATGTTGGAGCTGACAAAGTGCAGGCAGAAGGTGCGCAGCACGTTGGGGGCGATGATCACCACGGCGGCGATGTCGATGACGTGCATCACCGCCAGCGTGTTGGCAGACCAGTCGATCGGCGCGCCCAGCAGGCTGGCGATGCCATTGGCCGCATGGAAGCAGAGGAACACGTACCACGCGCCCCAATGCAGCAGCGCCAGCGGTGCGTAGACCAACGCCGTGCGCCTGAGAATGCTCAATTTGTGCTTCCAGGACGGCGCCCGCAGCACCCGGATCAGCGCCGACATGATGTTGTCGCCGATCATCAGCAACCGTGCGAGGCCCCACGGTTCACCGTTGGTGATTGCACGCTCTTCGATGTCGGTTTCGCTGCCGGACACCTTGTGGTGATTGAGGTGAATATGGCGCCGCACCCAAGGGTTGATGGTGCTTGGCCGCGCCAGCCACACCAGGCCCATCATCAGGTTGTGGGGCAGGCGCTGCTTGCGAAAGTACATGCTGTGGATCAGGTCGTGTTCCAGCTCGTGGGTCAGTGATGCCAGGAACGCGTTGAGCAGCAGGCACACCCACCACGCCATGTGCCCGGTGATATAGAGCGCCGCCGAGCCCACCATGCCCACCAGGGCAAAGGCCAGGATGCCCGCGCCCAACGCGTCCTGATGCAGTAGCCAGGGGTGGCGCCGGCGCAATAACAGCCCCTCGGCCAGCACCACTTCACGAATATGCGCTGAACGCTGTTGCGCGTTCATCTGCCGGGGGCTTGCAGAAGTACCGTCCATGCTTCCATCCTCTGTCTTATTGATGCGTACATCCTGCCCTATGCGATCTGGCGGGACGCTAGCCCCACACGCCAACCTGTTGACCGCAAGCGCCAATCAACATGACCGAACCAACCTCCCTCGCCAGCTGGACCCGCGCCCTGCGCAAGCAGCTCGACGCCCTGGACCTCGACAGCGCCGCGCTGTGCGCCCAGGCCGGGCTCGACCCGCAGCAGATGGACGACCCCAACGCGCGCTACCCGCTGTCGGCCACCACGCGCCTGTGGGAACTGGCGGTGCAGGCCAGCGGCGATCCGGCGATTGGCTTGCGGGTGTCGCGGTTTGTCAGCCCCACCACCTTTCATGCCCTGGGTTACGCGCTGGTGGCCAGCGGCAGCCTGCGGGAAGTGTTCGAGCGGATCGTGCGGTATCACCAGGTGGTCAGCGACGCCCTGAGCCTGGAGCTTAGCCGGGAGGGCGAACGTTACCGCTTTCGCCTGCAACAACCCGCCGGCACGCCCGCGCCGGCGTTTGAAGCGATTGATGCGTTCGCGGCGATTTACGTGCGCACTTGCCGTAATCGGCTGGGCCGGGAATATGCGCCGCTGGCGGTGTATCTGAGGCGGCCCGAACCGGCTGATCCCAAGCCGTGGCATACGGTGTTTCGTGCGCCGGTGTTTTTCGCCGCCGAGGAAGACCGTTTGGAATTCGCCGCCCAGGACTTTGACAGCCATCTGGACGATGCCAACCCGGAGTTGGCCGAACACAATGAAACCGTACTCAAGCGCACCTTGGCACAACTGCGACCGCTGACCTGGGAGCGCAAGGTGCGTTCGGCCATTGAAGCGCAGTTACCCGACGGGGAGCCGAGCGCCGAGCGGATCGCCCAGGCGTTGCATTTGAGTTTGCGCAGCTTGCAGCGGCACCTGGCGGACGAGGGCTGCCGGTTTGATGCACTGCTGAATGAATGCAGGGAGAACCTCGCGCTGCTGCATCTGCGCGATCCTGAGTGTTCGCTGGCGGAGATCAGTCATTTGTTGGGGTTTGCCGATACCAGCAGTTTTAACCGGGCGTTCAAGCGCTGGACCGGGATCACGCCGGGGCAGTTTCGGGATGGGTTGAGGTAGTTGGGGGTGTGGTGGCTGTGAGGACCTCTTCGCGAGCAAGCCCGCTCCCACATTTGACCGAGTACATCCTTTGGAATGCGGTCGAATGTGGGAGCGGGCTTGCTCGCGAAAGCGAAGGTTCAAACACTACAAATACCGGATCAATCAGCGCCCCCGATCCCGCCGCAACACCTTCTTCACCCGCGCCACCAACGCCCGGGCTTCAAATGGCTTGAGCAAATAATCATCCTCGTGCAATTCCAACCCACGCAGCCGATCCTCAATCCCGTCGGGCGTGGTCAAAAACAGCATCGGCGTTTCGCCTTTCAACCGAATCGCCTGCTGCAACTTCCAGGCATTGAGCCCCGGCAGCATCACGTCCAGGATCACCAGATCGTATTCGTTGCTTTCCACAAAGCGCAGGGCCGCCATGCCATTGGCCGCCACCTCCACCGTGTAGCTGGCCTCCTCAAGACTGCGGCCCATCGCCTCGGCCGCCTCTGACTCGTGTTCCACTAGCAGGACGCGCATAACACACCTCGAATAATCGTGAACGCAGGCTACCACCCTCAGGCGTGCGCCGCCTCGCGCAAACGCTGCGGGTCGAGGATTTCGATCTCGCCATAGCCCAGCCGCACGATGCCCTGGCCTTGCAGGTCCTTGAGCAACGCGTTGGTGGTCTGGCGCGACAGGCTCAGCATCGCGGCCAGGTCTTCCTGGGGCAGTTGCAGCACCTGCCGCGCCTGCTCGATGTCGCCGTAGCCTTCGGCGATCATCAACAAGCGGTGCGCCACCCGCACCGACGCCGGCATCAGGCTCAGTTGCTCGATATTGATAAAGGTCAGGCGCAGCTTCTGGCTCATCAACAGGGCCATGTCGCGCCAGTAACGCGGCGCGTCTTCGAGGATCTGCAGCAACGCCGGTTGCGGCACCTGCAACAGCGTACACGGCCCGACGGCACAGGCGTCGTGGGTGCGGGGCAACCCGTCGAACAGGGAAATCTCGCCGAACCAATACGGCAATTCCGCCAGGCTCAACACCGCTTCCTTGCCCTGCTCGTTCACCGCGCTGATGCGCAGGGAGCCTTCCAGCACCGCGTACAACCCACACGGCGGGTCGCCGCGCTTGAACAGGTACTGCCCCGCTGTCAGCTGCCGCAACCGGGCGCTGGCCAGCAAGCTATTCTGTAAATCAGCAGGCAGATGGCTGTACCAGTGACCGGTGGCCAGCCGTGGGTGCCATTTCGCAGCATCCATGAGAACTCCGAAGATTGTCGGCCAACTGACAGTGTGTCGCAGGCCTACAGGGCATGATCAAACATCCTACAGGAGGAATAACAATGAAAAGCCTCGTCGACCATCTCAGTCAATACGCCGCTTACCACCGCGACCCACGCAATATCGCCAGCCACTTTATCGGCATCCCGCTGATTGTGGTGGCGGTGGCCGTGCTGCTGTCACGCCCCGAATGGACGGTGGCCGGGCTGTGGCTGTCGCCAGCGGTGCTGCTGGCGCTGTTCTCAGCCGTGTTCTATCTGCGTCTGGAATTGGCACTCGGTGTGCTGATGACCGTGCTGATGGGCCTGTCGGTGTGGATCGGGCATGTGCTGGCGGCGCAAAGCACGCTGGTGTGGCTGAGCAGCGGCATTGGCATGTTCGTGGTGGGCTGGGTGATCCAGTTTGTGGGGCATTACTACGAGGGCAAGAAACCGGCGTTTGTCGATGACGTGTCCGGGTTGATCGTAGGGCCGTTGTTTGTAGTGGCGGAGTTGGCGTTTCTGGTGGGGCTGCGGCATGACCTCAAGCGGCAGATTGAAGAGCGCGCGGGGCCGGTGGCCGTGCGGCACAAGAACGCCACGGCCTGAGCAACACTGGAGATCCAAATGTGGGAGCGGGCTTGCTCGCGAAAGCGGAGTGTCAGTCACCGGATGTACCGACTGAACCACCGCATTCGCGAGCAAGCTCGCTCCCACATGGGTTTTGCGGCGCTCTTAGGCTTTTTGCCAGACCTTGGGCTTGAAGAACAACGTTTCGCCCCGCGCCAAACCGGTCAGGCTGTCGTGATCCTTCACCACTTCGGCCTCGATCAGTTCGCTCTGGCCTTCGACCTTCAGGGTCACCCGGGTGGTCGCACCGAGCGGGCGAATATCGCGCACCTCAGCCGCGTGGTGGTCTTCCAGCTCATGGCGCGACAGCGACACTTCGTGGGGACGGAACAGCACGTGCTTGTCCTCACCCAGGTGCAGGCGGTTGGAGTCACCGAGGAAGTGATAAACGAAATCGCTGGCCGGGTTTTCGTAGACTTCGCCCGGTGAGCCGATCTGCTCGATCACGCCCTTGTTCATCACCACGATGCGGTCCGCCACTTCCATGGCTTCTTCCTGGTCGTGGGTCACAAACACTGAGGTCAGGTTGATGTCTTCGTGCAGGCGCGCCAGCCAGCGGCGCAGCTCTTTACGGACCTTGGCGTCCAGTGCCCCGAACGGCTCATCCAGCAGCAGCACTTTAGGCTCTACCGCCAAGGCGCGAGCCAGGGCGATACGCTGGCGCTGGCCGCCGGAGAGTTGTTCCGGGTAGCGATCAGACAGCCAATCGAGCTGCACCATGTTCAGCAGTTCGTGGACTTTTACCGCGATCTGGCTCTCGTTCGGGCGCTGGTTTTTCGGCTTCATGCGCAGGCCGAACGCGACGTTGTCGAACACGGTCATGTGGCGGAACAGCGCGTAGTGCTGGAACACAAAACCGACGTTGCGATCACGCACGTCGTGGCCTGAGACGTCTTCACCGTGGAACACGATGCTGCCAGCATCCGGGGTTTCCAGGCCTGCGATGATGCGCAGCAAGGTGGTCTTGCCGCAGCCGGAAGGGCCAAGCAACGCCACCAGCTCGCCACTCTGGATGTCCAGATTGATGCTGTTCAGGGCCTTGAAGGCGTTGAAATTCTTGCTGACATTACGGACTTCGATCGACATGACTTATTCCTCACCGCTTGCTGCGCGCAGGCGGTTAATACGGTTCTCGCTCCACTGCTTGAGCAGCAGGATGAAGAGCGCCAGGATCAGCAACAGGCTCGCGACGGCAAACGCGGCGACGTGGTTGTATTCGTTGTAGAGGATCTCGACGTGCAGCGGCAAGGTGTTGGTCACGCCGCGAATGTGCCCGGACACCACCGACACCGCACCGAACTCACCCATGGCCCGCGCGGTACACAGCACCACGCCGTAGATCAGGCCCCACTTGATGTTCGGCACGGTGACGTGCCAGAACATCTGCCAGCCGTTGGCGCCCAGCAGGCGCGCGGCCTCTTCTTCCTGGGTGCCTTGTTCCTGCATCAACGGGATCAGCTCACGGGCCACGAACGGCACGGTGACGAAGATCGTCGCCAGCACGATGCCCGGCAGGGCGAACACGATCTGGATGTCATGGTCTTGCAGCCATGGGCCGAAGAAGCCCTGGGCGCCGAACATCAGCACGTAGACCAGGCCGGCGATCACTGGCGATACCGAGAACGGCAGGTCGATCAGGGTCACCAGGATACTTTTGCCACGGAACGAGTACTTGCTCACGCACCAGGCGGCGCTGACGCCGAATACCACGTTGAGCGGTACCGAAATCGCCACGGCGATCACCGTGAGTTTCAGCGCCGACAACGCATCGGGCTCAAGGATCGCGGTGAAGAACGCACCCAGGCCATTTTTCAGGCCCTGGGACACCACGATAAACAGCGGCAGCAGCAGAAACAGCGCGAACACCAGCCAGCCAAGGCTGATCAGGATGCGTCGGGACACCGCACTGCCACGACGGGCAGCGTTGGCCGAGGACGCGGCGGAAATAGACGATTGGGACATGTTCCGCGCCTCCTTATGGGGTTTCGATACGGCGCTGCAACAAGTTGATCAGCAGCAACAGGACAAAGGAAACCACCAGCATCAGCACACCGATGGACGTGGCGCCGTGGTAGTCGTACTGGTCGAGCTTGACCATGATCAGCAGTGGCAGGATCTCGGTTTTCATCGGCATGTTGCCGGCGATGAAGATCACCGAACCGTACTCACCCACACCTCGGGCGAAGGCCAATGCAAAGCCGGTCAACCAGGCCGGCAGCAGCGCGGGCACCAGGATGTAGCGGAACACTTGCAAGGGCTTGGCACCCAGGCAGGCGGCGGCTTCTTCGATTTCCCGGGGGATATCGGCCAACACCGGCTGCACGGTACGCACCACGAATGGCAGCGTGACGAAGGTCAGTGCCAGGGTGATGCCAAGCGGGGTGTAGGCGATCTTGAAGCCCAGGTCTGCGGCGAACTGGCCTACCAGGCCGGTCGGCGTGTACAGCGCAGTAAGCGCGATACCCGCTACGGCGGTGGGCAAGGCGAACGGCAGGTCGATCATCGCATCGATAATCTTGCGGCCTGGGAAGGTGTAGCGCACCAGCACCCAGGCCAGCAGGGTACCAATCACGCCGTTGATGATCGCGGCATACAACGCAGTGCCGAAGCTCAGTTTCAACGCCGCCAGCACACGGGGTGCGGAGATGATGTTCCAGAACTGATCCCAGGTGAGTTGAGCGGCATGTACAAACATCGCCGCAAGGGGGATGAGTACGATCAGGCTGAGGTACACCACGGTGTAGCCCAGCGTCAGCCCGAAGCCGGGTATGACGGGGGAAATACGACGCGACATAAGAGTCCTTGGTTAGCGGAACGGACATGCAAAACCCGCAAACGAATGCGGGCTCCTGATCCCTGTAGGAGCGGGCTTGCCCGCGAAGAACGTCAACGATGACGCAGCGCTATCTGGTTACCCGCGTCGCCCATACGTTTTTCGCGAGCAAGCTCGCTCCTACTGGGCCGAGTAGATCTGGTCGAACACGCCACCGTCATTGAAAAATTTCGGTTGGGCAGTTTTCCAGCCGCCGAAGTCTTTGTCGATAGTCACCAGGTCCAGTTTCGGGAACTGCTGGGCGTATTTGGCGGCAACTTTTGCATCGCGCGGGCGGTAGAAGTTCTTCGCCGCAATCTCCTGGCCAGCCGGGCTGTACAGGTGCTTGAGGTATTCGGTTGCGATCTCGGTGTTGCCCTTTTTCTCGGCGTTCTTGTCGACCACGGCCACTGGCGGCTCGGCGAGGATCGACAGCGAAGGTACAACGATGTCGAACTTGTCGGCGCCGCCGTCTTCTTTCAGGGCCAGGAAGGCTTCGTTTTCCCAGGCCAGCAACACGTCACCCTGACCGTTGTTGACGAAGGTGATGGTCGAACCGCGAGCGCCGGTGTCGAGGATCGGTACGTGCTTGAACAGTTCTTTCACGTATTCCTGGGCCTTGGCTTCGCTGCCACCGGCTTTCAGGCCATAGGCCCAGGCGGCGAGGAAGTTCCAGCGGGCACCGCCGGAGGTTTTCGGGTTCGGGGTGATCACGGAAACGTCTTTCTTGATCAGGTCGCCCCAATCCTTGATGCCTTTAGGGTTGCCCTTGCGCACCAGGAACACGATGGTCGAGGTGTACGGGGTGCTGGCGTCCGGCAGGCGGGTTTGCCAGTTTTCCGGCAGGGTCTTGCCCAGTTTTGCGATTTCGTCGATGTCGCCGGCCAGAGCCAGGGTCACGACGTCGGCACGCAGGCCGTCGATTACCGCGCGGCCTTGCTTGCCCGAACCACCGTGGGATTGCTGGATCTTGACGTTGTCGCCCGGGTGCGACTGCTTCCAGAAGCTGGTGAATTCAGCGTTGTAGTCCTGGTAGAGCTCGCGGGTCGGGTCGTAAGACACGTTGAGCAGTTCGTAATCCTTGGCAACAGCGGAACCGGCAAACACGGCACTGGCCAGTGCTGCCAGGGCATAACGGCGAATCGACGACATAGAAGGCTCCTGAAATTCTGGGGTGTTGGCTTTTTTCTTATAGTTGCGGGTCTTGCAATCGAATCGCCGATCTTGCTTAGCTCGGCTTGTTGCCCGGGTTCTGCAAACGGAATTTTTCTTTGCGTTCGATCTGTACTACCTGGGCGTTGTGCACAGTGATTTCCACCGCACCAAACCGCAGATCGCGCAGGGCGCTCTGGATCTCGCGCAAAATGGCTGCTTCGTCCTGGCCGTCAACGCTGCGTAGAGATGCGCTCATGGTCGTGCTCCTGAAATGAGAAGTGCCTCGCAGTGGCGGCACTGCTTGCGGCGTGAGGGCGATAGTAGATAAGCGCGGATATTCTTAAAAATACTATTTAAGAATGTTTATATAACCAGAAAGAATTTTCTGCTGGGACGTGGGGTTGCGCGGGGTTTTGCGGGGCGACCCGTGAAATAAAGCCGTGTGGAGATCCAAATGTGGGAGCGGGCTTGCTCACGAAGGCGGTGGGTCAGTGACAGATTTGCTGACTGACACACCGCCTTCGCGAGCAAGCCCGCTCCCACATTTTGGCCCTGTTTCAAATCAGGACAGGCGGTGGTTAACGAATTGTCGGCGCTCTCGCCCAATCCAGCTCACTGGCCGGCATCGGCCGGCCAAACCAGTATCCCTGGCCCAGGTCACAACACTGTTCCAACAGAAACCGCGCCTGCTCAAGCTGCTCGATGCCCTCGGCATGCACCTGCATGCCCATGCTCTGCGCCAGCGCAATCACCACCCGCACAATCGCCGCGTCGTCTTCATCCCACGGCAACCCGGCGACAAACCCCTGATCGATCTTGAGCTTCTGCACCGGCAAGCGCTTGAGGCGCAACAACGATGAATAACCGGTGCCAAAGTCATCAATCGCCAGGCGCAAGCCGAGTTCCCGCAGGCGGTGCATTTGCTCAAGGGCGACTTCCGGGTCTTCCATCACCGCGCTTTCGGTCACTTCCAACTCCAGAAACGCCGGATCCAGCCCCGTGTCGTGCAGCACCTTGGCCACTTGCTCGTACAGCTCACGTCGGGCAAACAGGCGGCTGGACACATTCACCGCAAGAAACGTGAGCGGCGCGCCGTCCGCCAGCCATTGGCACATCTGGCGGCAGGCCTGGTCCATGACCCAGGCGTCGATATCGGCAATCAGCCCGGTGCGCTCGGCAATCGGGATGAACTCCCCCGGCGGCACCAGCCCGCGCTCCGGGTGCTGCCAGCGCACCAGGGCTTCGACGCCGATCAGGCGGCTGTTTTGCAGGTCGTGCACCGGCTGGTAATACACCCGCAGCTCTTGCTGATCCAGGGCGCGGCGCAGTTCGCCGGCCATTTCCACGCGGTGCTGGGCGTGGGCGGTGAGTTCTTCGGTGTACAAGGCGTAGCCTTCGCGGCCGGCGCTCTTGGCCTTGAACAGCGCAGAATCGGCGTTGCGCAGCAGTTGCTCGGCGCTCAGGGCATCGCTGGGGAACAGGCTGATACCAATGCTGGCGCTGATAAACAGTTGATGGCCATCGAAAATGAACGGCTCCTTCATCGCATCAATAATTCTTTGCGCCAGGGCGGCGGCCTGCACCAGATGTGGACAACTTTCCGCCAGCACCGCGAATTCGTCGCCGCCCAGGCGCGCCAGGGTCACGCCGGGGCCGAACAGGCCTTGCAGGCGCTCGCCCACGGCCTTGAGCAACTGGTCGCCGACGTTATGGCCGAGGCTGTCGTTGATGATCTTGAAGTGATCGAGGTCGAGCAGCAGCAAGGCGCAGCCGCGTTTATGGATCTGCGCCGAGGCCAGGGCCTGTTCGGCGCGGTCGGTAAACAGCAGGCGGTTGGGCAGGTCGGTCAGCGGGTCGTGGTGGGCCAGGTGCGCCAACTCGTGCTCGGAGTGCTTGATGGCGCTGATGTCGGAGAACACCGCGACGTAGTGGCTGATCGGGCCCTGCTCATCCCGAATCACCCGGATGGTCTGCCACTGGGGGTAGATTTCGCCGCCTTTACGGCGGTTCCAGATTTCGCCGCTCCATTCGCCGTCGCGTTCCAGGGCCTGGAACATTTGCTGATAGAAGCTGGCCGAGTGCCGTCCGGACTTGAACAGGCTCGGCTGGCGGCCCATGACGTCTTCGCACTGGTAGCCGGTGATTTCGATAAAGGCCCGGTTGACGTGAACAATCAGCCCCTGCGCGTCGGTGACCAACACGCCTTCACGGGTGCAGTCGAACACGGCAGCGGCCTGGCGCAGGCGCTCGCGGTTCTGCTCATGGGGCTGCTGGGCCAGCCGCGCCCGGGCAAAACCGGCACACAGCAAAAAAATCACCAAGGCACTCAGGCCCGTCCAGACATACCCGCGCAGGGTCAACCAGTGAATCAATTGCGCCGGTTCGTCGGAAAGTTTGGTCAACACGTGCTGGCTGAGCTGTATCCACACAATGGAAACCAGCAGGTACAACAGCCCCGCGCGCAGGGCACCTCGGTATGAAAACAGCATATGGTCAGTAATCCTTACTAAAAACCAGAATCGCCCTACAAAGGATCCGGATTATAGAATAGGAAACACCTTGTAAGTCTTATCTGAAACGGTCACTGGTTTTATCCGCAAAGGGAGTGATAATGCGGATGCTGTTTTTTTCTTTATCTGAGGGCCATACAGCCTATGTGGTACAACGGTTTTCTTGACTTGTCGGCCTGGCAACTGGTTGCAGTCACCCTGTTGATGACCCACGTGACCATTGTCGGGGTCACGGTCTATCTGCACCGCTATTCAGCCCACCGCTCCCTGGAGCTCAATGCTGGCCTGAAACACTTCTTCCGCTTCTGGCTGTGGCTCACCACGGCGCAGAACACTCGTGAGTGGACGGCTATCCACCGCAAACACCACGCCAAGTGCGAAACCGTCGACGATCCCCACAGCCCGGTGATCAAGGGCCTGTCTACCGTCCTGCGCAAAGGCGCCGAGCTGTACCGCGCCGAGGCCGAGAACCCCGAGACCCTGCGTATCTACGGCAAGAACTGCCCGGAAGACTGGATCGAGCGCAACCTGTACACCCGCTTCCCGCTGCTGGGTGTGGCGATCATGGGCGTGATCGACCTGCTGCTGTTTGGCACCATCGGCATCACCATCTGGGCCATCCAGATGATGTGGATCCCGTTCTGGGCCGCCGGCGTGATCAACGGCCTGGGCCATGCCATCGGCTATCGCAACTTCGAATGCCGCGACGCGGCGACCAACCTGATTCCCTGGGGCATCATCGTTGGCGGCGAAGAGCTGCATAACAACCACCACACCTACCCCAACTCCGCCAAGCTGTCGGTGAAGAAGTGGGAGTTCGACCTGGGCTGGGCCTGGATCAAAGTGTTCAGCTTCCTGCGCCTGGCCAAGGTGCAGCGGGTCGCGCCGATCGCCCATCGGGTCGAAGGCAAGGGCAACCTGGACATGGACACCGCCATGGCGATCCTCAACAACCGCTTCCAGATCATGGCCCAGTACCGCAAGTTGGTGATTGGCCCGCTGGTCAAGCAGGAACTGGAGAAGGTCGATCACTCGGTGCGCCATCAATTCCATCGCGCCAAGCGCCTGTTGTCGCGGGAAACCAGCCTGCTGGATGACCGTCACCACGTGCGCATCCAAAGCATGCTGGAACACAGCCAGGCCCTGAAAGTGATCTACGAGAAGCGCCTGGCGCTGCAACAGATCTGGCTGAAAACCAGCACCAATGGGCACGACATGCTGGCCGCGATCAAGGAATGGGTACACGAGGCCGAGGCCAGCGGGATTCAATCCCTGCGGGACTTTGCCCATCAGTTGAAGACCTATTCGCTGCGGCCTGCCGCGGTCTGATTATTGTAGGACCGAGCTTGCTCGCGAAGGGCCCAAATACACCGCGTGCATCCAGACAGCACGCGTTATCGTTGACGCCCTTCGCGAGCAAGATCGCTCCTACATGTTTCTGGCGCCATTTCTTGGTCGCCTCAAATCGACACCAATAACTGAACTTCGCTGCAAATCGCCCCTCTCAAACAACACTTCGCCATCCCGGCGGCCCTTGTTGTGACCGTTGCCCAACCCCGCGGCACGCCCAGAGAGAGTTGTGCCGATGGTCCAGGAAAAGACCTTCACCGACACCCCCGTCCATGACCAGCCACGACCGGCAGCCGCCGCTACGTTGCTGGCGCTGATGCATGCCCAGGGCGAAGTGGAACGCTTGAGTGAACGCGAGCAACTGCTGAGTTCGCTGCTGGTCAGCGTGAATGCCGTGCTTTGGGCCATGGAGTGGGACACCCGCCGCGTGCTGTATGTCAGCCCGGCCTATGAGCGGGTTTTCGGACGTACGGCGGGCATGCTGCTGACCGACCATCGGGAATGGAGCAACAGCATTCACCCCGAAGACCTCGACTACGCCGAGCACAGCCTGGCCCAAGTGCTGCACAGCGGCGCCGTGGAAGACCGCGAGTACCGCATCATCACCGCCGACGGGCAGATCCGCTGGCTCAGCGACAAGTGCTATATCAACCAGCAGGCCGAGCCAGGCCAGCCGGTGATCGTGGTGGGCATGGCCGAAGACATCACCGACAAGAAGCAGCTGGAACTGGAGCTGCACCGCCTGGCCACCACCGACGTGCTGACCCGCAGCAGCAACCGCCGGCACTTCTTCGAGTGCGCCCACCACGAGTTCGAGCGCGCGTGCCTGCAGGGCACGCCGTTGGCGTTCCTGTTGCTGGATATCGATGACTTCAAAGTGATCAACGACACCTACGGCCACCTGGAGGGCGATCAGGTGTTGCAGCGTATCGCCGAGAGCGGTCGAGGGGTTTTGCGCCGTGGCGACCTGTTCGGACGCATTGGCGGCGAAGAATTCGCCGCAGTACTGCCCGGTTGCGCGCCGGAGATGGCAATGCAGGTGGCTGAACGGCTGGGGCACGAGATTGCGCAACTGAGTTTCAGCCATCACGGTGAGAGCTACGCAGTCACCGTCAGCCAGGGCCTGGCCAGCCTGACCGCCGAAGATGCCAACGTGGACAGCCTGTTCGCCCGCGCCGACGCCGCGATGTACGAGGCCAAACGCCAAGGCAAAAACCGCGTGCTCACGGGCTGACGCTACACCTTGCGCATACGCGCCAATTCCGGAAAACCCACCTTGAGCAAGCGCGCCGTCTTGCCTTTAGCCAACGCCTCGACGCCTTCATGTTCGGTCAAGCGCGCCAGTTGCGCCGCCAGGTTCACCACCAGCGCTTCCCGGGAATACACCCCGCCCTCCAGCGAATAAATCGCCGCGATCAACTGGCGCAACTCCAGCGGCAAGCGCCAGCGTGTGCGCAATGCCGAGCCATAGGCCGCGCCGAAGGTGTAGAGGGACTCGCCAATCGCTTCGTCATCCAACTCGCCGCCGCCCTGTAGCCAGTCTTGCAAACAGCGCAACAAGGCCAGGTCGCCCAGGCGATGGAGGATGCCGGCGCTGTAGCAGCGCTCGTGATCCAGGTCGAGCATGCGCGCCAAACTGCGGGCGTAATCGGCGGTACGCTGGGACAACTGCCAGTAACGCTCGGCGTAATCCTTAAGGCTCGGGTCGGTCAGCACCACGTTGTGTTTGAGGGCGAGCCCCAGGATCAGGTTCATGCTTTGCCCGGCCGCCAGCTTGTGCAGGGCCATGGCCAATGTGTGCACCGGCGAGCCGTGATGGCCGGCGCTGTTGGCGGCGGCGATCAGCACAGCGGTGATTTGCGGGTCCATGCGCACCTGTTCTTCCAGGCGCTTGAGGTCCAGGCCTTCCGGTTCCAGGCTGTGCTGCACCGCAGCCTTCACGTCGACCCGCAGCGGCGCACCGTCGGACGCTTCGCGGCGCCGCTCCAGAAACACCGGCAAGGTCATGCCTGGCGCCAGGGCCGGGACTTCGCAGTACACCGTTTCACCTTCGTTCAGCAGCAAGTCTTGCAGGCGCTGGGTCAGGCTTTCCATGTTCAGGGGTTTGGTCAGGTACGCCGTCGGCGCCAGGGGCAAGGCTTCGCGTACGCTGGCGCTGTCGTTGCGGGTGCTCAGCAGGATAAACGGCAACAACGGCGAACGCCGTTGCTGGCGCACGCTGTGCAACAGGCTCAGGCCATCGACGCCGGGCAGCTCCCAGTCGGCGATGATCAGGTCATAGGGTTTCTCTCGCAGCAGCTCGGCGGCACGCTGGCCATCGGCACACACATCCAGCCGTGCATCACAGCGCACATTCAGCAACACCTGCTTGAGCAAATCCCGGGACCAGGGGTCGGCCTCGGCAATCAACACACGGGGTACAGCCGGTAAATCAACAGCAGTCATCCAGCACGCTCCATCGGCAATACCAGCACCTTAGACAAAGGAGCCGCGGGCGTACAATGAACAACCGCTGAATACCGTTCATCGGGCACAAAAAAACCCGCCTGGGCGGGTTTTTTGTCGATCAGGTCAACGTTCGATCACAGCTCGGAGAAGCACTCTTCGATGATCGCCAGGCCCTTGTCCAACTGCTCGTCGGGCGAGGTCAGCGGAACCAGCACGCGCAACACATTGCCGTAGGTGCCGCAAGACAGCAGGATCAAGCCCTTGTCGCGAGCCTTGGCCACCACGGATGCAACAGCAGCAGCGTTCGGCTTGTGGCTGTCGCCATCTTCGAACAGTTCGACCGCAATCATCGCGCCCAAGGCACGCACTTCACCGATCACCGGGTACTTGGCCTGGATAGCTTTCAGGCCGGTTACCAGGCGCTCGCCGACAGCCTTGCAGCGGTCCAGCAGGTGCTCTTCTTCGAACACTTCCATGACGGCCAGGGCCGCAGCGCAAGCGATCGGGCTACCGGCGTAAGTGCCGCCCAGGCCGCCTGGAGCGATGGCGTCCATGTATTCCGCCTTGCCGCACACACCGGCCAGCGGGAAGCCGCCCGCGATGGATTTGGCGAAGGTGGTCAAGTCGGCAGCAACGCCCATCTGTTCCATGGCGAAGAAGGTGCCGGTACGGCCAGCGCCGGTTTGCACTTCGTCGGCGATCAGCAGGATGCCGTGCTTGTCGCACAGTTCGCGCAGGCGCTTCATGAAGGATTTAGGCGCGACGTAGAAACCGCCCTCGCCCTGCACTGGCTCGATGATGATGGCAGCGATATCACGCGGCTCGGCATCATTTTTGAAGATGCGTTCGATGCTGGCGATGGAATCGTCATCGCTCACACCGTGCAGTTCGTTCGGGAACAGCGCACGGAACACGCCGCCTGGCATCAGGCCCATGCCCGCCGAGTACGGCACGACTTTACCGGTCAGGCCCAGGGTCATCATGGTGCGACCGTGGTACGCGCCGGTGAAGGCGATCACGCCAGCACGGCCAGTGGCGGCACGAGCGATTTTCACGGCGTTTTCTACCGCTTCGGAACCGGTGGTGACCAGCAAGGTTTTCTTGGTGAAATCACCTGGCACCTTGGCGTTGATCTTTTCGCACACTTCAACATACGGCTCGTACGCCAGCACCTGGAAGCAAGTGTGGGTCAGCTTGTTGAGTTGCTCGGTCACGGCCGCGATGATTTTCGGGTGCACGTGACCGGTGTTCAGCACGGCGATACCGCCGGCGAAGTCGATGAACTCGCGACCTTCAACGTCGGTCACGGTGGCGTTCTTCGCCGACTCGGCGAAGATCGGGTGAATCTGGCCAACACCGCGTGGTACAGCGGCTTCGCGGCGTTTCATCAGGGATGCGTTGGTCTTGCTCATAAAGTCCTCATTCGCCACTCATCGGGTGGCGCGGTCCAAGGAATACGTGGCGGGGAGGCAACTACGGCAGCATGCGATGATCGACTGCCACAGCTTTCCCGGCCACTACGAATAACGGTGTGAAGCACACAAAGGGACAGCGCTCTCGTGCCCTTTGCGTTTGCAACAATCCTTTACCCGGCTTAGATGCCCAGGCAGAGGTATTTGATTTCCAGGTAATCCTCGATCCCGTACTTGGAGCCTTCACGGCCCAGGCCCGACGCCTTGATGCCGCCGAACGGCGCCACTTCGTTGGAGATCAACCCGGTGTTGACGCCAACCATGCCGTATTCCAGGGCTTCAGCCACACGGAACACACGGCCCAGGTCGCGGGCATAGAAGTAGGAAGCCAGGCCGAACTCGGTGTCGTTGGACATCGCGATCACTTCAGCTTCGTCTTTGAAGCGGAACAGCGGCGCCAATGGGCCGAAGGTTTCTTCCTTGGCCACGGCGGCATTCTTCGGCACGTTGACCAGGATGGTCGGCTCGAAGAAGTTGCCTTCCATCACCTTGCCACCCGCCAGCAGGGTTGCGCCTTTGCTCAGGGCATCAGCGATGTGCTCCTGAACCTTGGCCACGGCCTTCTCGTCGATCAGCGGGCCAGTGGTGGTGCCTTCTTCCAGACCGTTGCCGATCTTCAGCTTGGCCACGGCCACTTTCAGCTTCTCGGCGAACGCGTCGTATACCGAATCCTGGATGTACAGACGGTTGGCGCAGACGCAGGTCTGGCCGTTGTTGCGGTACTTGGAGATGATCGCGCCTTCGACGGCCTTATCCAGGTCTGCGTCGTCAAACACGATGAACGGCGCGTTGCCGCCCAGTTCCAGAGAGACCTTCTTGATGTCCTTGGCGCATTCGGCCATCAGCTGGCGACCGATTTCGGTGGAACCGGTGAAGGACAATTTACGCACGATCGGGTTGCTGGTCAGCTCGCTGCCGATATCACCGGCGCTGCCGGAGACCACGCTGAACACGCCTTTAGGAATGCCGGCACGCTGGGCCAGTTCAGCCAGGGCGAACGCCGAGAACGGGGTTTGCGACGCAGGCTTGAGCACCATGGTGCAACCGGCGGCCAGGGCCGGGCCGGCTTTACGGGTGATCATCGCAGCCGGGAAGTTCCACGGCGTGATGGCGGCGGTAACACCGATCGGTTGTTTGATCACGATCAGGCGCTTGTCCGGCTGGTGGCCGGGAATCACATCACCGTAGACACGCTTGGCTTCTTCGGCGAACCACTCGATGAACGAAGCGGCGTAAACGATTTCGCCCTTGGCTTCGGCCAGCGGCTTGCCTTGTTCCAGGGTCATCAGGCGAGCCAGGTCTTCCTGGTTCTCGATGATCAGCTCGAACCAGCGACGCAGCTTGTTGGCGCGGTCCTTGGCGGTGAGTGCACGCCAGGCCGGCAGGGCCTTGTCAGCTGCTTCAATGGCACGACGGGTTTCGGCCGCGCCCATTTTTGGCACGGTACCGAGGATTTCGCCGGTGGCGGGGTTATTGACCTTGATCGTTTGACCGTTGTCCGCATCGACCCAAGCGCCATCAATGAAGGCTTGCTGGCGGAACAACTGGGTGTCTTTGAGCTGCATGTCGGCTTTCCTTAACAGCACCGCGCACGCGCGGAGCGAATTAGAGTTGTTGAAAGGCGCCTTGAGGGCTGCCGTCAGGGAAATCATTCACTGGGCTGAAGCACGTAAATAGCGCACGAAAAGACAAATGTGCGGTTCAGCACCCAGACAAGAGCGTTTGAAATCTCAAACGAATCCTAGGATCAATGGGGGTACAGGGCAATAGTCTGTTCGAAAAAAAGAACGAAAACGGCGCATTTGCTCCATTTTTCTGATCAGCGTATTTCAGGCGAGTTCCACCGCATTGCGTCGAGACGCCCGGCACAGGGCATCAGCGGCGCGTATTCCTACCGGCAGGCGGCCAAAAAGCGGCATGGACGCCCAAGGTCGACATGGGTATGATGTCGCCCGCACAAGCATCCGTAGCTCAGCTGGATAGAGTACTGCCCTCCGAAGGCAGGGGTCGTGGGTTCGAATCCCGCCGGGTGCACCAGATACAGATGAAAAAGCCCCAGGTCGAAAGGCCTGGGGCTTTTTTGTGGATAGAAATATTGCAATTGTGACTCGCCGGCTGATCGCCTATACCATGCGCGGGCTAGTATTTTCTGACGATCAATACGCAGGCGATGAAAAGCGCGCCGCTCGACGACCGCCGGTGAAGGTCGAAGGAATTGCCATAAGCATCGAATCGATTACGATCAATGGATTTAAAAGTGTCACGAACCTGACACTGGAACGCTTATCGCCATTCACTGCACTGGCCGGCTCGAACGGCGCAGGGAAAAGCAATATTACCGATGCTCTCGCTTTCTTTGGCGCCATCGTAAAACGAGGCGCCTCTACTGCGATTCGCGACTTTGGTGGCTTTCAACAAATCCACTGTTTCAAACATCGCAAACAAAAAAGAACAACCATCTCTTTCGAGATAAAAATTCAGATTGAACATGAAAATTTTGAGTACGCCCTCAAAATAGTTGAAATTGATAAAGCGCCTCAGGTGGTCGAAAACCTGAAAATCAACGGCACTCAATACATTGATCGCAAGCAGAATGGCGAAACAAAAGTAACGTTGACGGATTACTCGCCACTCCAGTCCTTCTTGGAATACCCCCAAGACATGACCGCGCTTATGTTATTAAGCAATTCTGCGCTGTATAAGTTTCTCACCAATATTCGCGTTTATCGCATTGATCCAATTGCCGCCAAAGAACCGGACAACTCGACTGCAGATGCAACAATGCTGGATAGCCATGGCAGAAACGTTGCAACCATGCTGTCTATTCTGGAGAAGGATAAGCACTTCCGCACTCAGGTTCTGGAGTGGATAGAGCTGATTGTTCCCGGCATGGAAAATGTCTCAACTGAAAAACAACGATTGGATAGCACCACTGTCATCACCTTCAAGGAAGAAGGGACAAGAACGCATTTCCCCGCGCGCTTAATTTCGGATGGCACTATTTACGCTTTATGCATAATGACTGCCGTGTTAAGTCGGACCTCGCAAGCCGGTTTAACTATTATCGAAGAGCCTGAACGGGGCATCCACCCAAAAGCGATTGGCGAGTTGGTTGCGCTCATGCGTGACAACGCCACCGTAGACCATCCGGTCTTTATTACTACCCACAGTGAATCAGTCGTGCGCAACCTTAACCCTGAAGAGCTCTGGCTAGTCAATAAGCTAGAAGGCCGGACGAACGTCAAGTGTGCTGCCGAATCAAGAGTCGATAAAAAACAAATCCCTCTTGATACCGCCTGGCTGACCAATCTGTTTGACGGAGGTCTACCATGGTGAGGGTAGGTTTTATTGTAGAAGGCGACTGCGAACGGATCGTAGTTGAATCTTCGAAGTTTAAAAATTATTGGGTGATGCGGGGTACGAACTCGTCACACCGGTAATCGACGCAAAAGGCGGAGGTAACCTTCTACCCCAAAATATCGAGGCGTTCACTCAGGTCCTTGAAACACGGGGCGTAGAAAAAATCTATGTGCTTACCGACTTGGAGGACGATGACTCAGTTGATGTCGTCCGTAACCGTATACAGAACCGAAAACTGGAAACTGTCTTTGTAGCCGTGAAGGCTCTTGAAGCATGGGTCCTTGCAGACACTCAAGCAATGAGTCAATGGCTGAAGCAAGGGTACAACGAACCCCAACCAGAAATGACGACCGACAAGCCTTATGATCGTCTCAAAGAAATCGCCAGAGAATTGGGCACCTCGGGGCCTGGTAACAAGCCAGCCTTTGCTAAAAAAATGATCAAGCATTTTGGATTCAGTGTGGCGCGTGCAGCCGAACACCCAGCATGCCCAAGCGCTCGCGAGCTGGTTGAATACTTCCAGGCACCCTGATACCAGTGCACACGTAACGTTGGTAAACCGAACTGAGTTCAGTTGTTCGGTTCGAACTCTCCGGGAATTCCGGAGAGTTGCCTCAACGCTGCCATCAAACACCGATACCCCACATGTTCCTGCTCCAACCTCACCCCGCCCCCCAGCCGATTGTCCCGCAGCTCATTAAACACCGAGCGCTCCTCAGACGTGAGGTAAGGCAAGTCATGGACGACCTGACGATCCTCCTGCCCCCAGAATTGTGCGTGGGCATCAAGGGTGCTGCGATCCATCAACAATGACTCGACATGCCCAAACCGGCGGCGCAACTGGTCAAGAATCGCAAACCCATGTGTATCAATATCGCCCCAGTAGTAAATCATACAACTCGATAGCCAACTCGCTTGCCCTAGAGCTTCCCAGCCATAGCCCTTACCGAACACCACAATGGAGCCCGGCACGCGTGGGAAGGCTAGAAAGTTGGTTTCGTTCTCGGTCACAAAGATCCGCCTGACGGCAATATTCAACTGAGCAAAACTGGCCGAATCAAGAGTGACATCAGGCAAGGTGGGGCCAGGCATCACGGCCAAGCGCTCATCCAGCACGCGAAAGCGGATCCCGGTGGGCTTATCAAGAAAACCATAACGGACAGAGAACTGTGTGACGCCTTTGTACTGCCGGGCGATAGCCTGCTCGGGCAGCACTTGGTCGAACAGCTCACTTAGTACTGCCTTGTGCCCTTCGATGAATTTGCTGCGAATGCCAGGTATGTCCACCTGTCGAAGGTAGATACCTGGCCGCGGATGTTCCGCCATCCAAGTCACCACATCCAGAAGCCCTGCCCAATCCCGCTCCAGTGCGATGGCCTGCAATGGCTGGCCCCTCAGCCAGTCGACAAGCAAGGGTTGACGCTGTCGGGTCAGTTCAAGCAGAACCTTGAAGTGCTGCGCCTCTCCCTCTTTGCCAATCAACGCAATAGCCTCTTCCAGCGAATCCACCCAGATGGACGTGGGCAAGCGTTGCGGCCCGACAACCCTATGATTGACCTCCCGCCATTGGATCCGAATGCCGTCGACAGCACTGAGCTGCGCCACCCAGGTCCTGACCCTATCGAAGTTCTCACTCAGTTGCACAGTATCCGGCCCTTTCAATATCAAGCGCCGTGGCTCCCAGGCCTCCTCGGTCACCAGAGGGCGCAGCAGATCGCCTCGTTGCCAGAGCCGCAATAATTGTTGTGTGAGATCCGCCTGCGAGGTCCATTTCATGACGATAAATCAGGTCGGTTCAACTGATATTCCTCAATGGAAAGATTGCGCAACCGGGACGCCTTGCCACCGTCGTTCTGCACAAAGCCCACACTGGAAACAAAAGGTTCGATGATGTGGATTTTCTGCAAAGGGGTGACGATCAGCAGCTGCAGGTTGAGCTGCTCGAACAGCCGCAAACCATACTCCGCTGAATCATCGGAGCCGCGTCCAAACGCTTCATCGATCAACACGAACCGAAACGATCGCGAACGCACCGCGCCCCACTCCAAACCAAACTGATAGGCCAAGCTCGCCGCCAAAATGGTGTAGGCCAGTTTTTCTTTTTGCCCGCCGGACTTGCCACCGGAATCCGAGTAATGCTCGTGCTCGCGATCGTCCTCGCGCCAGCGCTCGCTGGCGGCAAACAGGAACCAGTTGCGCACATCGGTGACTTTGCTGGTCCATCGCCGGTCTTGCTCGGACAATCCTTCCCGCCCACGAAAACGGTCAACGATGGTTTTGACCTGCAGAAACTTGTTTTCCGAATACTGGGCATCCTCGGATCCCGTCAATGCGCCCTCGGTACAGGCACGCAATTGCATCTGGAAATCTCGAATATCCGCATCCGGGCTCAGCTGGGACTCCAGCACGATGTAGCGACCTGGGTTGTAGTCGATCTGCCCCAGGGATTCATTGATACGGCCAATCCGCTCCTTGATGGTTTCGCGCTCCCGAGCCAATTGCCCGTTGAAGTTCGCGATCTCATTGATCGTGTTGACGTTGAGCAACTCCTTGAAGCGTTGTTCAAAACGCGGCAGATCGTCACGATTTAGTTGGTCCAACAGGTTGCGGTACTCATCGACGGCATTGAGATCGGCATCGAATTCGCTGGTCTCCAGCTTGTAGGCGTCCTTGAATGCCACCATCGCCCGAATGATCTTGTCCCGCAGCCGTTCCAACACCTTGGCCTCTGCGTCCATTTTTCCTTGCAGGCCTTCGCGCACTTCTCGCTCGGCGTTATCGCAGGACTCAACAGTAAGCAGCCGCTCGCCCAGAATTTGGGTGCGCAGTGTCTCCAATTGACCCCGGACCAACTCGTCAATATCTATTAACAAGCTGCTGGCTTCTGTGCGCAGCATAGTTGCGGCTTCATGTTTCGCCGCAACATTACCCAACTCCGTGTCCAGCCTAGACAGCTCATCCTCTGTCACTTTGAGGGCGTCTTGCACCGTTTGAAGTTGCTTCGCCAGTTGCAGCAAGGTGTCACTGGCGGCCTCCAGTTGTGCTTTTTCATCCTGTAATCGTGCCACGAGGGTCGCGCATTCGGCCCAATCGATCTCTCGGTATTCGGTAAATTCATTGAGCGCGGCCAGCGACTCCAGTTGCTGGCGCAAATAAGTACGCTGCTTTTCGGCACTCGCAATGCTTGATCCAATATCAGCCAGTTGCACTTCAAGACAGTCTTTTACCGCCTCAAGCGCAGCGATTTTTTCAGCGTTGCTCCAGCCCAGAACATAACGGCCGCGGTCGTCCAGGCGATGCCGGTCATCCTTCTCATGGCGCTCGCCAGCGCCTTTGACCTGGCCCGACAGGGACAAGGCACGTACCTCTCGACGAAACTGTTCCGGCGTCTCGCAGCAGGCGTAGTTAAAACGATAAGCCAGCTCGCGAACCAACCAAGGATATAACGTTGAATCGGGTTTGACGCTGAGTTTTGCCACCAGCGATTGCGGGTGCAAATCCGGGGTCTCAACTTGACGGGCCGAACGCACCCGAAAATACACCAGGCGCCCCGCCAGGTGAGTTCGATCAACCCAGGCAGCAACCTGAGCGTAGTTTTCGTCCGGCACAAGCAGCGCCAGGCCGAAGTTGTGCAGCACCCGTTCAATAGCGCCTTCCCAAGGGCGATGTTCCTCACGTACTTGAAGCAGCTCACCGACAAACGGCATGAATTCTTCACCCAGCCCTGTCGCCAGGCACAGCGCAGCCCGCAACTTGATCTGCGCATCTGGAATATTGCTGCGGCGTGCCCTAAGGCTGGAGATTTCCCCAGAAAGTGCATCATGCTCACGCCGCCCCACACGCAACGAAACGCCCCATTCAGTAACCTGGTTTTGCAAGTCTGCTTCCTGGGTACCGGACTGGTCGCGGCGGGCATGCAATAGTTGTCCTAGCCGGATAAATCCCGCTTCATCATCAACGGGCGACTCGCCAATAGCCGCAAGAAGCTGTACATGACGTTGCGCCCGGTGCTGACGACGCTCCCGCTCAATGTTCTGTTTGCGAATTTCGTTCGCCAATTGCTCCAGACGATCACCGCCCTGCTCGGCCACCGCCCGCCTGAGGGAGTCTACGTCCAGCCTCTGGCGATCACGTTGCTCGACCTGATGCTCCTTTTGAGAAGACAAGCGCTGTTGATCATTGGCCAGTAGCTGCAAACGTCGGTCCAGCAACCCGATTTTAAGCTCCGAGAACCATGGTTTAAGTGCTTCACGGCAATCGCGCAACCCGTCCTGTTCACCACGCAGGCCTTGGTGCTTGTCGCAGTCAGCCACTAGCGGCTCCAGCAGCAGGCGCTGTTGCTTGGCCTTGAGCACCGCCTCATGAGCTCGGTTCAAATCATCGAAATGTGCAATCAACGCCGCGATACGAGTAGCGGCATCGAACGGTTCAAGCATATGGCTACGAACAAATTCGGTCAGGTTACCCACAGACTTCATCGAAACCGTTTGATGAAACAGCTCCAGCGCCTGTTCGTTATCAATCCCCAGGCGCCGCCGAAACCAGGCACCGTACTTGGAAAAACTATCCTGGATATCCGCACCGTCGTTACGCAGTCGCTTTCGCAGTTGCGCAATGTCGGTGCCGAAGTCAGCAAAGTCCGTGGTAATACAAAGCTCACGCTCGGCGCCCACATAAAAACGCTCTGGCTGCCCCTGCCCGTCCTTCATCCAGAATACCTGGGCCAAGGTCACTGTCTGGTCATAGCCTGCGTTGTGAAAGACCCCCAGAATTACCGAATAGCTATTGTGATCGCGCAGCGCGACCGGCTTGGCAGCTCCGGTGACCTCGCTGCGTTCGGACTTGAAATGCCCCAACACATAGGAGCGCAGGCTTCGCTCCTTATTTTCAGCTCCGGCGGCTTTGTTATAGGCAATCCGCTGGGTGGGCACCAGCAACGTGGTAATTGCATCCACCAAGGTCGATTTGCCGGACCCAATATCCCCCGTCAGCAGGCTATTTTTCCCATCGGGCAACAGCGTCCAGACCCGCTGATCGAAGGTCCCCCAGTTGAATACCTCAAGGCGCTTGAGGCGAAAACCTGACAGGCTGTCATCGCCGATGAAATCCAATTCCGCAAGCAACGACTCACTCATTGTTCAATCTCCTTCCCGCCATCAGGACCTGACTCGCTTTCTCCCGAAAGACGCATCTGGTATTCCCCAAGCCGTTTATCGAAGTCAGACAACCATTGCGCATCCACAAACGCCTTGAGGATGCGCCGCACTTCATAACTCACAGGGCCGGCGGCGCTCTTGAGACGGCGTAAAAAGCCCAGTTCAACAATCTTGGTGAGGTGTGTATCAATCTGATCAACCAGTCGGGCTTCGTTACTGCTGTCGGGCAAAAACACGCGAATCAATTCGACGATTTCATCACGGGTCAGCACCAGCCGCGTTTCGCCTCCCGTGGCATCGAACTCCGCCAGTTTTTTGCGCAGCAACGCCAAGAGCAGGCTGACCGGAAATGACAGTGGCCGACGAGCAATAAGCCGTGGCATACGAACCTGCGGTTCATCCTCGCCTGACTCATCACGACTGCGCAGGAAAGCGTAGCCCTCGGCCTCGTCGAGCATCAACTCCAGACCCAGCACTGTCACGTAACCGCGGACCTGAGTCTGCCAGTTGAGTAACGTCCCCCATAGGCGCTCATCACCTTCGCGATAAATCACCCCCTTAAGCAGCAAAATCAGCAGCGTCGACAAGTCTGCTGCGGTAACGTCCATAACCATGTCCGGCGCATGTTGTTCTTCGTTCATCCTTGCCTCACAAAAATAACGCGCGCCAGCCGTGCCTGCTTCTGCACGGGATGGCCGTCGCTGGACGTAGCCGTCCACACAATCGGCTCGTTTTGGCTGTCATCGACGACGGTGGTAAATGTTTCACTGCCCAAGTGAAGATAAGCCACCAACTCAGCCAACCCCTGCTGCAACGGTTGCAACCGGGTCAACTCGCACAATGTGATTTGCGAGCGGGCCTGCAGTGCCTGGTGGATATGAGCTGCGAGCCGGGCAAGGTCAACCATCCGCTCGTTGTACAAGGCACTCACGTCGAGATCATCGTCGCCGACTTGCACGCTCATGCCGGCGAAGTCGGACTTCAGGGTCAACGTGTGCAGGGGCCGCTCCATGGGCAACTCGATACGGGCTGCAACATCAGCCATGTCCATGAAATTGCCCGCGGGTGGGTGCTCACGAGCTCCCAGAGCCTTGGCCTCCACCCCTCGCAGAATGTCCATGATCCGTCGGTTTTCGAGCCATACCCGATCATCCAGAAAACGCCGCAATTGCTGGGAAAGTTGCGCGACCATGCGCTGGGTATGTTCACCCGCCTCAAGCCAGTCGTAATGCACACGACGAGTGCGAATATCCGGTTTCAACTCCATCACCGGGGCCAGGGCCAGCACATGATCAAGCATCCGTGTCAGCTCTTCCTGACGGCTGGTCGACATCAAGAACCCCCAGAATGCCCTGAAACTGCGTCCCTGATCGGAGTCGGAAATGGCATCGCGCTCACCCATGATTTGTTCCAGCAGCGCGCCCTTGGCGCCCTCCCATAAGGCGATTCGCTCACGCACACGCCGATCCAGCAGGCGAAAGTTATGTTCAACCTCTCGAAAGTCGGCGAGTAACTCCCGCGACAACTGAGCAAATTGCTGGAAGCGATCTTTCAGGGCCGTATCGTCCAGCAGAGGTACATCGCCACCCAGAATCTGTGCGATTTCCGCGTCCAGCTCATCCCGGCGCTTGCGCAACTCGGCCACACGCTTGGCCGGATCCGTCTCACTGCCCTCGCTCATCTGCTTAAGCAACTCGAATAACGTCAGCAACCTGGACTCGGTACCGACGAACCCCCGCTCGACGAGGGTGGCTAACCAGGCAATAGCTTTCTCGGTAGACGGCGTCAGGTCGAACTGCGGCTCATCGTCGTCCTGACGGTAGAACTTGCGCAGCCAGCCCTTTTCCGGGCTGGCCCACTCATTGAGGTAGTGCAACGCCGGCCTCGGAAAAGCATCGTCGTCCAGCCGCCTGCGCAAGGCGAACAACTCGTCTTCCAGCGCCTCTGCAAGGTCAGCGGCAGCAATGATTCGCACGTTGGGTGCAACGAACACGCGGTGCAAGAAACTTGCAACCAGCGGGCCGTGGTCCGAGCGCAATAGACGCCATGCAGGATGATGCGTTCGCAGGCTTTCAAGGGTGGCGTAATCCATCACGTACCGATTGCAGAGTTAACGAACTCAAAACAATGGCGCCAAGTCCGGGGATTTTCCACTCCTAAATTGACGCACTAGCCGAACGGCTAGGTTGTTGCAAAAAGCGTCCGTCAAAAGCCCCAAATCAAGACTCGATGTTTTTGAACAGGACGTTTCAGTGATGCGACTGCAACACCTCCAACCGCGCCGGCAAGTCTTCCTTGGGAAAGCGCTTGTGCAACTCCAGCAGCTTCTCATCCGCCGCCTTCGCCTCTCCCGCCTGCCGCAACCGCAGGATTTCCTGTAACCCTTGCTCCAACGGCGGCAGCACAACAGCCGCGCGCTTGCTCATCTTCGCCACCGGCTCATCCGCCAGCGAACCCGCAACTTCTGCCTGCACCTGCGGTACGCTATCGGCCTGCGGCGCCATGGAAAACCTTGCCATCGGCGCCGCTGCCGGGGCCGGACGGGCCAGTTCCTGCGGGGCGGCAGCGTAAGTGCCTGTGGATAACTCCGGCTGCGGCACAGGCGAGCGCACCACCAAGCCAATCATCAGGGCCACACCCGCCACGGTGGCAAATGCCATCTGCCAGCGCGGCCGTTGGCATGCCTGCAACCAGCGCTGCCACAGGCTGGGCTGGCGCACCGGCGCTTCACGGTGGGCGGTGGCCAGGATGAAGGCGTCCAGGGAAGCAGGCGGCTCACCGCTGGCGTGTTGACGGAAATGCTCGATCAGCAGGTCGTCGTTTGAATCCTGGGTATGTCGGGAATCAGTCATGCGGGTACCTCCTCGGCCAGCAGTCGGCGCAGTTTCTGCTGGGCGTAACGCAAGCGGCTTTTTACCGTTTCCAGTGGGGCGCCGGTGAGCGCGGCGATTTGTGGCACTTCCAGGTCGCCGTGCAGGCGCAGCAGGAACACTTCGCGCTGATCTTCGGGCAAGCCTTGCAGTGCGGTGTCCAGGCGGGCCTGGTCGCGGCTCAGGCTCAGCAGTTGCTCGGGCCCGGCGCTGTCGTCGGGCTGGCCGTGAAGCTGCTCATCGTAGCTGTCGTGCAGCGGGTTGTGGATGCCGTGCTTGCGCCAGTGGTCGATCAGGCGGTTGCGGGCAATCTGGAACAACCAGGTGCGAAAACTCGCCCGCCCCTGTGGCTCGCTGGTGCTGCGGATCAGGCTGAGCCAGGTATCCTGGAACACTTCCTCGGCCAGTTCGGCCTTGTTGCTCAAGGACACGAGGAAACGGTACAGGCCCTGTCGATGCCGCGCATACAGGGCCTCGAACGCCGCACCGTCGCCGCTGCGGTAGCGGGACAGCAGCGCTTCGTCGCTGGGTGAATCCATCAGGTGGCGCACTCCTTTGAGGTGGATCAGTGTTTGGCCGGGGCCTGGAGGCTCTGGGCCAATTCGACCAGTTGCACAAACTCACCGCGCAAACCGAAGGGGTCGTCGCCCCGCGCGGAGCGGGCCAGTGCGGCCGTGTCCTTTAAACGCATGCTGCCAGTGTAGCGGCCATCACCCTTGAGTTGCTGGGCGAAGGCGGCCACGGCGGCAGAGAAGCGCAGGTCGGCGCTGGGCTTGGTGCTCTGCTCGCTGCTGATCGGGTGTTCGATCAGCCGGCTATTGCCGCCTTCCGCTGGCTTGTAGCGTACCCGCAGCATGGCCAATTCAGCGGTTTTACCCTCGGCCTTGGCCGGCGATGCGTAGCGCAGTGGCTCCAGCCAACCTTGCTCGCCTTTCGGGACAATTTCATACAACGCTGTCACCGTGTGCCCTGCACCTATCTCTGCGGCGTCGACCTTGTCGTTGTTGAAATCCTCACGCTTCAGGGCGCGGTTTTCATAGCCCAGCAGTCGGTATTCGCTGACCTGCGCCGGGTTGAATTCCACTTGCAGTTTCACATCCCGGGCCACCACCGCGAGGGTCGAGCTGAGCTGGTCCACCAGCACTTTGCGGGCTTCGCGCAGGTTGTCAATGTAGGCGTAGTTGCCGTCACCGGCGTCGGCCAGTTGTTCCATCAGGTGTTCGTTGTAGTTATCCACACCAAAGCCCAGGGTGGTCAGGGACACGCCGCTTTTGCGCTGGTCGACGGCCATTTGCTTGAGGCTGTCGAAGTCACTGACCCCCACATTGAAGTCACCGTCGGTGGCCAGCAGGATGCGGTTGATGCCCTTGTCGATAAACCCTTCGCGGGCCATTTGGTAGGCCATTTCGATGCCCGAGGCGCCTGCGGTAGAGCCGCCGGCGGTGAGCTGGTCGATGGCGTTGCGGATCGCCGTTTTGTCCCGGCCCGACGTGGGCTTGAGCACCACCCGCGATTCGCCGGCGTAGACCACCAGCGACACCCGGTCCTGGTCGCGCAATTGGTCTACCAGCAATTTCAGGGTGCTCTTGACCAGCGGCAGGCCTTCGCGACGGTTCATCGAGCCGGACACGTCCACCAGGAACACCAGGTTGGCCGGAGCCAGATCCGCCACGGCGCGGTCCGAGGCCTTGATGCCGATGCGCAGCAATCGGGTGTGGGGGTTCCAGGGTGACGGTGCCACTTCGGTGGTCACACCAAAGGGCGAGCCATCGGTGGGCAAGGCATAGTCGTAGGGGAAGTAATTGACCATCTCCTCAAGTCGCACAGCACCTTCGGGCGGCAGGCTGCCTTGATTGAGGAAACGTCGTACGTTGGCATAGCTGCCGGTATCAACGTCGACACTGAAGGTTGAGACCGGGGTTTCGGCAACACTGCGGATCGGGTTGTCAGGGAGGTTCTGATATTGCTCCCGGTACTCCGTGGCGACCGTATCGTTCATGACCAACCGCGAAGCCATTGGTACAGGGGCGACCATCCGTTTGACCATGGCACCCTGGACGTGGGCGGGTTCGCTTTGCAGCTCTGCAGTAGGCGCAACCTCGGCAGGCTTGGCCACATCACGGGATGAAGAAAGCCCACACCCGGCAAGCGCCACCAGCAGGGTCAAGGCAAAGCCTTGGGCGGCAGGGCGCAAAAGCAGAAGAGGACGGGACATGGGCTGAACCTCGTGAATGAATGATCCGTTCACAAGGTCAGACGCAAAGGGCTGGCGATTCGGGTTAAAGAAACTCAGCGAGATGGAATGTCGCGCAAGTCATCGACAATAAAGCGGCTCAACACACCCGTGTAAAAAGGCTCGACGCTGGTGTTGCCGGTGTTGCTGACGATCCCACCGATCGTCTTGTATTGCTGCCATTGGCCGAACAAGCCCGCGGGAACGAGGTCGTCTCGGTCCTTGGCGAAGTGCAATACCTCGGCACCGGCCTTCTTGACCTTGACCAGGTAGTTGAAATCAACACTGGTCAGAACCGTGTTGTCGTCAACAAGCACGCTGGCGATCCCGCCCTTGGAGTCCTGGAAATGGCGGACGTAGACGAGTTTCACATCCAGCAGGTAGTCGGCGCTTTCCTTGCTGGTAGCGTAGCGCTTGGCAGTGAGCAGACGGTTGACCAGGTCGACGCCCAGTTGCTCACGGACTTTTTCGTCCGGCAGAAAGCGGTCGTTTTTGCCCACCACTTCAACGTCGAAGGTGTCTAGCCAATAGGTAGCGGTGCTGGGGATCTGAACCGGGCCGGGGGAAATGTAGTAAGCAGGCTTGGAGGCGCAGCCCGCCAGAAAGCTGAATGCCAGGAGTAAAGCAAAAACGCGCATGTCTGAATTCTTCCTTGAATGATGTCACTTTGATATCATCTTACGGCGTTGCCGACGCCTTTTCGAGCCCTGTTTTAATTTGACGCAATAGC
The DNA here is from genome assembly GCF_002204795.1 of Pseudomonas sp. K2I15. Taxonomy (GTDB): domain Bacteria; phylum Pseudomonadota; class Gammaproteobacteria; order Pseudomonadales; family Pseudomonadaceae; genus Aquipseudomonas. Next base: position 63,046 of record NZ_NIXO01000016.1, read on the forward strand.
CCCGGCAGCCAGAAAGGCGATCCCCGCATACCAGCCCCAAAGGAACGGCCTGGCCTGGCGATCTTTTCTGGCATAAACGTACACATAGCAGGGGATAAACAGGCACAGCAGCGCATGCACCAGCGAGTTTTTAACGGCCACACAAAAAATGGCCAGCTGCATCAAAATCGCCAGGCCCAGTCCAATCATTACCAACGTCATTACCACGGTACGTCTCCTGCGCAGGCGCGTATTACTTCGAATTGATCACGATGGTCCTGGCCAACATATCGCCAAGGCGCCGACGAAAACCAAAGAGCACAAATACGCCGTCCAGGATGCTGAAGAGCCCCTTGGGCACATTTCGCAACGCTGATTGAAGAACGGTGCAGGAGGGTCCGTAAGGGAAGCCAACCACTGACATTTTGAGCAGACGCTTGCCCAGGCTTTGACCATTGGGAAGCGCATCGCAAAACAGGAAATACGCGAGCGCAAGCAAGGTCAGAAAGTACTCGACGCCCTGAAACAAACTCAGGCTAAACGCAGAGCTGTACCGAACGGACAGATGCATCAGAACGCTTTTCAAAAACAGAAGAAAAAACACAAACACCATGTCCACAAGGTATCCGGCCAGCCGCTTTCCGGGGCTCGCCAGATCATAAGCGGGTGTTGAAATGCTCGGTTCTACAAGACTCATGATTTCATTTTTCCATCTGCAAAATAGGGGGGCGACCCGATACCCATCAATTTGGACCATCAACCCGCCGACACGACCAATACCCACGCCAGCACCGGCCAGCGGGTGATCTTCAGCTCACCCGCTGTATCCGCCGCCAGCGTAAATACTTGATTACCGATAACAACCTTTACAGTCGCGTCAGGCTGCAACTTATGTCGCCGCCGCTACGGTCGCCACAGGGATACGCTCGTTGGGCGTGGTCACGTCATACACATGCTGCTCACAGCCCTTTCCGATAATCACGAATTCCACCAGGTAAACCTTTTGCTTCTCAGGCTTGAAGGTCGAACTCATGGGGCCGCATTCATACACATATGTTTTGACGAGGCCGACGTAGTTGGCGTTGTAGACCCGTGACTCACCGATCACTTCAAGGGGCTGCCCCGGGTCAGCCTGCACTTCCAACTGCGGGAAGCGTTTGACGACCGCGCTGTTGGTGACCTCGCTCATTTTGGCGATCCAGCCGAACACCTTGCCGCGACCGGAATCAACCACGGTCCCGAGGATTTCCGGACGCTGGTCCGCATCGGAACTACGGCGTACGGAGAACTGCACCGGGTGGGTGAAGCCGGTCGCCCGCATGATGACCTTGGCGTGTTCGGCGTCCACCTCGACCGTGTTTTGCTGCAACTGGACGCCGTCCTTGAGCAGGGTTGGCGAGGAGTTCCTGGCGGTGGAGTGGCAGCCGGCCAAAGCCAGGGCGAGGATCAGGAGTGAGGTCTTTTTCATTGGTTTTTTCCCTAAACGCGTTTAAAAAATCCGAAACTACATTCAAAGCCGCCAATACGACGGCCACAATAGGTTTGCCGAAAGAGGGATCAATTGATCCAAATGCACTCCCCGAAGGTACCTTTCTGAAACGCGGGCACGCGCCTGTGCGCCGATGCCGGCGGTGACAGAGAAGGTTTGGGGTATGAGATTCACATTAATCCTTAATGTCATTTGAAAACGCTGCAGTCCATGCAGCCCGACCGGTTGCGGGTGGGCGGGGTAAAGACACTGGAATATACAAAATGTTCAAGGTGCTGCGCGTTATGACACCCGGGCCTACTCCTCAGGCTCACGCGCTAACCGCACAAAAAGATCCGGCACATCCCGCGCGACCGGCTCGGCGTACTGGCGCTCCATGCCGATCAAGGGGATGCGCACAATGGGCATCAACGCCTCATTGGTGTCAAAGCCATAGCCTTCCCCACCGCCATCGGAGCCAAATAGAAAGATGCCCGGGGCATAGGTTTCGACCTCGTATTCGCGATTGAAGTCAGCCAGTTCCTGCGCTTCCCAGAAGACCATGTAGTGGTCGCCGATAAAGCCTTCACCGCCATCGTGCGCCTTGAGGAAATCGAGGTAGTTCTGCGCAAGCTCAACGCCCAAGGTTGTGTTGAGGCTGTCAACAAAATCAGGTTCGGCGGGGCCGTTCAGCTGGCCTTCGGTGAGGTTATAGCGCTTCATGCTGCCTCCTTTCGATCAAATCTTTTACATAAGCCAGCTGATTCAAAATGAAGCTCGAAAAGTCTTCAGACACGACTTCAACCTCATCGATTTCGGCGTCCAACTCAACGATCGCCCAATTGTTCCGAGTGTCAAAAGCGTATGAACCCTCGCAGGAATCCCCCGCGAAGACGTACAGTCCGGCATAAATGCCCGCGTCACCATCAGCTTGAGCGGCATATCTCACCGGGCCGTCACTCACATAGAACGCACAGTCAAGCTCGCCGAACCCAAAGGTAGCGAGGAACTCCAGATAGTCCTCGGGGACACCGATGCGACTCGCGGCATCCACCTTGTTCAGTATCAAGTCGACGTCGTTTATGCGGTCGCCAAAGTCCCCTTCATAGCCCACAGCCGTGGTTATTTCGCTGATCAGCTGTCGGATTTCAGATGTATTGTTCATTGTCACTCTCCTGATATTTCCTTATCTGCTCACGGAGTTACTTGAGCTCCTTCACCAGGTAACTCCCGGATATCTGCGTGATACCCGTCAACGCACGACGCAATGCCTCAGGGTCGGCGCGATGCACGATGCTCGGGCGTGAGGGGCTGGCTGACGCAGCCACCGAGGATGAGGGTGGAGAGGAGAATCAGGAGAAGGTTTTTCACATCAGTCCTTTAATGTTTGTGGTGGGTGGATGCGTTTAATCATCGCCAGGGTGTCAGCAATGGGGGTGAAGACATGAGGCATTGTGACTGGGCCAGTACTTTGCTGCCTTGCGTGGGTTTGGGTGCGGGGCTTCTAGTCCGGCCGTCGCCCACATGGCGATTCAGGTTTGGCGGCCTGACAACAGAGTGCAAAAGCTACCCGCTTCTATGCAGGTATTTTTGCGCCCGCAAAGCTGTGCATGTTATGGCGGCTGTGCGCGGGAGACCTTCGGGTCTGCCGGTTTACTCTGTTGCCGGTTCGCCAACCTGCGTACAGCTGCCACCCATTCGTTTGGCGACGAATGAGGGGTGGCTTAATCCACCAACAGAGTACTGAAAATGAATCGATACATGCCCTCACGGGCCACGACTGCACAGTCCCCGCTCTTCTCATCGACACCAGCGCCCCCCTCGACGTCCTCCACGACGCCGCTGTGTACAGGATTCGCGCCGTCACCCAACTGCTGGAAAACCTGGCCTTCCGCGAACAGCTCAGCAGCGATGCTGTGGTGCTTCAAGACTTCGCCCAATTGCTGGCTATCCCGCTGCGCGATGGGTGTGATTTGCTGGATGTCTTCAGTCGCAGGCTCAATGCTGATCCGTCCTGAGTAAGAGCCGGGCGGCGGTAGCGCCGCCCAACTTATACGCAGAACATAGAACATAGGGTTAGACCATCAATATCCGCCTTCGAATTTATCGGCCTGCAGCTTCTTTGACCCGTTCCGGCTCCGCCAGCCGCTTCAACCCTGGCCGCTCCACATGCCGCGACACCTGCGCAGTCACTTCCTGCACCCCGCCTTCCTGGTCGTTATGAATCACCAGCACGCCAGGGCGGCGCAGTTGCTCCAGGTCACCCTCCCCCAGGCTGAAGCTGTCGCTCAGGCGCTGGTCGCTCAAGGCCTTGGCCGCCGAACGCCGCTGGGCAAACCGCTTGCCACGCCGCTGCTGGTAGCGCGCCCAACTGATCAGCACCACGGCGTTGAACACGGCGATCCACAGGTAAATCTGCAAGGTATTCAGCGCGGCAAAAATCGGCGCTTCAACGCGGGGGCCACCGTGGCTGTCGAGCATCGGCACCAGCCCGCGCACCAGCAAAATGATCAGCCCGGCCCAGGCCAGCAGGGTCAGAAATACGTCGATCGCCCACATCACCGGGCGCTGTTGGGTTCGGATCAGGTTCATGGCTGCACATCCGTAGTGGGGGCTTTGATACCGCGATCCGGGCTGACCCAGCGCGCGCGTTTTTGGTGTTGGCGAAAGAGCACTTTGGGAAAGCTGACCAGGGTGGTGAACAGGCTTACCAACCAGAACACCAGCGGGTACCAGACGGTCCAGAACAGGGTTTTCCACAGGCCCTTTTCATAGCGCCGGTCGATCATGATGCTCACCGCGAACTGCACCAGGCACACCACCGCCAGCAGCAGGCCGGTGAAGGCCGGCGGCATCAGCGAATCGACGGCGATGGCGGCGGGCAGTGTCACGACTTTGCCCACGGCCCAGAAGATCACCGAGAGCAAAAAGGTGAAGGCCCAGCCGGTGGACAGGCAGTACTCGAACAGCAGCGGCCACAGGTAGCGATGGCGCCATTGCCAGATGCCCCGGATGTTCTTGAACAGCACTTCGGCGCCGCCCTGGGCCCAGCGCAGGCGCTGCTTCCACAGGCCGCCGAGGGTTTCGGGCATCAGGATCCAGCACAGCGCACGAGGCTCGTAGAAGATGCTCCAGTGGTCCAGTTGCAGCTTCCAGCTCACGTCGATGTCTTCGGTGATCATGTCGGTGCTCCAGTAGTCGACCCGGTCCAGGGCCGCCCGCCGAAACGCCACCACCACGCCGGAGACCGTAAAGATCCGCCCGAATACCCGCTGGGTGCGCTTGATCAAACCGATGATTGAAGAGAACTCGCCCACCTGCACCCGGCCGATCAAGGTGGAGCGCGTGCGGATCCGCGGGTTACCGGTTACGGCACCCAGGCGCGGGTTGTCGAGCATCGGCGCCACCAGATAGGCAGCGGTGTTCGGCGAGAGCAACGCATCGCCGTCGATGCACACCAGATATTCACTACGCGCCGCCACCGCGCCCATGCGCAGGGCCACAGCCTTGCCCTGGTTTTGCGCCAGGTGCAACACCCGCAGGCGCGGCTCTTTCAACGCCAACGCATCGAGCACGGCGGCGGTGTTATCGCTGGAGCCGTCGTTGATCGCGATCACTTCGATGTTGCGGTACTGCTGGGCCAGCGCGGCGCCGATGGTCTCGGCGGCGTTGTCACCTTCGTTGTAGCAAGGGATCAGGATCGAGATCAGCGGCTCGCCGGCAAGCGCAGGCGCCGGGGTGTCATCGGCCCACGGCCAGTGGCGTTCCCAGTGCAGCCAGAAGTACAAGCCGCCGGCAATCCACAGCCCGGACATGAACAGCGGATAGAAGAATACGAAGTCCATCAGGAACTGCCCGGTGACCAAAAAAATCAGGCCAAGGGGCACGCCCAACACCAGCGACAAGACGATTAACGCAAGGATTCTGTCGAACATGAGTCAAGGATTCCACTGGTTGGAAAGGGCCGGACGCACGGTTTTCAGATCCGGCGAATTCTCCAGGAAGTTGTCGGGGTAGTAGCCAAAACTGGTCACGCCCTGACGCTTGAGCACGCCCATCCACTCGGCCATTTGTGCGCCGGAAAGGTCCGGAGCGGCCTGGGTGCGCCAGTCCTTGGCTTGCAACTCGAAGACGGTGCGTTGCAGTGCGCCGGGGCGCGCCTTGACGGTGGCCACGAGTTTTTCCAGCCAGGCGTTGGAGCCCTTGAGGTCCTGGCCTTCCATCAACGGCATGGCCATGGGGGCGGTCCAGTCGTAGCTGGTGAGGAAGTCGTCGAGGTTCTGCGCAAACCAGGCTTCGCTGCCCGGGTTGAGCATCGGCTCGGCGAAGATATTGCGTGCGGTCTGCACTTGCGGGCCGCGCAATTTGCGGACCTTGGCCGTCAGCTCGTGGGTGAAGTCGACCAGGTAGCGGCTCTTGAAACGGGTCCAGCGCTGCATCACCGCCGGGTCGGCACGCAAGGCTTCGATGGTGTCCGGCAGGCCGTTGGCGGCGTAGGCCTTGAGCGCCAGCGGGCTGGCGTCTTCAAAGTCCGACAACACTGCATCGTCGTGGAAGAGCACGCCGTCAATGGCGCTGGTGCGGGCCAGGTCTTCGTAGATCTCGCCAATGATTTGCCGCACCTTCGGGTCAAACGGCGACAGGCGCTGGTACTGGTCCGGGTCAATGGCGACCTTGCCGGTTTGCGGGTCCCAGCGGGTGACGCGGGGCAGGTTGGAATCGAGGGCGAAACTGAGCACCGGCATCCAGGCAAAGACATTCACATGCGCCCGGGTGCGCAGTTGCCAGGTGACGCGGTTGAACAGATCGGCGCGCACCGGCAGATGACGGTTGGGGAAGTACAGCGAATGCACCAGTCCATCGCCCTTGGGGTCGGCGAACGCTTGCAGGAACACGGTGCTGGCGCCCATGTCGACCACGCGCTGGATCAGCTTGTCGAGGTTGCGCGCCTGCTGCGCAGGATCCGGGTCGTAGACGTTGTCGAGGTCCACATGCAGCACCCGCAGCGGCGCCTCGGCCTGGGTCGCGACGATGGCGTTGGCGTAGTGCTCGCCGTCCGGGTCGGAGGCCACCAGGAAGCGCGGGCTGCTCATCAGGTTGCCGAGGCTGTCGAGGCCGTCTTCCAGGGTCAGGGCCATCTGGTAGCCCTGCTCGCCCACCACCGCCAGCGACGTGCCGTCGGCAGCGCCGTAAGGCCAGACCCACACACGCGGCGCCTTGCCGGTGACAGCGCGGATCTTGTTGGAGATAGCCGCCACGTCGGTACGCATCCGCGCCTGAAACTGCGCTTCGGTTTCGTAGCGGTTGGTCGCGGGGTCAAAGCGTCGGGTGGTCGCCGCCGGTTGCAGGTTGCCCTGAGGGTTGGCCAGCACGCCCTTGTGATTGGCGTCGGTATGCGCGGCGATTTCCACCAGGCCCGACTGGGCGATTTCGCGCACCTGCTGCCAGGTCAGGAAGTCTGAACGAGGCCGTGGTGTACCGGCGAAATCCACCGGTTGGCTCAGCGGCGTATCCACCCACGAACCCACCGGCGCCAACAGCGCGTGCCAGTTGTAGCTGCGCAGGATCGGCATCACACGGGTGTAGAAGCTCGCGTAGCCGTCATCAAAGCTGAGCATGATCGCCTTGGCCGGCAGCACCGGGCCGCCGTTGCGAGCCGCCAGGATCTGGTCGACGGTGACCGGCTGATAGCCGTTCTCCCGCAACCACGCCAACTGCTCGATCAAACGTTCGGTGCGCACCGCCACCACCGCCTGGTCGGGGTCACGGTCCTCTATGTCATGGTAGGCAATACCGAGAAAATGGTTCTTCGGCCACGCGGCTTCGTTGGCCGGTTTGAGCCGCTCGGCAGGTGGAGTGAAAGGCGCGGGTTGCTGGGCGCAAGCGCTGCTCAGCATTAACCCCAGGGCCAACAGGCAACGGGACAAAACAGGCATGATCAGACTCTTCTAGAAGCGGTAGGTGAGGTCGACGATCAGGCGCAGTTCGCTTTCGCGCTCACCGTCATAAGGTCGGCTGATCCAGCTGAGGTTGGCGCCGGTTTCGAGCACGTCGTTCCAGCGAAAACGCTGGCCGTAACCCACCAGCGCAACGCCGCCGGTGCCGTAATCGCGCTGGCTGTAGGTGCCCGCCCCCACCTGGAACTGCTGGCTCCATTGGGTCTCGTAACGGTGGTACAACACATGGTTGACGGTGGCCGTGGGCAGCACGCTGAAGTCCGAGCGCGGGTTGAAGTACGGCGTGTCTTGCTTGGTGTTGCGGCTGGTGCCGACTTCCAGGCCGAGGTCAACTTGCACGCCCGGCGAGCTGTACACGCCCTGGCGACCGGTGAGCAGCGCTTCGAGGCGGTTGTTGCCGTCGCTGAAGTGGGACGGGCTCAGGGCCAGTTTCCATTCGCGGCTTTCGTTGGCGCGCCAGCGGATAAAACCGCTGCCGCCGTTGGCGGTGATGTCGGCGTTCAGCGCCCGCAACGGGGTGCTGGCGGAGAGATAGTCGAGGCTACCTCCGTACTGCCATTGGTCATTGATGTCGCGGGCAATCGCGATGCGTGCGCCCTGCTTTGAACCAAAGCCGTAGGAGTGATTGGACACCTCGGCTTCCAGGGTCATGTCACGGGTGCGCCGCTCTACACCGAGGCGCTGCCAGCGGTGTTGGCCGGTGCCTTCTTCGAAATCGGCGGTGGCATAGCCGGCACCGCCGAACACGCGCCAGTCTTCATCGATGGGCGGGCTGTAGAGCAAGGTTTCGATGCCGAAGTCGCGGCTGCCAGACACCGCGCCCGCGCCGTTATCGCCGCCGCCGTTGCTTTTGCCGGTGTAGGCCTCGACGCGCAATTCGGCCATGTCGTGCACATCCCGCAGGCGGCTGAGGCGCTGTACCTGGCGATTGTCCGGGGCGCGGTCGACCACGTCGTCGGTGAGTGCGTCGAGCTGGCGCCACTCCTGCAGATCCAGGGCGGTGTGGCCTTGGGAGACTTCCAGGCCAATGTCACGCGGGGCCTGGGCTTCGGTTTCCTTGAGGGTGTTTTCGGCGCGCCGCGGCCAGTCGCGGGCGCGGTACATATCGGCCTGGGCCAGGCGCAGGCCGATATTGCCGGGCGCCTGTTGCACCAGGGCTTCCAGGCCTTTTTCGCTGGCGGGCAGGTCGGCGCCATAGGTGCCGGCCTGGGCCGCCAATTGTTGGGCGTCCATCCAGGCGTCGTTAGGGTTGCCGATGGGCAGGCCCTTGAGTTCGACCCGGGGTTGCTGGGTGTTCGCCAGGTTGTCGGCGACTTCGCGGGCCTCCACCACTTGATCATTTTCGAGCAAGGCGTAGAACAGCGCGGTGCTGTCTTCGACGTGATCGCCTGCGTCTGCATCGCTCGCCGCAAGGGCTTGGCGATACAGCGGCGCAGCCTTTTCCGGCTGGCGCTGGTCAAGGTAGGCGGCGGCGACCCAGCGTAGCGCGTAGGTCGGCAGTTGCACGCCTTCGCCCTTCAGCACTTCGTAATCGCGGACCACCTCGGCGGTGCGCGCCCGTGATTTCAGCGCGCCCAGGCGGTCGATGCGCCAGCGCAGCACGTCATCATGGGCGCTGGCATCCGGCGTCCAGGTGGCGAGCAGTTGGTCGTAATCCTTGAGGGCGCGGTCGGCAATAACGTAGCGCTCTTTTTCACTGCGGGTCGCGAACTCAGCCAGGCGCACACGCTCGGCGGCCAGGTCGCCTTCGAGGCGGCGTTGGGTGACTGGGTCCAACAGGCCCGGGCGCCGGGCAGCCAGGCGCAGGGCGGGTTCCGGCAGGCGTGCGCGTTGCAGGGCGACGATGTATTCGCGGGCGACTTCAGGTTTGTTGCCGGCGCGGATGAACGCCTGGTCGAACTCGAACAGCGCGTCATAGGTTGAACCGGCGCGGGTCAGTGCGTAACCCAAGGCCATGCGGCGGTCGGCATCGTCGGGTTTGGCGGCCACCAGCGCGCGAGTGCGTTGCACGGCTTCTGCAGTTTGGCCGGAGTCCGCTTGGGTCAGGGCCAGGCCCAGTTGCAGGTCCGGGTTATTCGGCTCGCGTTGCAGCGCCTGGCGATACACGGCAATCGCCGGTTCCCAACGCTGCTGGTTGCGATAGGTACGGGCGACAGTGGCCAGCGCTTGGGGGGTGAGGGTGCGATTGCGGCCCTGGGCCTCGTAGACCGTCAGCACCTCGGTGTCCTGGCGCGCCCAACTGGCAATCAGCAGGTGATCGCTGACCTGCCCTGGCGTCTGGCGCTCGGCGGGCAATCGGCGCAACAGGTTGAGGGCCGGACCATAGTTGCCGCTGCGGGCCTGGTTGATCAGCGAATCATAGGCAGCATCGGCCGACGCCACGACGGGCCACAGCAGTTGGCTACACAGGGCCAGGCGGATAAAAGGATGATCATTACGCGACATGTCGTCAGCTTCCTCACCAGGGAAAGCTGTAGCGATAAGTTCACCTGCACGACACTCCAGGCGGCCGACATCTGATGACGCGGCCAAGCTTTCCCGGGGCGCAATATCCTTGAGGGGGGTACAAAAAAGGCCAATTCCGAACAATTGTTCAGAATTGGCCTACATCACTTTGCGTAGATGTTTATTGAGCGCCGCTGACCGCGCCGAACTTGCCCAGCACAAACCCAATGAATTGCTCGACGGTCATTTTCTGGCCGTTGAAGGTCACTTCATTGTTGGCGTAATGCAGCTTGGACACGATATCGGTGCCCACCAAGGTCGCCAGTTGAGTACCCACGGCCATGCCGCTGATCATCTCGCTGGCCATCTGGGATTGCTGCTCGATGGCTTTCGGGTCGGTCACACCAACGATCTGCGCTTGCAGGCCGGCGACGTCCTGAATCATCGGCTTGGACAGCGTCAGGTTGGCGTCCAGCAGCGCAACGATTTGCTTACCCAGCTCAACCGGCGGCAAGTCCATGCTCGACGGCTTGGCCAGGTCCAGCACCAGGTTGAAGCGGCTCTCGCCATTGGTGCTTTTCAGCGACAGGTTTTCTACCGCCACTTGCGGCTTGGCAGCCAGCAACTGGTCGACATTGGCCTGGGCCAACGCCTGCTCGGCTTCAGTCAGTTGCAACTCAGGCACGGGCTTGCCGGCAGCCGCAGCGGCTTGGGCCGGTTGGACTTTTTCCTGGTAGAGCTTGGTCAGCACCAGCATCGACGGGATATCGACATTCTTCATGCTCACCGCCATGGCAGCCGAACCGACGGGCTTGCCCTGGTAACCGATCTCATCGATCTTGTAGTCGACACGGCCGGCCAGGTTGTTGTCCTTGGTTTCGCTGCTGTCTTTCTGCTCAAAGTTCTTGAGGGTCAGCACCGCTTGTTGCGGGCCGAAGGTGACCTTGGTGTTGGTCAGCTCAACAGTGTTTTGCCCGGTGTAGAAACCGAAGGTGGTTTTTTCCAGGTTGCTGGCGATGGTCAGGCCACTCAACTCGGCATCCAGCTTGGCGTTGTTGGCGTCGATGACCGAGACCTTGAGGCTGTCCATGTAGCCGCTGGCCTTGACCTTCTTGCCTTCGGCAGTGGAGTCGAAGTCCAGGTTGGCGCCGGAGAAGCTCACGGACGACTTGTCGTCCTTGAGTTCCAGAGGCAGCAGTTCAACATTGCCGTTCACCGAGCGGTTGTAGCCAATGTTGGCCACGCCTTTGAGCGGCGACACGTCTTTGCTGGCAACGAACCATTTTTCGGTGGTGGGGTTTTTCTCAAGTTCGTAGTGACTGGTGGCCATAACCGGCAACCACTTCAGCGACACCAGGCGCGAGAACGGCAGCGGGCCGTGTTCGATATGGTCGACGAACAGCAGTTCGGTGTCCTGGTGGTTTTCGCCGAACACCGCGCCCTGGGCCTTGAGGCGATAGTGGGCGGTGCTGCTGAACAACTGGCGGTCGAGGGAGACCAGTTCGAGGGTCACGGTGCCGTCGACGCCGGCCATGGAGGTCTGCAGTTCCTTGTTGGCGTCCTGGATGGCGGTTTGCAGCACCGGCTCCAGTTGCTTGCCGGTGTACCAGGCACCGCCTGCGCTGATTGCACCAATGGCGACGACGATACCCAAGAGAACGACTGCTGGCTTATTCATGTAGTGACCTGATCAAATCCTGTGAAGTGGGCTGTCTTCCCTGAACCCCGAAGGGTGTCGGCTCAAGCCCGCCGAAATCCGGGGAAGATTAGCACTGGGTTGGGGGTGCGGCCCAGTCTTTCACGAGGCGCAAGCTTCAGCGGTGAACAGTAAAACGCCTTCGCGAGCAAGCCCGCTCCCACATTCGACCGCATTCCAAAGATAGAACTCGGTCGAATGTGGGAGCGGGCTTGCTTGCGAAGGCGTCAGCACAGCCAACACAAATCTCAGGAATACTCCGTTTCGATCTCATCCAGTTGATGATCAAAGCTCTTCAGCCGCGCCGTCCACGTGTACACCAACACTTCAAACTCACGGTGAATCACTGCATTGCCCGGCGTATCCGACTTGGGATCATAAAAATCCAGCTGGTAACGCTCCCGCGCCATCGCGGTGGCCACGTCGGATAATTCCCGCGCGTTATTCAGCCAATGCCGTCCGTCGGCAACCTGCCGATCGAGCATCACGCATTGTTTCTTCAGGGCTTCGAGGCTTTTTTCCAGCGGCGTGCCGGTCAATTCCCCCATGACTTCCTGGAACGTGCGCCCCGGTTGCCAATAGCTGCCCCAGAAGTAGCGGTCGAACACCGTCTCGACCCGACGCAGGGCGACTTTGGTGTCCCAGATCGCCACGCGGGTCTTGCCTTGTTCGAGCAGTCTTCGCTTGATTCGCTGGCCTTGGTAGGAGGCCCAGGCCACCACGCCGATGGACAGCACCGCGATCAGCGCACTGGCGCTGTCGAGGAACACCATGGCCTTGTCGATTTGATGGGCCAGCATGATGCCGTAGAAATAAGTCGCCGATAGCAACACCAGTGCGAAGAACACGCACCAGAAAGCGGGAGCATAAGGGTTTTTCATTATTGTAATCCCCATGATCAAACGCGAGCAGTGACAGGCGAGCCATCACCTGGACCCGCCTTTCAAAGCATAGCAATCAGCTCAGGGTTTGCTGGCTTGTGTGGCTTGCGTTCGTCCACTTTCCCAGCCGCCGCCCAATGCCAGGAACAAATCGATCTGGCTCATGGCAACCTGGGTGTTCGCGGCTGCCAGTTGCGCCCGTACATCGGTGTAGGTGCGGGTGGCTTGCAGGTCGGCCAAGAATGAGGCGCGGCCGGCCTGGAAGAACCGGTGCGTCTGCTCCGCGGCCTCTTTGGCCGACGCGCCGGCATCGGCCAGGGCGTCGCGGCGTTGCAGTTGCGCGGTGTATTGCGCCAGGCCCGTCTGGGTTTCGCGGATGGCGTTGAGCACCACGCCGTCGAAGTGCGCCAGGGCGCCCTGGGTCGCGGCTTCAGCTTCGTGAATGCGCGCGCGGGCACCGTTGGTCGGCAGGGTCCAACTGATCAGCGGGCCAAAGCCCCAACGGTTGGTGGCCGGCGTGCCGAGGTCATCCAGGATACCGACGGTGCCCACGGTGGCCCCGATGCTGATATCCGGGTACAGCGCGCCGGTGGCCACACCGATACGCGCGGTGGCAGCCGCCAGTTGGCGTTCGGCCTGGCGCACATCAGGGCGGCGCTTGAGCAGCGTGGCGCCATCGCCCACCGGCAGCAACTGCGCGATATGCGGCAGCTCGGCGCATTGAGCGGTGCCGGCCGGCAGTTGATTCAGCGGCTTGGCCAGCAACATCGACAGGCGGAACAGCCCGGCCTGGCGCAATGCTTCATAGCGCGGCATTTCGGCGCGCAGGGATTTGTACTGGGTTTGCGAACGGGTGACCTGGGTTTCATCGCCCCGGCCGGCGTCCCGCAGGCGCTGGGTCAGGTGCGTGCTCTGGGCTTGCAGGTCGAGGGACTCGTTGGCGATCGCCAGCTCTTCGTTGGCCGCGCACACTTGGGTGTAGGAACGCACCACGTCTGCCACCAAGGTGATACGCGCGATATCGGCAGCCGCCTGGGCCGCATCGGCACTGGCCTGGGAGCTTTCAATGCCACGCTGCAAGGTGCCGAACAAATCGAACTGGTAAGAGGTGCTGATGCTCGCGGCGCCGATGTTGGCCACCGGCACTTTTTCCGTCAGCAAATAGGCTTCGCCAGACTCTTGCAGGCGCTGGGCTTCAGCCTTTGCACCAACACTCCAACCCCCGGCGGATTCAGCTTGCTGCACCTGATAGCGCGAGCGCTGCAAGTTGGCCGCGACCACCCGCAGGTCGGTGTTGGAGGCCATGGCCTGCTCCACCAACTGATCCAGGCGCGGGTCTTGATAGAGCTTCCACCAATCCGCCGGCACCGGCGCCGACACCACATTGTTGCCCTCACCGGCTAACTGGCCCTGAAGGTCACCGCGGTTCACGGCAGCCTTGTCCGGCAGCTTGTAGTCGGGCCCCACCACTTGGCAGGCCGACAGCAACAACCCCAGCCCGGCGGTTGCTAAAAGCCGTTTCATGGCTTGTTCTCCGACTTGGGTTGGTCATCGATGATCGACACCGTGGCGGTGCGCCCGGCAATCATGCGGAAGTCTGCCGGCACGTCGTCAAACGCGATGCGCACCGGAATTCGCTGGGCCAGGCGCACCCAGCTGAACGCCGGGTTGACGTTGGGCAGCAGGTTGGAACCGCTGCTGCGGTCGCGGTCTTCGATGCCGGCGACGATGCTCTGCACATGCCCGCGCAGGCGGGCCTTGTCGCCGATCACGCGGATGTCGACACTTTGGCCAACGTGGATGCCGTCGAGCTTGGTCTCTTCGAAGTAGCCGTCGATGTGGAAGGAGTTGCTGTCCACCACCGACAACACCGGGCGCCCAGCCGTCACGAACTCCTGGGTACGCGGCGCACGGTCGTTGATGTAGCCGTCTACGGGGCTTCGGATCACCGAGCGGTCCAGGTTGAGCTGCGCGGCATCCACCGCCACTTGCGACTCGGCCAATGCCGATTGGGCGCGGGCAACGCGGGACTGGCTTTCTTCCAGTTGTTCGCTGGCCACCAGGTTGCCGAGGCCACGGTTACGCTTGTTCTCGCGCACGGCCTGGGCCAGGGTTTCCTGGCGGTCAGCGACAGCGGCCTGGGCTTGGCGCAGGGCCAGCTTGAAACGGTCCTGGTCGACGGAGAACAGCACCTGGCCACGCACCACCAACTGGTTGTCACGCACGTCCACTTGCTGGATCAGCCCGGACACGTCCGGGGCGATCTGCACGATGTCGGCACGGATGTGGCCGTCACGGGTCCACGGCGCGAACATGTAGTACATCACCATGCGCCACACCACGACACAGGCGAAGGTCACCACCAATAACGTCAGGACTACACGGCCGATGGTCAAAAAAGGTTTTTTCATGTCATGAGGTATCGACTGAGTGAGTCCACTGCGCCCAGCAACAGAGCGTAGAGACCCACATTGAACAATGCCCGGTGCCAGACCAGGCGATAGAAGTGGACGCGGGTCAACAGCCCGTGCACCACCAGGTACAACACATACGTAATGCCCATCAGCACCAGCAGCGTGGGCAGGAACACCCCGCTGATGTCCAGATCACCGATCATAAAGGCGCTCCATCGGGTAACGGCGCTTCCATCTCTGTACCGCCGAGAAACTCAACGCCCGGCAGCAGCGACAGGCGCAAGCCGCTCAGGGCGTGCAGCAAGTGCAAGCGGGTATCGTCCTCGCCTTGCAGGCCCTGGCCATTGAGGGCACGCCGGGTACGGTCAAGGGTCATCAGCAGACCGCTGGGGGCCGGCAGGCGTTCACCGGCTTTGAGGCACGCCTTGAAGTAACCACCGACGCCTTCCACCACCTGGTTCAGCAGCACGCGCGGTACGCCGAGGATGCGTGGCGAATAGGCCTGTAAATCCATGAGGTTCAGCGCCACACCCAATTCCCGCAGGGCAATGCCGGTGTCTTGGCCGGTCATGGCCAGACGCGGCAGGTGCTGCATCAAGCGATCCAGCATTTGGGCGCCCATGTGCCGGTGTTCGGCGAGGGTCGCAGGTTCGGTGAGGCCGACGATGTCCTGCCAACCGAAGCGGGTCAGGCGCTTGGCCGCAAGCTCAGCGCCGAACGGCCGGGCGATCAGGGTCCAGACGAAGGCGAACAACAAGCCCACGGGGCCGGCCAGGTTGGAGTTGGCGAAGGCCAGGAAGTCTGCATCGTAGGCGCCCTGGATGCTGATAAACGACGAGGTGTTGACCAGCGTCAGCAGCATGCCGAGGTAGAAGCGTGGCTGTACCGTCAGCGTGCCGATACAGATGAAGGGCACCGAAAACGCCAGCACCAGCATCGGGAAATCATGCAGGTTGGGCAGCACCAGAAACAGGTAGAGGCTGGCGAACAGCACCGACATCGCCGTCCAGAAAAAGAACCGGTAGATCTGCGGCGCCGGGTCGTCCATAGAGGCGAAGAAACTACAGGCAACTGCCGCCAGGATCACCGCGCTACCGCCGTCGGTCCAGCCCAGCAGGATCCACAATACCGAGGCGACGATGATCGCAGTGACGGTGGAAAACGCCGAGTAGAACATCAGGCCGCGGTCGAGGAACGGCGTCAGCCGGCCCAGGCGCCAGTGGCGGTACACCGCGCGCCAGCTGTCCTGGCTTTCGCACTGGATGGCGGCTTGCAGGCTGCGGCAGTCTTGCCACAAATCCACCCACTCGCCCAGGCGATACAGGGCGTTGGAGAACAGCAACTGGTGGCGATCATCCAGGGCTTCGGCGTCGGGTTGCAGGGCTTCGATCTGGTCACGCAGGGCGCGCCAGCGCTCGATGGGCGCGTCCTTTTGCGTGCTGTCCAGCCACTCGGTGGCGGCGGTCAGCAGGGGCGTAAATCGGTCGAACAATTCCGGGGCGCGGTGTTCCAGGGCGTACACGGCGTCGTCGAGGGCATCGATCACCGGCAGCAGGTGGATCATCCGCCCGCGCAGCTCCTTGGTATTGCGCACCGTTTGCGGCCGCGCGCCCTCATGAGGCAGTTGGCCAATCATCAATTCCAGGCTGTTGAAGGTGGCAACCATGCCGCTGCGCAGGGTACTGATTTCTTCGGGCTGCACGTTACGGCTAAGGAAGCGCTGGCTGTAGACCTGCGCATCGGCAAACCACTTAGCGACCGAGTCATCAAATACCGGCGCCAGGCGTCGCGGCCAGAACATCGCCCCCACCACCGCTGCTACGGCGATGCCGAGGAAGATTTCTTCGGTGCGCGCTTCAGCCACGTCCCATACCGCAAGCGGGTTATCCACCACCGGCAGGGCGATCAGCGGCAAGGTGTAGCCGGCCAGCATCAGCGCATAGCTGTTGGCAGTGCGCAGATGCAGGGACAGGAACAACAGAATCCCGGTCCACAGCGCGATCACCACCACCAGCAGGTAAGGCGTCTGCACAAACATCGGCACAAAAAACACCGCCGCGGCCGCGCCCATGAAGGTGCCGACCGCCCGGTACAGCGCCTTGGAACTGGTAGGGCCGACAAACGGGCTGGAAACGATGTACACCGTGGCCATCGCCCAATACGGACGCGGCATTTGCATCAGCATGGCGATGTACAACGCGATCATTGAAGCGGCGAATGTCCTGACGCCGTAGAACCAATCCTTGGCCGGCGGCATGCCGGTAAAAAATCCGTTCAAGAACTCACAACCATCGGATGTTGATTGGCACCTTCGAAAGCTCGCAATACACGCAGGGCGGCCTCCAGGTCATCGGGGGCGATCGTTGCCAGCACTTCGCGGCGCAGGCGCACCAGTTGCTCTTCCACCGCGTGCACCAGCTCGCGGCCACGCTCGGTGAGGCTCAAGGACTTGGCACGACGGTCGTGGATATCTTCGGTGCGGCACACATAGCCGGAACTGCACAACTGGTCCAACAGGCGCACCAAGGACGGGCTTTCCATCCCGGCGGCCTGGGCTACCTTGACCTGATGCACACCGTCGCCGAGGCGGCCGATCATCAGCAGCGGTACGGCGCAGGCTTCGGAGATGCCATAGCTGACGAGCGTGGTCTGGCAGATTTTGCGCCAGGTCCTGGCACCTACCACCATGCTGCTGCTGATGTTCATCTGGAGTTGTTCGAGGGTTTGGGACACTGGACTATTCGCATACAGTTAGTTTGCTAACTATCAATATGGTCGATGGATCCAAAACCGTCAAGTTTTGATACAAATTTTGGGATGGGTGGTGGAGGCGCGGAGATGTGGGTAAGTAAAGCGGGTTTTAAACCCCACGCCCCTCTCTCAACCACAAATTCAACTCATCCACCACCTCCGCCCAATCCGCATCCTCCAGGATTTCTTCGCGCAAAAAGGCACGCTGGCCTGGCGTCCAGAAAAACGCATCCGCCAGATGCAGTTCGGGTTTGAGTGGGGAATGCACCGCGATAAATCGCTCGATGCTCACCGGGTCATCCGGCAAACCGAGCTGTTTGAACAACGACGGCAAGCTGTGGACTGGGGATTCCATGGTGTGTTCCTGCAGAAGGGGTTCACCTGAGTCTAGCCTCCCAGGCGAACATAAACCTCTGCGCCGTGGCACCGATTAGTCGCAGCCTTCCCTGTGAACGGCCGCCGGCACGTTACACAGCACAAACAGCCGGGCCCGTGCGCCACCACCATCCTGCTGGCTGAGTTGGCGCCAGCCCAAGGGCAACGGGGCAAATTCATCCGGGCCTTCGGCGGCGCTGATCAGCCAGACACGCTGGATATCCGTCGGCAACGCCGACAGGCGATCAAGGTAGATGCGCCCGCCGTCCTGGTCCACCAACGTGCCAAAACCATAGGCATTCGGCCGGGTCGACTTGCCGGCGGCGGTCGGCGGTGTGAAGAGCTGCAACTGGGCGTCGGTCTCGTCGTAATAGACGTAGGGCAGGTACCACAGCATGTCGCTGATGACGATGCGGTCATCTTCCTGGTAGTTGCGGTTGACGAACTCCACCGCGACGTTGAATTGATCATGTTCATCAACGGTGGAGTTGATCTTCACGCCCACCAGTTCGACCCCGACAAACAGCACGAAGAGCGCCGCCCCCACGAGCGACAGGCGCTGCGACAAACGGTCGACAGCCAGCGCCACGATGATCGGCAAACTCAGTGCATAGGCGGTGAGATAACGCTCGATAAACACCGGGGAAACAAACGAAACCCCATAGACCAGCAGCACCGGCAGCATGAAAAACAGCGCCAGCAGCCAGCCAAACCGATAGCGGCTTTGATCGCGCCAGGCGGTCACGCCTACCAGCGCTATCAGCAATAACGGAAACACAACAAAGAGTGGCCGCCACAAGTGGTCGCCCGGGTCCTGAATGAGGAACTGCCACACCATCGACGGCACGGAATACAGGTTGACCGGGTCTTCCCAGCCAATATCGCCACCCACCTTGAGTTCTTCGGTGTGCTGCACCAGGCCCAGCAAATTCGGCAGCCAGGGCAGGTACAGCAACACAATGGCAACGTTGGCCAACCACCAGCCCGGACGTGTGACAAGCCGCAGGCCGCCGGCCCGTGGCAGGCGCAGCAATACCAGCCATGACCAGTGCACCAGCACGCACAAGGCAGTGAAGTAGTGGGTATAGAAGGCGGCCGTCATCAACAGCGCATAGGCCACCAGATACCGCGCCCGCTCGGGCTGGCGGACCCAATACACCAATGCCAGGGTGGCGGCCAGCAGCCACACGCCCAGCAGCGAATACATTCGCACTTCCTGGCTGTAGCGCACCGCCGTGGGCAGCAACGCCAGCAGAACCCCCGCCAGCACTGCCGCGCGGCGGGTCGCGATCAGGCGCGTCAGCCAGATCCCCAGGCCGACGGCGACCACACCGGGCAGCACACTCATGCTGCGCAGGGAGAAAACACTGTCGCCAAACACTTCGATCCAACCGCGCAGCATGAAGAAATACAGCGGCGGGTGAACGTCATGGGCGGCGTGAAACCACAGGTCTTCCAGGGAGTACTCGGCGAGCAGCAGGCTTGAACCTTCATCGCCCCAGATCGCGGAGGCGGTCAAACCATACAAACGCACGGCCACGGCCAACGCCACCAGCGGCACCCACCACAATCGAGCCAGCCAGCCGGCACTCTCCCACAGGCCAGGATTGAGCACGGGAAATGCCCCGGCCTTGTTGTCTTGTTCCGCCACAGACCGTCGCACCTCTACTTCCTCACCCACTACTGAACCTGCGCTTGCGCGAACACCCGCCACTCTAGGTGAAAAGGCCTCGATTCGCCCGCTGTTTTGCGCGCATTTGACCAACCATCCGCCAATCGGACAAATCTGAATTTTGCGCAGGGCATCTCTGATGCCTTGGTCGGATCAGGCTATGATTGCCACCTTCCATGGATTCAGGATCAAGGACACTTCATGCGCATCGGTCTTCTGTCACCCCTGGCACTGACAGTGCTCGCCACCCTTCCCTTTCAAGCCAACGCCAGCGGCGATGACTCGTGCTACCCGGACTGGCGGGTGTCGCGTAATAGCCTGGACGTGTGCAGCAACCTGCCGTTCCTGAGCCCGGGCAATGACAGCCGGGTCAACCTGCGCCTGTTGCTCGCCGACAAAAACGTCACGCCGCTGGCACCCAATGCCCTGGGCGACCAGGACTTGTCTGAAGGGTTTGGCCCGGTGCCTTTCCCGGTGTATCGGCTGACGCCGGCTGCGGATGAGCCCGACAACAAGCCCGACGACTCACGCACCGCCGAACTGGATGAACTGCTCACCCCGCTAGGCATCAAGCGCGATGACTACAAGACCGCCGGTGAAGCCTTTCTTTCCGGCGAGGGCAGCCGCTGCCGCAGCAACGCCGATGACAGCGCCGCCGCGTTTATCAGCCAGGTGGTGAAGGCC
Source organism: Pseudomonas sp. K2I15 (assembly GCF_002204795.1). Lineage (GTDB taxonomy): Bacteria > Pseudomonadota > Gammaproteobacteria > Pseudomonadales > Pseudomonadaceae > Aquipseudomonas. The sequence goes on from NZ_NIXO01000016.1 coordinate 83,368, forward strand.
GATGTGCCGCAGGCCGAACGCCAATTACTGGCCAAACTCCGCTTGCAGATGCTCACCAGCTGTTCCTCGGACGGCGTAGCCGCAGGCGACGCCGACCAGCTCAAATCGACAGACGGCCAAGCCTTGCTGGCCTACCTGCGAGCCGCCGGCGACTTTTACAGCGGGCGCTTCAGTGACGCGCAAAAAGGCTTCGCCGCGCTGACGAGCAGCGCGTTGCCCTGGCTCAAGGAAACGGCGCTGTACATGACCGCCCGCACCGCGCTGAACGACGCCCAGCAAAATGCCTTCGATGAATACGGCACGCCGTCGCTTGAGCATGTGGATAAGTCCGCGATGCAACGGGCCGAGGCGGGTTTTGATGACTACCTGAAAACTTATCCACAGGGCGAATACGCCGCCTCCGCCCGCGGCCTGCTGCGCCGGGTGCACTGGCTGGCGCCCAACCCCGACAAACTGGCAGACGACTTTGCCTGGCAACTGACCCAGGCCACCGATGCCCAGCGCAACGTATCGCTGGATGAACTGGTACAGGAAGCCGACACCAAGCTGCTGACCAGCACCACGGCACCGGTGGGCAACCCGTTGATCCTGGCCCTCAACGACCTGATGTGGATGCGCGCCGGTGAGCCGCCGAAACTCACGCGCGAAGCCCTTGACGGGCAAAAGTCGGTATTTGCCCAGGAACCGGCGCTGTATGCCTATGTGCAGGCGGCGTTTGCCGTGTACGTCGAGCATCAGCCCGACCGCGCGCTGAAGCTGTTGCCGCAAGACGTACCGTCGAACCTCGATTACTTCGCCTTCAGCCAACAGACCCTGCGCGGCTTGGCGCTGGAAGCCAAGGACGACTGGAAAGCTGCCCAAGCGCTGTGGCTGCAACTGCTGCCACTGGCCAAGCAACCGCTGCAACGCGACCAGCTTGAGCTGGCACTGGCGATGAACTACGAACGCAGCGGGCAACCGGCCAAGGTGTTCGCCGCCGACTCGCCGATCAGCGCCAAACAGGTGCGCTATATCCTGCTGCGCAATGTGGCCAGCCCTGAGTTGCTGCGCCAGCAGCTTGCCAATGCCGGTGACCCGGTGGAGCGCCAGACCGCGCAATTCACGCTGCTCTATAAAGACCTGCTGCGCGGCCAGTTCACGACCTTTGCCGAGGACCTGAAGCAACTGCCCGCCTCGGTTCCCGACGACAAGCTCGGCACCAGCCTGGGTTACGTCTATGGCGCCGGCCAGTCGTTGAATCTGTTCCGCTGGAACGGTGACAAAGCCGAATCCGGCTACACCTGCCCGAGCGTCGCGCAAATCGCCAGCACCTTGCAGGCCGACCCGAAAAACCCGCAGGGCCTGAACTGCCTGGGTGAATTCATCCTGCGCAACGGCCTGGACGGCATGCCTCTGGAACAAGCGCGCTCCGCCGGCAGCCTGGGCAGTACCGCCTCGCCCTTCAAAGGTGAAACCTTTTCGCGACTGGAAGGCTACAAGCAGGTGATCGGCAATCCCAAGGCACCGCATAACGACAAGGCCTACGCGCTGTTTCGCGCCATCAACTGCTATGGACCTTCGGGCTATAACAGCTGCGGTGGTGAAGACGTCGACAAGGCCGTGCGCAAGGGCTGGTTCCGCCAGTTGAAAACCGGGTTTGCCGATACTCAGTGGGGCAAATCGCTGCAGTACTACTGGTAAGCCGTGAAGCGTTTCTGGCTGGCCCTGCTCCTGCTGGCAAGCCCGGCCTTCGGCGCGGTGGACGCCCGCGACCATGATGCGTTCTGGCTGTGGAGCGGCGTCGCTCCCCAGCCGGTGCTCAAGCAGGCCAAAACCCTGTACATCCTCCAGGGCCAGATCAACTCGACCCGCCGCGCGCCCCAGCGTGGTGTGCAGTTCATCGCCCAGGGCATGAGTGTGCCGCGCATCACCCAAGGTGAAGTCTGGGTGGTGTACCGCGCCCACACCCTGCACTGGCCCGAGTCGATCTACAGCCAAATGCTCGGCCAGGTGCAACGCTGGCGCGACGCGGGCAACCCGGTGGTCGGCATCCAGATCGACTTCGATGCGCGCACTCAATACCTCAACGAATACGCCGACTTCCTGCGCGACCTGCGCCGGCGACTGCCCAAGGATTTGCGCCTGAGCATTACGGGGCTGATGGACTGGAGCAGCCATGCCGACCCGGCCGCCATCGCACAACTCAAGGGCGTGATTGATGAAGTGGTGGTGCAAACCTACCAGGGCCGCCACAGCATCCCGGATTACGCGGCGTATTTGCCACGGATGAACCGACTGGGGGTGCCGTTCAAGATTGGGTTGATTCAGGGTGGGGAGTGGGAGGAGCCGGGGTATTTGAAGGGGAGTGAGTGGTTTCGCGGGTATGTGGTTTTTTTGCAGAACCCTTGAATGCCTCTTGACACAATAACCACAACCATGCAAGAAATCGTCCACGGTCCATGGACAGTGGACGCTGCGAGTTTGGATCAGTATGAAAAGTCAAGATATCGTAATCCTATTCAAGCTAATCAGCTTGGACCTCCAGGCCCAGAACGATCGAGTGAAAAAGCGCGAATTCACTGTGATACTTGATATTGAGGATGCAATAGACCTCGCATCAAATGAATCCCAAAGTTATCTCGACCACTTTCTTGATCTACGCCTAACAGGGAATGTGGAGAAAATTGCCCTGTCCCACACTAAAACCTGGGAAGGATGGGAAGATATCGATGACATATTAATCGCGCCCAATATTGACAGCTACTCAGTCCGAGCGCTGTCCGGTTCACTCGCCCTAAGCAAAAGTGAGGTGTCCAACTCGCTGAACCGTTGCCGGGATATAGGCCTCCTTAATACTGACCGATTGAGCGGACAACCAGCGGTTCGAAAAGAGGCGCTGCTGGACTTGATTAAATACGGTATTCGCTACGTATTCCCCGCCAAACCTGGCCCCATCGTACGTGGCATCCCAACTGCCTTCGCTGCCCCGGTAATGGCCGGTAAGGTCATGAGCGGTGGAGACCTTATACCCGTTTGGCCTGACGCTTACGGAAAAAGCAAAGGGCAGGAAATTACGCCCTTATATAAAACTGTCCCGGGCGCGGTGAAAAAGGACGAGCTTCTCTACCACTTCCTCGCCCTTGTCGATGCTATTCGTATAGGAGGCCCACGAGAAACCAAAGTGGCCGACGCCATGCTGCGGGAGTGGATCCTGTGAACTCAAACAGAGCCATGATGCTGCACATGCTTGGAGAGGTTGCCGAGGCGCTGGGGGAAGAGCTACGCGAACAAGTGGCCTTCGTCGGCGGATGCACCACTGTCCTGCTTATCACCGATGAATTCACTCAGGAATCCATTCGTGGCACCGACGATGTCGACCTGGTCATCCACCTGACAAGTACCGCTGACTGGTATCGGCTGGAGGATCATCTCAAACCCAAGGGATTCAAGAATACCGGGCAGGACACTGTCACCTGCCGCTTGCGTCTGGGCGCCCTGAAAGTCGACTTTATGCCGACGGACGAAAAGGTATTAGGGTTTTCAAATACCTGGTTCGTGGGTGGGTTGGAAAACGCTATTTACCACGACCTGCCCAACGGCATTCGAATCAAGGTATTCGCTGCGCCGTGGTTTCTTGCCGCGAAGCTGCAGGCTTATAAGGGACGAGGAAACGGGGATGTGCTGATGTCCAACGACATTGAAGACATCATCGCACTGGTTGATGGCCGCGAAGAATTGGGTGAAGAAATGAAGCAAGCGCCGAGCGAGCTACGAGCGTTCGTCAGCCAACAACTTTCTGAACTGCTGAGGCTTACGGCGTTTCTGGACGTGGTTCAAAGTACAGCCCAGGACCCTGATCGTGAAACGTTGATTCATGAACGGCTGAACACAATGGTTGCATTCGGAGCACACGCTTGACCCTGCCTATGAGCGTGACCCGCCAAGGAGTCAATCGAGCGGAAAACAGGGACGTCGCCGGCTCGGCATACAACAGCGGTGCCTACCTCTACGTGATCGCAGACGGCACCTCAAAGCCCGAAAGTGGCGCCTTGGCGCGGGCACTGACTCAACATGTGCTGGCTTCCTTTTCCAATCTCAATCCCTCTGTCATTTCCTGCCCCGACAAAACCCTTGATCTGACGCTCACTTCACTCAACGAAGTACGCTCAACCCTTTGCTCAAACTACCCCTTCGCCTCCGCCAGCTATCTCGTATTCATGATTCATGGCCGCACAGCCATTTCCATTCACGCGGGTGACTGCTGCCTGGGGCAGCTGGAAGATGGCCGCGCGGTAAACTGGCTGAGCCAGCCCCACTGCGGCCGCAATTGGAAGAGCGATCTTAGCCACGACCTTATCGCCAGCAGCCCTACACGTAAAACACTGTGGAACTGCATGAGCTATCGCAGGCCGCATGAACCGCATATCCAATCGTTGCAAGCAGACCCTGATACGAAGTGGATCTTGGCCACCGACGGTTTTTGGGCTGAGCTCTCACCCGCAGAACAACTTAAGGCTATTGCGGGCCAAAGCCTTGATGATCTCCAAGGCGACGACGACATTACCTTCATGCTTTTGCAGCCTCAGAAGCAGCTCATCCTCTAACCCGGCGCCAGCTCAGATAACCGCAGCGCTGGCACAATCGAGAGCGCGTAAAAGCACAGCCCGATAGCGATCCAGATGAAGTTGGCCCAGGTCAGGCGCTTGTTCACCTCACCCTTCGGATCGTTCTCCACCTGGTTCACCGCATGCTGTACCTGCACCATCAGGTAGAGATGCACGATCGTCAGGCAAGCACTGATCTTCATCGCAGTCAGCGGCGCGAGGGCCCACGAGTACGCATAAGGCAAGGCACCGCAGATAACCAGCCCGATGGCCACGCTGCGTGGCTGCCATTGATACGCCGCAGCCTTGAGCTCAACTTGCCGGCGGATTTTCATGATCAGCGGATAAAGGAAAATCACCGAGAAGAACGCCCGCACAACCGGCCAGACCTTCGCGCCAGTCGCCTGCCGATAGCAAGTCCACTGCTTGTAGAACCAATAAACGAAGTACATACCCGAGGTCAGCAGAATCATGATCACCAGCTTGCGGGATGCAACCACGAAAAACGTGGATGCACCGGCGAGCGGTTGACTCAATTCGGCCTGCGGCGGCGCGTAGGGGTTGTCGATCACTGACACGGGAAAGCTCCTGGAAGGTGTTTGGCTAAAACAGATTAACGGCCGAACACTCCGAATGTTTACCGCCCTGCCGTCTGCTCCGGATACACCGACTCCCAGCCCCCGCCCAACGCCTTATACAACCCGACCATCGCCAGGGAAACACCGGCGGAGCTTTCCACCCACTGCTCCTGCGTCGCGAGCAATGCGCTTTGCACCGTCAGCACGTTGACGAAATCCACCACGCCTTCGACGTATTGATGCTGCGCCGTGGTGAGGGCGATCTGGTTCTGGCGCACCGCTTCGGCGAGGCTGTCGCGGCGCAGTTGACTGGCGTTGTAGCGGGTCAGTTGGTCGTCGATTTCATGCCAGGCCCGCAGCACGGTTTGCTGGTAGGCCAGGGCCGCTTCCTGTTGCTGGGCTTCGCGCAAATCGAGCATGCCTTGCAGTCGGCCACCGTTGAAAATCGGCAAGCTCAGTTGCGGGCCGAAAGCGAATGCGCGCGAACTCCACGAGCCGAAATCCGCCAACTGCAACGCCTGGGAGCCAACGCTGCCGGACAGGGTGATGCGCGGGTAGAAGTCGCCCTTGGCCACGCCGATGGAGGCGGTGGCAGCATGCAAGCGGGCTTCGGCCTGGCGGATGTCGGGGCGGCGCTCGGCCAGTTGCGACGGCAGGCCGATGGCGACCTGGCGCTGGGTTTGCGGTACGGCGGCGTCCTTGGACAGTTCGGTGTACAAGGCTTGCGGCCGCTCGCCCATCAGCAGGCTCAGGGCATTGATCAATTGGTCCTGGCGTTGCTGCAAGTCAGGCAGGCGCGCCTCGATGGCGGCGACTTGAGCAGCGGCTTCGGCCACGTCCAGGTTTGTGGCTACACCGTCGGCCAGGCGCAGCTGCGACAGCTTCAGGCTGTGGCGGGCGACGTCGAGGTTTTGCTCGGTGACGGCCCGGGTGTTCTGCACGCCGCGCAGTTGGATGTAGTCCTGGGCGGTTTCGGCCAGCACCGACAACAGCACGGCACGGCGGTCGTTTTCGGCGACTTGCAGGGTGGCGTCGGCGGCTTCGGTTTCACGTTTTACCCGGCCCCAGAAGTCCAGTTCCCAGGCGGCGGAGAAACCCATGTCCCACTGGTTGAAAGCCGAGCGGCCGTTCTTGCCGGAAGGGTCACTCAAGCCATCGGCGCTGTTGCGTTGGCGCAGGTAATCGCCGGTAGCGTTGACGGTCGGGTAGCGCTCGGCGGTGATCACCTGGCGCGCCGCGCGGCTCTGTTGCAGGCGGCTGCTGGCCAGTTTCAGGTCGAGGTTATCGGTGAGCGCGCGACGCGTCAGCGCGGTGAGTTGCTGGTCGTGGAACACTTCCCACCAGCGCTCTTCCAGCGGGTCATTGACCGCGCGGCTGGCGGCTTGTCGACCCTGGGGCTCGGTCCATTTGCCGAGCGGGTTTTGCGGGCGCTGGAAGTCGGGGCCGACGGTGCAGGCACTCAGGCTGAGCAGGCTCAAGGTAAACAATGCAAGGCGTCTCATTGCTGGGCCACCTCACGTTGCTGAGCGGCAGCGTGGGTGTCGACGCTGGCTTCCACCGACATACCGACGCGCAGGCGTTCGGTCAGCGCCTGGCCGGGTTCCAGGATGATTTTCACCGGAATGCGCTGCACCACCTTGGTGAAGTTGCCGGTGGCGTTGTCTGGCTTGACCGAGGCAAATGTCACCCCGGTGGCCGGCGCCAGGCTTTCAAGGTGCCCCTTGAGCACTTCGCCGTCGAGGCTGTCGACCCGCACTTCAACCGTTTGGCCGGCGTGCATGTGGGACAGTTGGGTCTCCTGGAAATTGGCGACCACGTAGGCCTCGGCCAGTGGCACAACGGCGAGGATTTTGCTGCCCGGCGTCACATAGGCGCCGACCCGCACTGCCCGCTCACCGACCATGCCGTCTACCGGCGCGACGATGCGGGTGTATGACAGCTGATAGCTGGCCATTTCCAATGCTGCCTGGGCGCGTTTCAAGCCGCCTTCAGCCGCATCACGCTGGGCGCTGAGGATTTCCACCTGCTTGCGTTCGGCCGCCAGCACCGCCGTGGCGCTGGCCAGGCGTGCGGTGGCCTGGTCGATGCGGGTCTTGGCTTGCTGGGCGTTTTGCACAGTACCGGCGCCGACGCCCGCGAGGTGGTTGTAGCGGTTCAGTTCGTGCTCGGCAAACGCCACTTCGGCGCGATCCGCCGCCACGGTGGCCTGGGCCTGGGCGATCACCGAGCTTTGGCGCTCCAAGGTCGCCGTGGCGTTTTTCAGCTGCGCTTGGGCCACCAGCGTATCGGCATCGGCCGCCTGGGCCGCGGCGCGGAAGTCACGGTCATCGATCAGCGCCAGCAACTGGCCGGCCTTGACCCGCTGGTTGTCTTCCACCAGCACTTCTTTGATAAACCCGGCCACACGCGGCGCCACCAGGGTGTAGTCGGCGGCGACGAAGGCGTCATTGGTGCTCTGGCGCTTGCTGCCGAACATGCCCGGCGCCAGCAGGTAAACCAGCACACCCACGGCGAACACGGTGATGACGGTTACAGCGATTTTGTCTTTGCGTTTCATAGCAATCCTTTTGGCTCAGTGAGCAATCAAGTCGGCGCGCGGGGCGGATAAATCCGCGTCGGCATCCAGAAAATCAGCAGGATCAACACCGCCGCGACACCGGCCATGACGTAGTAGAGATCCGAAGAAGTGAGCACCACGGCCTGCTGGTGCAGCCGGTGGGCAAGGCCTGCGGCATCGCTGTCGGCCAGGGGCGAGTTGCCCAGGCTGTCCACCAACATGGTCGAGTGGAAATGCAGGCGGTGGGTGGTCAGGGCATCGAGCACGCCGGTGGCGACCACGGCGGCGAGCCCTTTGACCGTGTTGAACCACGCAGAGGCGAACGGACCGTCTTGTGGCGTGATGCTGCCGGTGGAGAGCATCAACAGCGGCAACACCGCCATCGGCTGCCCGAAGATTTGCAGCAGTTGCAGCACATAGAAATCATCGCGAATCCAGGCCGAGGTCAGCTGCGCCCCGCCGACGCAGGACAAGATCAACAGGCTCAAACCCATCCCCAGCACCCAGCGGCAATCGACCCAACGCAGGTTGCACAGCGCCGCCACCAACGGCAGCGCGATCAACTGCGGCAGTGCCATGATCAGCATCACCGGGGCAGTTTGCAGCGGGCGGTAGCCTTGCACCTGAGCCAGGTAGCTGGACGGAATAATGGTTACCGCCAGCAGCACGATCAGCACCCCGGCGAGCACGATCAGCGCGAACGACAGGTTGCGTAACCCAAGCATCTGCAACTTGAAAAACGGCATCGGGTGCGACCACTCGTTGATCATGAACAGCACCAGCAACACCAGGCCGCCGATCAATAACGAGGTAATCAGCGGCGACTCGAACCAGTCCAGCCGATTGCCCTGCAACAGACCGATCACCAGCATGCAGATCGCCGGAAAACCCAGCAGCAGGCCACGCCAGTTGAACTGCTTGAAGCGCTCCAGGCGCACGGGGTCCTGAGGCAAGCCGTAGGCCACAGCCGCCATGGCCAGCAGGCACGGCCCGACGATCTGCCAGAACGCCCATTGCCAGCCGACGTACTCGGTCCAGAATGCGGCCAACGGTGTACCCAGGCTAGGGCCGAAGGTGGCAGTGAGGGCGTAGCCGGCCAGGCCGTACAGCTTGACGTTGGCCGGCAGGAAACGCAGGGCCACGGTCATCAGCATCGGCGGCAAGGCGCCGCCGGCCAGGCCTTGCACGGTGCGCAAGATCAGCAGGCTTTCGTAGTTCGGCGCAAACGGGCATAGCACGCCGAGCACGGTGAACAGGCCGATGGCGCAGAGGGTGAAACGGCGCAGGGAAAAGGTCACCGAGCACCAGGGCGCAAAGGCCATCGCCGAGACGGAGGTGGCGGTGTACGCAGCCACCAGCCAGGTGCCTTCGTCGAAGCCGATGTACATCGCACCGCGAATATCGGCGAGGGCGACTTTGGTCACCATCTCGTTGAGGCCGGACACCAGCACCGCGAGCAATACGCCCACCAGGCCGATGATGATGCGTGGGCCGAAGACGGGCGGGCTGAGGGCGCTTGGTTTGGCTGCGGCCAGGGGTGCGGGGGCAGCGAGGGAGGTCATGAACTGCAACTCGGAATGGGAAATACCCGAGCAGTTTAATAAGGCTTAGACATGACAAAAAGTGACTTGTAGGAAGCTTATAAGTGCACCAGACGCAACGATCAGATTGGCTGCGCTTCCTGCCACGTCGCCTCGCAGCATTCGCGCAGGGTCTCGCGCAGCCATTTGTGGGCGGGGTCCTTGTCGAAGCGCGGGTGCCAGGCCTGGGTCAGTACCAAGGTTGGCAGGGAGATTGGCAAGGTGAAAGCGCGCAGCGGCAACTTCAGGCGATTGGCGCTGTAGAGCGCTTCCTTGGGCACCGGCAGGATCAGGTCGGAGTCTGGCAGCATGAACATCGCACCGTGAAACCCCGGGGCGATCATTGCAACTCGACGTTCCAGGCCTTGGGCATTGAGCGCGGTGTCGATCGGCCCACGGGCGATGCCTCGGCGGGAGATGCTGATGTGGGAATAGCTGGCGAACCGTTCGGCGGTGATTTCTCCATCGAACAGCGGGTGCCCTTCCCGCGCCAGCCCGACGAAGGTGGTGGTGAACAGGTTCTGCACTTTCACTTCCGGGGTGATGGGCATGGTGTTGCCCACCCGCAGATCGAGCCGGCCCTCACGCAGGGCTTCATCATCGGTGTCGCCTTCAGGCACGAAGCGCAGCTCGCACAGCGGCGCCATGCGCTCCATGGTGTCGAACAGCCGACCGCCATATACCCCGACAAAAAAGTCATTGGCCCGCACGCTGAACCGTCGGCGCAGGGTGCGCAGGTCCACTTCATCCGCCGAGCGGAACAGCAGCGCCGCCTGCTCCACCACGTTACGCACCTGGCCCTGCAACTCCAGGGCCTTGGGCGTCGGCACCAGGCCGCGACCGGCGCGCACCAGGATCGGATCGCCCACCGCCTCGCGGATTCGCGTGAGGGTGCGGCTCATGGCAGCCGGGCTAAGGTTCATCCGCCGCGCGGCGCCCACCACGCTGCCTTCGTCGAGCAGGGCGTCGAGGGCGACCAGCAGGTTCATGTCCGGTAATTGCATGCCAAGCGCTCGTGATCAGTTGGGAGTGAACTTGGCGCAATCGTAGCAGGCTTCTCTGTAGGAGCGAGCTTGCTCGCGAAGGGCGTTAACGATAACGCGGGCATCCTGAAAGGACGCGTTGCCTGGGCATTTTTCGCGAGCAAGCTCGCTCCTACAGGGAGCAGCAGCTAATTAGCGTTGCATGCCCCAGCGCTTCACGGTGACGCGCTCCAGGGTATCGAACACCAGGTTCTCCACCAGCAGCCCGATCAGGATCACCACCGCCAAGCCGGCAAACACTTTGTCGGTGTACAGTTCGTTGCGGTTCTGGAAGATGTACCAGCCCAGCCCGCCCTTGCCGCTGGTGGCGCCGAATACCAGCTCGGCGGCGATCAGCGTGCGCCAGGCAAACGCCCAGCCGATTTTAAGCCCCGCAAGGATCGACGGCAGCGCAGCCGGGATCAGGATGAACAACACGAAGCGCATGCCCTTGAGGCCGTAATTGCGGCCGGCCATGCGCAGGGTTTCCGAGACACCGAGAAACCCTGAATAAGTGTTGAGCGCCAGCGCCCACAACACCGAATGCACCAGCACAAAAATCAGGCTGTTCTGCCCCAGGCCAAACCACAGCAGCGCCAGCGGCAGCAGGGCAATTGCCGGCAACGGGTTGAACATCGAGGTCAGGGTGCTCAGCAGGTCGCGGCCCAGTTGGGTCGACACCGCCAACGTGGTCAGGGCGAACGCCAGCACAATGCCGATCAAATAGCCTTTGATCAGCACCACCAGCGAGATGCTGACCTTGCTCAACAACTCACCACTGGCCATCCCGTCGTAGAACGCGCTCAGCGTCTGCAAGAAGCTCGGCAGCAGCAGGTCATTGTTCTGATATCGAGCGGCCGCTTCCCAGAGGATCGCCAGCACGATCAGGATCAGGCTTTTACGCAGCCAGCCCTGTTGCCACAACCGCTGACGCCACGGCAACTCGCGCTCTACGCGAACACCCGGCAACGGTTCGAGAGTGATTTCATATTCCTGGCGCATGGTGAAAACCCTTCAATAAGCGATGCGGATATCGGCGAAACCCAACTCGGTTTCCGCCTCGGGCGCTTCATCAAACAACAGCCGATGAATGCGCCGCGCCGAAGCCTGGAACTCCACACCGCCGAGGCTGTGCAGGTCGTATTGATGGCTGTGGATTTCCGCCCGCACCCGCCCCGGATGCGGCGACAGCAACAGGATGCGATTGCCCACCACCAACGCTTCTTCGATGGAGTGAGTGACGAACAGCAGGGTGAAACGCACCTCTTCCCAGAGCAGCAATAATTCTTCCTGCATCTTGCGTCGGGTCAAGGCGTCGAGGGCAGCGAAGGGTTCGTCCATCAGCAGGATTTTTGGTTGCATGGCCAACGCACGGGCGATCGCCACGCGGGCTTTCATGCCGCCGGACAAGGTGTGCGGGTAGGCGTCGGCAAACGCCGTCAGGCCGACTTTTTCCAGGTAGTACAGCGCCCGCTCTTCGGCTTCGCGACGCTTGAGGGTCTTGGAGGCGAGCAGCGGGAACATGACGTTCTGCTTGACGGTTTTCCAGGGCGGCAGTTGGTCGAATTCCTGGAACACCACGATGCGGTCGGGCCCCGGCTGCTCGACTTTTTTCCCAAGCAAACGGATCTCGCCCTCACAGGGTTTGATAAAGCCGGCGATGGATTTCAGCAGCGTGGATTTGCCGCAGCCCGAAGGCCCCAGCAGCACGAAGCGGTCTGCCGGGTCGATCTCGAAACTGACCTGGTGGGTGGCCCGCACGACCCGTTCAGGCGTGCGGTATTCAAGGCTGACTTTGTCCACCGCCAGCAGCGCTTCGGTGGTTTTCAGGTTGCTGGCCGTGTGGCCTTGCAAGGGCGCGTTCATGTCAGCTCCCTTGCAGTGGTTTGGCGTCCTGGAAGAAGTAATCCTTCCACGATTCGGGTTTATTTTTGATCGCGCCGACGCGGTAGAGGAATTCCGCCAGCGGGTAGGTGTTTTTTGGCGTGACGCTGAATTCGAACTGCGGGTTTTCGATGATTTTCAGCAGCTCGGCGCGGTCAATCTTGGCCTTGGTCACGCGGATGTAGGTGTCGGCGGCGGCGCCTTTGTCGTTCTGGGCGAACTGCGCGGCTTCGGTCAGTGCCTCGACGAATGCCTTGTAGGTTTTCGGGTTGTCGTTGCGGAATTTCTCGGTGGCGAACAGTACCGTCGGCGAGTTCGGCCCGAGGATGTCATAGGAGTTGAGCACCACATGCACGTTCGGGTTGGTCAGGGCCTGTTCCTGGAACGGCGGGTTGGAGAAGTGCCCGGTCAGTTCAGTGCCGCCGGCAATCAGCGCAGCGGTCGCATCAGGGTGCGGGACGGCCACGGTGTACTTGTCGAGGCGATTGAATTCCTTGTCGCCCCACTGCTTGGCCGCGGCGTATTGCAGGAAGCGCGACTGTACAGAGACGCCTACCGCCGGTACGGCGATGCGGTCTTTTTCGGTGAAGTCCGCAATGGTTTTGACCTTGGGATTGTTGCTCACCAGGTAGTACGGAAAGTTGCCCAGCGAAGCGACGGCTTTCACGTTCTGCTTGCCGTGGGTGCGGTCCCAGATGGTCAGCAGCGGGCCAACACCAGCGCCAGCGATGTCGATGGAGCCGGAGAGCAACGCATCGTTGACGGCTGCGCCGCCGGACAGCTGGGTCCAATCGACCTTGATGTCGATGCCTTCCTGCTGGCCGTATTTCTCGATCAGGTTCTGGTCGCGCACCACGTTGAGCAACAAGTAGACGATGCCGAACTGCTCGGCGATGCGAATCTCGCCTTCAGCCTGGGCGGCGGCCGGTGCAACGAGGCTGCCGGCCAACAGGCTGACGCCCAGGCCGACCGTGCCGGCCAGGCGCGCAAATGGAATTTTCTTGGACATGGTCATGCTCCGGGTCAGAAAGGCGCGTCGCCCTGGATGGTGGTGCGGTACAGCTTGCGCCGCAGGTGGCTTGGGCAGCCGGCTGCCAGATGGATCAGAGAGCGGTTGTCCCAGAACACCAGGTCGTGGGGCTGCCACTGATGGCGGTGGATGTTTTCCGGCAGCACGCTGTGGGCGTAGAGTTGGGCCAGCAGGTCGCGGCTTTCGTCCTCCGGCAAGCCGACGATGCGGGTGGTGAAGCCCTCACTGACGAACAGCGCCTTGCGGCCGTTTTCCGGGTGGGTGCGCGCGATGGGGTGCACCACTTCCGCCACTTGGGCGAGTTGCTCGGGCGTAAGGGTTGGGCGCCAATTGCCTTCGAATTTGGTTTCGCTGTAGCGTGCGGTGTACGAATGCGCAGCGCTGCGTCCTTCTACGGCCTTGCGCAGAGGCTCGGGCAGGTTGTCCCAGGCTTTGTGCATGTCGGCGAACAACGTGTCGCCACCCTCGGACGGCAGCTCCTGGGCATGGAGCATCGAACCCAGGCTCGGCAGCTCTTTATAGGAGAGGTCCGAGTGCCAGAATTTGCCGGCGTCTCCCAGGCCGATGGATTGGCCGTTTTCGATAATGTTGGAGACGATCAGGATTTCCGGGTGGTTGGCCAGCAGAAATTGTTTGAGCACATGGATTTGCAGCACACCGAAGCGGCGGCTGAAGGCAATCTGTTGTTCGGGGGTGATGCGTTGGTCGCGGAAGACCACGACGTGATGGTCCAGGTGCGCGCGGTGAATGCGCGCGAAGTCCTGGTCGCTGACCGGGCGGGCCAGGTCCAGGCCAATGATCTCGGCGCCGACGCTGCCGGGGAATGGACGGATCTCGATGGTTTGTGTGGTGTCGGTCGCTGTTGGAACAGTAGAGGTGGCAGACATGAGTTCACTCCCGGTCAGTCAGGAGAGTGACTTTATAGTCATAAGAACGGCATTTTAAATACCGTTAGTGAATATCTATATGCAGCAATACCGCTGTAGCCTCGGCGTCCGGGAATAAACTGTGCTTCTCAGACGTTTAGCCTGTAAGACCTGACAAATGGGGGCTGTGGGCCTGTGGAACGCGCTGTTGAGTCGCTTACAAGCCGAAACCTTGCCCGTTTGACAAGCTTGTGGACAATCTCTAGTGTGCATTGGATCCAATTAGCCGCCTCACCCTGAAAAGGAGGATAGCGTAGTCGTGACGCAGAAGCCGAACCCTTTGAGCAGCATCCAGATCAGCGGGCCTATCCCCGCCCATCTCGCCCGCTCCGTGATTGAAGAAACATTGCGCAACGCCATCCTGGATGGTCGCTTGCCCTGCGGCACCGCCATGCGCCAACAGGAGTTGGCCAGCTTGTTCGGGGTCAGCCGGATGCCGGTGCGCGAGGCATTGCGTCAACTGGAAGCCCAGTCGCTGCTGCATGTGGTTACCCATAAAGGTGCGGTGGTGGCGCCGCTGATTGAAGACCATTCGGCGGAAACCTACGCCCTGCGCATACTCCTGGAATCCGAAGCACTGCGCTTGTCGATTCCCCTGCTCACTCCCGATGACATTGCCCAGGCCGGCGCCTTCATTGATGCGCTGGAACGGGAAAGCGACTACACCGAAATTGGCCGGCTCAATCGCCTGTTCCACATGGCGCTGTATGGCAAGGCGGCCAATCAGCGGCTGCTGAAGTTGGTGGAACACGGCTTGAACGAAGAGGAGCGCTTCCTGCGCTTCAACCTTGAGGCCATGGGCCTGGGCAAGACGTCCCAGGAAGACCACCGGGAATTGCTGGACCTGGTGGCGAAAAAGAAGATCGATGAAAGCATCCTGACGTTGCGTAACCACCTTACCCGCGGCATGGAAGTGATTACGGCTTACCTCAAGAGCCTTGAGCAGGGCGACGATAAAACGTCGTTGTGAAGCCTCCAGGGAACTGAACCTACCCCTTCGACCACATAGCGCTGCGAAGCTGTCTTGGTCGGGGGAGTCAGTGCAGCATATCGAAAAAGCTCTTGCACGCCGAAACATCCAGCGCAAAACAACTACGCCAGTTTAATAGTTAACACCCAAGGAAACTTCCCACACTCCATAGAGCACTCCAACGACGGCAACATTCTTATTTGCAAACACTTATAAAACTAAAAAACGCTGAACTTCCAATCAGATTATTGTTTTTTATTACCACTATCCCAAATCTCCCAAACCAATAGCGTGAACCCATGCTCGGGCGTCACTGTGAGTGGCGTTCCTTTAAATAAAGTCTTGGTGTTTTGTCACAGCGTGCTGCTTGTTGAATAACGGCGCCAGCCTCGTGCCTGGCCACCTGTTATCACGGCACCTACGCATCCGTGAAACCAATGTTTATTTGTCGCTAACGCAAAACGCTTTTATCAGGGAAGAGACACGACTTATAGGCATCAACCATGTTCCAGCACTCACACCTGCTTAAACAAAAAAAACAGAAGCTACACAGCCACCCACTCTTTAAACAAATAAATACGCGTCCAAAGTTGCAGTACTTTATGGAGAACCACGTCTTCGCAGTTTGGGACTTCATGAGCCTGACCAAGCGCCTGCAGCATGACCTCACCGGTATGCGCTTGCCCTGGTTGCCGCCAACGGACCCACAGGCAGCACGCCTGATCAATGAGATCGTGTTGGGTGAGGAGTCGGACGCGTATCCCGGCCACGGACACGGTAGCCACTTCGAGCTGTACCTGGAGGCCATGCGTGAAGTCGGCGCGAGTACGGCGACCATCGAGCGGTTCGTCAGCCTGCAACGTGTTGGCAGCGATGCAGAAACGGCCCTGCAAAAAGTCGATATCCACCCAGCCGTGGCCCGGTTCGTCAGAAGCACGTTGCAGGTTGCCCTGAATGCACCGACTCACTGCGTAGCGGCAGCCTTTCTGCATGGCCGCGAGAGTGTCATCCCGAGGATGTTCAAACGCGTCCTGGAGGGATGCGAGACCCTCCACCGCCAGGCGCCGACCTTCTGCTACTACCTCAAGCGACACATGGAAGTCGACGCCGAGGAGCATGGCCCGGCGGCAGAGCAATTGCTGCAACGCCTCACCCTCGCCGACCCGAGTCGCGAGCAGCAAGCCAGCAGTGCCGCCCTCAGCGCCGTGGACAGCCGCCTGGCCTTATGGGACGGCTTGCACCAGCGCCTCCCGGAGGTGAGCGTATGAACCCTGCCGATTACCGCTCATTTGCCGACGACTGGGAGCGCCGCGCGACCATCCGCACGCGCCCACGCCGCCTGCTGGAAAATGACCACAAGCTGATCTATCCCCTGAGCCGACAACCCATGGTGCTGAGCGCGACCTTTGTCGATCAATGCCCGCAGTGCCGCGACTTTATCTTGTTGCAGACGTTCTACAAGTTCATCAATGACGTGGTGATCTTTGAAACCGAGATCGTCGACAAGACCGCACGCAGCATCGCCAAGAATCGCTTTTCGGTGCCCTTCCCGCTCGCCTGCCGCTACGACGCCATGACCGTGGTGGTGGACGAGGATTACCACGCCCTCGTCGCGCTCGACTTCATGCAACAGGCCGTCGAGATGACGGGCATCCCGCCCCTCGAGTTGCCCGGGCAAATCGAGCTGAACCGCGCCTTGCCTGCCGCGTTGGTGCTGGCTCCCGAACACCTGCGCGATGCCGTGGAGTTGATCGCCGTGGCCATCGCCGAGAACACCGTGACCCATGACGTGGCGGCGTTTTCCAAGGACGACAGCGTCAAGCAATCCATCCGTGGATTGATGGCCGACCACTTGTTTGACGAAGGTCGTCATGCGGTTTTCTGGACGCGCCTGGTGCGTATCTATTGGCACTCTGCGAACGCCGAAGACCGCGACTGCATCGCCCGGATTCTGCCGGTATTCCTCCAGCATTACCTGACCAACGACCTGCAAAAAAACTTCGACCTGCAACTGATCAAACACCTGGATATCCGCGCCAGCACGCGCTCTGCACTGCGCGCTGAAGTGCAGGCGATGGACTTTCCCATTACCCGCCAACACCCGCTGCTCGGCAATATCATGGGGTTCCTGAATCACAGCGGGCTGTTGCAAACGCCTAGTGTGGCCCAGGCGTTGGACGCCTTTCTTCCGGCGCCAGGAGCACACCCATGAGGCGCCTGAAGATTGGGTTGGCGGGCTTCAGCGCGGCGTTGAATGAAGTCAGGCAGGCGCTTGAGCAATACGGTCATACGTTGATGCCGGCAGACGATGTAATGGACGTCGATCTGCTGATTGATGACGGTAGCGAGGAGATTCCGTCGGGCTTGGCCTACACGGCCTTGATGAGCCTGCGGTTGGGCATCGGAGCGCTGAGCGACTGCGCGCTGCCGACACTGGAGTTCAGGTGCTACGCCCGCGCACGACGACTGCTGGCGACCATGGACATTGCCGGCGAGCCCAGCGGCAACGGCCAACGGTTGCGGCAACAGGCGGTTAGTGGCCTGGTGGAATGGGTGGCCCAACACGTCAGCGGCTTCTCCCGGGACGCGGGCTATTTCTCGCAAACCGCGATCGCCTCCAATGCTCCCGAGCACGGCCTGCAAGCGCTCGCATCGTTGGCGTACCTGCATCGCTTTAACCAGACCACCGACTTGGCGCTGCAACAACAAGCCCAGGTGCCGATGATCGAGCGGCTGGAAGGCAGCCTTCAAACCTTCGCCGAACGGCCGGCGCTGAACATCGCCGGTGGCGTGCTGAGTTATCGACAGCTGCATCGCAAGAGCCTGGCAATCCAGCAGCGCTTATGGCCTCTGCTTGGGGCCAGCAACACGCCACCGGTGATCGGCGTCTGCCTGGGCAAGTCCCTTGATCTGTACGCCAGCATTCTCGCGGTGTTGGGCTGCGGCGCGGTGTACCTGCCGCTGGAGCCGGGCCACCCGCTGCAACGTCAGCAAGCCATGCTGGAAAACGCCGGCGTCTCGGTGCTGCTGGATGATGGCAAGCATCCACTGCGGGGCGGTTTTTCTGCATTGGATGTCAGTACCCTCGACACTCACGACACCCACCCGCTAATGCGCCAGCGCCCGCCTATGGACGCCCCCTGCATGGTGCTCCATACCTCGGGCACCACTGGCCAGCCCAAAGCCGTGCTGCTTAGCCAGCACAACCTGGCCCACTTCACCGCCTGGTTCGGCGGCCACGTGCAACTGAGCGAACAGAGCCGGGTCTTGCAGTTCTCGCCCTTGAGCTTTGACTCCTCGCTGATTGATATCTTCGCAGCCCTGATCGCGGGCGCCGAGTTGATCGTGCCCGGCGAAGACCAGCGGCGCGACCCGCAGCAACTGGTAGAACTGATCCATCAACAGCACATCACCCACGCCTTCCTGCCGCCGGCACTGCTGAGCATCCTGCCTCTGGATCAACCCCTGGGCCTGGCGCACCTGATGACCGGAGGTGATGTATGCGAGCCCTGTGTCATCGAGCGGCTGGCGGGGCAGTGTCACTTGCACAACTTCTATGGGCCGACCGAAGCCACCGTACTGGTGACCCACCGCACGTTGCTGCCAAGCGACAGTAATCGCAACCTCGGCACGCCCATCGCCAACAGCCAGGTACTGATCCTCGACGAACAACTGCAACCGGTGGATGAGCAGATGATGGGCGAGCTGTACATCATCGGCCCCGGTGTCAGCCTGGGTTACCTCAACCAGCCGCAGCAGACTGCCGAGCATTTCGTAGAGCTGGCGTTGCCCGACGGCCAGACCTTGCGGGCTTACCGCAGCGGCGATCTGGCGAAATGGACGGAAGACGGCATCGAGTTGGGCGGTCGCAGAGACGAGCAAGTGAAGATCCGTGGCTTTCGGGTAGAGCCGCAAGAGATCGAACACTGCCTGCGCAGCAGCCAGCTGTTTCGCCAGGTGGCAGTGGTGATCGACCGTGATCAGCGGGTCCTGGCCTTTGTCGCACAGCCCGAGGCCCAAGGCGCCCTGGCTGCACTCCAGCAACATGCCCGGCAAGCGCTGCCGGACTATTTGCAGCCAACTCTGTGCACGGAGCTTGCGCGCATGCCGTGCACCCCCAATGGCAAGGTCGACCGTCAGGCCTTGCTGGCGTTGCCGATTCAACCGGTGCCAGCCATCAACCGCTGCTCGCCGCAAACGCCGGTGCAAGCGCAGTTGCTGAACCTGTGGAGCGAGTTGCTGGGCGTGCCGCTCACGCAACTGTCGACGGACGACAGCTTCTTCAATCTCGGCGGTCATTCCATCCTGTTGTCGACGATGCTGCTGCGTATCCGCGAGCAGTTTGGTCGCAGCCTCTCCCTTAACCGATTTTTTGAAACGCCCACCGTCCGCACCCTGGCCGCGCTGATGGATAACGGTGTGCCCCCTGAAGCACCGACCGGCCAGGCGACCCGGGATGCGCTGCGTGAACTGGACGTGCAGGCATTGCCAGCGAACCTGGCGGGCGAGCGCCGCAAGGTGATCGTGACCGGGGCCAACAGTTTTCTCGGGGTACATATTGTCGAGGCGTTACTGGCCGGGGGCGCGCTTGAAGTGGCGTGCCTGGTGCGCGAACGCCCCGGACAATCGGCGGCTGCACGGTTCACCGAGGCGCTGCGTGAGTACCACCTGCAACACCTGGACCTGAGTCGGGTGCGGGTGTACGCCGCCGAAATCAGTCAGCCTCGGCTGGGCTTGGCCAGCGAGGCGTATGAGTACCTTGCCGGAGAGTTCGGCGTGTTGGTGCACAACGCCGCCCACGTCAACCATGTGATGGATTACGCCACGCTGGCCGGGGACAACGTCGAGCCGGTGCGCGAATGCCTGCGCCTGTGTGAAACCCGGTGCAAGAAGGTCTTCAATTTTATATCGACGCTGTCGGCCGCCAGCAGCATCGACGCGCAAGGCCAGGTACTCGAAACGCCCGCCGCCGCTACACCGCCGCTCTACCTCCAGAATGGCTACAACCTGTCCAAATGGGTCGCGGAACGTCTGCTGGGGCGTGCCGCCGAGCAAGGCGCCTGGGTCAATATCCACCGCCCCGGGAACATCAGTTTCAACAGCCAAAGTGGTGTCTGCGAGCCACAGAAAAATCGCCTGATGTTGATGCTCAAGGGTTCACTGCAACTGGGCCGGGTGCCCAGCCTGGGGTTGAACTTTGACCTGATGCCGGTGGATTTTCTCGCCCGCTTTATTGCCTTTCATGGGGGCCGCTTCCATGCCGGAGGGACCGTGTTCAATCTGCACAATCCGCAACCCTTGAGCTGGGAATCCTACGTCGATGCATTTCGCCAGGCAGGCCATGCATTCGAGCTGGTGAGCGTCGCCGATTGGCAACGTCATCTGCACACAGTGGACAGCCGCAACGCGCTGTTCGGCGTGCTGGGTTTTTACCTCAATGGCCTGGGGGAGGACATCGGCGATACCTCGATGATCCTCCATGACAACGCACGGCGCGGCGTCGAGCAGATGGGCGCGCACTACCCCGAAAAAAGCCCGGTGCTTTTACGCAAGGGCTGCGCGTACCTCAAGAGCATCGGCTTCCTGTGATCAGGAGCTCAACCGAAGGAAAACCATATGAAACCCGATACGTTGATTCGCAACCCTTGCGCCAAGCCCGTGGTGTCGTCAGTGGTGGTTGCCAGTGACGCCGCCCGTGTGTGGGCGGTGGTGGGTGACTTTGCTGGATTTGATCGGTTCATCCCCGCGTTGTCGCACATCGAAATAACCGGCGCGGGCACAGGGTCGTTGCGCAAGAAATTCTTCCACGATGGAAATCTGGTAGTGGAGCAACTCAACAGCCGCGACGAGCAGGCCATGCAGATGACCTGGACAACCATTTACAACACGTTGGGCGTGGCCCGGCTGTGGGCGGCCATGAGGGTGGAGGTTTTGGAGGAAGGCTGTTCAAGGGTGACCTGGACCATCATCGCCGAGCCGATTGAACTTGGTATGGAGGGGTTTGAGGCATTTGTGCAGGTATTCGCCGACAGCGCGCTGGAGAATGTGCGGCAGATGTTTGGCTGACCTTAACTACTGTAGGAGCGAGCTTGCTCGCGAAAAACGTCAACGATAACGCAGTGCTATCAGATAGCCCGCGTCGCCTATTCGTTCTTCGCGAGCAAGAACTAGGCGTCCCCCTCGCTCCTACAGGTTCATCATCAGATTTTGAAACTGTCGACCAACTGCTTCAGCCGGTTGGCTTGTTGAGACAACGCGTCGCAATCCTTCAAGGTTTCGTTGAGGTTGGCCACGCCCTGCTGGTTCAGCAGGTTGATCTGGTTGATGTCGACGTTGAGGGTTTCCACCACGGCGGTCTGCTCCTCGGTGGCTGCCGCTACCGACTGGTTCATCCCGTCGATCTCGACGATCCGCTGAGTCACGCTGACCAGACGCTCACCGGCCTGGTTGGCGACCTCGACGCTTTCTTCGCTGGAGGTCTGACTGGCGTTCATCGTGGTCACGGCCTCACGCGAGCCAATCTGCAGCGAGGTGATCATCTTGTGGATCTCTTCCGCCGACTCCTGGGTGCGGTGCGCCAGGTTGCGCACCTCATCCGCCACCACGGCAAACCCACGTCCGGCTTCACCCGCACGCGCTGCTTCAATCGCGGCGTTGAGGGCCAGCAGGTTGGTTTGCTGGGAGATGCCTTTGATTACATCCAGGATGTGGCCAATGTTATCGGTGCTGGCGTTCAGGGTCTCAATCTGCGTGCAGGACAGGCTGATTTTTTGCGACAACTCCGACATCGCCAGGATGGTTTTCTCCACCACCTTGCGACCGTCATCGGCCTGCTCGCTGGCGCCGCTGGCGTGTTGCGAAGCATCGGCGGCGTTACGCGCGATTTCCTGAGTGGCGGCCCCCAGTTCGTTGATTGCCGCGGCCACGCTGTTGGTTCGGGCGCTTTGCTCGTCGGAGCCGATGATCGATGCGTTGGAGGAGGCCATCACGCGCTGGGACAGGTCGTGCACCTGGCGGGTTGCCGAGGAAACTTCGGAAATTGACGCGTGAATACGCTCGACGAATTGGTTGAACGCGCTACCCAAGTCTCCGAATTCATCTTTGCTCTCCACTGTCAGGCGGCGGGTCAAATCACCCTCGCCCTGGGCGATGTCCTGCATGGCGCGGCCCATGGTGGTCAGCGGACGCATCAAGACCTGGATCAGCAGGCTCAAGAACACTGCAATGGCGGCGACCGCAATGAACATGGCGATCAATGCCGAGGTGCGGAACTTGCCCAATGGTGCGTAGGCTTTGTCTTTGTCGATCGACAGGCCGATGTACCAGTCTGCATTCGGCAATCCGCTGATCGGGGTGAAGGACAGAATCCGTTCTTGCCCATTGAGCACCACTTCCTGGTTGATCTTCTCGATGCGCACATTGGTGCCGGGGTAGATGTCCTTGAGGTTTTTCATCACCTGGTCCTGGTCCGGGCTGACAATTACCTGGCCGTCACCGCTGACCAGGAATGCATGGCCGATGCCACCGAAATCCACCGAGTTGATGATCTTCACCAGGGTTTGCAGGCTCAGGTCGCCGCCGACCACGCCGAGCAGTTCGCCATTCTTTTTCACAGGCATCGCGATGGTCACGATCAGCCCACCCACCGCTGCCATGTACGGCGGCGTGAGCATGGTTTTGTCAGCGGCCACGGCTTGCTTGTACCAGGGGCGCTGACGCGGGTCGTAACCGTCGGGCATTTTGGCGTCGGGCCGTTGGGTGAACACACCGTTGGTGGAACCGACGTAGGTGAACTGGAAGTTGGAGGTCAATGCCGACTGGTCGACCAACCCCGGAAGATCGGCAGCGCTGCCTTGATGGGCCACGTTTTGCGCCAGGCTTTCCAGCACCAGTACTCGGCCACTGAGCCAGTTCTGCACACTGCTCGCGGTCAGCTCACCGGATTGCTGAATGGACGACTCCAGGTTTTGCCTGATGGTGTTGCGCTGCAGGTAGTCGTTGTAGAACGTGAATAACGCGAAGGCCAGAACCACTACGCCTGACGCGGCCAACAGAATTTTATGACTGAACTTGAGATTCATTTCATTGACTTCTTTTTGCCAAAAGGGGATGAGCGTGCCGGATGCAACATTCCATGTAACGAGATAGGCAGACTCTTCGACTGCTCCATTTCGGTGCACGCATGGCTCGTCAGGCTTTCGGCCAAATCAGGATAAATCTTAGGATTTTGTAAGAAGCATCCGCTTTTAACGTCAGAAGCCGACCGGCGGTAGACATCTGAGGTCGGAAGCTTGCCAGGCCGTGTGAATGCCCTCTTCCGAGTACGCAGTACAGACGCTTTACAGCAACTATCATGGTTGGCTGAACACGTGGCTGCGCAGGCGCCTGGGTAATTCGGCGGATGCGGCGGACCTGGCGCAGGACACGTTCGTGCGCCTGCTGCAAAAAACCGAACGCTTCGAACTCAAGGCTCCTCGCGCCTTCCTGCGCACCATCGCCCGCGCCTTGGTGATCGATCACTGGCGCCGCAAAGAGATCGAGCGCGCCTATCTGGAATCTATCGCCCATTTGCCTGAGGCTCTGGCACCGAGCGCCGAGGAGCGTGCGTTGATTCTGGAATTACTGGAGTCCATCACGCGGCTTCTGGACGGGCTCAAGCCCAAAGTGCGTAAAGCGTTTTTACTGGCCCAGTGCGACGGGCTGACTTACAAGCAGATTGCGCAGCAGATGGGCGTGTCTTTGCGCTCGGTAGAGCTGAATCGCCCCGGATTCTCCCGCCACCTTTGGATATGGATGCCGGGGCTTGGGCGGATTGTTTGATCGTCACCGGCAACATGCGTCTTGCCGACTTCCTGGCGGAGGTGGGGCGCTATCGCCATGGCTACCTGGGCTGTTCAAGCGATATTGCAAACTTGCGTCTGTCCGGTGTTTTTCGCCTGGAAGACACCGAGAAACTGTTGTCGATCCTTGCGCAGACATTGCCTGTGCGCCTGCGCTATCGCACCCGCTGGTGGGTGAGCCTGGAGCGTCAGACCTGATTATTGTTGTAGCGCCTGATTTATTTTTGGCGGCTTTTTTCCGTGAGTCCGGCTTAGACAGTAAGCAATTCAATCTGCTTTCAGCGACCTCTACGGATCTCGATAATGACTGTGTGTTTTTTCAGTAACTCACACTCTTCCTACCCTTTGCTCGGTAAAGCCGTACGTGCAGCGTTGCTGTCGACCACGATGGGCATCGGACTGTTGCCGGTGTCGCAGCTGATGCCGGAGTCGAGTGTGTGAGCCAGCGCTATGACATCCCTGCTGGCGCGCTGAGCGATGTGCTCAACCAGTTTGCCCGTCAGGCAGGTATCACCCTTTCCAGCACGCCTGCGCAGACTCAGGGCCGCCAGTCTGCCGGGCTGCACGGTGAGTACTCCGCCGAACAGGGCTTGAGCCAGTTGCTCAGTGGTTCAGGCTTGCAGGCACAGGCTCAGGACGAGGTGAGTTTCGTGTTGCAGGCGCAGCCCGAGAGCGACGCGCTGACCTTGCCGGCCACCGACATCAAAGGCTTCGCCCTGGGTAACGCCTTGGGCAGCATGGACGGCTATAACGCGACCCACAGCAGATCGCCACCAAGACCAGTACCGCGCTGCTGGAGACATCCCAGACGGTTTCAGTGGTAACTCGCGAGCAGATGGACGACCAGGGCTCGCAAACCGTTGCCCAGGCCATGCGTTATACCCCTGGCGTACTGACCAACCCTTATAGCGCCACTCACCGTTATGACTATGTGGCGATGCGCGGATTCAACGACGGCTCGGTGGACAACATCTGGTTCCAGTTCTTTGCCCAGCCCTTAAACGACAAAACCCCTGATTGCGTCAGCAATCAGGGGTTTCGGAATTTAATCTTGACGATGACCTACTCTCACATGGGGAAACCCCACACTACCATCGGCGATGCATCGTTTCACTGCTGAGTTCGGGATGGGATCAGGTGGTTCCAATGCTCTATGGTCGTCAAGAA
>NZ_NIXO01000017.1 GCF_002204795.1 Pseudomonas sp. K2I15
CCACCGCACCCCAAGCCAATCATCCCCCAGCCTTATCGCGCACCATTCACCCCCACCCGTATTTATTGTGACCACAAGCCCCGTGCCTGACACTCCACCCATCCATCCCCATCGCCCCCGGAGTCCCCAATGAGTGAGCCTGTGCAGTTCCAAGACAAGGTCGTGATCGTCACCGGTGCCGGCGGCGGATTAGGCCGCGCCCACGCACTGCTGTTCGCCAAACACGGCGCCAAAGTGCTGGTCAACGACCTTGGCGGCTCCACCCAGGGCGAAGGCGCCAACGCCTCAGCTGCCGACCGCGTCGTAGCCGAAATTCGCGAGGCCGGCGGAATAGCTGAAGCCAACCACGACTCCGTCACCGACGGCCACAAAATCGTCCAGAACGCCCTCGACGCCTTCGGCCGCATCGACGTCGTGGTCAACAACGCCGGCATCCTGCGGGATAAAACCTTCCACAAAATGGAAGACAGCGACTGGGACCTGGTCTACCGCGTACACGTCGAAGGCGCCTACAAAGTCACCCGCGCCGCCTGGCCACACCTGCGCGAACAAGCTTACGGCCGGGTGATCTTCACCGCCTCCACCTCCGGCATCTACGGCAACTTCGGCCAGTCCAACTACGGCATGGCCAAGCTCGGCCTGTACGGCCTGACCCGCACCCTGGCCCTGGAAGGCCGCAAGAACAACATCCTGGTCAACGCCATCGCCCCCACCGGCGGCACACGCATGACCGAAGGCCTGATCCCGCCGCAAGTCTTCGAGCGCCTCAAGCCGGAACTGGTCAGCCCACTGGTGGTGTACCTGGGCAGCGAAGCGTGCCAGGAAACCTCCGGGCTGTTTGAGGTCGGCGGTGGCTGGATCGGCAAGACCCGCTGGGAGCGCAGCCTCGGCGTTGGGTTTGACCCCGAAGCCGGTTTCTCGCCGGATGACGTCGCCGCCCACTGGCAGAAAATCTGCGACTTTGAAGGGGCCGCTCACCCCAAGGACAATATCGAGGCCTTGAAGGAGATGATGGCCAACCTGCAGAAGTACAGCCTGTGATCGTTGCATGAAGAAGTTTTAATCAACCGGGGCGCCATGGCGCCCCGCTTTATTTCAGGCATAAAAAAAGCCGCTGCAAAGGCAGCGGCTGAAGTAAGACGTTTGATCAAGGAGCAATAAATCAACGTCAGTGAACACCGGTAACAGATTGAAAGTAATGATCAATCCATAAAATATTGCTGTTCTTCCAGGTTTTGGAAGCGGGCGGTTCGCCCTGAAAGCCAAGAAATAATAAGCTTTTGTTACAGGATGAAAAATAGCGATTCAGGACAAGGACTGTTACCAAACCGGCAACAGTGTCGGCAACGCCTCATCCATCCTCCTGATAACCCTTCATCCATCTCGTCCATGCCCCCGCCAATACCCCGGCCAGAGCGCCTGTTCATCCTTTCGAGCGACAACACGAATACCTCCTTGGTGCGCTTATCGCTCCTCATCGCGGGCAGTAGGGTGGGGCCTTCTGTCACACCACCGGGGAAGACGCATGACAAAAACAACAATGCGCGCCATCTTCAGGCCACAGGCGCTGGCCGCTGCGGTTGCTTTGGGTTGCTGTGCCCAGGCGCAGGCTGTTTCGTTCAACATCGGCGAGATCGAAGGGCAATTCGATTCCTCGCTGTCGGTAGGTGCCAGCTGGGGCATGCGCGATGCCGACAAAAAACTGGTGGGCATTCCCAACGGCGGCACCGGCCAGGCGTCCACGGGCGATGACGGTCGCCTGAACTTCAAGAAGGGCGAGACCTTCTCCAAGATCTTCAAGGGTATCCACGACCTGGAGCTTAAGTACGGCGACAGCGGCGTGTTCGTGCGCGGCAAGTATTGGTACGACTTCGAACTGCAGGACGAAGACCGCGAATTCAAGCAGATCAGCAATAACCACCGCGACGAGGGTGCGCGCTCTTCCGGCTATGAATTGCTGGATGCGTTCGTCTATCACAACTACTCGATCGGCGATTTACCGGGCAACGTGCGCGTCGGCAAGCAGGTGGTCAGTTGGGGCGAAAGTACCTTCATCGGCAACTCCATCAACAGCATCAACCCCATCGACGTTTCCGCGTTCCGCCGGCCCGGTGCCGAGATCAAGGAAGGGCTGATTCCGGTCAACATGCTGTTTGCGTCCCAGAGCCTGACCAACCAGTTGAGTGTGGAAGGTTTCTACCAGTTGAACTGGGAAAACACCGTGGTGGACAACTGCGGCACCTTCTTCGGCAACGACGTGGTGGCCCATGGCTGTAACAGCAACTACACCGTCGGCAGCCCGGCGATTGCTCCGCTGCAACCCGTGGCGGCGGCGTTTGGCCAGGGCTTCCAGGTAACGAAGGAAGGCGTTGTGGTGCAGCGTGCGCCGGATCGGGAAGCGCGCGATGGTGGCCAGTTCGGTGCCGCCTTGCGCTGGCTGGGCGATGACACCGAGTACGGGTTGTACTTCATGAATTACCACAGCCGCACGCCTACTGTGGGCACCATCACTGCAAACACCAACCTGGCGACGCTCGGCAGAATCATCAACACCGGTAACGCGATTGCACCTGGCAATGGTGTTGGCCTGGCCACCAGCGCGCTGCTCGGCAACGGCCAGTACTACCTCGACTACCCGGAAAATATCCGCCTGTTCGGCGCCAGCTTCTCCACCACCTTGCCCACCGGCACCGCGTGGACTGGCGAGATCAGCTACCGCCCGAACGCCCCGGTACAACTCAACACCACGGACCTGACCCTGGCGATGGTCACTCCGCTGTCGGCTTCGGCCTCACCGATCAAAAGCACCTTCGGCGCCGACAACTCGGGTTACCGGCGCAAGGAAATCACCCAGATCCAAAGCACCATGACCCAATTCTTCGACCAAGTGCTGGGCGCTGAACGCCTGACCCTGGTGGGCGAAGCGGCCTTCGTTCACGTCGGCGGCCTTGAGGCCAAATCCAAGCTGCGTTATGGCCGTGATTCGGTCTACGGCCAGTACGGCTTTGGCGGCGATACCGACGGTTTTGTCACGGCCAACTCCTGGGGTTATCGCGCCCGGGCCATCCTCGATTACAACAACGTGTTCGCCGGGGTCAACCTTAAACCCAATGTGTCGTGGTCCCAGGACGTCAGCGGCTATGGCCCCAACGGCCTGTTCAACGAAGGGGCCAAGGCGATCAGCGTTGGCGTGGATGCGGACTACCGCAACACCTACACCGCGAGCCTGAGCTACACCGACTTTTTTGGCGGGGACTACAACACCCTCACCGACCGCGACTTCATCGCCTTAAGCTTCGGCGTGAACTTCTGATTTGGCTTAAAGAAGGACAAGAGACTATGCGCAAGATGATTCTGCAATGCGGCGTGTTGGCGCTGAGCCTGTTGGCTGCCAACGTGATGGCCGCGGTGTCGCCGGAAGAAGCGGCCAAGCTGGGCACCACCCTGACCCCGGTGGGCGCCGAAAAAGCCGGTAATGCCGACGGCTCGATCCCGCCATGGACCGGTGGCATCCCGAAAAACGCCGGTGCGGTGGACAGCAAAGGCTTCCTCGCCGACCCGTTCGCCAATGAAAAACCACTGTTCGTGATCACCGCCGCCACGGTCGACAAGTACAAGGACAAACTGTCCGAAGGCCAGGTGGCGATGTTCAAGCGCTACCCGCAAACCTACAAGATCCCGGTCTACCCGACCCACCGCACGGTCAACCTGCCGCCGGAGATCTACGACTCGATCAAGCGCAGCGCGCTGAACGTGCATGCGATCAACGACGGCAACGGCCTGGAGAACTTCACCGGCAACCGCTACTACGCGTTCCCGATTCCGAAGACCGGCGTGGAGGTGCTGTGGAACCACATCACCCGTTACCACGGCGGCAACCTGCGCCGCATCATCACCCAGGCCACGCCGCAGACCAACGGCAGCTACACCTCGATCCGCTTCGAAGAAGAAGTGGCCGTGCCGCAACTGATGCCCGACCTGGACCCGGCCAAAGGCGCCAATGTGTTGAGTTTCTTCAAGCAGTCGGTAACCGCCCCGGCGCGCCTGGCGGGTAACGTGCTGCTGGTGTACGAAACCCTCGACCAAGTGAAGGAGCCGCGTCTGGCCTGGATCTACAACGCCGGCCAGCGCCGTGTGCGCCGTGCGCCGCAAGTCTCTTATGACGGCCCGGGTACTGCCGCCGATGGCTTGCGCACCACCGACAACTTCGACATGTTCTCCGGCGCACCCGACCGCTACGACTGGAAGCTGGTGGGCAAGAAGGAAATGTACATTCCGTACAATAGCTACAAGCTCGACTCGCCGACCCTCAAGTACGACGACATCATCAAGGCTGGCCACATCAACCAGGACCTGACCCGCTATGAGCTGCACCGGGTCTGGGAAGTGATTGGTACCGTCAAGCCGAGCGAACGGCACATCTACGCCAAGCGCCACATGTACATCGACGAAGACAGCTGGCAAGTCGCGCTGGTGGACCACTACGACGGCCGTGGCCAACTGTGGCGTGTCGCTGAAGGTCATGCGCAGTTCTACTATGACCACCAGGTGCCGGCCTACACCGTCGAGACCCTGTACGACATCATCGCCGGGCGCTACATCGCCTTGGGGATGAAGAACGAAGAGAAGAGCAGCTTCGTGTTCGGCTTTGCGGCCAAGGCGGCGGACTACACACCGGCGGCATTGCGCTCTGAGGGCGTGCGCTAAAACCGGATTGAAATACAGTCAACCTGTGGGAGCGGGCTTGCTCGCGAAGGCGGTGTATCAGTCATACATGTGCTGGCTGACCCGCCGCCTTCGCGAGCAAGCCCGCTCCCACATTTACTGTGTTCCACCTTTAGGACTGATGCCGGGTTGCCTTTTGGCTCCCGGCTTTTTTATGTCCGGCAATCAGCCTGCTGAATACTCCTCAACAACCGTCAACCATAGGACTAGGGTAGGGCGCACGCCGCCTAATAATAAAAAACAGGGACGCAGTAATGACCGCCATGACCCGTTGTCTGGATCGTCCTGGATTCATGCCACGTTTGTCGCCCCACCACCTGTTGCGCCCGCGACTGGCCGGGCCGTTGCTCAACGCCTCGGCGCGGGTGAAGTTGCTCTGCGCCCCGGCCGGCAGCGGCAAGAGCGCGCTGCTCGCCGAGTGCGCGTTGCAGGCGCCTTCGGATTGCCTGGTGTATTGGCTGCCGCTGAACGGCGCCGCCCTGGATTTGTGTCAGCGCCTGGCCCAAAGCCTCGGCCTGGATTTTGTCGACGAACCCACGCTGCTGCTGGCCCTCAACCGCTGGCAAGCGCCTGCCTGGCTGTTTCTCGATGATTTTTGCCGGGTGCCGGCACCTGAACTGGATGCATTGCTCGATCGCATTCTGGCGGCCAGCAGTCCCGTTTTATCCTGGTGGATTGGCGCGCGGCGGCGGCCGGCCTGTAACTGGCCACGGTTGTTGCTCGACGATGAATTGTGGGAGTGCAGTGCTGCCGAGTTGGCGTTTGATCACACCGAGGTCCAGCACTTGGCCGGACCCTGCGCCGACAAGGTGCTGAAGTTCAGCGCCGGCTGGTGCGCCGGCGTGCGCATCGCATTGCTTGAAGGCGACGGGCACCCCGACAAAACCCTGCTCGACTACCTGCAACACGAACTGTTCAGCGGCCTGGCCCCGGAGCTGGCCGAAGCCTGGCGCGTGCTTGCGCACCTGCCACGCTTCAATCCGAGCTTGTGCGATCACCTGTTCGGCTTTGGCGACGGTGCCGACTACCTGCGTGACTTGCAGACGTTGGGGGCCTTCATCGAGCCCTGGGAAGACGCCACCGACTGGCTGCAAATCTTCCCGCCGCTGGCGCAGCTGTTGCTCGACGAGCCCTGGCCGGCCAAGCGCTCCTGGCACCGGCGCGCCTGCCAATGGTTTACCGCCGCTGAAGACTGGCAAGCGGCGTTTGAACAGGCGCTGCTGGCCGAAGAGTACGAAGTGGCCGTGAGCCTGTTGCAGCATTTCAGTTTTGAAGACCTGTTCCGCCAGCAAAACGCAGTGCTGTTGTTGCGCCTGCATGAACAGCATGGCGATGAGTTGATGCTGGGTTCGGCGCAACTGGTGGGGCTGGTGACGGCGGCGTTGCTGTTTGCCGGGCGTTTCGATCAGGCGGCGTTGTGCATCGATCAACTGGCGCGTTTCACCCCGCAACCGACCGCGCATTTGCAGCGCTATCTGCTGGCCCGCTGGCAGGCGCAATGGGGTTGGCTGCTGCATCTTGGGGGCGAGGCCGCACGTGCCCAGGAACATTTTCTTGAGGCCCTGCAAGACTTGCCGGAAAGCGCCTGGACGTCGCGCTTGATGTGCCTGTCAGGGCTGACCCAGCAGGCCTTGCTGCGTGGAGAACTGGATGTGGCCCAGTCGCTTAACCGCGAGGCGTTGTGCCTGGCGCGTTCCCATGGCTCATTGCTGCTGGAGGCGTTGCTGGAACTGGATCATGCGCAGTTGCTGGAACAGCGCGGTGCGCCGTATCGGGCCCAGAGCCTGCTGGAAAATGTGCAGCAGATGCTGGTTCAGCAACGACTAAAGGCCGGGCCGTTGGTAGGGCGGATTTCGTTGCGACGTGGGCATCTGGCCCTGCGCCAAGGTCACGATGCCGTCGCCGCCGAATGCTTCGAATCCGGCCTGGGCATGTGCCTGCACAGCCAGGACAAACGCGTGCTCTACGGCTACCTCGGCCTGGCACTGCTGGCCGCCAACAAGGGCGATTACGCCCAGGCATTTATCCAATTGCGAGACGCCGAGCGCCTGATGCAGCAACGCCAGGTGCCTGACACCGTGTATCGCGCCGTGTTGTTGTTGCTCAGTGGGCATTTCTGGTTGCAGCAGGGTCGCGCCGAACTGACCCTCGAAGCGGTGACCCGCGTACTGCGTCACTACCGTGGGCCCAAGGCCAAACAGGCGCCGCCGGCCACTCTGGAGCTGATCCCGCGCCTTGAGTATTTGCAGGTGTTGGCCGAAGTGAAACTGCGTCGCGCCGAAGAGCCCATTGCCCGCCTGAATGCCTTGCTGGAGACCACCCGGCAGCGGGGCATGCTGTGCCTGGAAGCGGAATTGCAGTTGGTGTTGGGGGAAGTGGCCTGGCAAATCGGCGATCGACCGTTGGCCGTGCGTTCACTGGAAGCCGGGTTGGAACTGGCGGGGCGTTGTCAGGTGCAACAGGCGATTCGCGAGTTGCGCCTCAGGCAACCGGGGCTGTTGAGTGCGTTGGGGTTGGAGCCGCAGGAGTGCCTGGCGGCGGCGGGGGAGAATCCTCTGAGCCAGCGCGAGCTTGAGGTGCTGCAACTGATTGCCCAGGGCAATTCCAATCTGGAAATCGCCGGCCAATTGTTTATTTCTCTGCACACAGTGAAGACCCATGCGCGGCGCATTCATAGCAAGTTGGGAGTGGAGCGGCGCACCCAGGCAGTGGCCAAGGCGAAAACCCTGGGATTGATGGCCTGAAGCCAAGCGCTATTTCTCAAACAATGAAGAGCAAATGTGGGAGCGGGCTTGCTCGCGAATGCGGCGTATCAGTCACTGATGCGTTAACTGACAGACCGCCTTCGCGAGCAAGCCCGCTCCCACATTTTGCGCTGTTGTGTGCCTGGTACTTAGCGTTACGGCTGATAGCCCATACGCCAACTCACCGCCTGGGTAGCGGCCAACAAACGTTTCGCCGCCGGGCCGTCCTCATCGGCATGGAACAGCGACGTCGGCCCCACGACGGTCAACACCGCCGCCACTTGCCCGACTGCGTTAAACACCGGCGCCGACAACGCGTCCACGCCCGGCATCAGCAAACCGTGCACAAAGTGCAGGCCGCGCTGGCGGATTTGCTCGCAGGTGGTGGCGTAGGCCTGGTCATTCGCCAACGCATGGGCGATGCCCGCCTGAATCTCCCGCTCACGCAAATCCACGGTTTCCCGCGCCGGCAGAAACGCGCTGAACACCAGCCCGGTGGACGAACTGAGCAGCGGCAACACCGAGCCCAATTGGGTGACCACCGTCACCGCGCGCACCGCCGGCTCGATATGCACCACGGTCGCGCCCTGGTTGCCCCATACGGCCAGGAAGCAGGTTTCATTCAACTCGTCCCGCAGTTCTGCCAGGGGCAGGGCGGCGACTTTCAGCACGTCCATGCTGCCCAGCGCGGCGAGGCCCACACGCAAGGCTTCGCGGCCCAGGCCGTAATGGTTGGTGGCGGTGTTCTGCTCGGCAAAACCTGAGGCAATCAGCGCCTGCAAATAGCGGTGGACCTTGCTCGCCGGCATTTGCACGTGTTCGGCCAGGCGCGACAGCGAGGTGGCCGGCGACAGTTCAGCCAGGGCCTTGAGGATGTCGGTGCCCACTTCAGCCGAGCGGACTTTCTGTTTACCGGTGTCGCGGGGAGCGGGCGGCTTTTCCATGGAGGGCATGAATCCGAAAGACGAATGGGCGTCTTTATAGCTTGACGGTCAACAGGTATCAAATTACGTTATGCGTAACTGGATTACGATAAAAACAACTTCCGCTCAGAGGACGATCCATGACCCTCGAATCAACTAGTTCAGAGCCGGTCTACCAGTCGGGCTTCGGCAATGAATTTGCCAGTGAAGCGCTTCCCGGCGCATTGCCCGTCGGCCAGAACGCCCCGCAAAAAGCGCCCTACGGGTTGTACACCGAACTCTTCTCCGGCACCGCGTTCACCATGGCCCGCAGCGAAGCCCGACGCACCTGGCTGTACCGCATCCAGCCGTCGGCCAATCACCCGGCGTTCGCCAAGCTGGAACGGCAGTTGGCCGGTGGCCCGCTCGGTGCCGTGACGCCCAATCGCCTGCGCTGGAACCCGCTGGATATTCCCGCTGAGCCGACAGATTTCATTGACGGGCTTGTAGGCGTGGTCGCCAACTCCGGGTCGGAAAAACCCTCAGGCATCAGCATCTACAACTACCGCGCCAACCGCTCCATGGACCGCGTGTTCTTCAACGCTGACGGCGAACTGTTGATCGTTCCCGAGCAAGGTCGCTTGCGTATCGCCACCGAGCTGGGTGTGCTGGAAGTCGGGCCGCTGGAGATCGTCGTATTGCCTCGCGGCCTGAAATTCCGAGTCGAGTTATTGGATGCCCAAGCGCGTGGCTACGTCGCCGAAAACCACGGCGCGCCACTGCGCCTGCCGGACCTCGGGCCGATCGGCAGCAACGGCCTGGCCAACCCACGGGATTTCCTCACGCCCGTCGCTCATTACGAAGACCTCAAGCAACCGACCACGCTCGTTCAGAAATTCCTCGGCGAACTGTGGGGCTGCGAGCTGGACCATTCGCCGCTGAACGTGGTGGCGTGGCACGGTAACAACGTGCCGTACAAATATGACCTGCGCCGTTTCAACACCATCGGCACCGTGAGTTTCGATCACCCGGACCCGTCGATCTTCACCGTATTGACCTCGCCCACCAGCGTGCACGGCCTGGCCAACCTTGATTTCGTGATTTTCCCGCCCCGCTGGATGGTCGCCGAAAACACCTTCCGGCCACCGTGGTTTCACCGCAACTTGATGAACGAATACATGGGCCTGATCCAGGGCGCCTACGACGCCAAGGCCGAAGGCTTCCTGCCCGGCGGCGCGTCGCTGCACAGTTGCATGAGCGCCCATGGCCCGGATGGCGAGACCTGCACCAAGGCCATTAATGTGGAACTGGCTCCCCACAAGATTGATAACACCATGGCGTTCATGTTTGAGACCAGCCAGGTGCTGCGTCCTACACAGTTCGCGCTGGAATGCTCGCAGCTGCAACCTTCTTACGACGCTTGCTGGGCCTCGCTGCCCGCAACCTTCAACCCGAATCGGAGATAACCCATGACTCAGCCTAAACTCACCCGCAGTTGGGTGCCTTGCGCCAACGGTCACCGGGACTTCCCGCTGCAAAACCTGCCGTTGGGTGTGTTCAGCCTCAACGGTTCTGCGCCGCGCAGTGGCGTGGCGATTGGCGATCAGATTTTCGATCTGCAGGCCGCTTTGGAATGCTTTGAAGGCGAAGCCCGCCGTGCCGTTGAAGCCACCGCTGGCGGCCAACTGAACGCGTTTTTCGAACTCGGCCGCGGCCCGCGCGTGGCCCTGCGTGAGCGCCTGCTGGAACTGCTGGCGGAAGGCAGCAACCTGCAAGGCAAACTGCAAGCCGCGCTACACCCGGCTGCTGATTGCCAGATGCACCTGCCGGCCAAAATCAACGATTACACCGACTTCTACGTCGGCATCGAACACGCGCAAAACGTCGGCAAACTGTTCCGCCCGGACAACCCGCTGCTGCCCAACTACAAGTACGTGCCGATCGGTTACCACGGCCGCGCGTCGACGATTCGTCCGTCGGGCACCGAGGTCCGTCGCCCTAAAGGCCAGACCTTGCCAGCCGGTCAAACCGAGCCGACCTTCGGCCCGTGTGCACGTCTGGATTACGAGCTGGAACTGGGCATCTGGATCGGCCAGGGCAATGCCATGGGCGACTCGATTGCCATCGGCGACGCCGCCGATCACATCGCCGGTTTCTGCCTGCTTAACGACTGGTCGGCGCGGGACATCCAGGCCTGGGAATACCAGCCGCTGGGGCCTTTCCTGTCGAAAAGTTTTATCACCAGCATTTCGCCATGGGTGGTGACGGCTGAAGCCCTGGAGCCGTTCCGCAAGGCACAACCGGCGCGTCCTGAAGGCGATCCGCAACCACTGCCGTACCTGCTGGACAAGCGCGACCAAGCCGCCGGTGGGTTTGATATCGAACTCGAAGTGCTGCTGACCACCGCCTCGATGCGTGAACAGAACCTGCCGGCCCATCGCCTGACCCTCAGCAACACCCAGCACATGTACTGGACCGTGGCGCAAATGGTTGCGCACCACAGCGTCAACGGCTGCCAGTTGCAGGCCGGTGACCTGTTTGGTTCGGGCACCTTGTCGGGGCCACAGGCCGGCCAGTTCGGTAGCCTGCTGGAAATCACCGAGGGCGGTAAAAAGCCGATCGAATTGGCCTCTGGCGAAGTGCGTAAATTCCTCGAAGACGGCGACGAAATCATCCTGCGTGCCCGCTGCACCCGCGACGGGTTTACCTCCATCGGCTTCGGCGAATGCCGGGGTACCGTGGTCGCGGCGCGCTGAGAGGGCAGGGCCATGGAACTCTATACCTACTACCGCTCCACTTCGTCCTACCGGGTGCGGATTGCGCTGGCGCTCAAGGGCCTGGATTTCAGCGCGGTGCCGGTCAACCTGTTGGTGCCCAAGGGTGGCGCCAATCACCAGCCGGAATACCTGGCGATCAACCCGCAAGGTCGGGTGCCGGCCTTGCGCACCGATGACGGCGATGTGTTGATTCAGTCGCCAGCAATCATCGAGTACCTGGAGGAACGTTATCCACAGGTGCCGTTGCTTTCCAGGGATCTGGCGACCCGCGCCCATGAGCGTGCGGTGGCGTCGATCATCGGTTGCGACATCCATCCGCTGCATAACTCCAGCACCCAGAATTTGCTCAAGCAGTGGGGGCACGATGAGGCGCAGGTGCTGGAGTGGATCGGGCATTGGATCAGCCAGGGCTTGGCGGCGGTGGAGCAGTTGATCGGTGATCAGGGTTATTGCTTTGGCGAGCAGCCGGGCATGGCGGATACGTTCTTGATTCCACAGGTGTATGCAGCCGAGCGGTTCAAGGTGTCGCTGGCGGCGTACCCGCGTATTCAGCGGGTGGCGGCATTGGCGGCGCAGCATCCGGCGTTCATGGCGGCTCACCCCGCCAACCAACCGGATACCCCTGACACGCCATAACTCGCCAGGCTTACACCGGCCAAATGTGGGAGCGGGCTTGCTCGCGAAGGCGGTGGGTCAGTTGCCAGATGTATTGACTGATCCACCGCCTTCGCGAGCAAGCCCGCTCCCACATGTGATCTTCAGCGTGTCCAAAATATATAAAAACAATACAGGTCCCTTGCGATGCACAATCAGATTGCCAGCTTTCGTGCGGCACTCGACGCCCGTCCGGTGTCGCGCTATCAGTGGTTGATTCTCCTGTTGCTGGCACTGTTGCTGGTCACCGACGGCTACGACGCCCAAGTCCTGGGCTATGTGGTACCGGCGCTGGCCAAGGACTGGGGCCTGGAAAAGGCCGCGTTCGGCCCGGTGTTCAGCGCCAACCTGCTGGGGCTGACCCTCGGTTCCCTGGCCGTCACGCCGCTGGCGGATCGCTTCGGTGTGCGGCGCATCCTGCTGTGCTGCGTGCTGATCTACGCCAGCCTCACGGTGTTGATGGTGTTCGCCAATTCCCTGAATACCTTGATGGCCGCCCGGTTTATCTGCGGCATCGGCATGGGCGGCGCGATGCCCAGTGCCATGGCCTTGATGTCGGAATATTCGCCGCCACGCTTGCGAACGTTGATGGTGACGCTGGCGGCGTGTGGCTTCTCTTTCGGCGGTGCGGCGGGTGGTTTCGTGGCTGCCGGGTTTATCGACAGCTTTGGCTGGCAGGCGGTGTTCCTCGCTGGCGGCGTGACGCCGCTGCTGCTGTTCCCGTTTCTCGCCTGGAAGTTGCCTGAATCGTTGCCGCGCCTGCTGCGTGATGCGCCGCCGTACGTGCGCCTGCAAAAAGTTACCGCACGGATGCTGCCCGGCTGGCAGCCACCGGCGGCGAGCGCGGAAGAAAACCGCCAGGAGCAAGGTAGCAAACTGACGGTGGTGGAGCTGTTTCGCCATGGTTATGCGCGCCCGACCTTGCTGCTGTGGGCGACGTTTTTCGTCAGCCTGATCCTGCTGTATTTCATGATCAGCTGGTTGCCTTCGCTATTGCTGGAAAGCGGCCTGGGCCTGAACGAAGCTAATCTGGTGACGTCGATGTTCCTGTTTGCCGGGACCTTGGGCGCCATCGGCATGGCGTGGTTTGCTGATCGGCTAAAAAGCAAGGTGCGGCTGTTGTCCGGCGTGCTGGCGGCGGCTGCGGTATGCACCATTCTGCTGGGGCTGAACCACGACAATCCGCGCTATCTGGTGGCCTGCGTATTTGCGGCGGGCTTCTGCATCATCGGCGGTCAGCTGACGCTCAATGCATTCGCCAGTAACTTCTACCCGGCTCACGTGCGCGCTACCGGTACCGGCTGGGCGCTTGGCGTTGGGCGGTTCGGTTCGATCCTGGGGCCGCTGTTCGGCAGCATGTTGCTGGCAATGCACATCCCGGTGCAGCAGATTTTCTTCTTCTGCGCGATTCCGGCGGTGATGGCGGCGCTGTTGATTATTCAGGTGCGCTCGCCCAAGGGCGCGGTGTCACAAGGCGCTGATGCGTTATCGGCGCCTGGCGCTGATCACGCGTAACCCCCACCCGGTGGACACGCTGCCATCGCTCTGCTGAAGGTGGGCGATGGACGCCAGGAAACGCTCTTTCAGGCGGGCCTTGGCGGGCACTGTCAGCCGGTCGATATCGTAGGTTTCTTTCAATGACGTCCACAGCGCCTCTGGTTGAGGCTGCCAGTGGACGTCGATATCTTCGAAGCTGAGGTCGCTGAAGTGATCGTCCAGCAAGGTCCGCCAGCCGTCTTCATTGCGCGTGCGCGGGTCGCCCATCTGCAGGTTGGGTAACCGGTCTTCCTTGGCGATTGGGCGAAAGGCTTCTAGAAACGCGTCACCGACGGGGCCCAGTAGAAAGCTCCTGCCGATCAGCACCGCCAATGTGCCGCCACTGCGCAAGACGCGCTGCACCTCTTGCAGCACCTGTTCGAGATCATCCATCAGCATGATCGCCATGTGCGACAGCAGAACGTCGACGCTGGCTGTGGCCACACTCAATGCCTGGGCGCGCTCCTTGAGCAGGGTGACGTTAACGGGAAGGCGCAAGCGGGCGGCATCCAGTTCCGCCTGGCTCATGTCGACACCGGTCAATTGCAGGCCGGGTTGCTGGCGGTCGGCCAGCAGCTTGAGCAGATAACCGTCGCCGCAGGCCAGGTCGAGCACGCTCAACGGGCTTTGTGCGGTGGGCACGTGTGCAGTCAGGGCGGCATAGGAAGAGCTGTATTTCACGGCCGCCAGTTCGGCGAACGCAGCGCTGGTGGTGCCGGGCTGGCGCTGGTGAAAATCTTCGAGGTAGCGTTCGGCGGGGGAGCGCAGGGGCATGACAACCTCATCCATGGGGCGGTACAGCTTACGCCAAGCGGGTCAATGCACCACAGAGTTGGGCGGCAAATGCCCCAGCCGCTCGGTCAGGCGCAGGCGCTGGATCGGGTCTTCGCTGAGCATCAACGCATGCTCCAGATCAAAACGCTCGGCATTCGGGCAATCCAGGCGCTGATACAAACTGGCCCGGGCCAGGTAATCGGCGGCGCTGGCATTGCCCAGCTCCAGTACCCGCTCGGCATCCACCAGGGCGGCCAGATGCTCGTCGTTGGACAGGTGCAACTGGCGCAGATTACGTGACAGCCGCTGCAGGATCGAACGCGGCTCGGCGGTGTGCAGGTGGTCGGCCTGCAATTTGAGGTTGGGCCCGTACTGGCGAGTCAGCAGCTCGCGGCAGTCGTTGGGGTACAGCCGGCGGCCACCGCACGGGTCCAGCAGATGATCGGCGCCCGGCACGCGCAACAGGAAGTGTCCCGGAAAGTTGACGCCGACCAACGGAATGTCCAGGCGCCGCGCCAGCTCCAGAGCGATCAGCCCCAACGCCAGCGGCTGCCCGCGCTTGCGCTTCAACACCTTGTCCAGCAGGGCGGCGGCGGGGCGCAGCGGGGTGTTGTCATCCTGGGCAAACCCCAGGTCGTTCATGCGCCGCAGCAGCGGTTGCCCCAGTTCATCGGGCGGCAGCATCGGCATGCTGAGGCTGACCAACTGCTGCAACACCTTGAAGTCCTGCAGGATGGCCAAGGGGTCGACTGCCGGGTCGTGTTCGGCCGCCATCCACAGCGC
This sequence comes from Pseudomonas sp. K2I15, assembly GCF_002204795.1. GTDB lineage: Bacteria > Pseudomonadota > Gammaproteobacteria > Pseudomonadales > Pseudomonadaceae > Aquipseudomonas. The sequence continues at coordinate 14,896 of NZ_NIXO01000017.1, forward strand.
GGCTTCAAACAGTGCGGGCGGTGACCGTTCCAGGCAGGCAAAAAAGGCTTTGCGGGGCTTCATTGGGTTCTCCGGCGGATGTCTCGTTTTAGCCTTGCTGCGAACTTTCGTCCAGTGCCTTAAGACGCCTCTTACCTGTTTATGTCGCAAACCCTTTAAAACCGGTGGGCTTATTCCCGCGTGCTTGGGCAGGTTTGCGCGGGTGGTCCTATACTTGGCGCCTACCAGAAGTGATTCGGGAGCTCGACGATGTTTGCGCTCATGCACAGCACCCGCCTTGAATCGCTGCACCTGAGCGTTGACCCGGCCACCGGGTTGAAGGCGGTCATTGCCATCCATAACAGCCGCCTGGGCCCCGCCCTTGGAGGCTGCCGCTACCTCTCTTACCCCGACGATGAAAGTGCCGTGGCGGATGCCGCGCGCCTGGCCCAAGGCATGAGCTACAAGGCCGCCCTGGCGGGTTTGCCGGTGGGTGGTGGCAACGCGGTGATCATCCGCCCCGCCCATGTGGAAAGCCGCGCTGCGCTGTTTGAAGCCTTTGGCCGCTGCATCGAGCAGCTTGATGGCCGCTACATCACCGCCATCGACAGCGGCACCTCGGTGGCCGACATGGATTGCATCGCCCAGCAGACCCGCTATGTCACCAGCACCACGGCGGCCGGTGATCCGTCGCCGCACGCGGCCATGGGCGTATTTGCCGGCATCCGCACCACCGCCATGGCCCGCCTGGGCAGCGATAATCTTGAAGGTTTACGGGTGGCGATCCAGGGCCTGGGCAACGTCGGTTATGCGCTGGCCGAGCAACTGCACGCCGCCGGGGCTGAATTGCTGGTGAGCGATATCGACCATGGCAAGGTGCAACTGGCCATGGAACAGCTGGGCGCGCACCCGATTGCCAACGAAGCCTTGCTCAGTACCCCGTGCGACATCCTCGCGCCCTGCGGCGTGGGCGCGGTGTTCAACCGCTACACGGTGGCGCAGTTGCGTTGCGCGGCAGTGGCCGGCTCTGCCAGTGCGCAACTGACCAACCTGCAAGTGGCCGATCAGTTGGAAGGGCGTGGGATTCTTTACGCGCCGGACTACGTGATCAACTCCGGCGGGCTGATCTACGTCGCCCTCAAGCACGGCGGCGCAGAGCTGGAAACCATCACCGCGCACCTGTCGAACATCGGCACCCGCCTGACTGAAATCTTCGCCCACGCCCAGGCTGAAAAACGCTCACCCGCGCGGGTGGCGGATGAGCTGGCGGAGCGGTTGCTGTACCGCTGAAGATAATCGCCCCTTAACCGTCGACGTGTAACTGTCATGCGCCCTGCGTGGGAAATAGATGGTTACATCCGCGCGGCCGTGCACTTTACTATTGTGGTTGAACGCTTGGTTTCTCACATCCCGAGACAGAGGTTTGGATGTCCAAACAAACAGCAGGGCGCTCCAGCGGGCGCATGATCAGCTTCAAACGCCCGGATGGCGCAGACGTCAACGGCTACCTGGCCAGCCCGGCGGTACTCGAAGGCGCGCCGGCGATTGTGGTGATTCAGGAATGGTGGGGCGTCAACGATCAGATCAAGGGTGTGGCCAATCGACTGGCCGAATGTGGCTATCGGGTGCTGGTGCCGGATCTTTATCGCGGCGCGTCCACGGTGGAAGAGGAAGAAGCTCATCACCTAATGGATGGGCTGGATTTTGGTGATGCGGTTTCCCAGGACATCAAGGGTGCTGTGCAGTACTTGCAGGCGGACTCGAAAAAAGTCGGCGTGACCGGTTACTGCATGGGCGGGGCGTTGACGCTGTTGGCGTTGAACGCGATCCCGGAATTGGCGGCGGGCGTGGTGTGGTACGGCTTCCCGCCGCTGGAGTATCTGGATGCGTCGAAGATCAAGGCGCCGCTGATGGGGCATTGGGGCACGCAGGATGCCTTCTTCAACATTGAAACCGTGGCTGAGCTGGAGTCAAAACTGCACGCAGGCGGTGTGGATGCGACCTTCCATCGCTACCTGGCGCACCATGCGTTTGCCAACGAAACCGCGATTGGCGATGGCCGTATTTCCGGCACGCAATACGATGCAGCCTGGTCGCAACTGGCGTGGGACCGGACGCTGACGTTCTTTGGCAAGACATTGTGGCAGGCATAAAACACACGGCATAACCCTGTGGCGAGGGAGCTTGCTCCCGCTGGGCTGCGCAGCAGACCCAAAAGCTTGGGAGCGCTGCGCACTCCAGCGGGAGCAAGCTCCCTCGCCACAGCAAGCTACCCCGCCACAACAAGCCCTTTCGCCACTACTGGCAATGCATCACTCAGCCTCTGGCTGCCCAATCTCCGCCAATGCACTCGCATTGTTCTTGAACGCCGCCGCAAACGCTGCGCGGTTCTTGGCCATGAAAATACCGGCATCTTCTGCCTGCTTCTCGCTCAAGCCTTCGACGTTTTTCAGCAGCACTTCCATCAGGGACTCTGCCAGTTCAAGCATCTGGTCGTGTGCGTCGGCAAGTTTGCGATCCACGAATGTAGTCTCCAGGTCACGGGTACTGCGATACAGGGTTTCAACAGCCATTTTTCGGCCTCGTCATCGGTGCAGTATTGAAGGGGGTAGCCCTTGGTTCGGGTGTCGCCAAGCGTTCGTGCGAATACTGTATTTATATACAGCTAAAAGCATAAGCCAATCCATGGGCTTTGGGTAGTGGCTTTTTAATGTAGTTGGAATACGGGGGTTTGCAGCAAGAGAAATTTCTGACAACTTGCCGGGGTTGCGCCGGCTTCGTCCGTTCGCTTACCTTCCTCGGGCGCTGCAAATGCAGCGGACGGGCTTGGCGGCTCGGTAACGAAAGGCGTAACAACGTCCCAACAAGATTGCAGACGCTTCGTGGCGTTTGTATTCCTGTGTCATGACGGGTTGCGCATGGACCCTTCGGGGTGCCGGTTTTCTTCTTTCGTACCGGTCCGCCAACCTTGTGCAATCCGTCACCCAATCTGCTTGGCGGCAGATGGGGACGGTTCTTAATACGGAAGAGTCTGACCATGAAAAAGATTACCCCGAGCCCGCCTTACGATTCACACACTGACATCCGTCTTCAAGCCGCAGCCAACCGCGCGATTGATCACTCTCTGCGCCCTGAAACACCTGAGCCACCTCCCGAACCCTCCTCGATTCTTTTCAGCGTTACGCCCAATGCCGACACGGAAACGTTACTCGCCAACGCCAGCGAAACCTTGAACAGTGCCCGTGAAATGGCCTGTAGCCTGGCTTTTGAGCTTGAGGGCCCACAGCGAAGTTTGCTTCTGGCGATCCATCAACTGCTCGAAATGAGTGGTTTATTGGTCGATCAAGCGTTGGATCAAGTCGCCCCGACCTGACCTAAATCACCCGGTCACCTGGATCGTTCCCACGCTCTGCGTGGGAATGCATACCGTGACGCTCCGCGTCACCTCTACCCGAAACCATGGGGCATGGGACGCGGAGCGTCCGGGGCGGCATTCCCACGCAGAGTGTGGGAACGATCATCAAGCAGCAAGATAAGTGCCTAATGTCACCCCGCCACCATCTCACTCCCTGTTCCCTGGCCTTTTTTCTGCATGCAGAGAAACCGTCACGTCCAACCCGCATTATCCGGTCGAGCCGACCTAAGGAAGCATCATCGTGAAAATCAACTGGGCTGAAAACCTGCGCAAGACCGTGCATCAACTGGCCGAGTCCTTGGGAAATCTGTTCGTCGAGACGTTCCACTACCTGGCGCTGTTCGCCATTGGTGCGGTGACCGCCTATGCAGCGGTGATGGAATTTCTGGGGATGCTGGAAACGGGGCACATCAAGATCGATGACATCTTGCTGTTGTTCATCTACCTGGAACTGGGGGCGATGGTCGGGATTTATTTCAAGACCAACCACATGCCGGTGCGCTTCCTGATCTACGTGGCGATCACGGCGCTGACCCGCCTGCTGATCTCCAACGTGTCCCACCACAACCCGCCCGACATCGGCATCATCTACCTGTGCGGTGGGATTCTGCTGTTGGCGTTCGCGATTCTGGTGGTGCGGTATGCGTCGTCGGCGTTCCCGTCGGTGAAGGTCCAGGGCCCGCAACGTAAAGACGAAGCGAACCTGGAAACCGAGAAGGGCGAGCTCTAAAACCCGGCGTTGAGCGGCGGCCTGCTGACCGGCGGCCGCTGCAATAGCTGGTGACTGTCCCCGTCGGTCATCACGGCCAATATCTCAATCGCGCTGTGGCCCTGCTCAATTGCAATCCCGAACTGCACGCTCTGCACCAGCCGTTTCAGCCGCTGCGGGTCGTTGCGTTGTTCGGCGCTGATCATGCGTTTGGCCACTACGCCGTCTTCATCGGACAGGGTCAGCATGATGCTGCCGTCCAGCCGCTGGATGCTCAAATTAACCCGGTATTTCGGGGCAAAGGTGTCGGTGATGATCTGAAAAGGATTGTCCATGGTGCGTTACCGCCTGATAAGAACATGCAGTCATTGACGACCGGTGTCGGGATTAGTTCGCGTTTCCTGACCACCGGCCATTCTCTCGCTGAGGTTTTCACAAGGTCCGTTTTCCTCCGTAGCTGTACAGCAAGGGGCGTGCCGTACAGCAATCTGCCTGCCATCGAATTACCCCGGTGGGAGCGGGCTTGCTCGCGAATGCGGTGTGTCAGCCAATGAATACTCAGCTGAAGGAACGCTTTCGCGAGCAAGCCCGCTCCCGCATTGGGTCGGTGGTGTTTTGAGCGCGGTGATCCGTTTCAGGGCATCACGGAAAAAACGATCGCAGACAGCGCAATCAACCCGATCAACACCACAAACACGTTGGAGGCCTGGCCCGAATACTGGCGCAAAGATGGCACTCGGCGAATGGCGTACATCGGCATCAGGAACAAAAGACAGGCGATGATCGGCCCGCCCATGGTTTCGATCATGCCGAGGATGCTGGGGTTGAAGGTGGCCACGGCCCAGCAGGTGAGCACCATGAACAGCGCGGTGCAGCGCTCCAGCCACTTGGCCGACATCGAACGGTTGCGGCCACGCAGGGATTTGACGATCAGGCCCTGGAAGCCTTCGCTGGCACCGATGTAGTGGCCCAGGAAGGATTTGGTGATCGCCACCAGCGCGATCAACGGTGCGGCGTAGGCGATCACCGGGGTTTGGAAGTGGTTGGCCAGGTACGACAGGATCGAGATGTTCTGCGCCTTGGCAGCCGCCAGGTCAGCCGGCGACAGCGCCAGCACGCAGCTGAAGCAGAAGAACATCACCGTCAGCACCATCATGCTGTGGGCCATGGCCAGGATGCCGCTGCTTTTGCGCTCGGCTTGCGGGCCGTACACGCGTTTCTGGTCGACGGCGAAGGCGGAAATGATCGGCGAGTGGTTGAAGGAAAACACCATCACCGGGATCGCCAGCCACAACGTTTTGAAGAACGCCGGCAGCGGCATGCCTTCGCTGGCGGAGGCGAAGAACGCGCCGTTCCAGTTGGGGATCAGGCTCAGGGCCAACAGCAGCAGGGCGGCGACGAACGGGTACACCAGCACGCTCATGGCCTTGACGATTACGCCCTGGCCGCAACGCACAATGGCCATCAAGCCGAGGATCAGCACCAGCGACAGGATCGCCCGGGGCGGCGGGGCCATGTGCAGTTGGTGTTCCATGAAGCTGGTCAGGGTGTTGGTCAGCGCCACGCTGTACACCAGCAAAATCGGGAAGATCGCGAAGAAGTACAGCAGGGTGATCAGCTTGCCGGCGCCGATGCCGAAGTGTTCTTCCACCACGTCGGTGATGTCGCCGGATTTGCCCGACAACACAAAGCGCGTCAGCCCACGGTGGGCGAAGAAGGTCATCGGGAAGGCCAGCAGCGCCAGCACGATCAACGGCCAGAAGCCGCCAACGCCAGCGTTGATCGGCAGGAACAAGGTGCCGGCACCGATGGCGGTGCCGTAGAGGCCGAGCATCCAGGTGGTGTCGTGTTTGTTCCAGCCGGTTGTTACGGTGGTCGTGGTCAGGTCTACAGCGGGATTTTCGGCAGCAGGTGTACGTACATCGGTCATCGTTATTGCCTCGTTATTATTTTTGCGCGGGCTCACGTTGGGGCGTTCAGGGAATGCTCCTCAGCATTCCACCCAGTTAACGGCCAGGCCGCCCCGTGAAGTTTCTTTGTATTTGTCGTGCATGTCGGCGCCGGTGTCGCGCATGGTGCGGATCACCCGGTCCAGGGAGATGAAGTGTTTGCCGTCGCCGCGCAGGGCCATTTGCGTGGCATTGATCGCCTTGACCGCAGCGATGGCGTTGCGCTCGATGCACGGCACCTGGACCAGCCCGCCGACCGGGTCGCAGGTCAGGCCGAGGTTGTGTTCCAGGCCGATTTCGGCGGCGTTTTCCAGTTGTTCCGGGGACGCGCCCAGTATGTCGGCAAGGCCGGCAGCGGCCATGGCGCAGGCCGAACCGACTTCGCCCTGGCAGCCGACCTCGGCGCCGGAGATCGAGGCGTTTTTCTTGCAGAGGATGCCGACGGCGGCGGCGGCCAGGAAGAAATTGACCACGTCATCGTCGGACGCGTCCAGGTTGAATTTCATGTAGTAGTGCAACACCGCCGGGATGATCCCGGCCGCGCCATTGGTGGGCGCGGTGACCATGCGCCCGCCGGCGGCGTTTTCTTCGTTGACGGCGAGGGCGAACAGGTTGACCCATTCCATGGCCGACAGGGTTGAAGTGATGACGTTGGGTTTGCCGATTTCCAACAGGCTGCGGTGCAATTTCGCCGCGCGTCGTGGCACATCCAGGCCACCCGGCAAGATGCCTTCATGGCGCAGGCCTTGTTCGACGCATTCACGCATCACCGACCAGATATGCAGCAGCCCGCTGCGGATCTCGGCGTCACTGCGCCAGGCCCGCTCGTTGGCCATCATCAATTCGGAAACCCGCAGGCCGTGCTTGTTGCACAAGGCCAGCAGTTCGACGGCGCTGGAGAAGTCGTAAGGCAATTGCACTTCGCTGGTCGGTGCGATGCCGGATTCAGCTTCCGCCGCGTCAATGATGAAACCGCCGCCCACCGAGTAGTACGTCTGCTCGCTCAATAGGCCGTTGTCACCATAGGCGTGTAGGGACATGGCGTTGGGGTGGTAGGGCAGGCTTTCATCCAGCAGCAGGAGATCGTGTTGCCAGTTGAAGGCAATTTGCGCACGGCCCGCGAGCAGCAAGTGGCCGGACTCGCGCAACTGCTGGATACGGGGGCCAATGCTGGTGGGGTCAATGCTGTCTGGCCATTCGCCCATCAGGCCCATCACGCAGGCGCGGTCGGTGGCGTGGCCCACGCCGGTGGCGGAAAGCGAGCCGTACAAACGCACTTCTACCCGACGGGTTTCGTCGAGCAATTGTTGGTCGGTCAGGGCTTGGGCAAAGGTCGCCGCCGCCCGCATCGGGCCGACGGTATGGGAGCTGGAAGGACCAATGCCTACCTTGAATAAATCGAAAACGCTGATAGCCATGCTAAAGCCTTACAAACAATGGAGTAGGAATCGCTGCCATCTTTTGTAGGACAAGCGGAATTGGCGCGATACTGAGCCTCTGGATCGGCACTGACCAACGAATTATCCTAAGACACCCTTTAGCAGGACTAAACCCTATGGCTCGCCCGCTTCATGGCCAGACCTACGTCTGGCTGCACGTTTTTTCCTGCGCTGCTCGGCATTTGTCGTTCACTCGCTGCGCCGAAGAACTGCACATCACGCCGGGGGCAGTCAGCCAGCAAATTCGCCAGTTGGAGGAGCGTTTGGGTTTCCGGCTGTTCCATCGACGCGCACGCGGGGTTGAGCTGAGCGCAGAAGGCCAGCGGCTGGCGATTACTGTGGGTGAGGCCTATGGCAGCATCGATGCCGAGCTGCAGCGCCTGGACGCCGGGATGATCAGTGGCACCTTGCGCCTGCGCTCGATCCCCTCGTTTCTCGGCAAGTGGCTGACCCCGCGCCTGCCGCGTTTGCAGCAACGCTTCCCGGACATTCAACTGCGCATGGTCGCCGAAGACAGCAGCATCGCCCTGCACGAGGGCGACTTTGACCTGGCCATCGACCTTAATGACGGCAGTTACCCCGGTTTGTTATCCACAGCCCTGTTGGACGAGCAGATCTTCCCGGTCTGCGCACCGAGCCTGCTGCGCGGTCGACCGCCACTGCATGGCCCCGCCGACCTGGTGCATTTCCCGCTGTTGCACGACATCACCGCCTGGCGTGGGAGTTATGAGTACGCGGAGTGGGAGTTCTACCTGAATGCCATCGGTTACGACGCCGCCGACGTACGGCGTGGGCATACCTTCAACCGCAACCACCTGACCATCGAAGCAGCGATTGCCGGCATGGGCGTGGCGATTGCCCGGCGAACGTTGCTCAATGACGAACTGGAGCGAGGCACGTTGATTGTGCCGTTCGGCCTGGCCGTGCCCAATCACAAACGCTACGTGCTGCTGTATGCGCCAGGCGCGCTGAGCCATCCGGGCGTGCGGGCGGTGCATGACTGGCTGGTGGAGGAAGCGGGGATTTTTCGCGGATTGCACCCGCTGGGAGAGGGGCAATTGTAAGGAAAGTGGTCGTAAGAAGATGTGACTAACTCCCCACCCTAACAGCGCTTTTGCTTGTTGTCAGACTTAATTTGTAATGTGGGATTTATCTTTGCAAAGGGCTTGAAATGTTCTTCTGTCTGCTCAATTGTGTAATCAGGAGGTCATGGTTTTCACCCATCCGGTGAAGCAGGAATGGCCTTCGGCGAGCTAGCTGAAATAAGGGAAAACTATGCAAATCCAAGTCAATAGCGATAACCATATTGAAAGCAGCATCCGACTGGAGGAGTGGGTACGTACCACCATTGAGAGCACGCTCGAACGTTATGAAGAAGATCTGACCCGCGTCGAGGTTTACCTGCGGGACGAGAACGGTGACAAGCCCGGTCCCCACGATCTGAGTTGCCGACTGGAAGCACGGCCAAAGGGCCATCAACCGATTTCGGTCCTCCATAAAGCCGATACGCTGGAACAGGCGATCGATGGCGCGGCCACCAAGCTGGAGCATGCCCTGGAGCATCTGTACGGCAAACTGCGTGGCAAACCACGCGCCGCCGGCCAGGCACTGCCTACCACCAAGGCCGATGAGGCCGAGCTTGAAGAGGAATTCCTGGAAAACGAACAGGCTGCACTCAACGGCTGATAGCTGATAGTTTTTTCAACCCCACTGAAAACGGGCCTGCAGATGCAGGCCCGTTTTCGTTTAAGGCCCGATGCGTCAGCGCGGGCTGCGGCGGAAAAAACCGCCGCTCAAGACCGCCAATGCGCACGCGCCCAACCCGGCATACGACATGGCCCAGCCGGCACCGCTGCGCAGCGCGGCTTGGGCGATCAGTTGGCCCTGCGGTAACACATCCAGTTTGCCGGCGGCGATGTCCTGGCTGAGCGTGGCCAGCTGTGCCGTGTCGGGCAATACGCCAGCCAGGTAGTGAGCGATCCCGAGTATCAACACCAACCCCATCAGCGCGATGTTGAGTGCCAGGGTGATCAGCCGTGCGCTGAAGTCGATGCCCGAGGCCATCCCCGCGCGGTCGGGCGAGACCGAGCCGGTGGTGGTATTGGTGGTGGGCGAGTTGGTCAGCGCCAGTCCGCTGCCGGCAATCCCACAGGCGATCAGGATCAATACCACACTGGGCTGGCCGCTATGGTTGATCGCGGCCATGGCCACAAATCCCGCACCCATCAGGCCCAGGCCCAGCGGGATGATGCGTTCGGCGCCGTAGCGCAGGGCCAGGCGTTCAGCCAGTGGCGGCACCACCAGCGTGGGCAGGGTGTAGGCGAGCAGGGCGAGCCCGGTGAGCGTCGTGTCGTAGCCCAGGCCGGCCTGGAAATACAGCGGCAGGTAGATCATGAAGGGCCAGAAGCTGAAGTTCATGCCGATCGAGCCCATCAGCGCGCCGTTGAAGCGCGGGAGGCGAAACACCGAGAAATCGAACATCGGGTGCGGGCTGCGCCGCTCAATCACGATGAACAGCAGCAGGCCGGCCACCGACAACCCGGCCCAGCCGAGCATGGCCGGTGTAGTAAAGCCGCTCGCGGTGCCTTGGATGATGAAGTAGACCAGGGCGAACACCGCCAGGGTCAGGGTGGCCATGCCGGCGATGTCGAGGCGATGGGCCGCCGGGTCGCGCGACTCCTGCACGCTGATGCGCAGCAAGGCCAGGGTGAATACGGTGAGCGGTACATGCACCAGAAACACCCAGCGCCAATCTGCGACCGCCAGGATCAACGCGCCCACCATCGGCCCGAAGCCCAGGCCCACACCGGCGATCACGCCCCACACCGCAAAGGCCCGCGCCCGCGCCGCCGGCTCGCGGAACTGGTGCGAAAGAATCGCGAACTGGCAGATCATCATCGCCCCGCCACCCACGCCCTGAACAAAACGCGCCGCAATCAGCGTGGAGGCATCGCCGGCCAACCCACAGGCCAACGAAGCCAACCCGAATACCCACAGGCACAGCACCAGCATGCGCCGCCGGCCAAAGCGATCGGCCAAGGTGCCCGCCGCCATCAGCACGCTGGTGCAGGCCAGGGTGTAGGCATTCATGATCCATTGGGCGTCCTGGAAGCCGGTGCCCAGTTGCTGTTCAAGGGTGGGCAGGATGACCGGCACGCTGGAAATCTCCAGCCCGAACATCAGTGCCACCAGGCACACGGCGGTGAGCGCCAGGCCATCTCTTGCGGTGCGCGGCGGGCTGATGGCGGATACAACGGCGTCGGATGGCATGGCCTCTTCCTTTCGATGGGGGAAGATGTCATTTTCACGGGAATCTGATTCTTTATTAGCGATACTTATTCCATCGATAAGGGATATAAGGGCGACAATCGACCATGGCCACCCCGCGTTTTGATGGTGTTGAACTGTTTTTGCAGATCGTCGAGAGCGGCAATCTGACTGAGGCCGCCGAACGGCTTAACCTCACGCGCTCGGCGGTGGGCAAAGGCCTGGCGCGCCTGGAGGCGCGGCTGGGTACGTGCCTGTTGCAACGCTCCACCCGCCGCCAGCGCTTGACCGAGGACGGGCAGGCCTATTACGAGCATTGCCTGCGTGCGCTGGCCGAACTGGAAGCCGCCGAATCGGTGCTGGAAAGTGGCCGCCAGCAGCCACGTGGAAGGTTGAGGGCGAGCTTGCCGCTGGCGTTCGGTCACCACTATGCGGCGCCTGCGTTGTGGGGGTTGATGGACCATTTTGCGCAACTGGAGATCGAGATTTCCTTCTCCGACCGACTGATCGACCTGGCCCAGGAAGGCTTCGACCTGGCAGTACGCATCGGGGCGTTGCCCGACACCGACCGTTTGAGCGCACGCCGCCTCGGCGAACAGGCCATTGCCCTGGCGGCCTCACCCGCTTATTTGCAGCGAACAAGTCGGATCGAATCCATCGAGGACCTTGCCGGGCATCGGGGCATTGCCTATCGCTGCAATGCCCCTTACCGGGAACGGGTGGCCTCGCCTTTGATACTGGATGACCTGCAGGCCGTGGCCGACGCCGCCATTGCCGGAGTCGGCCTGGCCTGGTTGCCCAGTTGGCTGATCGCCCACTACGTGCTGCGCGGGCAACTGCAAGCGGTACTGCCGGGCCACCGTGAGCAGCCGATGCCGATCCATGTTATCTGGCCCACGGCGACGCACATGCCAGCCAAGACCCGGTGTGCGATCGACGCGCTGGTGGCCGGCACACCTTCGTGCCTGGCGGGTAGCTGATCAGAACGCGATGGACGTCTGCACATACAGCGTGCGCGGCTCACCGACGTATTTGCCTTTGTTGTTATCGTCAAACGAGCGGGTGTAGTACTGCTTGTTGAAGATGTTTTTCACACCCACCGCCACGTTCAAGTCCGACAGCTGCGGGCCAAAGTCATACGCGGCGCGGCTGCTGAACAGCATGTAGCCAGGGATGCGTCCGGTGCTGCCGTCGGCGCTTTCAGCCTCGGTATTGGCATTGTCGGCGAACTGGCTGCTCTGGTAGCTGCTGTCCACATTCAACTTCCAGCGACCTTCGGTGTAGCCCACGCCCAGCGTGCCTTTGTGCTTGGAGGAGAAGGGCACGCGGTTGCCTTTGTTCGGGCCGTCTTCGCGGATGGTGGCGTCGACGTAGGCGTAGGTCGCGTACACATCAAAACCTGCGAGCGCCGGGCTTAAACCGTCGAGGGCATAGTTGATGCTGGACTCGATGCCCTGGTGACGGGTTTCGCCACGGGCGATCACGGTGTCGTTGGTCTGGTTGCTGTCGTACTGGTTGTCGAAGTTGATCAGGAACGCGCCGATCTCGGCCCGCAAGTTACCGTTGTCATAGCGCGTGCCGAGTTCCCAGGTACGGGCTTTTTCCGGTTTCACTTCGCCGCTGGTCACGCGGTTGGGCATCTGGCTGTACTGCACGCTGCCGAACGAGCCTTCGGTGTTGGCATACAGGTTCCAGTCGTCGGTCAGGTGGTAGAGCACGTTCAATGCCGGCAGGGCGGTGTTGTAGTCGCCCTTGTATTTGACGTTGCTGAGGTTGTTGGTCTGCTGGGACTCGATCATCTCGTAGCGGATGCCCGGGGTGATGGTCCACTTGCCGATATCAATCCGGTCATCGACGAAGAATGCATTGGCTTCGGTACTGCCCCGAGTGTCGCGGTCGTTGCGGCTGTCGGTGGTGGGCAGTTGCTGATTGGTCGCAATCGGCGTGCGGTAGCGCATTTCATGCCCGGCTTCGTTGATGTAGCGGTAGCCCACGCCCACTTCGTGGCTGGTTGGGCCGAGGTCGAAGCCTTGGGCGAAACGGGTTTCGAGGCCGCGCACCCAGTACTCGCGCGGCGACAGGGAAAGGAAGCTGCCCTGGTCCAGGTAACCACTGCGCAGGGTGGTGGTGAAGAAGCTGTTGACGGTGAATTCCCGGCGATCTTCCTGGTAGCGATAGCCCGCGTTGAACATCGTGCGGCGGCCCCAGAACTGGTCGTAGGGGCGGGTCGACTGATACGGGTCGGCCTTGTAGGCCGCAGTGCTCAAGCCACCGGGCATATCGGCCTTGCCTTCGTAGTACTGCGCCATGGCGTTGAAGCTGTTGGCGTCGTCCAGCTGGTATTTGCCCTTCAGGATCAGGTCGTCGATGCGGGTGTCGCTGTTTTCGCGCCAGTCACCGCCACGGGTGCCGGAATACAGGATCGCGCCGCCCAGGCCGTTGTCCGCTGTGCCGCCCGCCAGCAGGTTGCCGGTGGTCTTGAAGCCGTCGTGGCTGGAAGACGGGCTGGTTTCGGTCTGCAGGCCGCCTTTCACGGTTGGCGCATCGGGAATCGCGCGGGTGACGAAGTTGACGATGCCGCCGACGTTCTGCGGGCCATAACGCACCGCGCCGCCGCCACGTACCACGTCGACCGCGTCCATGTTGCCCATGCTGATGGGGGCGAACGACAACTGCGGCTGGCCATACGGCGCGAACGGTACCGGGATGCCGTCCATCAGCACCGTGGAGCGCGAGGCCAGGCGAGGATTGAGCCCGCGGATGCCGAAGTTCAGCGCCATGTCGTGGCTGCCGGTGCCGTTGTTATCCGGGGCGTTGACCCCGGGAATGCGGTTGAGCACGTCGCGGGCCTGGGTGGCGCCTTGGCGTTCGAATTCTTCGCGGCGGATCACGTCCCGTGCGCCTGGGTGTTCGAAAACATTGGTTTGTGCCGCATCCCCCAGCCAGTCGCCGACGACATTAGAGGTGCCCAGTTCTAGGTTGGCCGGAGCATTCGCCGGTTGCAGGCTGAAGGCATTGTTGCCCTCGGCGCGGGCTTGCAGGCCGGTGCCTTTGAGCAGGGCGTTCAAACCTTCTTCGGCGGTGTAGTTGCCCGACAGGCCGTGGCTTTGCACGCCGGCGGTGACGTGCGAGCCAAACGAAATCAATACGCCGGCCTCACGGCCAAATTGATTCAACGCCGCTTCCAGTGAAGTAGGGGCGATACGGTAGGGCTTGGCGTCGGCCGCGATCACGTAGGGCACGGCGCTGAAACTGAGGCTGGCCCCCAGCAACAAGTGGCGCAGGGTGCGGGCGAGGGGCGTCAGGCGAGTCGGTTGCTGGGGCATGAAGTGCGGTCCTGAGAAGGAAGGATCAAGGTGGCTTTCCTTCTCTGTCACGCGAGGGCTGGAAAACGGCTCACGGTTTTTGAAAATAATTCAGGCACGGGCTTCGACGGTCACCCAGTAGCGGGTAAAACGCCTCACTTTGACAGGCAGGCTGACTTGCAGCAGGTCCAGGATTCGCTCGCTATCGTCCAGCGGGTAGCTGCCGGAAATCAGCAGGTTGGCCACTTGCGGGTCGCAGTTGAGCTGGCCGCGACGATAACGGCTCAGTTCGGCGAGGAAATCGTCCAGGCGCATGTGGGCCGCCACCAACATACCGTCGGCCCAGGCACCGCTGCCGGCGTCGGTGGGGCGGGCGGTGTCCCAGCCTTTGCGGGTGAAATTGACCTGGTGGGCGTTCTCGACGGTCAGCGGCAAGCCGTTGTAGGTGTTGGGCGTTACGTCGACATGCCCGTCAAACACCGCCAATTGCGTGTGATCGTTGAGTTGCCGCACGTTCAGCCGCGCCGCCTGGGCGCTGAGCAAGCCCTGTGTGGTGACGATCCGCAGCGGGGCGTTACCGGGTTTGGCGGTCAGCAGGATTTCGCCTTCGAGCAGGCGGATCAGGCGTTGCTGGCCGTCAAAATGCACATCCACCGCACTGCCGGTGTTGAGCTGCAGCTGGCTGCCATCCGCCAACTGGAACTGGCGTCGCTGGCCGATGGGGCTGCGGTAGTCGGCGGTGAGCGGCGGCAATATATGTTGCTGGCGCAAACCCCAAGCCGCGGCCGACCCGGCGCCGAGAATCAGCAACAACTTCAGGGCCTGACGGCGACTGCTGGATTTCGGTGCATTCAAGGCGGCGTGGGCCAGCGGCGATGGCATGCCGCGCAACCGCTGGTTCACCCGCTGGATTTGCTCCCAGGCCCGCTGATGTTCGCTGTGGGCGTCCAGCCATTGTTGCCAGGCCGCCTGTTTGCGCGGGTTGAGCGGGCCCTGCTGCATTTCCATCAGCCAGCGCACCGCTTGTTCGGCGACCTGCGTAGAGAAACTCATAAGGCGAAGTAGCAGCGCATCGCCGCTTTATTCAGGTGCCGCTTGACCGTGGCGATGGAGATGCCCAGTTCCGCGCCGATTTGCGCGTAGGTCAGGCCGTCGAGTTGGGACAGCAGGAACGCGCGTTTAACCAGGGGCGCCAAACCATCCAGCAATTGGTCCAGTTCCATCAGGGTTTGCAGGATGATCGCCCGCTCTTCCTCCGACGGCGCCACGTGCTCGGGCATTTGCGCCAGGGCGTCGAGGTAGGCGCGCTCCAGGTCCTGGCGGCGGTAATGGTTGAACAGCACGCGCTTGGCGATGGTAGTGAGGAAGGCGCGGGGCTCGATCAGCGTCGGGGTTTCCCGTGCGGTGAGCACGCGGATGAAGGTGTCCTGGGCGAGGTCAGCAGCACTTTGCGGGCAGCCGAGCTTACGTCGCAACCAGCCGGTGAGCCAGTGGTGATGGTCGTGGTACAGGACTTCGACGGTGTTGGACGGCTGCAACGCGAACACTCCGGCAGCATACGCACGCTTCAGAGAACAAGAATTGTTCGCATTGTAGGGCTCGAAAGCGGGTTCGGCAATTGGCAAGGATACGTTCTCTTTTGCTTATGAGAATATTTATCATTAATATTGCGCCCTGACGAACCTGGCGCCCTGTGCATGAAACGCAAAACCTCACTTCCCGTTACCTACCGTCTTGCCGTGACATCGCGCGTGCTGGCGGCTGTGGTCGGCGGTTATCTGCTGGCGTCGTTGGCCAGCGTATGCATGACGTTGTGGCTGCCCACCCGCCGCGCCGATGCAGTGATCAGCGGCATGCTGAGTTCGTTTGTGTTTTATCTGTTGGCGGTGATCTGGTGTTTTGCCTGCCGCACAGCCTGGCGCGCCTGGTTTGGCGTGTTGCTGCCCAGTGCGATTCTGGCCACGCTCGCCGGGTTGGCGTATTGGATGGCGCGCACATGAAAGAGGGTTTTCGTCAGGCCATGGCCTGGTTGCACACCTGGGCCGGGTTGATCTTTGGCTGGCTGCTGTTTGCGATTTTTCTGACGGGCACCTTGTCCTATTTCAAGGACGAAATTACCCACTGGATGCAGCCGGAAGTCCAGGCACACCCCCTCGACGATGCGCGCAGCCTGGCCGCCGCCCAAACGTATCTGCAGCAACAGGCGCCCAACGCCGCCCGCTGGTTTATCAACTTGCCAACCAGCCGTGAGCCGGGTTTGTCGGTGATGTGGCAAGACAAAGTCGACCCGGGCAAGCGCGGCAATTTCGTCGAAAAAATCATTGACCCCATCAGCGGCCAGCAGGTCCAGGCCCGGGAAAGCATGGGCGGCGAATTCTTCTACCGCTTCCACTTCCAGTTGCAAATGCCGTATCCGTGGGGCCGCTGGCTGTCGACCATCGCCGCGATGGTGATGTTTGTGGCGTTGATCAGCGGGATCATCACCCACAAGAAAATCTTCAAGGACTTCTTCACCTTCCGCCCGCGCAAGGGCCAGCGTTCGTGGCTCGACGGGCATAACGCAGTAGGTGTGCTGGTGTTGCCGTTCCACTTGATGATCACCTACAGCAGCCTGGTGATTTTCATGAGCATGGTGATGCCGGCGAGCATCCTCGCCTCTTACGGCAACGACACTCGTGCGTTCTTCAATGATGTGTTTCCGGCCACCGACAACGCGCCGGCCCTTGGTCAGCCGGGGCAGTTATTGCCGCTGGGGCCCATGTACGAGCAGGCGCGCGGGCAATGGGCCGGTGGGCATGTCGGACGGCTGGTGGTGAATAATCCAAGCGATGCGAATGCTTCGGTCAACGTGTTCCGCGCCGGATCGGACCGAGTGGTGCACGACTTTGGCAGCACTGTCTCATTCAACGGCACCACCGGCGAGCTGCTGCGGGTCAGCGGCGAGCAATCCCTGCCGGCGGCCATTGGTGGCAGTTTCTACGGTTTGCACATGGGCCATTTCGCCGGGCCAGTGTTGCGCTGGCTGTATTTCATTTGCGGCCTGGCGGGCACGGCGATGATCGGCACCGGGTTGGTGATGTGGCTGGGCAAGCGTCAGCTCAAGCACGCCAAAACCGGTGTGATGCCGTTTGAACTGCGGCTGGTGGCAGTGCTGAACATCGCCAGCATGTCTGGCTTGATGATCGCCATCGCGGTGTTTTTCTGGGCCAACCGCGTGTTGCCTGCAAGCTTTGCCGGGCGGTCGGGCTGGGAAGTACAAGCCTTCTTTATTGCCTGGGGCTTGAGTGTTTTGCACGCCATCGTCCGCCAGGGTCGCCGTGGTTGGGTCGAGCAACTGAGCATGGGCGCGCTGCTGTTTATCGGCGTGCCGGTGCTCAACGCGCTGACCACTACGCAGCACTTGGGTGTGTCCCTGGCTAACGGCGATTGGGCCATGGCCAGCGTCGACCTGACGTGCCTGGGCAGCGGCGTATTCCTCGCCTGGGCTGCCTGGAAAATGCAGCACCGCCGCGTCGCCCAGCCCAAGGCCGAGCGTGCCCGGCCGTGACCCTCAAGGGTGAGGTGAACTGAATGCTCCTGGCGCTGCTGATGTGTTACTCAGGGTTTACCGCGTTGTGCTTGTCCACGGACCGTCACCATGGCGAACTGCTGCGCAGTAAACCCGCGCCCCGTCGACGCCTGGGTTTGCGCGTGGGCGGTTGGCTGCTGTTGATTGTCTCGATCTGGCCGGCGGTGCTTGCGACCGGTTGGAGCCAGGGCCTGGTGGAGTGGTGCGCAGTATTGATGCTCAGCGGGTTGTTGCTGGTGTTGCTGTTGCCGTATCGGCCAAGGCTGGCCTTGATCCTGGCGGGTATTGGCCTGCTGGCCAGCCCGGTCGCAGCCTTCGCCACCCTTTGAGCTCACCCTTGATGATCATCACGCCTCCCGAATCCAAAGAGCAGCATGCAGACGCGGCAGGCGGGCGGGCGCATTTTCTGCAGGTGTTCCTGTCCCAGCGTTCGCAGATGGAGGCGTTAGTCAGCCGCCGCGTGGGTTGCCGTGCGACGGCGGCGGACCTGGTGCAGGATTTGTTCCTGCGCTTCTGGCGCCGGCCGCTGGTGCAGGTCGAAGAACTCAGCACCTATTTGCTGCGCTGCGCCGGCAATATCGCCATCGACCACCTGCGCAGCGAAGGCGCCCGGGTGCGCAGCAGCGAAGGCTGGCTGCCGGAACAGCAGGATAACCAGGGCTCCGAGCCCCAGGCCGCACTGGAGGCGGGCAATGATCTGCGCCATGTCGAAGCGGCCTTGCGCAGCCTGCCGGAGCGCACCCGGCAGATTTTCCTGCTCAACCGCATCCATGGCCGCAAGTATGCGGAAATCGCCAAGGCCATGGGCCTGTCCCAAAGCGCCGTGGAAAAACATATGATGCGTGCCCTCGAAGCCTGCAAGGCCAGCCTTCGTGAACCATCGCCAAGGAAAGCTCCGTGAACGCCACCGCCCGCGTCACCCCGACGCCCGACCAGGAACAGGCCGCATTGGCCTGGCTGAGCCTGTTGCACGACCAGCCCAGCAGTGGCGACCAGGCCACCTTCAGTCACTGGCTGCGAGCCGACCCGGCGCATGTCGAGGCCTACGCCCAGGCTCAGGTGCTGTGGGAATTGAGTGAAGTGCCGGCGAGAAAGTTGGCAGACGAGGAGGCCCTGGCGTTGCAGGGCTACTTGACCGCGATGAACACCTCGAAGCGTTCCAGTGTGCGGCGCTGGTCCGGCGCGTTGGCCATGGCCGCCTGCCTGATTGTGATGATCTCGATGGGGGCCGGGTGGCAGCCGTCGCGCTGGGTCGATGATTTCGGTGCTGATTACGTCACCGCGCCGGGCGAGGTGAAGACCGTCACCCTGGCCGACCAAAGCCAGGTCACCCTGGATACCGACAGCGCCATCGCCGTGGACTTCAAGCATGGCGAGCGCCATATCCAGCTGCGCCGTGGCGCCGGGTTTTTCAGCGTGACCCACACGGGTGAGTCGTTTGTGGTTGAGGCCGGCAGTGGCGAAGCGCGGGTGCTGGGCACGCAGTTTGAAGTGCGCTTGCAGCCGGCGGGCGCCCAGGTGACGGTGTTGTCCGGCCGGGTTGGCGTCACGCCGTCCAAGTATGGCCAGCAACAAATTTTGACGGCGGGCCAGCAAGTGGCCTACGCCGACGGTGTCTCCGATGAACTGCACGCGGTCGACAGCGAGTTGCGCCTGGCCTGGCGCGACGGCTGGCTCAACTACTACAAGGCCCCGCTGGCCGATGTGGTGCAAGACCTCGGCCGCTACTATCCCGGGCGCATCCTGCTGCTCAACGACGACCTCGCCGCCAGGCGGGTCAGCGGCAGTTTCCCGAGCAAGGATCCCCAAGCAGTGCTCAATGCATTGCAAGCGGTACTTGGGTTTGAGCAACACAACGTCTTCGGGCACATGATCGTGGTGCGCTGATTACTTCAGCGCCGCCATGATCGCTTCCGGGTTGTAGTCCCGAATCAGCGTGCCGTTTACGTCCACGAACGGAATCCCGCCGCCCCCCAGCGCCTCATACGCCTTGCGCGCCTGGGCGTCCTTGTCGATATCAAACTCCCGGTAGGGAATCCCTTTCGAATCCAGAAAGCGCCGGGTCTGCTTGCAGTAGCCGCACCACTCGGTGGAATACAGCACCACACGCGCCGAGGCCTGGGTCTGCTGCGGCACCACCTGCGAGGGGTTGAACAGCCGCTCGATCTTGCCCCAGTTCTGGAAAACCACCACCACCAGCAACACCAGCAGGACTTTCTTCAGAACCCCGCCCAGCATCAGTTGCGACGCTTGAGCTGGTCGGTCAACTGGGTCGGCAGGCCCTTGATGATCAAGGTGCCGGCGGCTTCGTCGTATTCGATCTTGTCGCCCAACAGGTGCGCTTCAAAGCTGATGGACAAGCCTTCGGCGCGGCCGGTGAAGCGACGGAATTGGTTCAGGGTGCGTTTATCCGCCGGAATTTCCGGCGACAGGCCGTAGTCCTTGTTGCGGATGTGGTCGTAGAAGGCTTTAGGCCGCTCTTCATCGATCAGCCCCGACAGCTCTTCCAGGCCCATCGGCTCGCCGAGTTTGGCCTGGCTGCTGGCGTAGTCCACCAGGGTCTTGGTTTTCTCGCGGGCGGACTCGTCCGGCAGGTCTTCGCTTTCGACGAAGTCACTGAAGGCCTTGAGCAGGGTGCGGGTCTCGCCCGGGCCATCGACGCCTTCCTGGCAGCCGATAAAGTCGCGGAAGTACTCCGAGACCTTCTTGCCGTTCTTGCCCTTGATAAACGAGATGTACTGCTTGGACTGCTTGTTGTTCTGCCACTCGGAGACGTTGATCCGCGCAGCGAGGTGCAACTGGCCCAGGTCCAGGTGGCGCGAAGGGGTCACGTCCAGTTGATCGGTCACGGCCACGCCTTCGCTGTGGTGCAGCAGGGCAATCGCCAGGTAATCGGTCATACCCTGTTGATAGTGGGCAAACAGCACGTGGCCGCCGGTGGAGAGGTTGGACTCCTCCATCAGCTTTTGCAGGTGTTCCACCGCGATGCGGCTGAAGGCGGTGAAATCCTTGCCGCCGTCGAAATATTCCTTCAACCAGCCGCTGAACGGGTGCGCGCCGGACTCGGCATGGAAAAAGCCCCAGGCCTTGCCTTGTTTGGCGTTATAGCTCTCGTTGAGGTCGGCAAGCATGTTCTCGATCGCGGCCGACTCGGCGAGCTCGGAGTCGCGGGCGTGCAGAACTGCGGGTGTGCCGTCGGGTTTTTTGTCGATCAGGTGGACGATGCAATGACGGATCGGCATGGGCTTCTCGGCTGGTGAAGGGGAGTGGTTGGGCTCCCGGAAAAAGTCGCCAGTGTACCGCACCCGTTAGGGATGGCGCTGTTCGGAGGGTGTTTTGAGAGGCCTCCGACGGGCTATATGCCTTTTTTTCACGGTTTAGAGCGATAAAGCTGACCAAATGGGTATGTTGAGGCGGATATTTCCCCGTCTCTGTGCTAGTTTTGCCCCGTCTTACGCGATGTCTCGGCGTTAAGCGTGCATTCAGCATTTGTCAGGTCGAACCAAACCCGGTTTCAGGTATCTATAACCCCGATCTTCGTGGTTATAGCCCTTGGGTGCCAGGCCTTGATGGCAGGGCTCGATGGCTGACACTGCACTCTGCAATCCAAATGAATTTGATAGGGAAGGAACACCACAATGGCTATTACTAAAGACCAACTGATCGCTGACCTGGCTGAAGCTGTAGACGCACCGAAAACCACCGTGCGTGCTCTGCTGGACCAACTGAGCCAGATCGTTGCTGATCAGCTGGAAAACGGCGGCGAAATCACTCTGCCAGGCGTTGGCAAACTGAAAGTGACCGAGCGTCCTGCCCGTACTGGCCGTAACCCTTCGACTGGCGCTGCCATCGAAATCGCTGCCAAGAAAGTTATCAAGCTGGTTGTGGCCAAAGGCCTGACCGACGCTGTTAACAAGTAAGACGCAGCAAAAAAACCGCGCTCCGGAGTGATCCGGGCGCGGTTTTTTGTTGCCTGCGATTTTGCTTTATCTGTGGGAGTGGGCTTGCCCGCGAAGATCGTCAACGATAACGCAGGGCATCTGATACCCCGCGGCGCCTGTTCGTTCTTCGCGAGCAAGCTCGCTCCTACAGTGATCGGCAGTGTGGCTTAGTCTTTGCGCGCCCAACGCTGGCGCCACACTTGTTGCTCGCTCGGGGTCTGGAAGGTCCAGGCGACGAAGCGGCTTTGCTTCTGGCCCTGGGACATCTCCACCACTTGGCTTTCCAGTACGCCAGCCTTCTTCAGCGCTGTCTGGATAGCCGGCAGGTTCGACGCCTTCGACACCAGGGTGCTGAACCACAGCACTTTATGCTGGAAATGCGCGCTTTCAGCGATCAACTGCGTCACAAACCGTGCTTCACCGCCTTCACACCATAACTCCGCCGACTGGCCACCGAAGTTCAGTACCGGCAATTTGCGCTTCGGATCAGCCTTGCCCAGTGCGCGCCATTTACGCTCGCTGCCCTTGGTCGCTTCATCCATGGAGGCGTGGAAGGGCGGGTTGCACATGGTCAGGTCAAAACGCTCGCCCGGCTCCAGCAGGCCCAGCAGGATCTGCTTGGGATTGGTTTGCTGGCGCAACTGGATGGCTTTGTTCAGCCCGTTGGACTGCACGATCGCCTTGGCGGCGGCCACGGCTGTGGGGTCGACTTCCGAGCCGAGTAAATTCCAGCGGTATTCGCTGTAGCCAATCAACGGATAGACGCAGTTGGCGCCCATGCCGATGTCCAGCACCTTCACCGGCGCGCCACGCGGGATCACGCCTTCGTTGACGCTGGCCAGCAGGTCGGCGAGGAAGTGCACGTAGTCGGCACGCCCCGGTACCGGCGGGCACAGGTAATCAGCCGGGATGTCCCAGTGATTGATGCCGTAGAACGCCTTGAGCAATGCCCGGTTGAACACCCGCACCGCGTCGGGGCTGGCGAAGTCGATGCTTTCCTTGCCGTACGGGTTGATGATCACGAATTGCGCCAGTTCCGGCGTGGTCTTGATCAGCGCCTGGAAGTCGTAACGGCCCTGGTGGCGGTTACGCGGGTGCAAGGTGGCTTCTTTCCGGGGCACGACAGGCTTGGCTGGCGTGGTGGGTTTTGGCTTCTTGCGCGGTGCTTTGGGTGTGCTGGGGGCGGTCATGGGCTGCGTCGATTCTGGGGTTTGGCTCAAAGTGGCGGGCATTGTCCCACATTCCTGAGTCAAACTCGGTCAAATGTGGGAGCTGGCTTGCCTGCGATGGTATCGGCTCGGTCTGACAGATACACCGAGTCGTCTGTATCGCAGGCAAGCCAGCTCCCACATTGATCGGGTTTCCAAAGAGAAATAGCGGTGTTTTCCAAGGCAAAAAAAGAGACCCGAAGGTCTCTTTTTTCACACGGGCTGCACCTTACAGGCTGGAAATCCGTGCGTGCTGCTCGGCCAGCTTGCCCAAAGCCTGTTCCGCTTCGGCCAGTTTGGCGCGTTCCTTGTCGATGACTTCAGCCGGAGCCTTGTCGACGAAGGCGGCGTTGGACAGCTTGCCGCCCACCCGCTGCACTTCGCCTTGCAGGCGCAGGATTTCCTTGTCCAGGCGCGCCAGTTCGACGCCTTTGTCGATCAGGCCGGCCATCGGCACCAGCACTTCCATCTCGCCAACCAGTGCGGTGGCGGACAGCGGTGCTTCTTCGCCCGGTGCCAATACAGTGATCGACTCCAGCTTCGCCAGCTTCTTGAGCAGCGCATCGTTCTCGGTGAGACGGCGCAGGTCTTCGCTGCTGGCGTTCTTCACGAACACGGCCAGTGGCTTGCCCGGGCCGATGTTCATCTCGGCGCGGATGTTGCGCGTGCCCATCATCAGGGTCTTGAGCCATTCGATGTCGCTTTCGGCCGCCTCATCGATGCGTGCTTCGTTGGCCACCGGCCAAGGTTGCAGCATGATGGTCTTGCCGTCTTTGCCGGCCAGCGGCGCGAGGCGCTGCCAGATTTCTTCGGTGATGAACGGCATGAACGGGTGCGCCAGGCGCAAGGCCACTTCCAGCACGCGCACCAGGGTGTGACGGGTGCCGCGCTGACGTTCGATCGGCGCGTTCTCGTCCCACAGCACGGGCTTGGACAGTTCCAGGTACCAGTCGCAATACTGGTTCCAGATGAACTCGTACAAGGCCTGCGCCGCCAGGTCGAAGCGGAACTGGTCGAGTTGACGGGTCACTTCGGCTTCGGTGCGTTGCAACTGGGAGATGATCCAGCGATCCGCCAGGGACAGCTCGATGGCCTCGCCGTTCTGGCCGCAGTCTTCGCCTTTATCCAGCACGTAGCGCGCGGCGTTCCAGATCTTGTTGCAGAAGTTGCGATAGCCTTCGACGCGGCCCATGTCGAACTTGATGTCGCGACCGGTGGACGCCAGCGAGCAGAAGGTGAAGCGCAGGGCGTCGGTGCCGTAGCTGGCGATGCCGTCGGCGAACTCGTCGCGGGTCTGCTTCTCGATCTTCTTCGCCAGTTTCGGCTGCATCAGGCCCGAGGTGCGTTTCTGTACCAGGGTTTCCAGGTCGATGCCGTCGATGATGTCCAGGGGGTCCAGGACGTTGCCCTTGGACTTGGACATCTTCTGGCCCTGGCCGTCGCGTACCAGACCGTGTACGTACACGGTCTTGAACGGTACCTGCGGCGTGCCGTCTTCGTTCTTCACCAAGTGCATGGTGAGCATGATCATCCGGGCAACCCAGAAGAAAATGATGTCGAAACCGGTCACCAGTACGTCGGTGGAGTGGAATTTCTTCAGGAACTCGGTCTGTTGCGGCCAGCCCAGGGTGGAGAACGTCCACAGGCCCGAGCTGAACCAGGTGTCCAGTACGTCGTTGTCCTGTTGCAGCGCCACGTCCGGGCCGAGGTTGTGCTTGGCACGTACTTCGGCTTCATCGCGGCCCACGTAGACCTTGCCCGACTCGTCGTACCAGGCCGGAATCCGGTGGCCCCACCACAGCTGGCGGCTGATGCACCAATCCTGGATATCGCGCATCCACGAGAAGTACATGTTTTCGTACTGTTTAGGCACGAACGCGATGCGGCCATCTTCCACGGCAGCAATTGCAGGCTCAGCCAACGGCTTGGTAGACACGTACCACTGGTCGGTCAGCCAAGGCTCGATGATGGTGCCGGAACGGTCGCCCTTCGGCACTTTCAGGCCGTGGTCGTCAACGCTCACCAGCAGGCCGGCGGCGTCGAAGGCAGCAACGATTTGCTTGCGCGCTTCAAAACGGTCGAGGCCGGCGTATGCAGCCGGGATCTTGCCGTCGATGCTTTCGTTCAGCGTGCCGTCGAGGTTGAACACCTGGCAGGCCGGCAGAACGGCGGCGTTCTTGTCGAAGATGTTCAGCAGCGGCAGGTTGTGGCGCTTGCCGACTTCATAGTCGTTGAAATCGTGGGCCGGGGTGATTTTCACGCAGCCGGTGCCGAATTCAGGGTCGCAGTAGTCATCCGCGATGATCGGGATGCGGCGGCCAACCAGTGGCAGCTCAACGAATTTGCCGATCAGCGCCTGGTAGCGCTCATCGTTCGGGTTAACCGCGACGGCGGCGTCGCCCAGCATGGTTTCCGGACGGGTGGTGGCGACGATCAGGTAGTCGTTGCCTTCGGCGGTCTTGGCGCCGTCGGCCAGCGGGTATTTCAGGTTCCACAGGAAACCTTTCTCGTCGTGGTTTTCCACTTCAAGGTCGGAAATCGCCGTGTGCAGCTTGGTGTCCCAGTTGACCAGGCGCTTGCCGCGGTAGATCAGGCCGTCTTCATGCAGGCGCACAAAGGCTTCTTTCACGGCTTCCGACAGGCCGTCGTCCATGGTGAAGCGCTCGCGGCTCCAGTCTACGGACGAGCCCAGGCGACGGATCTGACGGCTGATGTTGCCACCTGACTGGTCCTTCCATTCCCAGATCTTTTCCAGGAATTTCTCGCGGCCGAGGTCGTGGCGACTTTGGCCGGTGGCTTCCAGTTGGCGTTCCACCAGCATCTGGGTGGCGATACCGGCGTGGTCGGTGCCTGGCTGCCACAGGGTGTTGCGACCCTGCATGCGGCGGAAACGAATCAGGGCATCCATGATCGCATTGTTGAAGCCATGGCCCATGTGCAGGCTGCCAGTGACGTTCGGTGGCGGAATCATGATGGTGTAGGCATCGCCCGCGCCTTGCGGAGCGAAATAATTCTCGGACTCCCAGGTCTGGTACCAGGAAGTTTCAATAGCGTGCGGCTGGTAGGTCTTATCCATGCGCGGCGGGACCCTAGTTGGCATTAATTCAGGAAAGCCGACAAGTATAGCGAGGGATAGGGGAGAGGGCGAGGTGAAGACGGGCTTAAGGTGGCGGCCGATCAAATGTGGGAGCGGGCTTGTGTGGGAGCGGGCTTGCTCGCGAAGACGGTGTAACAGTCACCCAATGTATCGACTGAACCACCGCTTTCGCGAGCAAGCCCGCTCCCACAGGGGGATATGTCAGTCTTAGTTCTGGTACTGGCTCAGCAACCGTTCCATGCGCGCATCCAGTCGGCGCTTGATCTCGGTTTCGATATGCGGGGCAAAATCGTCGATCACGTCTTGCATGATCAGTTGCGCGGCGGCGCGCAGTTCGTTGTCCAGGTGCAGCAGCAGGGCGTCGGGCGCTTTTTCGGCGGCAGGTACGGCCACCGCCGCAGCAGGCGCGGCTTGCACCACGGGCGTTTCGACAGGCTGCGGCGCAACAGGCTTGCCACCGACCATATCGAACAGCAAGGGAATTTGTACGTCACCGTTGACGGTGTCGGTCAGCAGCGGCGGTTGCAGCTCATCATCACCGAGCAGCTTGCGGATCGACTCAAGGTCATCCAGCAGGTGGTCAGAGTCTTTTAGCGGGTTTGGAGTGTCCATCATGTGCTCAAAGTCGTTGTAGCCGGTGATCTTGCAGAGAATAGCCCTGTTCGCGGTAGAAACGGAAACTCTCCCGCGCGGCCTGACGAATAGCCGGGTCTTCCACCACTACTTCCGCCACACGGGTGAAACCCTTGGCGAAGGCCGGTACTTTCAGGTCGAGGTTGACCAGCAGGTCTGTGTGATCGCCACAGCTGTCGCCCAAACCCAGCACCACCAAGCCTTCTGGCTCTGATTCGGCGGGGCCGTGAGGCACGAAGCTTTCGCCCTTGAAGCGCCACAAGCGGGCGTCGAGGTCGTCACGCTGGGCGGCATCGCTGCAATGCAGGTAGATGCGGTGGCCCATGCGCCAGGCTTTTTCGGTGAGCTTGCAGGCAAAGTCCAGGCGCGCAGAAGGATCGGCGCTGGGCAATATATAGAAGTCGACTTGGGTCATTGCGGTTCCTGGGCCCGGGACGGCGTTGAAGCCGCCGCCCCGGGATCCTCATTTTCAGGCTTTGGCGCGGTCCAGCAGGTACTGGGTCAGCAACGGAACCGGACGGCCAGTGGCGCCCTTGTCCTTGCCGCCGCTGGTCCAGGCAGTGCCGGCGATGTCCAGGTGGGCCCAGTTGAAGTTCTTGGCGAAGCGCGACAGGAAGCACGCGGCGGTGATGGTGCCGGCTTTCGGGCCGCCAATGTTGGCGATATCGGCGAACGGGCTGTCCAGCTGTTCCTGGTACTCATCGAACAACGGCAGTTGCCAGGCGCGGTCGTCCGCAGTCTGGCCGGCGCTGAGCAGTTGGCCGATCAGCTCGTCGTTGTTGCCCAGCAGGCCCGACGTATGGGCGCCCAGGGCAACCACGCAAGCACCGGTCAAGGTGGCGATGTCGATCACGGCTTGCGGCTTGAAGCGCTCGGCGTAGGTCAGGGCGTCGCACAGCACCAGGCGGCCTTCGGCGTCGGTGTTGAGGATTTCCACGGTCTGGCCGCTGAGGGTGGTGACGATGTCGCCCGGACGCGCCGCGCCGCCGCTCGGCATGTTCTCGGCGCAGGCCAGGATGCACACCAGGTTGATCGGCAGCTTGAGTTCCAGTACGGCACGCAGGGTACCGAACACGCTGGCAGCGCCGCCCATGTCGTACTTCATCTCGTCCATGCCCAGGCCCGGCTTGAGGCTGATGCCGCCGGTGTCGAAGGTGATGCCTTTACCCACCAGGGCAAATGGCTTCTCGGACTTCTTGCCGCCGTTGTATTGCATCACGATCAGGCGTGGCGGCTGGTCGCTGCCCTGGCCTACGGCATAGAACGAGCCCATGCCCAGCTCCTTGATCTTCTTCTCATCCAGGACCTCGACTTTCAGGCCCTTGAATTCCTTGCCCAGCGCCTTCGCTTGCTCGCCGAGGTAGGTGGGGTGGCAGATGTTCGGTGGCAGGTTGCCCAAATCACGAGTGAACGCCATGCCGCCGGCGATGGCCTGGGCGTGGGTCACGGCGCGTTCGACTTCAGCCTGGGCCGCCTTGATGGTCAGCAGGGTGACTTTCTTCAGGGCGCGGGGTTCGGCCTTGATGCTCTTGAACTGGTCGAAGACGTATCCGCCGTCCAGCAGGCTTTCGGCCAGCAGGCGGGTCTTGCCATAGCTGTCGCGGCCCTTGACCACAACTTCGTCCAGCGCCAGGGCTGCATCGGTGCCGCCCAGGCCTTTCAGGGTGTTGAGGATGCTGCTGATGATCTTGCGGAACGGGCGGTCGCCCAGTTCGGCGTCTTTGCCCACGCCCACCAGCAATACGCGGTCGGCTTTAAGGTTGGGCAGGCTTTGCAGCAGCAGGCTTTGGCCCACTTTGCCGGCCAGGTCACCGCGCTTGAGGACCGCGCTGATGGCGCCGCCGCTCAGTTCGTCCAGTTGCTTGGCGGCAACGCCGAGCTTGCGGCCTTCGCCGACAGCGACCACGAGGGTGGCGGTTTTCAACGTTTCGGGGCTAACGCTTTTTACAACCAGTTCCATTTTCGGGTCCCTTATAAAGGTCAGTGAGCCAGGAGTCTGTACTCCGGCTTGTAAGCTTGGCAGCCTGTAGGCCGCCCGCGACAAAGGCCGCAGTTTGAACCTCGCCGCCCGAGGCTGACAACCCTTGTGGGCAGCTTTGTGCACGTGCACGAGTAAGCTCCGTGACAGGCGCGGCCAATCACAGGATAATGCGCCATCTTTTTAGCCGGCCTGTAGCAATGGGTCGACTCGATATGCTTGCTTGTTTGGCCGCCTTAGCCTGACAACCCTGGAGTGTCTGGTTTGATCGTCTTCCGTTATCTGTCCCGCGAAGTCCTGTTGACCCTGAGTGCCGTGAGTGCGGTATTGCTGGTCATCATCATGAGTGGTCGCTTCGTCAAATACCTCGCCCAGGCCGCCTCGGGCGCCCTGGATCCGGGTTCGTTGTTCCTGATCATGGGCTTTCGCCTGCCGGGTTTTTTGCAGCTGATCCTGCCATTGGGCCTGTTTCTCGGGATTTTGCTGGCCTACGGCCGCTTGTACCTCGAAAGCGAAATGACCGTGCTGTCGGCCACCGGCATGAGCCAGCAGCGTCTACTGGCCATGACCATGGTTCCGGCCACCGGTATCGCGCTGATCGTGGCCTGGTTGAGCCTGAGCCTGGCGCCCCAGGGGGCCTTGCAGTTCCAGCTGGTGCTCAACAAACAGGACGCCATGACCGAATTCGACACCCTGGAGCCGGGCCGCTTTCAAGCGCTCAATGACGGCACCCGGGTGACCTACACCGAACAACTGTCGGATGACCGAGCCAACCTGGGCGGTGTGTTCATCTCCCAGAAAAACCTCGGCCAGAACCAGAAAGACCGTGGAATTTCGATACTGGTGGCCGACAGCGGGCGCCAGGAAGTGCGTCCCGACGGCAGTCGTTACCTGATCCTGGAGAACGGCTATCGCTATGACGGCAGCCCTGGGCAGGCCGATTACCGGGCGATCAAGTACGACACTTATGGTGTGATGCTGGCCCGGCCGGATGTCAGCGACGAGGTGACCGACCGCGACGCGATTCCGACGACAGACCTGATCGGCAGCAAGGAACTGCGCTCGATTGCCGAGCTGCAATGGCGGATTTCCCTGCCGCTGCTGGTGTTTATCGTCACCTTGATGGCCGTGCCGCTGTCCCGGGTCAACCCGCGCCAGGGCCGCTTCCTCAAGCTGTTGCCGGCGATCCTGCTGTATATGGCCTACCTGACCATCCTGATTTCCGCCCGCGGCTCCCTTGAGAAGGGCAAGCTGTCGCCGACCCTCGGGTTGTGGTGGGTTCACGGAATCTTCCTGGCGATTGGCCTGGGCCTGCTTTATTGGGAACCGTTGCGCTTGAAGATGCAGAGTCGTCGCAGCATGAAGGAGATGGCTCGTGGTTAAGCTCGACCGCTACATTGGTAGCAGCGTCCTGGTCGCAATCCTTGCGGTACTGGGCATTATTTTGGGTTTGGCCTCGTTGTTCGCCTTCATTGATGAAGTCGGCAACGTCAGCGAGACCTACACCGTGACCAACGTTCTGAGCTACGTGGCGCTCACCGCACCTCGTCGTCTCTACGACATGATGCCGATGGCTGCGCTGATCGGCTGCCTGATCGGCCTGGGCAGCCTGGCCAGCAACAGCGAACTGACCATCATGCGTGCGGCGGGTGTTTCCATCGGCCGCATCGTGTGGGCGGTCATGAAACCCATGCTGCTGCTGATGGTGGTCAGCGTGCTGATCGGCGAATACGTGGCGCCCCCGGCCGAATCCACCGCCCAGGCCAACCGTGCCCTGGCCCAGGGTTCGGGTGATGCCCAGAGCTCCAAACATGGCTTGTGGCACCGCCAGGGTGATGAATTTATCCACATCAACGCCGTGCAACCGGGCGGCCTGTTGATCGGTGTCACCCGCTACCACTTCGATAAAGAACGTCACCTGCTGTCGTCCAGCTTCGCCAAACGTGCGCAGTACAGCGGCGAAAAGTGGGAGCTGAGCGATGTGAGCACCACCTATTTCCGTGATATCGGTAAAGGCGCGGCATCGAGCACTGAAGTGATCAATGTGCCTACAGAGCAGTGGGATATTTCCCTCAAGCCTGAATTGCTGAACACCGTGGTGATGATCCCGGAAAGCCTGCCTATCTCCGGCCTGTGGGGTTATATCCACTACCTCAAGGACCAGGGCTTGAACAACGGTCGTTACTGGCTGGCGTTTTGGGTCAAGGTGTTGCAGCCGGTGGTGACTGCCGCGCTGGTGCTGATGGCGATCTCGTTCATCTTCGGCCCGCTGCGTTCCGTAACCCTCGGCCAGCGTGTGTTTACCGGCGTACTGGTGGGCTTCACCTTCCGTATCGCCCAGGACCTGCTGGGGCCGTCCAGCCTGGTATTCGGCTTCTCGCCGCTGTTTGCGGTGCTGGTGCCGACCGCGATCTGCGCCGTGGCCGGGTTCTGGCTGTTGCGTCGGGCCGGTTGAGCCCGCGCTTATGAACAAAAAATGCCCCGTTCGAACGATCGGGGCATTTTTGTTCTTGGTCACCATGGATGACGTCTGGTCTGCGCATCAGGTACAATTCCCGGCTATTTTTCAGCGGGCAGTCTGCCTGCAGCCTTTTTGAGTGTTGATCCGTGAGTGATTTGAGTCATATCCGCAATTTCTCCATCATCGCCCACATTGACCATGGCAAGTCGACGCTGGCCGATCGCTTCATCCAGATGTGCGGCGGCCTTGCCGAGCGTGAAATGGAAGCCCAGGTGCTGGACTCCATGGACCTCGAACGCGAGCGCGGGATCACCATCAAGGCCCACAGCGTTACTCTGTATTACACCGCCAAAGACGGTATCAAGTACCAGCTCAACTTCATTGACACCCCGGGCCACGTTGACTTCACCTATGAAGTCAGCCGCTCCCTGGCTGCCTGTGAGGGTGCGTTGCTGGTGGTGGACGCGGGCCAGGGCGTTGAAGCCCAGTCCGTAGCCAACTGCTACACCGCCATCGAGCAAGGCCTGGAAGTGATGCCGGTGCTGAACAAGATCGACCTGCCACAGGCCGATCCGGACCGCGTCAAGGAAGAGATCGAGAAGATCATCGGCATTGACGCCACCGACGCCGTCGAGTGCAGCGCCAAGACCGGCCTTGGCGTCGACGAAGTGCTCGAGCGCCTGGTCAAGACCATTCCAGCCCCTACCGGCAACTACGAAGATCCGCTGCAAGCGTTGATCATCGACTCCTGGTTCGACAACTACCTGGGCGTTGTTTCCCTGGTACGCGTGCGCCACGGCCGTGTGAAGAAGGGCGACAAGATCCTGGTTAAATCCACCGGCAAGATCCACCTGGTGGACAGCGTTGGTGTGTTCAACCCCAAGCACACCGCAACCGTTGATCTGAAAGCCGGTGAAGTAGGCTTCATCATCGCTGGTATCAAGGACATCCACGGTGCACCGGTGGGTGACACCCTGACCTTGAGTTCAACCCCTGACGTCGACGTGCTGCCGGGCTTCAAACGCATCCAGCCGCAGGTTTACGCCGGCCTGTTCCCGGTCAGCTCCGACGACTTCGAGGACTTTCGCGAAGCCCTGCAGAAGCTGACCCTCAACGACTCGTCGTTGCAGTACACCCCGGAAAGCTCCGACGCCCTGGGCTTCGGCTTCCGCTGTGGTTTCCTGGGCATGCTGCACATGGAAATCATCCAGGAGCGCCTCGAGCGCGAATACGACCTGGACCTGATCACCACCGCCCCGACAGTTATTTTTGAGCTGTTGCTGAAAACCGGTGAAACGATTTACGTCGACAACCCGTCCAAGCTTCCGGATCTGTCTTCCATCGAAGACATGCGCGAGCCGATCGTGCGGGCCAATATTCTTGTGCCGCAAGAGCACCTGGGCAACGTCATTACCCTGTGTGTTGAAAAGCGTGGCTTACAGCACGACATGCTGTTCCTCGGTAGCCAGGTGCAAGTGACCTACGATTTGCCGATGAACGAAGTGGTCCTGGACTTCTTCGACCGTCTCAAATCCACCAGCCGCGGCTATGCTTCGCTGGATTACCATTTTGATCGTTACCAATCAGCTAATCTGGTGAAGCTGGATGTGCTGATCAACGGTGACAAGGTCGATGCCTTGGCGCTGATCGTGCACAAGGACAACGCGCACTACAAAGGTCGCCAGTTGACCGAAAAGATGAAAGAACTGATCCCGCGCCAGATGTTCGACGTCGCGATCCAGGCCGCCATTGGCGGGCAGATCATTGCACGGACCTCCGTCAAGGCACTCAGAAAGAACGTACTGGCCAAATGCTATGGCGGCGACGTCAGCCGTAAGCGCAAGCTGCTCGAGAAGCAAAAGGCCGGTAAAAAACGCATGAAGCAAGTGGGCAACGTGGAAATTCCACAAGAAGCCTTCCTTGCGGTGCTCAGGTTGGATAGTTAGGTCCTATGTCACTAAATTTCCCGCTGTTGCTGGTCATCGCCGTTGCCGTTTGCGGTCTCCTGGCGTTGCTCGATCTGGTGTTCTTCGCCCCGCGTCGCCGGGCAGCCATCGCGTCCTATCAGGGCAGCGTCAGCCAGCCCGATGTGGCGGTGGTCGAGAAACTGAACAAAGAGCCAATGCTGGTTGAATACGGCAAATCGTTCTTCCCGGTGTTGTTCATCGTGCTGGTGCTGCGTTCGTTCCTGGTGGAACCGTTTCAGATCCCTTCGGGCTCGATGAAACCGACCCTGGACGTGGGCGACTTCATCCTTGTGAACAAGTTTTCTTACGGGATCCGCTTGCCGGTGATCGACAAGAAAGTTATCGAGATCGGTGACCCGCAGCGCGGCGATGTGATGGTGTTTCGCTACCCAAGCGACCCTAACGTCAACTACATCAAGCGTGTAGTGGGCCTGCCGGGCGACGTGATTCGCTACACCAGCGACAAGCGCCTGTTCGTCAATGGCGAGTCGGTGGCAGAGAAACTGATCGGTTCCGAGCCGAACACCCTGGGCAGCGCCGAGCTGTACCAGGAGAAACTCGGGGCGGTAGAGCACGAAATCCGCAAGGAAATGAGCCGCTACCGTTCGCCGCCTGACAACCAGTGGACAGTGCCTGCCGGGCACTACTTCATGATGGGCGACAACCGCGACAACTCTAATGACAGCCGCTACTGGGATGATCCCAATATTCCCAAGGACCTGCTGGGCATGGTCCCCGACCAGAATATCGTCGGCAAGGCCTTCGCGGTCTGGATGAGTTGGCCGGAACCCAAGCTCAGCCACCTGCCGAACTTCTCGCGGGTCGGGCTGATCAAGTAATCCATGCGGCGCTGTGAACACAGCGCCGAATGCTTTTCTGGGGCTTGGACAAACCGTCCGGCCTCAAGCAGCAACAGCCAGGATTTGAATTTGAACACAGCGTTAATCGTCGCAGGCCACCGGTGCCGCGAACTGAATGTGGGTAAACCGTGAGCGTTTCTCTAAGCCGTCTCGAGCGTCAGCTCGGTTACACCTTCAAGGATCAGGAATTGATGATCCTTGCCCTCACACACCGCAGTTTTGCCGGGCGTAACAACGAACGCCTGGAATTCCTCGGTGATGCCATCCTCAATTTCGTTGCCGGTGAAGCCCTGTTCAATCGCTTCCCGCTGGCCCGCGAAGGCCAGTTGTCGCGTTTGCGTGCGCGCCTGGTGAAAGGCGAGACCCTGGCCGTACTGGCCCGTGGTTTCGACTTGGGCGATTACCTGCGGCTGGGTTCCGGCGAGCTGAAGAGCGGCGGTTTCCGTCGTGAGTCGATCCTGGCCGACGCCCTTGAAGCGCTGATCGGTGCGATCTACCTCGATGCAGGCATGGAAGCGGCCAAAGAGCGCGTCGTCGCCTGGCTGGCGACCGAGATCGAAAGCCTGACGCTGGTAGACACCAACAAAGATCCGAAGACCCGCCTGCAGGAATTCCTGCAGTCCCGTGGTTGCGACCTGCCGCGTTACGAAGTGGTGGATATACAGGGTGAGCCGCATTGCCGAGTCTTCTTCGTCGAATGTGAAATCACCTTACTGAATGAAAAAAGCCGAGGTCAGGGTGTGAGCCGTCGTATTGCCGAACAGGTAGCGGCCGCTGCAGCACTGATTGCCCTGGGCGTGGAGAATGGCCATGACTGATTCAACCGCAACTCGCTGTGGCTATGTTGCCATCGTCGGCCGTCCGAACGTGGGCAAGTCCACGTTGCTGAACCACATCCTGGGACAGAAGCTGGCGATCACCTCGCGCAAGCCGCAAACCACCCGCCACAACATGCTGGGCATCAAGACCGAAGGCGCGGTACAGGCTGTGTACGTTGATACCCCGGGCATGCACAAAGGTGGCGAAAAGGCCCTTAACCGCTACATGAACAAAACCGCTTCGGCGGCGTTGAAAGACGTCGACGTGGTGATCTTCGTGGTCGACCGCACCAAGTGGACCGACGAAGACCAGATGGTTCTGGAGCGCGTGCAGTACGTCACCGGCCCGTTGATCGTCGCGTTGAACAAGACCGACCGCATCGAAGACAAGGCCGAGCTGATGCCGCACCTGAGCTGGCTGCAGGAACAACTGCCGAACGCCCAGATCATGCCGATCTCGGCCCAGCACGGGCACAACCTCGAAGCCCTGGAGCGCGTGATCGCCGGGTACCTGCCGGAGAACGAGCACTTCTTCCCGGAAGACCAGATCACCGACCGCAGCAGCCGTTTCCTCGCCGCCGAACTGGTACGCGAGAAAATCATGCGCCAGATGGGCGCCGAGCTGCCGTACCAGATCACCGTCGAAATCGAAGAGTTCAAGCAGC
This sequence comes from Pseudomonas sp. K2I15, assembly GCF_002204795.1. Classification (GTDB taxonomy): domain Bacteria; phylum Pseudomonadota; class Gammaproteobacteria; order Pseudomonadales; family Pseudomonadaceae; genus Aquipseudomonas. The sequence goes on from NZ_NIXO01000017.1 coordinate 50,155, forward strand.
AGGGCAAGACCCTGCATATCCACGCGCTGATCCTCGTCGAACGTGACGGCCAGAAGAAAATCATCATTGGCGACAAGGGCGAGCGCATCAAGCGCATCGGTACCGAAGCGCGCAAGGACATGGAATTGCTGTTTGATTCCAAGATCATGCTCAACCTGTGGGTGAAGGTTAAGGGTGGTTGGTCTGATGATGAGCGCGCGTTGCGTTCGTTGGGTTACGGCGACCTGTAAGCCCCGGCCGGATTTGTGGATGAGGGGCTTGTTGTGGCGAGGGGGCTTGTCCCCCGTTGGGCTGCGAAGCAGCCCTAAAAGCAAACAATGAGGTCTTTCTGAAAGACTGCAGCTACTTTGTTTGGGGCTGCTGCGCAGCCCAACGGGGGACAAGCCCCCTCGCCACAGGAAAAGCTCCCGTCTCATGTCCTCCACCCCACCCACCGGCCAACCCGCCTACGTCTTGCACAGCCGCGCCTACCGCGAGACCAGCGCCCTGGTGGACTTCCTCACGCCTCAAGGCCGCCTGCGCGCCGTCTTGCGCAGTGCACGCGGCAAGGCCGGCACCCTGGCGCGGCCTTTCGTGGCCCTCGAAGTGGAGTTTCGCGGACGCGGCGAGTTGAAGAACGTCGGTCGCATGGAAGCCGCCGGCGCCTCCAACTGGCTCAACGGTGAGGCGCTGTTCAGCGGCCTCTATCTCAACGAATTGCTGATTCGCCTGCTCCCCGCCGAAGACCCACACCCCGGCGTATTCGACCACTACGCCGCCACCTTGCTTGCCCTCGCTGAAGGCCGCCCTTTGGAGCCGCTGCTGCGCGCATTCGAATGGCGCCTGCTGGATGACTTGGGCTACGGCTTCGAACTGAGCCAGGACCTGCACGGCGACCCCATCGCTGCCGACGGTATGTACCGCCTGCAAGTCGACGCCGGTCTGGAGCGGGTCTACCTATTGCAACCCGGCCTGTTCCAGGGCACCGAGCTTTTGGCCATGAGCAAAGCCGACTGGACCGCCCCCGGCGCTTTGTCGGCCGCCAAGCGCCTGATGCGCCAGGCGCTGGCCGTGCATTTGGGCGGTCGGCCACTGGTCAGCCGCGAGTTGTTTCGAAAGCCCTGACATCCCCGTGTATGCTGTGCAGCGATTCCTTCCCTCTTCAGGAGCGCTTTTCGTGACCACCAGCAATCGCATTCTTCTCGGCGTGAACATCGACCACGTAGCCACCCTGCGCCAGGCCCGGGGCACCCGTTACCCGGATCCGGTCAAGGCCGCGCTGGACGCCGAAGAAGCAGGCGCCGACGGCATCACCGTGCACCTGCGCGAAGACCGCCGCCACATCCAGGAGCGCGACGTGCTGTTGCTCAAGGACGTGCTGCAAACCCGCATGAACTTCGAAATGGGCGTGACCGAAGAAATGATGGCGTTCGCCGAACGCATCCGCCCGGCGCATATCTGCCTGGTGCCGGAAACCCGCCAGGAACTGACCACCGAAGGTGGCCTTGATGTGGCCGGCCAGGAAGCGCGGATCAAGGCCGCGGTGGAGCGCTTGTCGAAGATCGGCAGTGAAGTCTCGCTGTTCATCGACGCCGACGAGCGCCAGATCGAAGCCTCGCGCCGTGTGGGTGCCCCGGCCATCGAACTGCACACCGGCCGTTACGCCGATGCCACCACGCCGACCGAAGTCGCCGACGAATTGCAGCGCATCATCGACGGCGTCAACTGCGGCCTGGGCGAAGGCCTGATCGTCAATGCCGGCCATGGCCTGCACTACCACAACGTCGAAGCCGTGGCCGCGATCAAGGGCATCAACGAGTTGAACATCGGCCATGCGCTGGTGGCGCACGCGCTGTTCGTCGGTTTCAAAGGTGCCGTCGCCGAGATGAAAGCCTTGATTCTGGCTGCTGCCAAACATTAAAAAAGCGCTGAAGATCAAATGTGGGAGCGGGCTTGCTCGCGAAGGCGGTGTGCCAGGGTCAGATGGGCCGACTGACACACCGCCTTCGCGAGCAAGCCCGCTCCCACATGGGTCAATGCGAACCCTTACTGTTTAGGTGATGCCGGTGTATGGTATCTGCCCTTTGCGGGTCTCGGACTCGCGGCAGATACGTGAGGTTGTTGTGTCCCAATCGTTTTCCCGTCGACAAATCCTGGGTGGTCTGGCCGGTCTCGCCGTAGTGGGCGTCGGCGCCGGTGGCGCTTACCGCTACTGGCTGGGCAAGGTCGCCGAGGCCGAAGCGGGGCACGATTACGAACTGATCGCTGCACCGCTGGACGTGGAACTGGTGCCGGGGCACAAGACCGAAGCCTGGGCCTTTGGCCCTTCGGCGCCGGGCACCGAATTGCGGGTGCGCCAGGGTGAATGGCTGCGGGTGCGGTTTATCAACCACTTGCCGGTTGCCACCACCATCCACTGGCACGGCATTCGCCTGCCGCTGGAAATGGACGGCGTGCCCTACGTCTCGCAACTGCCGGTACTGCCGGGCGAATACTTCGACTACAAATTCCGCGTGCCCGATGCCGGCAGCTACTGGTATCACCCGCACGTGAACAGCAGCGAAGAACTGGGCCGTGGCCTGGTGGGCCCGCTGATCATCGAAGAGCGCGAACCCACCGGTTTCAAACACGAACGCACGCTGAGCCTGAAAAGCTGGCACGTGGACGAAGAGGGCGCCTTTGTCGCCTTCAGCATTCCCCGCGAAGCGGCCCGTGGTGGCACCGCCGGGCGCCTGTCGACCATCAATGGCGTGTCCCAGGCGGTGATCGATTTACCGGCCGGGCAGATCACCCGCGTGCGCCTGCTCAACCTCGACAACACCCTGACCTATCGCATCAACATCCCCGACGTTGAAGCGCAGATCTATGCCCTGGACGGCAACCCCGTCGAGCCGCGCCCGTTGGGCAAGGAATACTGGCTGGGCCCCGGCATGCGCATTTGCCTGGCGATCAAGGCGCCTCCCGCCGGTGAAGAGTTGTCGATCCGCAACGGGCCGGTACGCCTGGGCACCTTCCGCTCGGTCGCCAGCACCGACGCGCCCACCGAATGGCCGCCCGCGTTGCCCGCCAACCCGATTTCCGAGCCGGACCTGGCCAATGCCGAGAAACTCAACTTCAATTTCGAATGGGTTGGATCGGTCTCGGTGAACGTGGACAATAAGCCGCCGAGCCTGTGGCAGATCAACGGCCAGGCCTGGGACATCACCGACAAGACCTGCGCCGACCGCCCGATTGCCAAGCTTGAAAAGGGCAAGAGCTACATTTTCGAATTGAAAAACATGACCCAATACCAACACCCGATCCACCTGCACGGCATGAGTTTCAAGGTCATCGCCTCGAACCGCCACAAGGTGATTCCGTACTTCACCGACACCTACCTGCTGGGCAAGAACGAACGTGCCCGCGTGGCGTTGGTGGCGGATAACCCGGGTGTCTGGATGTTCCACTGCCATGTGATCGACCACATGGAAACCGGCCTGATGGCCGCCATCGAGGTGGCGTGATGCGCCAGATTCGCCCTATGGCGATTATCGACCGCAGCCGCGATCAGGACTTCATGCGTGAAGCGCTGGCCCTGGCCGCCCAGGGCGCCGCGCTGGGCGAAGTGCCGGTGGGCGCGGTGCTGGTGCAGGATGGCGCAATCATCGGGCGCGGCTTCAACTGCCCCATCAGCGGCAACGACCCCAGTGCGCATGCCGAGATGGTTGCGATTCGCGCGGCTGCCCAGGCCGTGAGCAATTACCGGCTGCCGGGCAGTACGCTCTATGTGACGCTGGAGCCGTGCAGCATGTGCGCCGGGCTGATCGTGCACTCGCGGATTGCCCGCGTGGTGTACGGCGCGCTGGAGCCGAAAGCCGGGATTGTGCAAAGCCAGGGGCAGTTTTTTACCCAGGGCTTTCTCAACCATCGGGTGCTGTATGAGGGCGGCGTGTTGGCCGAAGAGTGCGGGACGGTGTTGAGCGAGTTCTTCAAGGCGCGAAGAGCCAAGCCAACACTCTAGAGAACACCGAGGGCCAATGTGTGTGGGCTTGCTCGCGAATGCGGTGTGTCAGTCAATACAGGTGCTGACTGATCCACCGCATTCGCGAGCAAGCCCGCTCCCACATTTTTGATCTCCACTGCTCTGGGAGATTGGGGGTTACTTCTTGGCGACAATCACTGCCCGCATCGGCGCTGGCAGCCCTTCGAGGGTCTTGCTGTGATCTTCAGGGTCCAGGAAGTCGCTGAGGGACTGATACTTCATCCACTCCGTGCCGCGCTGTTCCTCGATCGTCGTCACGCTCACATCCACACAACGCACATCACTGAAGCCTGCACGCCGTAGCCACAGCATCAGCGCCGGCACCGACGGCAGGAACCACACGTTGCGCATCTGCGCGTAGCGATCTTCCGGCACCAGCACCTGTTGCTGATCGCCTTCAACCACCAACGTCTCCAACACCAATTCACCGCCCTTCACCAGGCAATCTTTCAGCGCCAGCAAATGCTCGATCGGCGAACGACGGTGATAGAACACGCCCATGGAAAACACTGTGTCGAAGCCTTCCATATTCGGCGGCAGGTCTTCAAACGGGAATGGCAGGTGCCAGGCCTTAGGCGTCGACAGGTAACGCTGCACCGCCTGGAACTGGCAGAAGAACAGCCAGTTGGGGTCGACGCCAATCACGCTGTCTGCCCCCGCGCCGAGCATGCGCCACATGTAATAGCCGTTGCCGCAGCCCACATCGAGGATGCGTTTGCCCTTGAGGTCCAGGTGCGGCGCGACCCGCGACCACTTCCAGTCCGAGCGCCATTCGGTGTCGACGTGCACGCCGAACAGATCAAACGGACCCTTGCGCCACGGGCACAACCCCATCAGTGCGGTGCGCATTTGCGCGCGGGTTTCATCGTCGCAATCGGTGTCCAGCACCAGGCCGTTCAGCAGGTCGATTTCACTGGGCATGATCTTCGGCAGCGCATCCAGCGCGCTTTGCCAGCGTTCCAGGTCGCCGTGACCCTTCTCCATCTTCGCATCGAGTTGCGCTTGCAGGCCTTGGGCCCATACGGCCAGGGGAGTGCCGACCAGATGGCGGGCGAGGGGAGACAGATCAATCATGGCAAGGCAATCAACGAGGAAAAGTTAAGACACTGGAACCACGGCACGACTTTCGAGAACCCGGCCGCCAGCAGGCGTTCGCGGTGTTCTTCGAGGCTGTCGGGCTTCATGACGTTTTCGATGGCGCTGCGCTTCTGGGCGATTTCCAGTTCGCTGTAGCCGTTGGCGCGCTTGAAGGCGATATGTAAATCGGTGAGCAGCGCGTGTTCTTGCGAATCATTGAAGCGCAGCTTTTCCGAGAGGATCAACGCGCCGCCCGGCAGCAGCGACTGGCGAATGCGCGAGAGCAAGGCCAGGCGCTGTTCGGGGGCGATAAATTGCAGGGTGAAGTTCAGCGCCACGACCGAAGCTGGCTGGAATTGCAGCGCGAGGATATCGCCCTCGATCACGTCCACCGGCAGCAACTCCTGGAACATCGAGTCCTGGCCATTGAGGTATTCGCGGCAACGCTCGACCATCGCCGCCGAGTTATCCACAGCGATCACCCGGCAACCGTCGGTGCGCACGTGACGGCGCAGGGCCTGGGTCACCGCGCCGAGGGACGAACCAAGGTCGTAGAGCACGCTATTGGGCTGGGCAAACTGCGCCGCCAGCACGCCGAGGTTCTCGACGATGGTCGGGTAACCGGGCACCGAGCGCTTGATCATGTCCGGGAAAACCCGCACCACGTCTTCGTTGAAGGCGAAGTCCGGCACCTGGGGCAGGGGCTGGGCGAATAGGCGATCGGGTTCTTTGCTCACGGCTGTTCCGGCGACGAGGGGGAAAAGGCCGGCATTTTAGCCAAATTGGTCTTCGGATGCGCGGGTTGTCTGATGGAACGCCGATGCGGTGATTCCCCACTGCCCCAGCCAATAGCTGACGATCAGCAAATACGGCGCCGCTTCAAACGCCACCACAAACCGATTGATCCCGATCAGCGTGTCGGAAAACACAAACGACACCGCGCCCGCCGCCGCCAGGTACGCCGAGCGTTTGGGCACTTCGCTGCCCAATCGCGCCAGCGCCCGCCAGAGCATGGCGCTGATCACCAATGCGTAAACCACCACCGGCACCAGCAATGGGCCAAGGCCGTGGGATATCAGGATGCTCAGCAAGATCGCGCCAACCACCAGCGCCAACACCAGTGGCAAGATCGCCGGGCGGCGGCAGTCGCTCAAGTAGGCTTTCAGGTACGCCAGGTGCGCGAACAAAAACGCGCCGAGGCCAAAGATGAACAAGTCGCCGGGCCAGGCCAGCAGCACATCGCCCACCAGTGAAAAAATCAGCCCCAGGCTGATCCAGCGTCGATAGTCGGTGGGCGGCGCATCATGCAGCCAGCCCAGCAGCGCCAGCACCGGCAGCGGCTTGACGAGCAAGCAGAGCAGGGTGGCGTGGGTGCTCAGGCCGTAGATAAAGGTCACCGCACCCATCAACGCAAGGATCATCCATGGCATATCAGTTCACCGTAATGGCGCAGTCGAAGGTTTCGGCCGGTTCTGCTTCCGGCTCCCAGGGTTGTTGTGAGGTGAGGCGCAAACGGCCCTGGCCTGCATTAGAGGCCTGGAAGCGCCAGGTGGACTGGCCGCCACTGCCGACTACGCCGGTGTCTTCGGTGTTGCTGTAGACCTCGGGGCTGAGGCTGCGCAGCACACCGCCGGCCGAGTCCTGGATGGCCCAGCGGTAACCGGTGGTGGGGTTGCTGGGCAGGGTCAGGATCAGGTTTTGCCCGGTTTTGAGTTGCAGCGGGCAAGCGCTCTGTTTTTCCACGGTGACGTTTTGCTTCGGCGCACTGGCACAGGCGGCGAGCAGGCAAAGGCTCAGGGGGAGAAGCAGGCGGGCAGCGGTCATGGGGGCTCCGTTGTTTGGCGACGAAGGGCGAGCATAACCGAAGATGAGACAAGGTGTGACAGATGGCGTTGTGTTGGCTGCACCGGCCCCTTCGCGAGCAAGCCCGCTCCCACATTCGACCGCATTCCAAAGGATGAACTCGGTCAAGTGTGGGAGCGGGCTTGCTCGCGAAGGGGCCAGCTCAGACACTACATAACGGTCAGAACAACACCTTCGCCACATCCGCAAACCGCTTGGCAAAGTGCACCGTCATCCCTTCCTTCAGGTACTCCGGCAATTCCTCAAAACTCCCGCGATTGGGCTCCGGCAAGATCAACTCGTGAATCTTCTGGCGCCGCGCCGCAATCACCTTCTCGCGCACCCCGCCAATCGGCAGTACATGCCCGGTCAACGTCAGTTCGCCGGTCATCGCTACGCCTTTTTTCGGCGCCTGGTTACGCGCCAGCGACAGCAACGCACTGGCCATGGTCACCCCGGCGCTCGGGCCGTCTTTGGGCGTGGCGCCTTCCGGCACGTGCAGGTGCACGAAGGCTTCGTCGAAGAACTTCGGGTCACCGCCAAACGACTTCAGGTTGGAGCTGATGTAGCTGTAGGCAATCTCGGCCGATTCCTTCATCACGTCACCCAGTTGCCCGGTGAGTTTGAAGCCACGGTTCAGCGTGTGAATGCGTGTGGCCTCGATCGGCAGGGTCGCGCCGCCCATGCTGGTCCAGGCCAGGCCTGTAATCACGCCCGTACCGGACAGCACTTGCTCATTACGGAACACCGGCATGCCCAAGGACGCTTCCAGGTCCTTGTTGCCGATCTTGATCACCGAGTCCGGCTCATCCAGCAGCTTGACCACCGCCTTGCGCACCAGTTTGCCCAGCTGTTTTTCCAGCTGGCGCACACCGGCTTCGCGGGCGTAGCCATCGATCAGGGCGCGCAGGGCGCCGTCGCTGATGGACAGGCTGTTTTTCGACACGCCGGCTTTTTCCAACTGCTTTGGCCACAGGTGGCGCTTGGCAATCGCGACTTTTTCTTCGGTGATATAGCCCGACAGGCGAATCACTTCCATCCGGTCCAGCAACGGGCCGGGGATCGAATCCAGGGTGTTGGCGGTGCACACGAACAGCACTTTGGACAGGTCCAGTCGCAGGTCCAGGTAGTGGTCGAGGAATTCGACGTTCTGTTCCGGGTCCAGGGTTTCGAGCAGCGCCGAGGCCGGGTCGCCCTGGTAGCTCTGGCCCATCTTGTCGATCTCGTCGAGCATGATCACCGGGTTCATCACTTCCACATCTTTGAGCGCTTGCACCAGCTTGCCCGGCATGGCGCCGATGTAGGTGCGGCGATGGCCCTTGATCTCGGCCTCGTCACGCATGCCGCCGACGCTGAAGCGGTAGAACGGGCGACCGAGGGATTCGGCAATCGATTTACCTACGCTGGTCTTACCCACACCCGGCGGGCCCACCAGCAACACGATGGAACCGGCGACTTCGCCTTTGTAGGCGCCCACTGCCAGGAATTCGAGGATGCGACTCTTGATGTCGTCCAGGCCGGCGTGGTGTTTATCGAGCACTTTGCGGGCGTGCTTGAGGTCGAGTTTGTCCTCGCCATACACGCCCCACGGCACCGAGGTGGCCCAGTCCAGGTAGTTGCGGGTGACCGCATACTCCGGCGAACCGGTCTCCAGGATCGACAGCTTGTTCATTTCTTCAGTGATGCGTTTCTGCGCCTGGGTCGGCAGCACCTTACCCACCAGGCGTAGTTCGAACTGTTCGACGTCGGCGCTGCGATCGTCCTTGGTCAGCCCCAGCTCTTGCTGGATGACCTTGAGCTGTTCCTTGAGGAAGAACTCGCGCTGGTGCTCGCCGATCTTGCGGTTCACTTCGGCGGAGATTTCTTTTTGCAGGCGCGCGACTTCGACTTCCTTGCGCAACATCGGCAAGACTTTTTCCATGCGCTTGAGCATGGGCACGCAGTCCAGCACTTGCTGCAGCTCGTTGCCGGTGGCCGAGGTGAGGGCAGCGGCAAAGTCGGTCAGCGGCGACGGGTCGTTGGGGCTGAAGCGGTTGAGGTAGTTCTTCAGCTCTTCGCTGTACAGCGGGTTGAGCGGCAGCAGTTCCTTGATCGCATTGATCAGCGCCATGCCGTAGGCCTTGACCTCGTCGGTCGGTTGGGTCGGCTGGTGCGGGTATTCAACTTCCACCAGGTACGGTGGGCGGTGGTGCTTGAGCCAGGTCTTGATCCGCACGCGGGTCAGGCCCTGGGCGACGAATTGCAGCTTGCCGTTTTCGCGGCTGGCGTGATGCACCTTCACCAGGGTGCCGTACAGCGGCAGGCTGGAGGTGTCAAAGTGGCGCGGATCTTCTGGCGGGGTTTCCATGAAGAACAGGGCAAGGGAATGGTGGTCGGATTTGCTCACCAGCTCCAGGGTTTCGGCCCACGGCTCTTCATTGACGATCACCGGCAACACTTGCGCCGGGAAGAAAGGCCGGTTGTGGATCGGGATGATGTAGACCTTGTCGGGCAGGTTTTGCCCAGGCAGGGCCAGGCCAGTGTTGGAGGAAGTGTGTTCAGCGTTTTCCGGGTCGGCGTAGTCGTTGAGGTCGATGTCCGGGAATTCTTGCTGGTCGCTCATGGGGCACCTGCATAAGGAAGTATGCAAGTTAGATGGGGCAGGTCGGCAGTGGTTTCAATGGGCGAGGGCGGTTAGCAACAAATTGCACAATATTTTCGAAACGCTGCTGGACCGATGTGGGAGCGGGCTTGCTCGCGAATTCGGTGCATCAGTCGCACATGTATTGGCTGACCCATCGCATTCGCGAGCCAGCCCGCTCCCACAGGTTGGATTGCGTTTCGTCAGCTGAGTTTGTGCAGGTAGGCGGGTAGCGGCTGTTCGGGCAGCACCGACAGCACCTTCAAACGCTGCAACATCCGCTGCCGGGCCCGTTGCAGGTGCTCGCGCAGGTTCAGGGCAGCGGCGTCGAATGCGCCATGCAGCAACAGCTCCAGGATCAACCGATGCTCGGCCAGCATCGCCGGATCGGCGCCAATGCCCAGCAGGCGGTAGAAAATCCGGCTGATGATCATCGGGCTCTGCCCCTGGCGGATCAGCGCGGCGATCTTGCGGTTTTGCAGGCCGGCGAGGCAGTGCTGGTGCAGGTCTTCCTCGATCTGCTCGATCTCTTCCAGGCTGCAATGGGCGCTGTTCTGCGCGTCGAGCACCCGCTGCAGCATGGCGTGCAGCAGGTCGCGGTCGAGGTCTGGCGCGCTCTGGCGCAGGGCTTCGGGCTCCAGGCAGGCGCGCAGTTCGTAGTCTTCGGTGACTTCCCGGGCGGTCAGCGGCCCGGCCAGCCATTGGGAATAGGGTTCTTTTTCTACCAGGCCACGGTCGCGCAGGCGCATCAGCGCTTCACGCACCACCGCGCGGCTGACGTTGTAGTGCTCGGCGGCGGCCTGTTCATCCAGGCGGTAGTGGCCGAAAGCGATGCAGGTGGACAGCGCTGCGCCGATCTCCTCGACGATGCGCTCCCCCAGTGGCCGGGTGTCTACCAGTTCATCTTCACCGTTGAGGCCCAGGTGCGCATGGCTCAGGGGCAGGCGCAGCGGCTCCATGTCCAGGCCTTCGGGGTTGATCAGGTAACCCCGGCCATCGAAGCGGCAAATCAGCCCTTCGTCATGCAACAGGTTCAGGGCTTTGCGCACCGGCACCCGGCTGGTGCCGAACAGTTCGGCCAGCGGCGCTTCCAGCAACACCAGGCCATGGCGGGCGGTGCCGTGGGTGATTGCGTCGCGCAAAACCTGGTGAATCATCGCGTAACGGGAAGCCGAGGCTGGCACTGCTTTCATCGGGTTCTCTGGAGCAAACGGGTCGGTGGCCGGAGATTCTCTCATAGTTGCGCCTGTCACTCTGCGCCACGTCGGTGGCACTTTTTTGGGGCCTTTAGAGGGTGGATGTTACTTTTCTGCACAAAAATGTACTTATTAATAAAAGATACATTATTTCATTGTGGCCGATTATTAAACGCCCACTGATATTTCTTTTGATGTCTCAAACCCATCTAGCCTGTGGATCTGCTCCAAAGTGCCGGATGCGCCAAACGCGCTCTTCACAAGACTGGCACGAAAGCTGCCTTTATAAAATGTACATTTTATTAATATGTACGTTTTTAAAAGGTCATTCCCATGTCAGACGCCACTTCACTGGCCGAGGATTTCGCCAGCGGTCGCAGCGACCCGGTGCACGCCCTCGAACAGGCGCTCGTTCACGCGAGCATGGCCCCCAGCGTGTTCATCTCCCTGACCGCCGAGCGCGCCCGCCGTGAGGCCCAAGCGTCCGCTGCCCGCTGGCGTGCCGGCCAGCCGTTGAGCGTGTTCGACGGTGTGCCCCTGGCCTGGAAAGATTTGTTTGATGTGGCCGGCAGCATTACCACGGCTGGCGCGGCCTATCGCAGCAACGCGCCGGCCGCTTTGCTGGACGCGCCGAGCGTAGGCCTGCTATGCCGCGCCGGGATGGTCAGCGTGGGCAAGACCAACCTCAGTGAGCTGGCGTACTCCGGCCTGGGCCTGAACCCGCATTTCGGCACGCCGCACAACCCGAGCAGCGTCGACCAACCGCGAATTCCCGGTGGCTCGTCGTCGGGTTCAGCCGTCGTCGTGGCGGCCGGTATCGTGCCGATCGCCATGGGCACCGACACCGCAGGCTCCATTCGCATTCCCGCTGCGCTGAATGGCGTGGTGGGTTATCGCAGCAGTTGCCGGCGCTACAGCCGCGACGGCGTTTTCCCGTTGGCCCATACCCTCGACAGCCTCGGCCCGCTGACCCGCAGCGTGCGCGATGCGCTGGCCATCGACGACCTGCTCAACGGTCGCGACCAGCGCCAGCCACGCCAGGCCCGCAGCCTCAATGGCCAGCGCTTTTGGGTCGAACAGAGTGTGCTGGAAGACGCCCGCGTCGAACCCGGCGTGCGCGATAACCTGCAGCAGTGCGTAGACCGATTGAAAACCGAAGGTGCGCTGATTGAAGTGCGCCCCTCGAAGACCTTCCAGGCCACCCTCGACCTGATCCAGCACCAAGGCTGGCTCGGCTCCTTCGAGGCTTTCGCCCTCCACGAAGCCCTGCTCGACAGCCCCGACGCCGAACAACTCGACCCGCGCGTACGCCGTCGCCTTGAAGCCGCGCGCACGCTACCCGCCAGCCAGCTGCTGGCGCTCTACGAAGCCCGCCGCCGGCTGCAACAGCAGCTTGTCGATGAACTCGACGGCGCCATCCTCATCACCCCCACCGTGGCCCACGTTGCCCCGGCCCTGGCGCCACTGGAAGCCGACGATCAACTGTTCGTCAGCACCAACCTCGCCACCCTGCGCCTGACCATGCCCGGCAGTTTGCTGGACATGCCCGGCGTCAGCCTGCCCAGCGGCCGCGATGCCCTGGGCCTGCCCACCGGCCTGCTGCTCAGCGCCCCCAGCGGCGAAGACGCGCGCCTGCTTCGGGCTGCCCTGTCAGTCGAAACAGCACTCACTTTTTAAGGAGACACATCATGGCTAAAGACATCCTCTGTGCATTTGGCGTCGACGTCGACGCGGTCGCCGGCTGGCTCGGCTCCTATGGCGGCGAAGACTCCCCGGACGACATTTCCCGTGGCCTGTTCGCCGGTGAAATCGGCGCGCCACGCCTGCTCAAATTGTTCGAGCGCTACGGCCTGCGCACCACCTGGTTTATTCCTGGCCACTCGATGGAAACCTTCCCCGAGCAGATGAAGGCGGTGGCCGACGCCGGCCACGAAATCGGTGTGCACGGCTACAGCCACGAAAACCCGATTGCGATGACGGCCGAGCAGGAAGAAATCGTTCTCGACAAGTCCATCGAACTGATCACCCAGGTCACCGGCAAACGCCCCACCGGCTACGTCGCGCCATGGTGGGAATTCAGCAAGGTCACCAACGAACTGCTGCTGAAAAAAGGCATTAAGTACGACCACAGCCTGATGCACAACGACTTCCACCCGTACTACGTGCGCAAGGGCGACAGCTGGACCAAGATCGATTACAGCCAGCACCCCGACACCTGGATGAAACCCTTGGTGCGCGGCGAAGAAACCGACCTGGTGGAGATCCCGGCCAACTGGTACCTCGACGACCTGCCGCCGATGATGTTCATCAAGAAAGCCCCCAACAGCCACGGCTTCGTCAACCCGCGTCACCTGGAAGAAATGTGGCGCGACCAGTTCGACTGGGTCTACCGCGAGCACGAACACGCGGTGTTCACCATGACCATCCACCCCGACGTTTCCGGCCGCCCGCAAGTGCTGTTGATGCTTGAACGGCTGATCGAACACATCCAGAGCCATGCCGGCGTGCGCTTCCTCACCTTCGACGAAATCGCCGATGACTTTATCCGCCGCCAACCGCGTACCTGACACCTGTACCTAACCCCTGGCCCACCTTGCGAGGCGCGATTCATGTCTATCTACAACAAGCTTGATCTGACTGGCTGGAAACCCCGGCAACTGACGCCCAAGGAAGTGCGTTTCGCCACCTGGATCGCGTTTTTCGCCTGGGTGTTCGCAGTGTATGACTTCATCCTGTTCGGCACCTTACTGCCGGAAATCGGGCGGCACTTTAATTGGGGTGAAGTGGAGCAAGCGCAGATTGCGACATGGGTGGCGGTAGGCACCGCCGTGGTAGCGCTGGCCATCGGTCCGATCGTGGACAAGCTGGGTCGGCGCAAAGGGATTATTTTCACCGTGGCCGGTTCGGCGATCTGCTCGGCACTGACCGCCATTGGCGGCGCGTGGGGCAAGTCTTCGCTGATCCTGATCCGTTCGCTGGGCGGCCTGGGTTATGCCGAGGAAACCGTTAACGCTACCTACCTGAGCGAGCTGTACGCCGCCTCTGACGACCCGAAACTGGCCAAGCGTCGCGGTTTTATCTACAGCCTGGTGCAAGGCGGCTGGCCGGTGGGCGCGTTGATCGCGGCAGGTTTGACAGCACTGTTGCTGCCGGTGATTGGCTGGCAGGGTTGCTTTGTGTTTGCGGCGATCCCGGCGATTGTGATTGCGGTCATGGCGCGCAAGCTTAAGGAGAGCCCGCAGTTTCAGATTCACCAGCGCATCAGCGAGCTGCGCAAAAGCGGCTCGGTGAAAGAAGCGCAGAACGTCGCCGTGACCTACGGCGTGGACTATGACGAACACAGCAAGGCCGGCCTCAAGGCCGCATTTCGTGGCCCCGCCCGCCGTGCAACGTTGGTGATTGGCGCGGCGCTGTTGCTCAACTGGGCGGCGATCCAGGTGTTCAGCGTGCTGGGTACTTCGGTGATCGTCAGCGTGCACCACATCTCGTTCGAGAACTCGCTGATCATCCTCGTGCTGTCGAACCTGGTGGGTTACTGCGGTTACCTCAGCCACGGCTGGATGGGCGATAAGATCGGCCGCCGCAACGTGATCGGCCTGGGCTGGATGCTCGGCGGGCTGGCGTTTGCCGGGATGCTGTTTGGTCCGAGCAATATGGCGATGGTGGTTGGGCTGTACAGCCTGGGCCTGTTCTTCCTGATCGGGCCGTACTCGGCGGCGCTGTTTTTCATCAGCGAAAGTTTCCCCACCAGCATTCGTGCCACCGGTGGCGCGATCATCCATGCCATGGGGCCGATTGGTGCTGTGGTCGCAGGGTTCGGCGCTACTCAAGTGTTGTCGGCCGGCAGTGACTGGCAGACCGCCGCGCTGTGGTTCGGTGCGCTGCCGTGCTTCCTGTCCGGTGCGTTGATGTTTGCCGCGCGCCATGTGCGTCCGGAAACCGTCCAGTAAGGAGTCATTTGATGAGTCGTAAAGTTGCGTTGATTACCGGTGCCGCCAGCGGCATCGGCCAGGCCCTCGCGGTGGCGTATGCCCGCAGCGGCGTGGCGGTGGTGGGCGGGTATTACCCGGCCGATCCCCATGACCCGCATCACACCGTTGCGCTGGTGGAAGAGGCTGGCGGTGAATGCCTGATGTTGCCGCTGGATGTGGGCGACACCGCATCGGTGGATAACCTGGCTGCGCAGGCGATCCAGCACTTTGGTCGCCTCGATTACGCGGTGGCCAACGCAGGATTGTTGCGGCGTGCGCCGTTGCTGGAGATGACCGACGAGCTGTGGAACGAGATGCTCAACGTCGACCTGACCGGGGTGATGCGCACCTTCCGGGCGGCGACCCGGCATATGCATGAAGGCGGCGCGTTGGTGGCGATTTCGTCGATTGCCGGTGGTGTGTATGGCTGGCAGGAGCATGCGCACTATGCGGCGGCGAAGGCGGGCGTGCCGGGGTTATGCCGGTCGCTGGCGGTGGAATTGGCGCCGTTGGGGATTCGCTGCAACGCGGTGATTCCGGGGTTGATCGAGACGCCGCAGTCGCTGGATGCGAAGAACTCCCTGGGGCCGGAAGGGCTGGCGAAAGCGGCGCGGGCGATACCGCTGGGCCGGGTAGGGCGGGCGGATGAAGTGGCGTCCCTGGTGCGGTTTTTGACCAGTGAGGAGTCGAGTTACCTGACCGGGCAGAGCATTGTGATTGATGGTGGGCTGACCGTGCGCTGGCCGGATTAACCCCCGGTTTTAAGCCGGACTCGCTCCCACATTTTTGACCGCGTTCGCCGTTTGATTATTTAAGGAGTTCACCATGCCCCAACTCTCTAACCGCCGCGCCGTCATCACCGGCGCCGGCAGCGGTATCGGCGCCGCCATCGCCCGTGCCTACGCCATCGAAGGCGCACGCCTGCTATTGGCCGACCGCGACGCCGCAAGCCTCGCCGAAACCGCGATCACCTGCCGCAACCTCGGTGCTGAAGTCCTCGAATGCGTGGCCGACGTCGGCACCGTCGACGGCGCCCAGGCCAGCGTCGATGCCTGCGTCACCCACTACGGCGGCATCGACATCCTGGTCAACAACGCCGGCATGCTCACCCAGGCCCGTTGCGTCGACCTCACCATAGGCATGTGGAACGACATGCTGCGCGTCGACCTCACCAGCGTGTTCGTCGCCAGCCAGCGCGCCTTGCCCCACATGATCGCCCAGCGCTGGGGCCGGATCATCAACGTCGCCTCGCAACTGGGCATCAAGGGCGGCGCCGAGCTGACGCACTATGCGGCGGCCAAGGCGGGCGTGATCGGTTTCACCAAATCCCTGGCGCTGGAAGTGGCCAAGGACAACGTGCTGGTCAACGCCATCGCCCCCGGGCCGATTGAGACGCCGTTGGTAGGCGGCATCAGCGACACCTGGAAACGCGCCAAGGCCGCCGAGTTGCCCTTGGGCCGTTTCGGCCTGGCGGACGAAGTGGCGCCCACCGCCGTGCTGCTGGCGAGTGAGCCGGGCGGCAACCTGTTCGTCGGCCAGACCCTGGGCCCGAACTCCGGCGATGTCATGCCATGAGCGGGCAATAAGCATGTGCGGACTCTGCGGCCTGCTGGGCGAAGACCTGCACTGGAGTGACCCCTTGGGCGATGAGTTGCCCCGGCGCCGCGAGCGCCTGCGCCGAATCGCCGCGATCAACCAGGTGCTGGCGGTGTTCCGGCTCAAGGTCGAAGACTTCCAGGGCGCGTCCTATCTGCTGCTGGGCGCCACCGGCAAACAGGAACTGGCCAGCGGCCTGGATCAGCTGTGGCGGGCGGCAGAGACCATGCTCGGTCGGCCGCTGGACCCTCTTGATCCCCAATTACTCGACCATTTGGAACACGGTCTTCTGTAGAAGCGAGCGTGCTCGCGAAAAACTTCAACGATAACGCGCCCTGTCTGGTTAAACGCGGCGTTCTCAGGTTTTTCGCGAGCAAGCTCGCTCCTACAGGGGGCCAGCAACGAGGTAGAAATATGAGCATCGCCCTCAACGTCATCACCGGCTTTCTCGGCAGCGGCAAGACCACCTTGCTCAAGCGCTTGCTGCAAGGCGAAAGCCTCGGCGACACGGCGTTGCTGATCAATGAGTTCGGTGACGTCGGCATCGACCATTTGTTGGTGGAAGAGGTCGCGCCGGACACGGTGCTGCTGCCCAGCGGTTGCGTCTGCTGTTCGATTCGCGGCGAGTTGAAAGACGCCTTGCTCGGCCTGTTGCAGCGCCGTGAGCGGGGCGAGATTCCGGCCTTCAAACGGGTGATCCTGGAAACCACCGGCCTGGCCGACCCGGCGCCGATCCTCGCCACCTTGAACAACGACGTGCAACTGCGCGGGCGCTTTCATATCGGCCTGGTGGTGACGTTGGTAGACGCCAGCCATGCCGCCTTGCAAGAGCGCCTGCACCCTGAATGGCTGGCCCAAGTGGCCGCCGCCGATCGCCTGCTGTTGAGCAAGACCGACCTCGTCGACGACTGTGCCCCACTGCGCGCGCACTTGCAGGCACTGAACGCCGGTACGCCGATCCTCAACACCTGTGATATCGACAGCGGTGAACAACTGCTGCTCGGCGAAGGCCTGCGCAGCGCCGAACCCGCTGCCGAGGTCAGCCGCTGGAAACTCCATCAAACCACCGCCGCCAACCACGGCGCCGCGCAAGTCTGTTGCCTGACCTTCGACCAGCCGCTGGATTGGGTCGGTTTCGGGGTCTGGTTATCGATGCTGCTAAGATGCCACGGCGAACGTATTCTTCGCGTCAAAGGACTGCTCAACGTGAACGCAAGTTTGGCTCCCATCGTCATCCATGGCGTGCAGCATTGCCTGCATGCCCCGGTTCACCTGCCTGCCTGGCCGGGCACCGATCGGCAATCGCGCCTGGTGTTTATCCTGCGCGGGCTTGACCCGGCGTTGCTGCGTCGCTCCTTTGACGTGTTCTCCAGAAGGTTCGCCGCATGATCACGCTTCGCGTCCTCGGCACCTCGGTAACCTTGCTCGAATGCCTGCGTGTACGCGCCGAGCAGGAGTTGGGCATTCGCCTGGTGTACCAGGTGTACGACGTCGAGCAGGCCCAGCGCATCGCGGTGATGCAGCCTGACAGCTACGACCTCTACGACCAGTGGTTTCACAACGTCGATTTCGTGTGGCCAGCGCGTGCGATCCAGCCGATCGACACCCGGCGCATCGCGCTGTGGCACGAGATCAACGACCTGCCCAAGCGCGGGCGTTTGTCGGCCGACGACCGCCTGGGCAGCGGGAGTGTGCCCAGCGAGCGTCTGTTCGTGCAGCACGACGGCAGCCTCGGCAGCACTGTAACCGAACGCATCAGCATGCTGCCCCTGACCCACAACGCCGACAGTTTTGCCTACCGCCCGGAGCGTTTGCCCGAAGGCTTCAACCGCGCCAACGAGAGTTGGGGCTGGTTGCTGGACCCGGCTTGGGGCGCGCGTACTGCACTGCAAAGTGACGCCGCCATCGGTGCCCTCGATGCCGCGCTGGCGGTGCAGGGCGCGGGGCTTGCGAGCTTCAAGGACATCGGCAACATGAGCATCGAAGAGATCGATGTGCTGGCCGATATCCTGGTGCGCAAGCAGAAGGAAGGGCACTTCGCGGCGTTCTGGTCCGATGACGAGGAGGCGGCGCAACTGATGCTCAGCCCGAGCATCGACATCCAGAGTTTGTGGTCACCGACCCTGATGCGCCTGCATCGGGCCGGGGTCAAATATCGCCTGGCCGTGCCCCGTGAGGGCTATCGTGCCTGGTTCGGCGGGTTGTCGTTGTCGCGCCATGCCAAGGGCCCAGTGCTGGATGCGGCCTATGCCTACCTCAACTGGTGGCTGTCCGGCTGGCCCGGCGCTGTGATGGCGCGCCAGGGTTATTACATCGGCAACCCGGCCCGCAGCCGCGATCACCTGAGCAGCGCCGAATGGGATTACTGGTACGCCGGCCTGCCCGCACGGGAAGAGCTGCTGGGCAGTGATGGCTTGCCGCTGATCGATGTGGGCGAAGTGCGCGACGGTGGCTCTTATGAGCAGCGCATGGGGCATATCGCGGTGTGGAACTCGGTGATGGACGAGCACAACTACCTGGTGCGGCGCTGGAGTGACTTCATGCGTGCTCGAATGTAGATATGGCGATATGTCGCCAATTTAATGACGCTAAAGTCCCTATATTTATTGGGTGCACTTCTTCTCTCGCACAGCTAATCTGCATAATTCTAATATCCTTTTGAAAAGGATATTTATTTGACGCCGATTCAGCTGTCGCGAGGGACGCGTATGACGAAGGGACGTTTCAGCTGGAGGGGGCAGGCGCTGCCAGAGGGCAACAAAATGAGGTGGCGCCATACGTTTCAAACCCGGATCGCCGGGGTGCTGGCGCTGCTGTTGCTGGTGGTGGTGGCGGCAGTGTATTTCGCGGTGAAGACCGCGACCAATCGCGCCGTGGAAAACCAGGCCCGGGTGCAGTTGGAAACGGGCAGCCAAGTGTTCGAACGCTTGCTCGACCTGCGTGGCCGGCGCCTGCAATACGGCTTGAACTGGCTTACGGCGGACCTGCCTTTTCGTCAGTCTGTCGCTGAGGGCGAGCCCGCCGAAATTCTCGCCGCCCTGCGCCGGCATGGCACCGGCCTGACGTCCAGTGAAGTGTTTGTGTTGGGCCTCGACGGGCAGGTGATGGTCAGCACGTTACAGGCGCTGACCCCCGGCCAGCCCTTTCCCTATAACGATGCCTTGCGCCTGGCCCGGCGCAGTGGCCTGCAAATGTTGATTGTGGCCCTGGATGGCCGGCCTTTTCTGCTGGTGCAGCAGGAAGTCGTCGACCCCGCACCGATTGCCCGTGTCGCCATGGGCCTTCCCATGGACGAAGTGTTTGCCAGTGAACTGCGCTCCATGAGCAACCTGGAAGTGTCGTTCATCAGCACACAGAACGGCCAGCGGGGCGAGCTGTTCAGCACCCAGCCGGAGGCCTTTGAGGCATCGATCGTCAGTGATTTGCAGGGCACCTACATCAACCCGGTGCCGCAACTGAACCTGTTTCACGGCCAGCGTTATCTCAGCCAGGTGCTGCCTTTGGGCAACACCGCAGACGGCGGTGAGGTGCGGGTGCTGCTGCAAAGCCCGCTGGACCACGCCCTTGAATCCTTCGCGCCGCTGGACCGGCAATTTCTCGCGATAGCCCTGGTGGTGCTGCTGGTGTCGCTGGCGGGCGCGTTGTTTTTGGCGCGTCGGGTGTCGCGCCCACTCAACGCGCTGGTGCAGGCGGCCGAACGTATTGGTGCCGGTGACTACCTTACGCCGGTGCGGGTACGCAGCCATGATGAGTTCGGCCTGCTGGCCCAGGCTTTCAACGCCATGCAAACCGGGATCGCCGTGCGCGAACGGCAACTGGCCCACAACGCCCTGCACGACCCGCTCACCGGCCTGCCCAACCGGGCGTTGGCCATGGAGCGCTTGGGCAGCGCCATCAGCGCCGGCCGGCCCGTGGTGTTGCTGTACCTGGGGATTGAAAACTACCGGGTGATCAACGAAGGCTACGGCCCGGAAGGTGTGGAAGAAATGCTCCGCGAAGCCAGCCGCTGCCTGCTGTCGAGCCTGTCGGCCAGCGACACTGCCGCGCGCATCACCGGCAGCGAGTTTTTGCTGCTGCTGGAAAACACCGAGATCGACCGCGTCGTGGCCTTGGCTGACCGCTTGTATGGGCTGTTGACCGAGCCCCAGCGCATTGGCGACACTGAACTGCGCCACGAAGTGAGCATCGGCATCGCCGCTTACCCTGCCGATGGCCAGCAGGTCGAAGAACTGATCAGCCGCGCCGCCATTGCCCGTCACGATGCTGCGGCGTTACCGGGCTATTTGCAGATCTACCAGCAAGACCGCGACCTCGCTCACCAGCGCCAGATCACCCTGATCCGCGACCTGCGCCGGGCGGCGGCAGAGGGCGAGTTGTACCTGTGTTATCAGCCCAAACTCGACCTGCACCATGGCCAAGTGCGCCAGGGTGAAGCGCTGTTGCGCTGGCAGCATCCGAGCCTGGGCCTGGTGTCTCCGGCCGAATTCATTCCCCTGGCCGAGCGCACCGGTAGCATGGGCAACCTTACTCACTGGGTGATCGAAGAAGCCATTCGGCAATTGGCCGAGTGGGAGGTGCGCGGGTTGCAGGTGCAGTTGTCGGTGAACATCTCGGTGGACGACCTGGCCGATGACAGCCTGGCCCTGCGGGTTACCGAACTGTTGGCGCACTACCGCGTATCGGCCCGGCGACTGATTTTTGAAATCACCGAAAGCGCGATCATGCACAACCCGGCCCAGGCCCTCAGCGTGCTGGAGCAACTGCGCGGCTGTGGCATCAGCCTGTCGGTGGACGACTTCGGCACCGGCTATTCATCCCTGGCGCAACTGCAACGCCTGCCGGTGCAGGAGCTGAAGATCGACCAGTCATTCGTGCGCAACCTCGACAGCACCTCCGGTGACGGCGTGATCGTGCGCTCGACCATCGAAATGAGCCACAACCTGGGGCTCAAGGTGGTGGCCGAAGGCGTGGAGTTCGAGCCGAGCCTCAAGCTACTCAAGCTCTGGAAGTGCGACACGGCCCAAGGCTATTTGATCAGCCGGCCGTTGAATGCCATGGCCTTTGAAATGTGGATGCGCCGTGAGCGCGCGCCGGTGTAAACGGCACAAAAAAAGGCGGCTACCCACTCAGGTAGCCGCCTTTTTATTACCGCCGGTTTTACTTAATCCGGCAGTTTGAACGCCAACACATAGTCACCCTGCTTGGTGCCCAGGGAACCATGACCGCCGGCCATGACCAGCACGTACTGCTTGCCGTCTTTACCGGTGTAGGTCATTGGTGTGGTTTGCGCGCCTGCTGGCAGGCGGCCTTCCCACAACTGCTTGCCGTTTTTCACGTCATAGGCACGCAGGTACTGGTCAAGCGTACCGCTGAGGAAGGACACGCCACCGGCCGTGGTGAACGTACCGCCCAGGCTTGGTACGCCCATGGTCAACGGAATTGGAACCGGCGAGCTGTCACGCACGGTGCCATTTTTGTGCATCCAGATGGTTTGGTGGTTGGTCAGGTCGACCGCGGCCACATAACCCCACGCCGGCGCCTGGCAGGGCAGGCCCAATGGCGACAGCATGGCTTCGAGGATCACGCCGTATGGCGCGCCTTTGTTCGGTTGCACGCCTTCGGTTTCGCTGACCCGTGGGCCTTGTTTGGCGATGTCGGCAGCCGGGATCAGTTTCGATTTGAACGCCATGTAGCTCGGGTTCACGAAAGCAATCTGGCGCACCGGGTCGACGGAAATGCCGCCCCAGTCGAATACGCCAAAGTTACCCGGGTAAACGATCGAACCTTGCAGCGATGGCGGGGTGAACGGACCGTCGTAGCGCATGGATTTGAAATCAATCCGGCACAGCATCTGGTCGAACGGTGTCACGCCCCACATGTCACGCTCCTTGAGGGGCGGTGGCATGAAGTTCAGGTCCGATTTCGGTTGGGTCGGCGCGGTGTGATCGCCGGCCACTGCGCCTTGCGGTACAGGGATTTCGTTGATCGGCACTACAGGCTGGCCGTTGGTACGGTCGATTACATAGATGCTGCCTTGCTTGGTCGACGCCATCACCGCTTTTTTCACGCCGTCAGCGGTCTTGATGTCGATCAGCGAAGGCTGGCCGCCCACGTCCATGTCCCAGAGGTCATGGTGAGTGAACTGGAAGGTCCACTTCACATGGCCGCTGTCGATGTCCAGGGCGGTGAGGCCGGCGCTGTACTTCTCGGAGTCCGGGGTACGGTCGCCGCCGTACTGGTCGGGCATCTGGTTACCCATCGGCAGGTAGAGCATGCCGAGTTTTTCATCGACGCTGAACATGGACCACATGTTCGGCGAGTTACGGGTGTAGGTCTTGCCCTCGGCCAACGGGGTGGTGTCGTCCGGGTTGCCACTGTCCCAGTTCCACACCAGCTTGCCGGTGTGCACGTCGAACGCGCGAATCACGCCGCTAGGCTCGTCGGTGGAGACGTTGTCGGTCACGTGACCGCCGATCACTACCAGGTTCTTGGTAACGGCCGGTGGCGAGGTGGAGTAGTAACCACCCGGGGCGAAGGTGCCGATGTTGGCACGCAGGTCGATCTGGCCTTTGTCACCAAAGTCTTCGCACATTTTGCCGGTGTCGGCGTTCAGGGCGATCAGACGGGTGTCGGCGGTCGGTACGAAGATGCGTTTCGGGCAGGCGTTCGGCGCGACGGCCGCGCTGGCGCTGCCGGTCGGGCTCTGTGCGGAAGCGTAGACCGCGTCATCGTGATACGACACGCCACGGCAGGTCATGTGCGCCCAACCCTTGAAGTTGGCAGCACCTTCGCTGCTGATCTTCGGGTCGAAACGCCAGATTTCCTTGCCGGTGTCCGGGTCCAGGGCAATCACCTGGCTGTGCGGCGTGCACACGTAGAGCATGCCGTTGACTTTCAGCGGGGTGTTTTCCGCGGTGGTTTCACCGGGGTCGCCTGGGCCAGGAATGTCGCCCGTACGATACGTCCAGGCAGGCACCAGCTTGTGGGCGTTTTCCGGGGTGATCTGTGCCAGTGGCGAGTAACGGTCACCAAAGGCCGAACGGCCATAGGAGTTCCAGTCACCATCGGCCTGGGTTGGCGCAGCGCTGGCCATGCCCGGAACCGCATCGCGGTCCAGTTGGCCTTTCTTGACCATTGCACCCGGGTCGGTGAATTGGCTGGCCAAGGCAGCGGCGCCGGCCAGTACTACGGCCACGCTCAGCGCGCCAGTGCCCAGCGGCGAGGCTTGGCCACGCAGCAACGGACGGCGGAACCATGGAAGCAGCATGACGATGCCGAGGGCGAACAACAGGGCCAGGCGCGGCACCAGTTGCCACCAGTCCAGGCCGACTTCCCACAGCGCCCAGACGGTGCTGGCAAACAGCACCAGTGCGTACAAGCCCAGCGCCGCGCGGCGTGTCGCCAGCAGCAACAGGCCTGTGACGGTGATGCCGAGACCGGCCAGCAGGTAATACAGCGACCCGCCGAGCATGCTCAGCTTGATCCCCCCGGCCAACAAGGCCAGGCCCATTATCAGCAGCAAGATCCCCAGCAGCCTGGGCAGCAGGCGACTTGGACTTGAAGCACCATCAGTGCTCATAGTGTGGTTCTCCGTTACGTTTTGAATTGATTGCGCACAGTTCACTGTAGATGACGTTCCGGCGCAGGCTTGGTTCAGGGCAAATTAGGTTTATTCAGAATCAGAACGAGCTTTGCAGCTTGATCCCGCCGATCAGCGCGTCATCTACCTGAGCCACAGCCCCGGGATGACGGATGTATTGCAGGTTCGGGCGCACGGTCAGCCAGTTCGTAACGTGCACGCCGTAATAGAGCTCGGCGCTGTATTCGGTGTGTTGCAGGGGCAGGTAGGCCGGGTCATCGAAGTCGAAGACGGCGCGGGCCTGGTTGCTCGCTTCTGCGTTCTTGCGATAGGCCGGGTTGACGTGCACCCGGGCCACGGCAAAGCCGATATCGTCCTTGGCGCGGGCGTCGAACAGGCCCTTGTAGACCAAGCCCGCCTGCACGTAGTTATCCACAGCGTTGGTTTTCTTGTCGTGCATCGTGCCGTTGGCGAACACGCTCAAGCCGCGGGAGTGGTCGCTGGCCAGGCTGGTGACTTGCTGCTGCACGCCCAGCCACACCCCGTGTTTGCTGGAGGCGCTGCGATAGGCTTCGCCGCTGAGGGCCGCCGGCTGGTCGTTGCGGTCTTTATAGACATCGCTGGCCTTGGCGCTGCTGTAGTAATAACCGGCGCGGTATTCGCCCGGCAGGCCGTTGAGCGTGGGCGTCCACACCAGCTCAACCGGGAGCAGGGTACCTTGGGTGCCGCTGCCACTGAGCTTGAAGCCATTGCCGCGATCCAGGTTGGACGGGTTCTGCTCATAGGCGCCGACCTGGGCGTAAAGCTCGGGTGTCAGGTGATATTTGACCCGCAGTGCCCACTGGCTCACCGGCCAGTTGTACCAGATGCTGCCGACCCAGTTGCCGACCTGCGAGCCGCAGAACGCCAGGTTCTGGAAGTCGCAGGGGAAGCTGTTGAAGTCTTCGCCTTCGCCAAACCGCCCAGCCTTGATATCGAGCTTCTGGTCGAAGAATTTCTGCTGGTACCACATCTGCGTCAGGCGCCAGGTTTGGCCACGGCCCCACACTTCCTGGGACGAGGTGAACCCGCCCACACGCGGGTCGTTGACCCGGTCGTTGGTGATGTTGTTGCCGCTGCGCTCGGTCACCGTCAACTGGAACTCGGCGTCGTGCCAGCCGAGGATCTTCTGCAGGTCCAGGTGCGTACCCAGGCCGAACTGATCGCTGTAGCGCGCGGTGCGGTCGTGGTCTGACCCCCCGTGCAGGTTGCTGCCCATCTCGCCGGTGTAGTCGAATTTGAAGTCGTAGCCTTGTTGAGACAGCGCTGTCCGAGTGCCGCCCAAATCACCCATCATCCACGGTGATTCAGCGTCAAAGGCAGGCGCGGCCTGGGCACAGTTGATCAGGCCGAACGGTAACAGCACAGCGCACAGGCGCAGGTTTGGGAAAGCAGGCATAGGCAAAATGGAGTCTTAATATTTTATGGTTTTGAAACGCCAACAGCGGCCTGGCGCGTTCGCACAAAGGCGTTGAACACGGGCAGTCGATGGTTTGATGGAGTGATGAAACGTTTCAGTTTGTTGCTAACAAGGATAAAGCCCTGACGCGGGGAGAGAAAGGGCTAAACGGAAGATGGATTCTTTCGGATTTGGTAATAGTAGGCTGGATCGTCGGATTTGGTATCAAACTGTCCATTGGTTTGTGTTTGAGAGCGTGGTTATCTGCGTCACCAAAACGGATGGGGGTCGACATGGAGTGCGACAGCAACGCGGGTGAGGCAAAGGTCATAACGGTTGGCGATTTGATACTTATTCTTGGCCATTACCACAGTGCAATTTCCAGACTGGGTTCCGGGATCATTAGTTTGTCCGGTGCGCTGAAACACAGTGAAAATGCCGAAGTGAAAGAGGCGGCAGATGATGCTTGGTTAAAGCTGAATGAGTTTATCGATTACATGGACAGCGTCGCCGATGATTTAAACGCGTTGGCCAAGGACGAGGGCATCCCAAATGGCGAATGACCTCAAGAATAATGTGAGCTATCTTCGCCACGAGTATCGTCAAGCCTCATCACCCGAGAGTACCCGCAAAGGCGGTGGAGGCAGCGGAGGAGGAAACGACTTGGAAAAGCGTATTGATACGATTGAAAAAACACTCCCTGATATACGTGATCGGCTTTCGCGAGTAGAGACGAAGCTCGATGGCATAAAAGAACAGATGGTGACCAAGGCTGACCTGATCGCCACAAGGGCCGAGTTTCGTGAAGACACGTCAGGGCTGCGTCTTGAGATCGCCAATTTCAGGACAGACATGCAGTCAATGGAAACCCGTGTCCTAAAATGGTTTGTTGGAACCGCGGGCGTTCTGTCTGCCATTGCATTTGGCGTTGCTCGACTCGTCCACTGACACCTTCCGTTCGAAGCCCGGCTCCCCGCCGGGCTTTTTGGTTTCTAAGCCAGCTTCGCCAAACACCCCTCAAGAATATCCAGCCCTTCCTCCAGCACCGCCGCCTCAATCGTCAACGGCGCCAGCAGCCGGATGATGTGCCGCGATTTGCCACTGGGCATCAGCAGCAAACCCGCGTCGCGGGCCAGGGCCAGCAGTTGGGTCAATTGTTGTGGTGCCGGGCGGCCGTCGGCGTGGGCCAGTTCGATACCGCGCATGGCACCCACGCCGGTCAAGCGGCCGAGATACGGGCAGAGCTTTTTCGAACGCCACGATTCATAACGGCTGACGATGGCTTCTTCCTGCTGCGCCCCCCAACGTTTCAGGTGCTCATCAGTCATTTCATCCAGGGTGGCCAACGCCGCGGCGCAGGCAATCGGGTTGCCGGAGTAGGTGCCGCCCAGGCCGCCTTTGGGCAGGTTGTCGAGCAACGATTTACGACCCACCACTGCCCCCAGCGGCACACCGCCAGCGATGCTTTTGCCCAGCAGAATCAGGTCCGGCTCGATCCCCAAGCGAGAGAAGGCAAAGCGCTGGCCGGTACGACCGAAGCCGGACTGGATTTCGTCAGCAATCAGCAGGATGTTTTTCTCGTCGCAGAAGCGTCGCAGGGCCAGGGCGAATTCGACGTCGAGGGTCAGGAAGCCACCTTCGCCCTGCACCGGTTCGATGATGAAACAGGCCACGTCGTCGACGTCGATTTCCACGCTGAACAGGCGGTCCATCGCCTTGAGTGCTTCGGCGCAGGTCACACCGTTGTCGCGGCTGGGGTACGGCAGGTGGAACACCGGCCCCGGCAGCACGCCGACTTTTTGCTTGTAGGGTGCGACCTTGCCATTGAGGTTCAAGGTGGCCAGCGTGCGCCCGTGAAACGCACCGTCAAAGGCAATCACAGCGGTGCGGCCAGTGGCGCCCCGGACGATTTTCAAGGCGTTTTCCGCCGCTTCCGCACCACTGTTGGTAAGCATGCCGCTGACTGGGTAATCCACCGGGATGAACGCGGTGAGACGGTCCATCAATTCGATGTAGGGCGCGTGAGGTGCGGCGTTGAAGGCGTAGTGGGTGAGCTTCGTTGCCTGCTCACGAATCGCCTCGACCACACGCGGGTGGCAGTGCCCCAGGTTGAGCACGCCGATGCCGCCGACGAAATCGATGTAGCGCTTGCCCGTGGTGTCCCAGACTTCGGCGTTCTTGCCATGGCTGAGGCTGATGGGGTGGACGATGGAAATCGACTGGCTGATGGTTTCGCGGCTCATGGATCCGGGACTCAAGAATGGGAGGCGTCCTTTTATCTAAGCCGTGAGCCGCCTTGCCCCGCAAACGAAATAAAGTCGCCGGGTCATTATTAAAAGTCGGGATGTGCTGCGACGTACTCCACCATCCAGTTCAAAAACGCCTTCACTTTTGGAATTTCCCCGGCATGTTCGGCATGGGCGATAAAGTGCGCGCCGGCGCTGGGCATCGTGTAATCCCAGGGGATCATCAGGCTGCCGTTCGCCAATTCCTCTGCCACCAGGTACTGCGGCACCAGCGCCACGCCATACCCTGATTGCGCCGCGCGGATGCACATGTAGAACGTATCAAAACGCGGGCCGTGGTAACTGTTTTGCGAGTGCAGGCCCTGTTCCAGGAACCACTCGTGCCAGGCCTCAGGGCGCGAGGTGCATTGCAGCAACGTGTGGCGGGACGAGGCGTCGCTGCCAGCGGCGACAAACCCGGGTGCGCACACCGGCACCACGGCTTCGCGAAACAACTCGATGCAGGTTGCCCCCGGCCACGATCCCTGGCCGAAGAAAAACGCGATGTCAGCCTTGGCCTGCAACACGTCGAACGGCTCCAGTTCATTGCGCACATCCAGATGGATATTGGGGTGCAGCGCGGCAAAATCCTTGAGCTTGGGCACCAGCCAGCGGTCACCGAAGGTCGGCTGGGTGGCGATGCGCAGCACTTCGGTTTCACCGCCGTAGGTCAGGATGTAGCGGCTGGAAATATCCACCTGGTTGAGGATCTTGCGCACCTCCGCAAGGTACAGCGAGCCCGCCGGCGACAGGTACAAACGCTGGCGCACCCGCTGGAACAGCGGGTGGCAGAGCATTTCTTCCAGCTGCGCCACCTGCTTGCTCACAGCGCTCTGGGTCAGGTGCAGCTCTTCGGCAGCGCGGGTAAAACTCAGGTGGCGGGCGGCGGCTTCGAAGCACTGCAGGGCAGTCATCGAAGGGGTCAAGCGTTTTGAGATCACGGGATCGCAGATCCTTTCAAATAGCCGAGTTCATTCCAAATCGGAAGGAGCCTAAGCCTAAACGTCGTTTGTGGCCAAGGTGTAAAGCCGTTGATACTGACCGGCAACACTATAAACCGGCGCGGGTTTGCGGCGCCGAATAATAAAGAACGACAGGGAGCGCCTTGCATGAAGAACATGAAAACCACGCTGGCGGCACTCACCGCCGCCGCAGTATTGGGGTTGGCCGGAACTGCGCACGCGGGCGCGACGCTGGATGCGATCCAGAAGAAGGGCTTTATCCAGTGCGGCGTCAGCGACGGCTTGCCGGGCTTCGGCGTGCCGGATGCCAACGGCAAGATGACCGGCATCGATGTGGACGTGTGCCACGCCGTCGCGGCGGCGCTGTTCGGTGATGCGTCGAAAGTGAAGTTCAGCCAGTTGACCGCCAAGGAGCGTTTCACCGCGCTGCAGTCCGGCGAGATCGACCTGATCTCCCGCAACACCACCTGGACCAGTTCCCGCGACGCGGGCATGGGCATGGTATTCACCGGTGTTACTTACTACGACGGCATCGGTTTTCTGGTGAACACCAAACTGGGCGTCAAGAGCGCCAAGGACCTGGACGGCGCAACCATCTGCATCCAGGCCGGCACCACCACCGAGCTGAACGTCTCGGACTACTTCCGCTCCAACAGCCTGAAGTACACGCCGATCACCTTCGACACTGCCGATGAAAGCGCCAAGGGCCTCGAAGCCGGCCGCTGCGACGTGCTGACCACCGACCAGTCGGGCCTGTATGCGCAGCGAATCAAGATGGCTCACCCAGATGAATTCGTAGTATTGCCGGAGGTGATTTCCAAGGAACCGTTGGGCCCGCTGGTACGCAAGGGCGATGACGAGTGGTTCAGCATCGTCAAGTGGACCCTGTTCGCCATGCTCAATGCCGAGGAGATGGGCATCACCTCGCAGAACGTCGAAGAGCAGGCCAAGTCCACCAAGAACCCTGATGTTGCCCGCCTGCTGGGCGCCGACGGCGACTACGGCAAGGACCTGAAACTGCGCAAGGACTGGGTGGTGCAGATCGTCAAGCAAGTGGGCAACTACAGCGAAGTGTTCGAGCGCAATATCGGCCAGGGCAGTGTGCTGAAGATCAAGCGCGGCCTCAACGCCCTGTGGAGCAACGGCGGCATCCAGTACGCGCCGCCGATTCGCTGAGGCTTCACGAAGAGACCGTGTCCTTGCCCGCCGCCTTGGAGCGGTACAACGCCTGATCGGCCCTGGCCATCAGGCTTGCGGGTGACTCTTCGTTGCTTCGCTCGACCACGCCCAGGCTCAACGTCACCTTGAAGTTGCCCACCGCGGGCAAGTCCTTGAGCGCACAGCGCATCCGCTCGGCCAGTTCCCGCGCGGTTTCCAACGTGCTTTTGGGCACGATTACCATGAACTCATCGCCGCCCCAGCCGGCCAGCAAGTCGCCATGGCGAATGCAGGCTTCCAGGCATTCCACCACGCGCACCAGGGTTTCATCACCGACGGCGTGGCCGTGCTGGTCGTTGATGGGCTTGAAGTCATCAATATCCATGGCGATCAGCGACAGCGGCAGGCGAAACCGTTGGGCGCGATCGCACTCTTCCAGCAGGGCGCGCTCCAGGCGGTAACGATTGGCCACGCGGGTCAAGGCATCGCGTTCGGCCAGGGAGCGGTTTTCGTCGAGTTGCAACTGCAGTTGCTGATTGACCCGCGACAGCTCGCGCGTGCGCTCGGCCACCAGGGCTTCGAGGGATTGGTTGCGTCGCTCCAGTTGCTCTATGGATTGCTTGCGCGCCTGGATGCTGCGATGTGCACCGAGCATGCGCGCCACTGAGCCGTCGTCGTTACGGGCGATCACGTAGCCGCGGTCTTCGATCCACAGGTAGGAGCCGTCTTTCTTGCGGCAGCGGTATTCGGCTTGATAGTGAGTGGTGCGGCGGTTGATGTAGTTATCAAACAGCACCATGACCTGCGGGTAGTCCTCGGGATGGATCACGTTTTCCCAGGTGAATACGCTGTTTTCCAGGGAGTGGTGGGCATACCCGAGCATTTCGTACCAGCCGGGGTTGCGATAGACGAACCCGGTGTTGGCGTTCCAGTCCCAGATCCCGTCGCTGACCAGCTCCATGATGGCGTGCAGCATGTCGGCGTTAAGGTCGCAAAAGTCGCTCCTAGACGGCTCGCTGGCGAATGTATCGTTCATTGCGCGCTCCCTGCGTGAACTGGCCGTGATGGCCAGTCAAAGTTGACGCCGATACTCCGTGGCTGGCGATACTTTACAACGGCGCTTTGGCGCTTAGAAAGGGGGGCGTTGCTAGAGGTGGGGTGACTGATGTTCAAGAGCGGGTTGTGGTGAGCCCGCTCACCACAACCACCGACAATACATTTCTCGCCCTTGTGCAGTTGACGAGAATACGGCGTTACACCACTGCGCCAGCCGTGGCGGGTTCACCGTCGACCACTACGTTGTACGGTGCCTGTTCGCGATCACGCAGGCCGTAATCACGAATCACCGAGGTCACGCGCACGCGATAGTCATCGAAGATTTTGTCGCGCCCGGCGCGCTGGGCCGACAGGTGGGCTGTCACGTTGCGCCACTGCACCACCGCTTCTTCATCGCGCCAGGTGGTGACCGACATCACCTTTTTGGGGTTCAGCGTGCTTTGAAAGCACTCGACGGAGATAAACCCATCCATGGGTTCAAGCAGCGGGGTCAGCTTGTTGACCAGGTCAACATAGGTCTCACCCTGGCCTGGCAGTGCCTGCAACTCAAACAAAACAACGATCATTTTTGACTCCTCATCCTTGATGGTATTTTCAAGTGGTTTTACACGGTGCAAATGCGGGGGGCGGTTGCCCGACCGCCTTTAGTGTTTTATCGGCGTGCCCAGGTTATTCAGCCAGCCCCGCATCACGTTGCCCGCAGCGCGGGTCAGGCGGTCGCCCAGGTGAATGGCCTCGCTGCGCAACGCCACGGGGTCGATGCCGGTTTGAGCCAGTTCACTGGCATGGCCAACCAGCCATTGCTCGATGTTAGCGGTATCGGCTTCGAGGTGAAATTGCAGGCCCAGAATCGTGTTGCCCACGGCGAACGCTTGATGAGCACCCACCGGGGTACTGGCCAGCAGCACAGCGCCTTGCGGCACATCGAACTGGTCGCCGTGCCAGTGCAGCACGGGGGTGTCCATCAGTGCGGCGAGCGGCGAGTCTTGACCCGCCGCGGTCAGGGTCAGTGGTGAAAAACCGATCTCCTTGACCCCCATCGGGTACACGTTCGCCTGCATGGCCCGGGCGATCAATTGCGCACCGAGGCAGATGCCCAACAGGGGATTCCCGGAAGCAACGCGCTGGCGCACCAGCTTCAATTCGTCGTGCAAAAACGGATACAGCTGCTCGTCATGGGCGCCGATAGGGCCGCCGAGTACGATCAGCAAGTCGGCCTGCAACACCTGCTCGCTGTAGATGGCGTCGACCGTGGGGTCCAGGTAAATCAGCGTATAGCCTTCCTCGGCCAGAACGGCATCCAGGGTGCCAACGTCTTCGAAGTGAATGTGGCGCAATGCAATGGCAGTTTTCATGGAAAAACCCGGTTGTTGAAGTAAGGGCGGTAACGGTTCATGCCGTGGTGGTGAGGTCGACCTTGATCGTGCCGGACTGCGGGAAGGTGCAGCAGGCGAGGGCGTAGCCTTCGTCTTTGTCCTTGTCCGTCAGGCAAAAGTCGGGCTCAAGGGTGTAGTGCCCCTGCGACACCTTCAGCCGGCAGTGACCGCAGATGCCGGCGCGGCACAGGCTGCGCACCGCAATACCGCTGGTTTCGAGCATATCCAGCAAACTCTTGCCGGCGGCTGGCTCCAGCACTTGATCGTTGTGGTTCAAGTGCAGGCGCAGTGGCGCGTCGGTCGAGGCCTCGCTCTGTGGGGCCGCGACCGGCGCGACCGGTGGCGTGAATGACTCGACCAGCAAGCGGCTGGCGGGGAACATTGCCTGTGTGTATTCGCGCATGCCTTGGGCGAAGCCATAGCTACCGCAGATCACCACGCTCTCGGGGTTACCCAGCTGGCTCAAGTCCTGGGCTTGGGGGCGACCGGCGCTGAAGTGTCCGTTGTTGTTGACCGCTTCGCGGGTGACGAACACCTGCAAGGAGAACCACGAGGTGGTCAGCTCAAGCTCCAGCAACTCATGTAGAAACGAAATCTCGGCGATGGACGGCACACACAGCAGCAGGCTCACATCGGGCACCGCCAGTCCGCGTCGTGAGTGATCGACCAGGCCACGCAGCAATGCAATCGGCAAGGTGATGCCGATGCCGCCGGCGAGCATGCCGACCTGTCGGCAGCCCAGAATCGACTTCAGCGAAATGTCACCCGTCACAAACTGCACCGAGGTGCTCGAGCCGGCTTGCAGCGTGGCGTGCAACTGGTCCGAAACCCCGCCATGGCCTTCGCGCTTGACCGCAATGTCGAACCGGTCGGCGCCGCGCTTGCGGGTGATCGAATACAGCCGCTGGTGATGGGTGCCCGCCATGTCAGCGGCGTGCAGGGCCACGTGTTTGCCTGCCTCCAGGCTGTCGAGGAATTCGGCGGGTGCATCCACCGCGCGCAGGGTGAAGACTTTTACGTTAGCCGTTTCAATGCTCACGTGTTCGCACAGTGCCTGGTGGGACGTCATGGCATTCATGCGCGTGCCTTCTCGCCCAAGGTTTCAATGGCATGCCCGGCACTGCTGAGGCCGTTGCCGGTCAAGCCGATCCGGTCGATCAGGGCTTCGAGCGAGTCGGTGTAGACGCTGATTTCGTTGTTGTCGCCCACGTCATGCAGGATCTCGCCGGCATGGGGGAAATCCAGCATCGAAAACACGGTGGACCATGCGCCCATTTCGTTATTGGCGAACATCTGCACCGTGCGCAGGATGATCGAGCGCAGGTACTCGCGTTCCTTGCGGCTCAGGCCATTGACGATGTCGGAGGCGACGAAGCTGAAGACGCTGGAATGGCTCCACTCGTCGATGGCATGGGTGCGCGTGACCTCATGGCACACCGCCTGAATGCTGGCGTCCTCGGCCATGGTCTTGAGGTAGTCGGTGATCAGCGTTTCGCTGGCGCACGCGACGCCGAAGCGGGTCAGGCGGCGCTCCCATTCGGCGGTGCAGTTGGCCAGGAGCGCCTCGCGCCAGGTCACCAGATTGAAGGCGCTGAAATCCAGCGGGGCGAGTTTGCGCATGTCATAGATATAGTTGCAGGCCATGATGGACATGCGCGTGTGCAGGGCTTCGTCGAGCAGTGCCTGAGACATCACGTCCTGCAGCAGGGCGCGGTTGTTGCTCGGCGGCGGGGTCTTGATAATGTCCTCGCAGGCAGGCACCACCACATTGCATTCGATGTAGATGGTCTTGAGGTTGTAGATGCCCCATGCGTAGGACAGGCATTTGGATTGCAGGTCCTTTGGGGCTTCGAGCCAGGCCTGGTGATGACGAAACGGCAGCAGCGACAGGCTGAAGTCGTGCTTGTCGGCATCAAAGGCGAGGCCCCAGTAGTTCGGTTGCGGGTTGTTGACGGCGGCGCGGGTTTTCCAGAGCGTGGACAGTTTGTCCAGCATGTTTTTTACCACGTCATCGGTACCACAGTTCAAACGTTCCATGTTTCAACTCCACGGAAATCGGCTATTGGTGTTCGGTTTTACCGTACAGTCCTTGCAAAAATAACCGGCCCGCACAGCGCTCGGGTGCAGCGCAATAAATGCGGGACGGTGCCCTTCAAGTTTGCGGCAAAAAACCGCGGGTGCTTTTGACCCAAGTCATTTGAATGCCACTTTGAGTGCCATCAATTTTCGAGTCCTGGCCATGGATCGCTCCTGCATCAGGGTCAGCACAACGGTCAGGCCCATGAAGGCGGCGCTGGCCCAGAAAATTGCGTCGGGGTGGCCTTGGTCGAGCAGCCAGCCGAACCCGACGGGGCCGATGGCGCCACCGATATTGAAACCGGTAGAGACGATGCCGAAGGTTTTGCCTTCGGCGCCCTTTGGGGCGGCCGCACGTACCAGCATGTCGCGGGACGGTGCGATCACCCCGGTCAGGAAACCCGCTGCCCCCAGCACGATCAGCAATGCCGGCTCGCTCAAGCGTGCCGTGGCAACCAGCAGCATCAGCACGCTGGCCAAGGCAAACGCGCTGGCTGCCACTACGCCATGGCGACGGGTTCGGTCGGCCAAGGCGCCCCCCGCCAGCACGCCGAAGGCGCTGGCAAAGAGGAAGGCGGTCAACGCCGAGTTGGCCCAAGTCAAGGCCACGCCCTGGCCTTGCATCAGGGCGGCGACCGAGAACTTCTCAATCGCACCGGTGCTCAGGTTCAGCAGCACGAACAACAGGGTCAGGCTAAGCACCATGGGCGAGAGCAGTGATAGGCGACGCAGGCCGAGGGGCGTCGGGTCGGCAGCGGGATTGACGTGACTGACCCAGGCCGGTGCGCAGCCACCGATCCACAACAGCGCCAGCGCGGCAAACCCCACCAGTGCCGCCGCTGCGAAGGCCATGGCCGGGCTGCTCGCCACCGCGATACCCAGCAAAAACACAGGGGCTACGGCCGCGCCAAGGAAACCGGCAAAGGTATGCACGGAGAACGCCTTACCAATGTGGGCAGGGTCAATGTGTCGGGACAGCAGGGCGTAGTCGGCCGGGTGATAAATGGCATTGGCGACGCCGGCCAGCGCCATGCCGACCAACAAACAGGTGTAGCCGGGCAAGAGTGCAATCAGCAGGAAACTGCTGCTGCCCAGTGCCAGCGCGACCAACAGCAAGCGCCTGGCACCGTAGCGGTCTACGGCAAACCCCGTGGGCGCCTGTAGCAGCGCCGTGACGATATTGAACAGGCTCAACGCCAGGCCCAACTCGACATAATCCACGTTGAAAAAAGCCGGAAGCAGGGGGAACAACGCCGCCAGCACCATGATGTGCAAATGACTGACAAAGTGCGCTACGGCGACCTGAGGCAACAACCCGATACGAATCGTCATGGCGAAACCTGTGTGATGAGCATGGCAAAACCGGCGCAGAGCTTAATGAGCCAATGGTTTTGCGCGATAGTCCATTACCGATGAGTCCACCAGACCACTTTGAATGGCTGCGATTTCACGACGTTTGCCTCTGCGTAGAGGTGTGGCAGTGGCATTGAGTGCGGTGGTCTGGCACGTCGGCACGAACTGGTATGGTTGGCCAGCCCGTGGGCGGCTAGGGTAGTGCGGCTGTTATCGGGCGTTTACACAGGGAGTGAACATGGCGCATATCGCTTATCGAGAAGGCCACGCGTTGCCAGGGGTCAGTGGCGTTGCGCTGCCCCAGGTGGACGGGGAGGTTTGGCGCGCCATCGACGCCGAGCGTCAGCGCCAGATACAGTCAATCGAGCTGATCGCCGCTGAAAACGTAGTCAGTCGTGCGGTGCTCGAGGCGCAAGGGTCAGTGCTGACCAACAAATACGCCGAGGGCTACCCCGGGCGTCGTTATTACGCCAGTTGCTGCAATGTCGATGCAATTGAAGAACTCGCCATCGAGCGGGCCAGGCAACTGTTCAGCTGTGCCTATGCCAACTTGCAACCCCATTCGGGCAGCCAGGCCAACCAGGCTGTGTTTCTGGCTTTGCTGGCGCCGGGGGACAAGATCCTGGGCCTGGACCTCAAGTCCGGTGGGCACTTGTCCCATGGTGCTGCGTTCAACTTGTCCGGGCGCTGGTTTCAGGCCCTCAGCTATGGCGTGCACCCGGTGACCCATAGGGTCGACATGGATCAGGTCGAGCAGATCGCCCGACAAGAACGCCCGCGCCTGATCATCGCAGGGGCCTCGGCGTATTCACGGGCGCTGGATTTCGCCCGTTTTCGTGCGATTGCCGACGAGGTGGGGGCGTTCCTGATGGCCGACATCGTCCACGTCGCTGGGCTGGTCGCCGGAGGGGCGTATCCGTCTCCAGTGCCATTCGCCCACGTCACCACCCTCAGCACCCACGCCACGTTGCGCGGCCCGCGTGGCGGGATGATCCTGTGCAATGAGCAGGCCATTGCGCAGAAGATCAATGCGGCGGTGTTCCCCGGCCTGCAGGGCGCGCCACTGATGCACTCCGTTGCGGCCAAGGCCGTGGCGCTGGGCGAAGCATTGCAACCGGCCTTCGGTGCTTATGCCCACGCTGTAGTCGCCAATGCCCAGGCCTTGTGCGGCCGCTTGGCTGAAGGTGGGCTGTTGGTCGTGTCGGGCGGCACCGACTGTCACTTGGGGGTGATTGACCTGCGGCCCTGGGGGCTGGTGGGGAATGTCGCCGAGCGTGCGTTGGAGGCCATCGGCATTAGCGTGAACAAAAACGTTGTGCCCGGTGACGAGGTCAAGCCCACCGTGACATCCGGCATTCGTCTGGGCAGTGCGACATGCACTTCGCGTGGCATGGGGGTCGATGAGTTCAGAGAGATCGGCGACATGATTCTGGCCATGCTCGGTGGCGTTCGCAGCGGTGCCCTCGACGGCCGCACTGAACGCTCGATTCGTGAAGGCATCGGCGACCTGACCAAGCGTTTCAAGCTGCCGTATTAACCGCCTGCGCTTTTTAAAAGGAATTCCAATGCCCGGCATCATCCCCACTGCCCGCCCGTCACGGTTCAGACTGTTCACCACCGCCAAGCCTCAACCCGTCATCGCGGTTGAATGCCAGAGGCTGCCCAGGCGTGTGCGGATAGCCGCCCAGGCCCAGCAACTGCTGATGAACTATGCCCTGGGCCATTAGAGTTTCAGGGCGTTGGCCAGGCGCAACATGGCGGCTTCGATTTCATATGCGGTCAGGGAGGAGTAGCCCAGCAGCCAGCCCTGTTGCTTCGGTTCGCCCGCGTACAAGCCGCTGAGGCCGGACAGTTGCACGCCGGCCGTGGCGGCCTGGCGGATGGTTTTTTCCTCGGACCATCCGGCTTTCAGCAAGCAAGGGATTTGCAGCCCGCCCGGCGGCAGTTCAGCGGTGACCACCGTGCTCAAGTACTTGCCGATGGCATCGTGCATGATCGACCGGCGTCCGGCGTACAGCTTGCGCATGGCCCGGACATGCGCGTTGTAATGGCCGTCTTCCATAAAGCGCGCCAGCGTCAGTTGCAGGGTTTGCGGAGTGTGGCCGTCCATCATGCTGCGCGCATAGGTAAAGGGCTTGACCAGCTCGGCGGGCAGCACCATATACCCCATGCGCAGGCCGGGGTAAAGGGTCTTGCTGAACGTGCCGATGTAGAGCGTGCGCTGATACTTGTCCAGGCCCTGCACGCACGCGGTGGGTTGCCCGTCGTAATGGAACTCGCTGTCGTAGTCATCCTCGATGATCCACTTGCCTTTTTGCGCCGCCCAATTGATCAACTCAAGACGCCGTTCCAGCGGCAACGTCGCGCCGGTGGGGTATTGGTGCGAGGGCGTGACATACACGCAATTGGCGCCGCTGCGGTCGGCGTACAGCAGGTCGGTGCGGATGCCCTGTTCATCGACATCAATGGGCAGCACCTTGGTTTCGGCGATTTCAAAGGCCTTGCGGGCGCCGTAATAGCCGGGGTTCTCCAGCAGAATCGGCTTGCCGGCATCCACCAGCAACTGCGCGCACAGGTACAACGCCTGACGCGTACTGCTCAACACCAGCACCTGGTCGGGGGAGCATTTGGCGCCGCGTTCGAGGTTCAGGTAGGTGGCAATCGCTTTGCGCAGGGGCTCGGCCCCTTGTGGATCGCCATGCAGCAGCACGTTCGCGCGATAGTCCTTCATGACCTGGCGCTGCAAACGCTCCCAGACATCCGTCGGGAAGCTGCGGGTTTCCGGCAGGCCGGTGGCGAATGCCTTGATGACTTGCTGATCGCGCACGCCGCCGGTGTCGAAGATCATCCGCCCGCGTTGGCTGAGTTCGGCGCCCGGTGCGGCGACGCTGCTCCTGACTTCTTGAGCCTTGAGGCGTCGACGGCCGGCACCGCGCAATTCGACGCCCACTGTGTTGCAGACATAACTGCCGGCGCCTTCGCGGCGCACGATAAACCCGTCCCGATGCAACTGCACATAGGCGTTCTCGACAGTGTCGCGGGCGCAGCCCAGTGACTTGGACAGCACCCGCGTGGCGGGCAGTTTCAAGCCGGGGGCGAGGGCGCCGTCGAGAATCAGCGCACGCAAGGCACGTTGGATCCGCTGGTGCAAATCCAGCAACTGAAACTCAGCGTCGTTGAGGCGCATCTTCAGGGTTTCCAGCTCGAAGGTCTTGGCCATGTGGTCTGCTCTCTTTCCATGAATTGGCAGGTAAAGGCAGGCCAGTTTATCCATAGACTCTGGCCCTCGCCACCCCGGGCTTAACCTCGGTGATTACGCACAGGGCGAGCGTTCTTGAACAGGAGTTACTCAACCATGGCTCGGTCACACAACTTCAGCGCAGGCCCCACCGCGGTGCCGTTGGACGTTCTCACTCAGGCGCACGAGGAGTTTTTCGATTTTGCCGGAACCGGCATGTCCGTGATGGAGATCAGCCATCGTTCGCAGGTGTTCATGGCGGTGGCCCGTGAAGCCGAACAGGACATGCGCGATATCCTCGGGGTGCCGCCTGCCTACAACGTGCTGTTCCTGCAAGGGGGCGCCTCGTTGCAGTTCGCTCAAGTGCCGATGAACCTGATAGGCGATAAAGGCACGGCGGATTACCTGCACACCGGCCTCTGGTCGGGCAAGGCGATCGAGGCTGCACGGCGCTACTGCGACGTGCGCGTGGCTGCCAGTGCCCACGCGTGCGGTTTCGACCGCATCCCCCACGCCTCGGACTGGCGCCTTAACGCCGACGCCGCCTACTTGCACTACACCGAGAATGAGACGGTACACGGCGTGCAGTTCATCGACACCCCCGCAAGCGACGCGCCGCTGGTGTGCGATGCCTGTTCAAGCCTGCTGTCCAAGCCGATCGACATCGCCCGGCATGGGCTGGTCTATGCCGCCGCGCAGAAAAACATGGGCGTGGCCGGGTTGACGGTGGTCATCGTGGACCCGGCGTTGCTGGAGCGTTCCCATGCCTTTACCCCGGACATTCTCAACTACGCGCGCATCAGCGATGCGCAGTCGATGCTCAATACCCCGGCGACCTTCCCCTGGTACCTCACCGGCCTGACGCTCAAGTGGATCAAACGCAGCGGCGGTCTGCAGGCCCTGCATCAGCGCAACAAGGCCAAGGCGCGAATGCTGTACCGCGCCATCGATGAGAGTGACGGGTTTTATCGCAATGGTGTGCAGTTGCCGTACCGCTCCATCAACAACGTGCCCTTCCGGCTGGCCGAGGCGGCGCTGGAGAAGGCATTTTTTGCGCAGCGCCGAGCAGGCCGGCCTCAATGGCCTCAAAGGCCACGCCAGCGTCGGCGGCCTGCGCGCCAGCCTCTACAACGCTGTTTCAGTGCCTGCGGTCGAGGCGCTGTGCGATTTCATGAACGCGTTTGCGCGTGAGCATGGCTGAGCCGACCGCGCAAGTGGTCTGGTCTGCTGCCCTAAAGCGTAGGGGTAAAACCTGCCGTTCAACGGCTATAAATGACCGCTTACCAGCGGCCGGATACATCGTCCAGCAAGGAGCCAAGACCTATGTCATCTATTCAATCCCTGTCGTCCCTGCGTTTGCGGGACCTGCTGCACCCGGTAGTTGCCGGGATGATTTCGGTGATCGTCAATTACGGCGGCACGTTCATCCTGGTGTTTCAGGCCGCGAAGGTCGCGGGGCTCAGCCCTGAGTTGACGGCGTCGTGGGTGTGGTCAGTGTCCATCGGGGTAGGGGTGACCGGGCTGTTCCTCAGTTGGGTGAGCCGCGAGCCGATCATCA
The DNA here is from genome assembly GCF_002204795.1 of Pseudomonas sp. K2I15. Taxonomy (GTDB): domain Bacteria; phylum Pseudomonadota; class Gammaproteobacteria; order Pseudomonadales; family Pseudomonadaceae; genus Aquipseudomonas. The sequence continues at coordinate 90,536 of NZ_NIXO01000017.1, forward strand.
CCGCCTGGTCGACCCCGGCGGCGGCTTTTTTGATCGTCGCCTTAGCCACCACACCCTACGCCGAGGCCATCGGGGCGTACATGATTTCGGCTGCAGCGTTCGTGCTGCTGGGTGTGTCCGGCTACTTTGAAAAAGCCGTTCGCCTGATCCCGCCCGGTGTGGCAGCGGGCTTGTTGGGCGGCATCCTGCTGCAGTTCGGCATCGGTGCGTTCACCAGCATGAGCGTCGACCCGTTATTGGTCGGAGTGTTGATCGGCGCCTACATCCTGTTCAAACGCGTGAGTGCGCGCTATGCAGTGGTTGGCATTTTGGTGCTGGGGCTTGGCTTTCTGCTGATGCAGGGGCGCGTGGATTTCACCGGGCTGGCGCTGGAGTTTGCGACACCGGTGTTCACACGCCCTGAGTTCTCAGTCAATGCGTTGTTGAGCGTGGCGTTGCCGCTGTTTCTGATCACCCTCACGGGGCAGTACATGCCGGGCATGCTGGTACTGCGTAATGACGGGTTCAACACCAGCGCCAACCCGATCCTCAGCGTGACCGGGCTGGGTTCTTTGCTGATGGCGCCGTTCGGTTCCCATGCCTTCAACATCGCGGCCATCACGGCGGCCATCTGCACTGGCAAGGAAGCGTCTGAAGACCCCTCCAAGCGCTGGATCGCAGGCGTGGCAGCGGGCATCTTCTACATCCTGGTGGGGATTTTCGGCGTGACCCTGGCGGCGGTGTTCATGGCCTTCCCGGCGACCTTCATCACCACCCTGGCCGGGCTGGCCCTGTTGGGCACACTCGGCGCGAGCCTGGCCAATGCCATGGCGGACGTGAAATCGCGGGAAGCGTCGCTGATCACCTTTCTGGCCTGCGCCGCCAATATCAACCTGCTGGGCATCGGCGGCGCGTTCTGGGGCCTGGTCATCGGCCTTGCGGCCTACGCGGTGCTCAATGGGCAGTTACCCCGTCGGGAAAAAGCGGCTGTACCACAGGCCGAACCGGTTGCAGTGCCCACCAAAGGAGCTGCCCATTGATGCCTGATCAAACTGAAGACCTCAACACCCTGCATGCGCGCCACGGTCGTTACCCACAGGCCGACAGTGTCGAAGACTTTCGCCACAACCTGGCCGCCGTGCAGCAACGCATTGTGGAGGCGTGCCGTCGGGTAGGGCGCGACCCGGCCGGTGTGCGCTTGCTGCCCGTCAGCAAAACCTTTGATGAAGCTCATGTGCGCTTGGCCTATGCCGCCGGTTGCCGCCTGCTGGGCGAGAACAAGGTGCAGGAAGCACAGCGCAAGTGGGAAGCCATGACCGACCTGCAAGACCTGCAATGGTCGGTGATCGGCCACTTGCAGACCAACAAGGCCAAGCAGGTCGCACGCTTCGCCAGTGAGTTCCAGGCCCTGGACAGCTTGAGGGTGGCCGAGGCGCTGGACCGTCGCCTGCGCATTGAAGGCCGGCAGATGGACGTGTTCGTTCAGGTCAACACCTCTGGCGAAGCCAGCAAGTACGGGCTGGTGCCCGATGACGTGGCGGCTTTCCTGGACGCTATGCCAGCGTTCCCGACACTGCGGGTTCGCGGGTTGATGACGCTGGCGCTGTTCTCGGCCGACGTGGTGCGGGTGCGCCCGTGCTTCGTGCGGCTGCGTGAATTGCGCGACCGTTTGCGTGATTGCGCCCCTGATGGGGTATCGCTGCAAGAGCTGTCGATGGGCATGTCCGGTGACTTTGAAGTCGCCATTGAAGAGGGCGCGACCGTGGTGCGCGTCGGACAAGCGATCTTCGGTGCCCGAGCCATGCCCGACGCGTACTACTGGCCGACCGCCGATGCCTGCCCCCTCAGTGAAGACACGGTGTTGTCGATCACGCCCAGCCCTTGAACCCCTCTACAGGAAGGCCCGCAATGTCTGCTGCACCCGCTTACCTCATGCACACCTCAGCCCGACAACCGGTTTCGTTCAGCCGAGGCCAGGGCGCCTCGTTGTGGGACACCGAGGGTGTTGAATACCTGGATGCCATCGCCGGTGTGGCGGTGACGAGCCTGGGGCACGCCAACCCCGAAATTGCCGCCGCCATCGCCGAACAGGCCACGGTGTTACTGCACACGACCAACCTGTTTCGTATCCCATGGCAGGAGCAATTGGGCGAACGGCTGTGCCAGCTCTCGGGCATGCAACGGGCGTTTTTCTGCAACTCCGGAGCGGAGGCCAACGAAGCGGCGCTCAAGCTGGCACGCCTGCACGCCAACGCCCGGCAGGTGGCCCAGCCGCAAGTGTTGGTGATGGACAACAGTTTTCACGGGCGCACCCTGGCCACCCTCGCCGCCACCGGCAACCCCGCCGTGCATCGCGGCTTCGAGCCCCTGATGCCGGGCTTTGTGCGAGTGCCTTACGACAACATCGAGGCGATTCGCCAGGTCGCGGCGCAGTCACCCGATATCGTCGCGGTGCTCGTTGAACCGGTGCAGGGTGAAGGGGGCGTGCACGCCGCCTCTGCCGGCTACCTGCGGTCCCTGCGCCAACTGTGCGATGAACGCGACTGGCTGATGATGATCGACGAAGTGCAGACCGGGCTGGGCCGCACTGGCACCTGGTTTGGCTTTGAGCATGCGGGTATCGAGCCGGACGTGATTACCCTGGCCAAAGCGCTGGGCAACGGTTTCCCCATCGGCGCATGCCTGGCGCGGGGCAAGGCCGCCGAGCTGTTTTCTCCCGGCCACCATGCCTCCACGTTCGGCGGTAACCCGCTGGCGTGCCGCGTGGGCTGCACAGTGCTCGACATCATGGCGCGCGATCACCTCCCGCAACGCGCTGCCGCCTCGGGTCGCCGCTTGCTGGCGGCCTTGAAGCTGGCGCTGGGCAATCATCCTGAGGTGGTGTCCATTCGTGGCATCGGCTTGATGATCGGCATTGAGCTCAATGGCCCGTGCGCCGAACTGGTCGACCGGGCCCGTGAAGAGCAACGCCTGCTGATCACCGTTACACGGGGCACCACCGTGCGCCTGTTGCCGCCGCTGATCTGCGATGACGCACAGATCGACGACATCGCCGCGCGCATCACGCGCCTGCTGTCACCCGCCGTTTGAATTTTTGACCAAGGACACTTTGCCTATGTACGACTCGACGCTGACCCTCAACGCTTTCGACCCTGAGCTGTATGAATCGATTCACAACGAAGAGCATCGCCAGGAAGACCATATCGAGTTGATCGCCTCGGAAAACTATGCCAGCCCGCTGGTGATGAAAATCCAGAGCACGGTGCTCACCAACAAGTACGCCGAAGGCTACCCCGGCAAGCGCTATTACAGCGGCTGCGAATACGTTGATGTGGCTGAGCGGCTGGCCATCAAGCGGGCCAAGGCCCTGTTCGACTGCGACTACGCCAACGTGCAACCCCATGCGGGCGCCCAGGCCAACGCGGCGGTCTTCCTGGCCCTGATCAACCCCGGTGACACGGTGATGGGCATGAACCTGGCCCAGGGCGGTCACCTGACCCACGGCAACCCGGCCAACTTTTCGGGGCGTCACTACACCATAGTGCCTTACGGACTGGACCCGAAAACCGGCTTTCTGGACTATGAGGAGATGGAGCGCATCGCACTGCAAACACGCCCCAAAATGCTGATCGGTGGTTTTTCCGCGTATTCGCGCTACAAGGACTGGGCACGCATGCGCAGCATTGCCGACAAGGTAGGGGCGATCTTCTGGGTCGATATGGCTCACGTCGCCGGGCTGGTCGCTGCGGGCGAATACCCGGACCCGCTGCCCCATGCGCATGTGGTCACCAGCACCACACACAAAACCCTGCGCGGGCCACGCGGCGGTTTGATTTTGTCCAAGGGACAGGATGAAGCCTTCTACAAAAAGCTCGATTCCGCTGTGTTTCCCGGTGTGCAGGGCGGGCCGCTGATGCACCAGATCGCGGCCAAGGCCGTGGCGTTCAAGGAAGCGCTTACACCGGAGTTCAGCGTCTACCAGACCCAAGTGGTCATCAACGCCCGGGCCATGGCCGGGGTGTTGCAAAAGCGCGGGTACAAGATCGCCTCGGGCGGCACCGACAACCACATGATGCTGATCGACCTGTCCGACAAGCCTTACACCGGCAAGGAGGCCGACGCGGCCCTGAGCACTGCCTATATCACCGCCAACAAAAACTCGGTGCCCAATGACCCGCGCTCGCCGTTTGTGACATCCGGCCTTCGTATCGGCACCCCGGCGGTGACCACTCGCGGGTTTGGTGTGGCGGCTTGCGAGCAAGTGGCCGGCTGGTTGTGCGACGTACTGGACGCCCTGGAAAACGATGACAGCGACAAGGTCGCGCACCACGTGCGTGAACAGGTTGTTGCGCTGTGCCGTCGTTTTCCGGTCTATCGCTGAGCCTGGCCCGGTCATTGCCTGAGCGGGTGGTGGCCGGGGTAAGCGACCGCCAACCGGAGGGCAGCGGTGCTGCCCTCCGGTTGGCGGATTAGGGCAGGCGGCCGCCGCCGAGGTTGTCCAGGCCTCCGGAGTTTTTACGACCCCGGTCGCTGGCTGAGACGCCGTTGTAATCAACGGCGTCTCTCGCTTCGGCAAAGGGTTCAAGGCTTCGCTTGTTGCGCACTGGTGCAGGTTGTTCAGTGTGGGCCGAGGAGGTGTGCAAGGGTGCAAAGGAGCCGTTCATAGGATTGATCATAGTGATTTCCTTTTTAAAAGAGAGGGTTCTGCCTTGATAACCAGTGCTATCGAGGAGAGCCGGAAATTACGCATCCCCTGGTTGCCCCGCCATAAACATCTCGCGTCAAATCATGACGCTGTCCGGTCTACCGTCTTATGCCGCTCATGGGCCGTGTCTGACGCCTCTCCCTGAATCATCAGCCAGCGCATGACATCGGTCAGCGCCACGCTGTGTTGGCGTTCGACCCAGCGCACGCCGTCTGGGTTGTAGTGTTCGATATAGCGACTGAGGATCAACCGACTCTGGTCGTCAGAAAGTTGCAGGCGTATTTCCCGACAGAGCAGGGCGTTGGCCCCGCGTCTGCGGACCTGATGCTTGAGCACCAGTGGGCCTGAATCAGAAATCATCGCCGGCTCCCTGTGCGCAACCATCGGCCTGGGGCGACGTCGCCCCCTGCTTGCCCTCCAGCACAAAGGCCGCACGGTGTTCGGCCACCACATTACGCAAGGCGCTGTAGTAGTCGGGCAACTTTTGCAGGCTGTCGGTCAGCGGCAGCAACGAGGCTCGCGTGTCCACCGTGCCGCCCACCAGGCTGAGGGTGCCCAGGGTTTGCACGGTATCGCTGTCGCCCAGCGGCGCCACCAGGAAGCTCAAGACTTTGCCCGCTGCATCGCGGCTGTTGCCGGTGCCCAGCAAAGGCAGCTCGACGATCGGCCCGTTGCCTATCCCCCACACGCCAAACGTCTGGCCGAAGTCGGCGGTGTGGCGAGGGATGCCCAGCGGGTCCGAGACATCGATCAGCCCAACGATGCCCACGGTGGTGTTCACCGCAAAGCGTCCCAGGGTGTTGATCGAGCGCCGGGGGTTGCCTTGCAACAGGTCGTTGATAAACACCTTGGGCTCGCTGAAGTTGCTGGCGAAGTTATGCACACCCTGCTGGAAAAAATCCGGCATGTATCGGTAGCCGCGGGCCACAGGCGCCAGGGCGTAGTTATCCACCGCGCGGTTGAAGGCGAAGACGCTCCGGTTTACCGGCTCGGCGGGGTCATACACCGGGTAGGAAACCTGTGCACAGCGTGTGGTACTCGTCACGCTGGCCGGGCTCGCGCAGCCTGTCAGGTAAGACATAGTCAGCAACAACACCGCCTGGCGGGCCAGGTGCTGGGGATACGTCAGCGAGCGCATAGGTTCAGTCTCCGGGAAAAGGAGGCCGATGCTGGCAGCCGCAGCTTGCGCAAAGATGTCTGCTTTATTGCGCCGTTGACGCTTTATTGCACGATTGAAATATATGACGGGCCGCGTCGAATGGTTTTAGATGGCGCATCGACAAGACCAAGTGATGCCCACCGGTGAGCCATCTTTTAATCGTGGACGATGACCTTGAGGTCCTCGCCCTGCTGAAGAAATTTTTCCTGCAACATGGCTACACGGTCGAGACCGCCGCCAATGGCACCGACCTGTGGGCGGCCATGGAGCGTACGCCTGCCGACCTGATTATCCTCGACCTGATGCTGCCGGGGGACAACGGCCTGTTGCTGTGCCAACGCCTGCGCCAGCAATACGCAACACCGGTGATCATGCTGACCGCCATGGGTGAATTGAGTGATCGCGTGGTGGGCCTGGAAATGGGCGCCGATGACTACCTGAGCAAACCCTTCGACGCCCGCGAATTACTCGCCAGGGTGCGCGCCGTGCTACGCCGGGCCGGGGAAAGTCGGCCCACCCTGGGCGACGCTTCACGCCCGTTGATTCGCTTCGCTGGCTGGCAACTGGACCTGACGCGCCGGGAATTGCGCTCGCCGGATCAGGTGATGATCCCGTTGTCGTCCGGCGAGTTCGACCTGCTGCTGGTGTTTGTCGAACACCCGCAGCGCGTGCTCACCCGCGAGCAATTGCTGAACCTGGCGCGGGGCCATAGCCACGACGCGTTCGACCGCAGCATCGACGTGCAGGTGAGCCGCCTGCGACGCAAGCTGGAATTCGACACCAAGCGCCCGGCGATGATTCGCACCGTGCGCAACGGTGGTTACCAGTTCACCGTCGCGGTAACCCGCTCATGAGCCGCTTCAAACCCCGGGACACTGTGGCCCGCTGGATCGCCCTGACCATCCTGATTGCGATGCTCACCGCGCTGGCCTTCAACGCGCTGTTTGCGCAACTGGCGGGCGTTTGGGCCAGGCCGCCGTTGGGTGAAACCGGCCTGCTGGAAAAGGTTGCGGTGATCGTGCGGATGATTGAAGCGGCAGAGCCGTCCCAACGTGCACAACTGACGCGGGCGGTGGGCGATGACAGTTTCAGTGTGAATTGGTCGGCCACCCGCGCAGGTATTGATTTGCCGATTCTGGAAGACCCGGGTTTTCATTCCGATCAGGTGTTCAAACAGTTGCTCAAGGGCCCGGAGCGGCCAATGGAAGCCTACAAACCGTCCGATTGGCCAGGCCCCGGCGGGCACTATGCGCTGGTGGTGCAACTGGTTGACCAGTCCTGGCTGATGTTCAGCTCGCCATCGCGCAGTTGGGGCCTGGCGGAGGGCCCGCGAAGCCTGGTGGTACTGGTGTTGGTGCTGGTTTCCACTGCACTGGTTACGCTGATCGCCACCCGGCGCCTGGCCCGGCCGTTACAGCATTTCGCCCAGGGTGTGTGGCGTTTCGGCGCCGACTTTCGTGCGCCGCCGATCGAACCGGTCGGTCCTCACGAAATTCGCCAGGCGATCCTCGCGTTCAACGGCATGCAGGCGCAGTTGCAACACTTCATCCAGGACCGCACTCAGATGCTCGCCGCAATTTCCCATGACCTGCGTGCGCCGCTGACCCGCCTGCGGCTGCGGGGCGAATTTATCGAGGATGCCGACCAGCAGCACCGCCTGTTCCGGGATGTCGACGAGATGCAGGCGATGATCAACACCGCGCTGGAATTCTTCCGCGACGACGCGCGCCTGGAGCAGGCCACCCAACTGGACCTCGCCGAGTTGCTGCAAACCTTGATTGACGACTACCGTGACCAGTCCATCGACATCACCTTCAACGGCCCGCCGCGGCTGGTTTATTTCGGCCGGCCTCTGGGGTTGAAACGGGTGATGACCAACCTGATGGACAACGCGATCCACTACGGGCTGTCGCCGGAAATTGAACTGCAACAGAGTCCTGGAAGGGTGACGGTGCGTGTGCTGGACCGTGGCCCAGGCATCCCGGTGGAGCAGCACGAACAGGTGTTTTTGCCGTTCTTCCGGTTGGAAGGCTCACGCAATAAAAGTACGGGTGGTGTTGGTTTGGGACTCTCTACAGCACGGGCGATTGTGCTGGAACATGGTGGGACGCTGACACTGCAAAATCGCCCGTGTGGCGGGCTGGCCGCCGTGGTGGTATTGCCGGTTTAGGAGGGGTTTGGGCGGTCAGAGCAAATTGCCTCCCAAACCGCTTAGAGAGCCGCCATTCGACTGAGAGCTTTGTTGGTTGGAGCCGCTGCGCGAAGGCTCTTCCTTTGGTTTGGAGGGCGGTTGAACGGGCTGGACCGATTGAATGGCCTGATTCAGGTTTTGGGTATGGAAAGCGCTGCCGATGATCATGGATGTACCTCTCGCTCAATAGGAAGTTTGCTTTGCGCATCAACTCCCTCTGAGTGCGTCCTGATCAGTGGCCTTGGCGCGGCTCAACGTTCCCGGGCATTGGTTTCCGTTTGCTTCGCCGGCTCGAATCAGGGCGCCGGCGCGCCCGGCACCAAGGCCGATTGCACGCAATCGAGCAGGCCCTCGGTGCTCCAAGGCTTGGGCAGGAACCGCACGGTGCCGCCCAGTTGTGAGGCCATCGCGGTGTTGCCCGAGGTCAGCACCACCGGCAGTGAAGGCCAACGATGAGCCACCACCTTGCTCAAGTCGTAGCCATTGAGCAGGCCGGGCATCTGGATATCGCTGACAATCAGGTCCACCGGGTCACTGGCCCGCTCCAGAAAAATCATGCCCTCGTCTGCGGTGGGGAACGAGGTCACCACCGCACCGAAATCTTCCAGTACATCGACCATCAACGAGCGAATGATTTCGTCGTCTTCCAGCACCAATATCGATGGCTGAGCCATGATCACTACTCCACCATCCGGGTTAAGTAAGGTGGAGTGGGGGGCCGTTGATTAGGTTCGATTGGATGTTTTTTTTGCGATGGGTGGTCATTTGATTCGCTTTTAGTTGCCCTTGCGCAGGGCGCTTTACTTGCGAACCGTGTAATGGATCAGCCACGATACGCCGCGCGAAAGTACTCGCGGGCACCTTAAAGACAAGGCCGTTAATCGTGAACGCCCCAGCCTCCCAATCGATCGAAAAAGACATCGGCAGCCGCATGATCAAGGTCGACCACGCCGGTGAACATGGCGCGATCTGCATCTACAGCGGCCAATTGTTCATGGCGCGGCTGGTTGCGCCAGGTCTGGTGGAGGAACTCAAAGAGTTGCGCTCCCACGAGCGCCGCCATCGCGCCGTGTTCCAGGCAGAATTGCAGCGCCGAGGCCGCCGGCGTTGCCGCAGCTACTGGTTATGCGGCTTCGGCGGCCTGGTGTTGGGGCTGATCACCGGGCTTTGCGGGCGCAAGGCGATCCTCGCCACCACCGTTGCCGTCGAAAGCGTGGTGCTTAAACACCTGGCCCATCAACTTCACGTTTTGCAGGGCAGCGACCCGCAGGCGGTGGTGGCGATTTCCTCGATCGTGGAAGAAGAGCAGCAGCACCATGACCAGTCGGCCGCGCAGATTGACCCGCGTGATCCGTGGAGCCGGGCGTTGAACCCGGTGGTGACGGCCTGGACGGAAGCGGTGATCTGGATGGGTATGCGCTCGTGAGTGGCCGCTGCTTCATACCGGACGCCATCCGAGTTGCTACCATGTCGTGGCATGTCATCACCTGAACCGGCACACCGGATGGAAAGCTACCTATGAAGCACGTCGTTTTACTTACGCTTGTCCTGCTTACCGGTTTCGTCAGTGCGCAGGCAATGGCGCAAGGCGACGCCGAAGCCGGTGGAAAGTTATTCAGCAAAACCTGCGGCGGTTGCCATAGCGTTGGCGAAAACGCCCGGGGCGGTTTTGGGCCGCAACTCAACGGCATCATTGGCCGCCCGGCTGGGACGACCACTGACTATCAGTATTCAGATGCGATGAAGAATTCAGGCGTGGTCTGGACGCGGGACAAACTGGCCGCCTATATCGAGGCGCCGAAAAAAGTCGTGAGCGGCACCCGCATGATTTTTTGGGGGATCAGTGACCAGGAGAAAATCGACAACTTGCTGGCGTACCTCGCGACCTTCAAGGCGCAGTGATTGACGCGTGCTTAGGGCCGCGGCGTAAATGCCATGCCCCCTGTGGCGAGAGAGCAGCTCCCTTGCCACAGGTTAAGCGTTTCTTACGGTAGACCGCGCAGAGCCTTCAACGCACATTCCTGAACAACATCAACCGCGCACTTTCATGCAGGCCCCGAGTCAGCCCCTGCAACCGCTGAAACTCCTCGGGGTACTGCTGAGCTACATCGTCCCTCGGCGTTTGCGACGCCAGGTCATGCAACGTTGGCGAGCTTCCGTCGTGCTCCATCTGCAGCAAAAAGTCTTTGGTCACCCCACCAATCAACGGGAACGTACCCTCGCGCAATACCAGCGGCACCACGCGCTCACCTTCCGGCGCAGGCTGCTGGATATCCCGGCCCATCGCGCCATTGCGAAACGGAATGCCCGCCATGCCGGCCACGGTCGGCAGCAAGTCTGCCAGGCCGACGGCTTCTTCGATCACCCTGGGTTGCAGCCCGGGTGCGTGGATCATCATCGGCACGTTGTTGCTTTCCAATCCAAGCTGCTCGAACGCCGGCGCCATGTGCGGGATCTGGCTGATGCGGGTGTTGTGGTCGCCGAAGAACACGAAGATGGTGTTGTCGTAGTAACCGCCGGCCTTGGCGATTTCCATCAGGCGGCCGATGTTGAAGTCCAACAGGCGCACGGCGTTGTATTGTTCGACGCTGCGACTGCCTGCGGCCTGGACTTGCTCCACGGTCAGGTCATGCACCACGAAGCCGTCGTTGCTCTTGGGGATGGTGAACGGGCGGTGGTTGCCGGAGGTTTGCAGGTAGGCAAAGAACGGTTGGTCCTTGGGGATGGCACGCAGCAGTTCGTCGCCTTCCTTGAACAGGTCCAGGTCAGAAACGCCCCACACATCCACGCGCGGCGAGCGCCAGTGGCTTTCGTCATACAGTTTCACGCCGTCGATGCTCTGGCGGATCAGGGCGTTGATGTTCGCCCAGCCGGCATTGCCGCCGATCATGTAGAGCTTCTGATAGTCCTCGAAAGAGTTGATCAGCGTGTGTTGCCGGGTGATCAGCGGGTTGCGGGTGGCGGTCTCCTGGCGAGTGACATCGGGCACGCCGGTGATGCTCGCCCACACGGTCTTGGCGGTGCCGGTGACGGGCACGTAGAAGTGTTTGAAGAACCAGCTTTCTTTCGCCAGTTTGTCGAGGTTCGGCGTGGGGTTCAGCGGGTTGCCGTAGGCGCCCACGGCGCTGGTGCCAAGGGACTCGAGCATCACGAAAATCACGTTCGGCGGGCGCTCGCCTCTAAGCCGATAAGGCTGCACGGCTTGTTCGCGGGCGAAGCTCAATTGCTCGGGATCGGGTTGGCTGACGCCCAGGTAATTAGCGACTTGCGGGTAATGCTCGCGCACCCGCGCCTCATCGTATTGCGACTGGCCGACCTTGAGGGTGTCGTACAAAAACAGCACCGGGTTGAGGCCCACGGCGGCGATCTGGTTGTTGCCGGAAAAGAACGCGTCGCTCCAGCGCAACGGCACCGGGTTTTCGAGATTGAGGTTGGCTACGCGGCCGAGCAGGGCCAGCAGGACGGCGATCACACCGACGGTGGCCACGGATGCAATGGCCAACTTGCCGATGGGTTTGTGTTCGCCATCCAGGGTGATGCGTTCAAGGCGAACCAGGGCGTAGGTCCACAGGCTGACTGCTGTAAGCCAACTCAAGGTTATCCAAAGCACCGGGTAGGTTTCCCACACCATCTGTTGGGAAATCTGCGCGTCTTCCAGGTAACGCAACACCGTGGCGTTGATGCGCACACCGAGGTAGGCGTAGTGGCCAAAATCGATGATGTACACCAGCCCGACGATGCCCAGCGCCAGCAGCAGATAACCCCGTGCCAGCCAGCGCAAGGCGGGCACGGTCAGCAGGTTCCAGCGCGGCAGCCAGGCGAGCAGGGCCAGCGGCAACAGGATCAGCACCGCCAGGCGCAGGTCGAAACGCAGGCCGATGCCGAGGGTTTCCAGCAATGCGGCTTCCCTGAGATCAACCCCGGAAAACCCCAGTACAAACACCAGCCGCAGTGCCGCCAGCAACGCAAATACCAAACCGATCGCGCCCACGCCGTAGCGCAGGCGGCGCGATTGCAACCATCCCATCATTGACCTCTGTGCAGTTTTAAAAGAGGGCGCCAGGCAGCCATCGCCAGCATCCACAACCCGGCCACCAGGCAGTAGCCCGTCAGCAGTGGGTCGATCAGATAGTCCCAGTAGTTTTCCGAGGCCTTGAGCCGCAGCGCAAACGCCAAGGTACCCGCCGCGAGCATCCACACCGCCAACGTATTACGCAGCCAGAGCATCAACAGCGCCGCCATGCCTATCAGCACAATCATTGGCCGAGGGTTGAAACCCCAGCGGTAGGGGTCGAAGTAAGTCAGGCCCATCGTCGCCGGGTACAGCACCAGGCTCAGGGCGCCAAACAGCAGCAACACCTGGAGCTTTTGCGGGTGCTTGAGCGGCTGCACCACGCCCAATCGGCACAGGCTGACCCACGCCAACAACACCAGGGTGCTGATGGCCAGGTCATCGGTGAAGCTGCGCACGTAGGCCGCCAACGGCAGCTCGTTGACCGGGATAAAACTCACCACCACCAACACCGGCAGCAGCCACGGCCGCCAGGGCGCTGTCACGCGCAACAGGCTGAGCAGCACAAAACCCAACAGCACAAAACTCAAATGCGCTTGCCACACAGAAACCATCACAGGCGCTCCGACAGCCAGGCTTCGTTGAAGCTGACGTGTTTGATAAAGGTGTTATTCCACGAGTACACCAAGTGGTACATGCCGTCCGGGCTGCGGCTGAAGTACGGGTACTCGTATTCGAAATCGCAGCCACGGGGTTTGCACACTCGGTAATCCAGGTTGCTGAGGAAGCGTTGCTCCAGCGGCAGGCGCAGGGCACCGCTGGATTCGCGGAAGCCTTCGCCGATGATTTCCTTGTAGGCCTCGGGGGAGAACGGTTGGCCCAAAGGGTCGGGGGATTGGTCCAGCTCTACCACGGTGCGCCACTGGTTAAGCTTGGCATCGGTGCCGTACAGGCTGAGCTTGAAGCGGCCGTCTTGCAGGTCGTTGAGGGCCACCAGCAAGCCGTCGCCTTCGGTGCTGACGGCCGCCAGCGAGGAGTTGGGGTTGGACGGCTCCAGCGGGTAAGGCTCGCTCCAGGTTTGGCCGGCGTCTTCGGTACGGCTGGCGAGCACCCGGTGATGGGTTTCGCCGGCGTAACGCAGCATGGCGATGGCGCGCTGGCCGTCCTGCGGAACGATGGTCGGTTGCAGCGAATTCTTCCCACGGCTGATACGGAATTTGTCGACCACTGCACCGTCGGCGCTCAAGTACAGGTACTCGGCGAACTTGCCCATGAACTCGTGGTACACCGGCAGGCCGATGGAACCGTCGGCATGGAACACCGGCGCGGCGCGTACCAGCGTGCTGATGTTGAAGAACGGTGAAGTCACCAGTTGCCGAGGTGCTGACCAGTTCGTCCCCAGGTCGTCCGAGACCATCACATTGATTGCGCTGGTGGCCCAGCCGCCCACCGACACCGAAACGTAAAACATCCACAGGCGATTGTCCGGCGCCAGGGCGATCACCGGGTTGCCCAGTTTGCGGATGTAACGGTGGGTGCCGTCGCGGGTGCTTTCACGGGTGGCGAGTACTTGCTCTGGGCCCCATTCGGCGCTTTTGGCGTCAAAGCGCGCGGTGCGCACCTGCACGTCGGCGGCGCCTTCGCGGGAACCGGCAAACCATACGGCCATCAGGTCGCCGCCGGGCAGGGCGGTGACCGAGGAGGAATGCACAAAGTCATTGAGCTGCGAAGAGACAAAGCGGCTGCTGTATTGCGGGGCAGCCGCTGTTGGCGAGGTGTCCTTGGGGCCTTGAGCAAACGGCGCCAACACGTGGGGCGGATGGCTTTGCCAGGCGGCAGCAAACACCAGTAGCAGACTGCAGATCATTAAAAACGGGCGCATAGAGAACCTGTCGAGAAAAAGGATTACTGCGCACGGTCATCCGGCAGGCGCCTCCTGCGGCCGGTGAGCATGGATAACGGCAGGTTGTCCCGCACCTGGATACTTTCAAACAACGCCGCCAGCACATGCACGCCTACCAGACCCGCCAGCACATTGGCGGCGGTTTCGTGCAACAGCAGCGGCCAATCGGCGCCCCACAAGGCGTCGACTTCCTGCATCAAAAAGCCACTGACGCCGAGGGTCAGCAGCGCCAGCAACATCAACATCATCACCAGCGCGCCGATGGGCGAATGGCCCAGGCGGTGCAGCGGTCGGCGGTTGAGCAGTGAACGCGCATGGCCCTTGAGCCGTTCCAGCGTCGGCCAAAAATCTGCCCAGCGTGCGCTGCGCGGTCCGACAAATCCCCACACCAACCGCACCAGCAACCAGGCCATGGCGTAATAGCCCAGCCATACATGCCAGTCGTCGCCTGCTTCGTTGAAGAAGTAATTGGCCACAAAGACGCCGGCGATGGAGAGGTGAAACACCCTCACCACCGGGTCCCAGAGGCGCAGGGAGGTTGCTGGCATCAGCCCTTGATCTCAGTCTTTACGGCCTTGCCGGTGACTGGATCGTGGTAGATCTCGACCTTGCGCTTGTCCTTGTCAAAGCCGTAGATTTCGTAGCAGTTGCCATCGGTGACCTTGAACTTGCTGATCTCGTAGCCCTGGGCTTTGAGTTGCTCCTGAAAAACTTTCTGGTCCTGCCATTGCGAGCGCTCGGCAGTGGTGCATTGCGGGCCGGCAATGGCCAGGGGGCTGGCGATAATCAGCGACAGCAAGAGAATTTTACGCATGGAAACGCTCTCAGCAGATGTGGGAGATTTCACTGTGCAAAACCAACCTTAGCGAAAGCTTAGTTGGCAACGGCCCGTAACATCTTTCTCGAAATAGTCCAGGCTGTTACACGGCATCATGCCGCCGTTTCCTACAGAGAATCAGCTATGCGTCTGCTCCTAGTCGAAGATGATCGTGCCCTGGCCCAAGGGATCCGCGTGGCCTTGGGCGCCGAAGGCTACACCCTGGACTGGTTGCGGGATGGCGTCAGCGCCTTGCACGCGTTGCGCACCGAAAGCTTCGACCTGCTGCTGCTCGACCTCGGCCTGCCGCGCCTCGACGGTCTGACACTGCTGCAAACCCTGCGCGCCGAGCAATACGACCTGCCGGTGCTGATCCTCACCGCCCGCGACGGCACTGCCGAACGCATCGCCGGCCTGGATGCCGGCGCCGATGACTACCTGGTCAAACCCTTCGACGTCGAAGAATTCAAGGCCCGCGTGCGCGCCCTGTTGCGCCGCAGCCAGGGCCGCGCGCAGCCATTGCTGGAACATGCGGGCGTGAGCCTGGACCCGGCGACCCAACAGGTCAGCTATCAGGGCCAGGACATCGTGGTCACGCCGATGGAATACCAATTGCTCCATCAACTGATGGTGCGCCCCGGCAAAGTCGTCACCCGCGAACGCCTGTCCCGCGCACTTTACGGCTGGCAGGACCGCGTCGAAAGCAACACCCTAGAAGTACTTATCCACAACCTGCGCAAAAAACTCTCCACCGAACTGATTCGCACCGTGCGTGGCGTGGGCTACGTGGTGGAACTCAAGCCATGAACTCGGTCCGCGCGCGCATCCTCATTCCGGTACTGGTGCTTATCCTGCTGGGTGATGGCCTGATCAGTTGGCTCGTGCTGCGGGACAGCCACCACGAAATCGAAGAAGTCTACGACGCCCAACTCGCCCAAGGTGCCCGTTTACTGCAAGGCGTACTGCGCCAGCGCGACCCCGGCGATGCCGACTGGGACCGCCTCTACCAAGCCTTCGACCAAGCCATGAGCCGTGTCGGCGAAGACGGCGCCGCACACCCTTATGAGACCCGCCTGACCTTCCAGGTATGGCGCACCGACGGCCAACTGCTGGTGCGCTCCACCGATGCACCGGTCCTCAACACACCGCCCACCACACTCGGGCCCCACGACCTGATGGAAAACGGCAACGACTGGTGCGCGTACATGCTCGCTGACATGCAACAAGGCCTGCTGATCTGGGTAGGCGAGCGCGACGACATTCGCCAGGACGTGATCCAGCGCATCATCCGCCACACCCTCTGGCCCATTCTGATTGGCGTACCGCTGCTGGCGTTGTTGATCTGGCTGACCATCGGCTGGGGCCTCAAACCCTTGCGCGCCATGGCTCAGGCAATACGCGGGCGCAATAGCGAGACGCTGCGACCGCTGCAACTTGAACCATTGCCGGCGGACCTGGAGCCGATGCAAACCGCACTGAACCGCTTGCTGGTACAGGTGGATGACCTGCTGGAGCGCGAGCGACGGTTTATTGCGGATGCAGCGCACGAACTGCGCACGCCGTTGGCGATATTGCGCATTCATGCGCAGAACGCCCAGGGTGCGGGGACCGAGGCAGAGCGGCGAGAGGCGCTGGACTTTCTGGTAAATGGCGTGGACCGGGCGACGCGCGTTGGCAGCCAACTGCTGACCATGGCGCGGATTGAGCCGCAGATGAACAACACCGTTCGCGTGCGTGTGCCGTTGACGGAGCTGGTGCGCGAAGAGCTTGCGGAGCTGACGCCCCTGGCGATGGAGAAAGGCGTTGAGCTGGTGCTGGAAGGGGATGAGGAATGCTGGATTGAAACGGACCCGATAGCGTTGGCGATTGCGCTGCAGAACCTGGTGACCAATGCGCTGAATTTCTCGCCGGCGGGGAGTGAGGTGCGGGTAGTGGTGCGGGGGACAGATTCGGGAGTGGTGCAGCTGTGTGTGGAGGATGCGGGGCCGGGGATTGATGAGGGGGAGATTGGGCGGTTGTTCGAGCGGTTTTATAGCCGCGGGAATGCAAATGGGGCGGGGTTGGGGCTGGCG
>NZ_NIXO01000018.1 GCF_002204795.1 Pseudomonas sp. K2I15
TCATGTCCAGAGCGGAGAGGTGAGTGGCAGCATGGGCTCCCACACGTGCTTTAAGCACTCCGGGCATTCAGCTTGCCACTCACCGCTCTCACCCTCAGCTTAATCCCGGATCAAGACACAAGCGGGCTTGCTCGCGAAGACGGTGGGTCAGTCACGTATGCATTGACCGACACTGCGCTTTCGCGAGCAAGCCCGCTCCCACATTTGACCTGCGTCGCAGCGAATTCAGCGTACGACCTGAGCCGCAAACACCTCGCGAAACCGCCGCATCTCGTCAGCATTCCCCACCGTGACCCGCACCCACTGCGGCCAGTTTTTCCACACGCGCCCAATCCTCACGCCCTGCCCGCCCAGCCGTTCAATGACCTGTTCCGCCGGCCGGCCCACGTCAATCATGAAGCAGTTGCTGTGGGACGCCGTGCACGTGAATCCCCGGGTTTTCAGCCAGGCCACCGTCTCATCCCGCAACCGGGTATTCAGCGCCTTGCGCGCCGGCACCAGTTGCGCATCCTCAAGACTGGCGCGGGCAGCGAGCAAGCTGGCGGCCGCCGGCACGTTATCCCCGCCAAACACCGCCAGTCGTTCCAGCAGCGCCGGGTGACCGATCGCCAACCCCAGCCGCGCGCCGGCCAGGCCGTAGATTTTCGAGAACGTACGCAGCACCAGCAAGTCGTCATGGTCTTTGACCCACGCCACACAGCTGGGCGCATCGCTGAAGTCGATGTAGGCCTCGTCCACCAGCAAAATGCTGCCTTGGGGTTTGTTCGCCAGCGCCTGCTCGATGGCCTTGACGGGCGTAAGGGTGCCGGTGGGGTTGTTCGGGTTGCAGAGGTAGATCAGGCCGGGCTGGCGGTCAACGGCGAGCATCGCTGGCAGGTCGTGGGCGTGGTCGGCGGTGAGGTCTACTTCGTGCACCGGGGCCTTGCGCGACTCAGCCGCCTGGCGCGGTACTTCGTAGGAAGGCGTCGCCATCACCAGGCTGCGGGTTTCGCTGGTAAACGCCAGCACCGCGTAGCGCAACGCGGCCATGGAGCCGGCAAACACCGCCACCTGCTCGTCCAAAATCCCCTGCTGCCTGGCAAACTGTTCGGCCAGCGCGTACATGGCCGGGTAAGGGTAGCGGCCCGAGGCGGCAATGCCGCGCTGCATGGCCTGCCGCGCGGCCGGCGATGGGCCGTAGGGGCTTTCGTTGTAGTTGAGCAGCACCTCGGGCGTCGCCACGGCGGGGCTTGCCTCAGCCCAGTCCAGACGCCCCAGCAACGGCAAGGCCGCGGCCAGTGCGATCAGGGAACGACGGCTCACGTTGACCATGATGAACTCTCCTTGTCGGCTCGCAGCTTCAGGTGCGGGATTCGCCCCCGTTCCTACAGTTGGGTATGACGAGGAAAACACCCGGTGATTTACCCGGCCAACAAAAAGCCCCGCGCTTCAGACTGAAGGCGGGGCTTTTTTCTGGCAAAACCATCACACAGCAGAAAGACGATCCACCCTATCCGGCAACCTTTACACCGAACCTTAGAATTCAGCAGCATAAAAATTCCACAAAGGCGCCAGAAAAAATCTGTGAAACTGTCAATTCTCACAGTTACCAAAGGCCGCGCGCCTCAATACATTCCTTGGCAGCACTGGGCGGACTCTCCATCCAGGTTCGCGTACTACAAGGAATCGACCCATGAAGAATACAATTTCCACATCGACCGTCATCGTTGAGCGAGAAGTGGCGGCGGATGTTTCCGTGCTGCAGGATCATCTGAACTTCGCCTCAAACTCCGTCACCGTTGAAAACCAGACAGCTCGGTTAGTCATAAGAGCCTACCAGACGGCGTTCGCCCCCTTCCGTATCTATCAAATCAGCTTTGGTATTCCTCATGGACTCGAGGCAAAAACCTACCCACTCGGGACAGCTGAAAATGGACTACTTGCCCACTATTTGCCACCGAACACGAGCCCTCTGGACTCATACAACGCCATCAGCGGAAGCATCACCTTTTATGAAGCTCCTTCCCCTACTCGAATCCGTGGAAAGTTCCACTTCGAAGCGCAAAAGTTCGATGAGAATCAGCCTGAAATTGCCCACATCAGAAACGGCACACTGGAGATCGAGGTCGATCAAGCCAAGTGAAGTCGGGTGAGCAAACATCCGGAGATTTACCCGGCCAACAAAAAGCCCCGCGCTTCATACCGAAGGCGGGGCTTTTGCGTTTCTACCTACTTGGAATGAAAACACCGGTTCAATGCGACTCGCTTGGCCTGCACTTCCCGCAGGTGTTTACGGTGACGCCGCCACAGCACCAGCACGATGAGCAGCACCAGCGCCAACAGGCCTCCGCCCCACAGCAGGTACGGCATCGCTGTAATCAACAACGGCGCCTCCCCACCACGGCACAGGCTGGTCACTTCGTCGGAACTGACGCTCAGCGCCGGGTTGCCGAAGGTTTGCAGGCTGTAGTTGGCGATGGCGGCGATTTGCGCGTCGTTCAGGTCGCCGCCCAGGGCCGGCATGCTCACTGCGCCGTCGGCACCTTTACGGTCGATGCCCGCGATGATCGCCATCACCAGGTTGTTGGCCTGGTTGCCGTTGAGCGCGGTGTTTAGGCTCAGGGACGGGTAGAACTTGTCAGCACTGCCCTGGCCATCGCGGCCGTGGCAACTGGAGCACGCCGAGTTGTAGAGCCGCGCGCCATTCAGGCCGGTGGCGTCGACCAGTGAGGCCTGGTCGCCCTGGCCGGTTTCCAGGGTGCTCATGGCCACCGGTGTGACTTTGCGCACTACCCGTTCGGTCTGCCCGGGATCGCGGATCGGCGGCACGGTGTGCAGGTAGGCCGCCATGGCGTGCAGGTCGCTGTCGCTGAGGTAGCGCAGGCTGTTTTCCACCGCTTCGGCCATGCCGCCAGCCGCCTGGGCCTTGTCGGCGAGGTGACCGTTTTTCAGGAAGTTGACCAGGTCATCTTCGCTCCAGTCTCCCAGGCCGCTGACCTTGTCGGAGGTGATATTCGGCGCGACCCAGCCGCCCAGTTTGGCACCGGCCAGGTACTGGCTGTTGTTCTCGGCCATCAAGGCGTTACGCGGGGTGTGGCAGGCGCCGCAGTGGGCCAGGTTGTCCACCAGGTACTGGCCACGGCGGGTCTGTTCGTTGGCGCCGGGCTTGGGCACAAAACCCTGGCTGTCGAGGAACACCAGGTTCCAGCCGAACATCAGTTGGCGGATGTTGAACGGGAACGCCAGGTGCGTTTCCGGCACCGGCTGGTCCACGGCTTTGACGCCCTGTTGCAGGTACACATACAAGGCGTGGATGTCGTCATCGCTCATGCCTTGGTACGAGGTGTAAGGCATCGCCGGGTACAGGTGCTGGCCCTTGGCGTTGATGCCTTTGCGCAAGGCGTCCGCCAGTTGCTGCTCGGTGTAGTCGCCGATGCCGTAGGCCTTGGACGGGGTGATGTTGCTGGAGATGATCTTGCCCATGGGCGAGTCGATCACATACCCACCGGCCAGCGGCGCGCCGCCATGTTCGGCGGTGCGGTGACAGGCTTCGCAATCGCCGGCACGGGCCACATAGGCGCCTTTCTGGATCAGTGCAGCGGTGTCTTCAGCGGCGAATACCGGCAACGCGGCAAGCAGCAAGGCCAGCAACGGTAATTTAAGCAATCCCATGGCCTAGACCTCCCGCGCGATGATGTCGGCCATACGGATACTCAGCGCCACGCCGGCCAGGGTCGGGTTGATGGTGCCGGAGGCCGGAATCACTCCGGTGGTGGCGAGGAACAGGTTGGCGTGGTCGTGGGTGCGGCACTCGTGGTTGACCACCGAGTCCTTGGGGTTGGCACCCATAATCACGGTGCCCATCAGGTGGTCGCGGTTCTGGTAGCCGGTGTTGTCTTCCACCACCGTGCCGCCCATCAGTTGCACGAAGTGCGCATAGTCTTCGGTAACGCCGGCCTTGGCCGCCTTCACGTAGTCGCCCACCTCGTAATTGACCACCAGCATCGGAATGCCCAGGGCGTCCTTGCGGGTGCGGCTGGGGCGCACGGTGTTGGTCTGCAATGGCAGGGTTTCATACACGGTGGACACGTCGACCCAACGCGCCGCGTCGTGGCGGATGCGCTCGTCCAGTTCCTTACCGTACACGCCCTGGGCGATCAGCCGTTTGGCCACGGCGATGTTCGGCACGTTGTTGGAGATCGAGTGTTTGACCGACGCCCGTTCCTTGCGGAACTCGCCGTCGCGGCGATTGAAAATCCCGCCCTGCTGCACGGCCCCGCGTCCCGGCCACAACGGCTCGTCGGCGATAAATTGCAGGCCTTGGCCGGTGTGGTCCATCAGGTTGCGACCGACCTGGTCGGAGGCGTTGGCCACCTCGGAAATCAGCAGCAACTTGGGGGTTTCCAGGCCATGGGCGGCGACGATGAAGTACTTGGCCGTGAGCCGCACATCGGCGCCGGTGGAGCTGCGGTAATGGATGGCGACGATCTTGTCGTCTGCGCCTTTTTCCAGCTTGTAGGCGGTGGCGTCGGTGATCAGTTTGGCGCCGGCCTGTTCGGCGTGGCGGGCGTGCACATCGCCGCTGTACATCGCGCCGATGGGGCAGACCGGCATGCAGTTGTTGTTGCCGCTGCACGCCGGGCGCCCGTCGTAGGGTTCGGTGGCGCGGCCGTTGGGCTCATGGATAAAGTGATAACCCGCCGGGGCCATGCGTTCGCGCAAGCGCTGGAACAGGTAGGTATCGCCTTCCGGCGCCATCGGATAGGGGCTTGAGCGCGGCGGGAAAGCGCCACCGCCCTGCCCGCTCTGGTCCTGGGTGTCGCTGCCGCATACGCCCAGGGCAATTTCTGCGCGCACGTAATAGGGTTCCAGCTCGCTGTATTCCAGCGGCCAGTCGCGACCTACGCCGTACAGCGTCTTGAGTTTCATGTCGTTGGGCAAGTAACGCCAGCACGCCGCTGCCCAGTGCCAGGTGGTGCCGCCCACCAGTTTCAACATGCCGGGGCGGAACTCGAAAGAACCGGTGTTTTCGATGTATTGCTCATCATAAGAATGATGGGCCCACGGCTCATTCGGATACGGTGAGTTGTAATTGCCCTTGTTCGACGAATTACGGAAGTTCTCGACTATCTTCCAGCGGGGAATATGTTCACCCGCTTCCAGAATAATCACCGACTTGCCGAGTTTGGCCAATTCAAATGCTGCGTTACTGCCTAATGCGCCGGAGCCAACCACAATGACATCGGCGTCAAAATCCTGATTCATAAAAGTGCCTTGTCTTAGTCGTTGGCCAGCGTGGCCGGAGGATTAACCCAGTAATTGGTTTTTCCTCGGGAATACGTCGGGATCACCGTGGCGTCTGCGGTTGGCGCATAGGCCAGGGCGCCGGTGAAGGTCACCAGCCGCGTGCCGTCGGTGGCGCGCAGGGACACCGGGGTGCCGGTGTAGCCCAGGTACCAGGCCGAGACGATTTTCTGCGTCGTATCCTTGACCACCGCGTCGCGGTAGAACGGGCTGCCAGACAACTGGCTGACGCTGCGCAGGTGATGCTGGCCGACCTTGCTCCACAAGGCTTTCATCTTCTGGGGGAATGCTGGGTCGTTCTGGGTGCACTGGGCCAGGATGCGCAAGGACAAGGCGGCATCCAGGCTCGGACGTTCGAGGAGGAACATCGATAATTGGCGGAAGGATTCAATGTCGTCGCTGGCCGCGCTGCTGACATCCTGCGCCAACGCAGAACCTGCCCACAGCGGGGCAAACAGGCCGGCACCGGTCAAGGCTGCGCCTGAATATAGGAGTTTTCTTCGGGTTATCACGGGATATCTCCTCATGAGTCGAACAACTATCGGCGCATGGGCCAAGTTCGACTTCACTGCAAAAGGCTGAGTACTTCGTTCACGGAGGTTGAACGGACTTTAAGAGCCCTTTTTATAACTGCCAGGAGAACGCCAAGCTGTCATGCAGCTTGTTAATTATGAAGATGAGCAATAGCGCGACCATCTATAACAGCCGCTTAAACACCGTACAGCAATTTATCCCGTAATAACATGAAACATCCCCACGGATGATTGCTCAGTTGCGCAGGTAATCAGCGATGGGGTACTTCGCGCATAAGGTTTGGGCCCGCAAATACAAGGCTTCCCGCGTGGAGGGGTCGAGGGTGTACTTGTGCTCGTTGAGCGGCGTGACCGCGTCGAGTACGCGGCAAATCAGGTCGACGACCTGGCGGCATCCGTGGGCATCGATGTGGCGTTGCGCCAGGGAACCGGTGCCGATACACAACCCGTTGGCGACGAATGACGGGCGCGCCTCCCCCGGTGCGCGGTGCTTATCCACGGTGATGCCGCACTGCTCCAGCGCCGCCTGGGCGATGGTACCGGTGATGCCACCACGCAAGCGGATCAGGACCGAGTGGTTCTCACTGCGCCCGCCTGTAACCTCGTAGTCACAGTCTTGAAACGCGCTGGCCAATTCATCGGCAGTGGTGCGAACCCGCGCCATCCAGGCATCGAATTCTGCTGACATTGCGTAGCCGAACGCGGCCGCTTTCGCCGCGATCATGTTGAAGGCCGGCGCGCCCTGCATCCGTGGGAACACCGCTTGGTCGAGGAGCCGGCTGAACGTGGTCTTGAGGCCGGGCACCTTGGTTTCAGCGTCGCGCCCGGAAAGGATCAGGCCGCCACGCGGGCCGCCAAGCTGGCGGTGGGTGCACAGCGTGGTGACGTGGGCCGCATTGACCGGGCTCGGATGGCGCCCGGTGGCGACCAGGCCGGCGATTGTCGAAATGTCCGCCAGCAGGATCGCTCCGGCTTCGTCGGCAATCGCGCGGAACCGCTCGAAATCAATGATGTGCGAATAGGCCGTCGCACCGCAGATGATCACCCGCGGGCGATGAGCCAGCGCCAATGTGCGCACCTGGTCGTAGTCGATAAGACCCTTGGAGGTGGTGCCGTACCTGAGCGCCTTGTAGTACGCGCCGGTGAACGCCACAGGGCTGCCATGGCTCAGGTGCCCGCCGTGGTCCGTAGCCATGCCGAGCACCGTGTCTCCCGGCTCCAGCAAGGCCGCCAGCACCTGGTAGTTGGCGGTGGACGCGGAATGAGATTGCACGCCGGCGTATTGCGCACCGAACAGCTCACACGCTCGGCGGACAGCCAGGGACTCGACCCGGTCGGCATTCTCGCACCCGGCGTGATGACGCCGGCCGGGTGTGCCCTCTGCGGTCACGTTGACCAGCACCGAGGCAGACGCCGCCAGGATATGCGGCTTCACTGCGCAGGACGAAGAGGCGAGTGACAGGGTTTGGTGTTGGCGCGTGACTTCCGCATCCAGCAGCCCCGCCAGCTCCGCGTCTTCTGCCCGTAGATCCGCCCGCCCTCGTTGCAGCAGGCCGGCGTGGTGGGTAAGTGGTTGCGTGTTGACTGTCATAGTCGTGTGTTCCTTCCCTGAAAATCCCGTTCGCCTTTCCATTGGGCGCAGGGCAATTAAGCAGAAAAATGAACATTTTCCAAATTAAATGATTCTTTTTGGCTGAGCATGGGGGACAAGGCACGGTTTTCCCTGGCTGGATGCTGGCCAATCGCCAAAAAGCTGATCACGGTCTTTATTCTTGTAGCGGGCGCATGCAACACTTCGCGCCGCGGCGAAGCACGCACCCCAGCGCAACATGGACGCTCTGTGAAAAACATAAGGATGTGGTGGGCACTTGATTCATAGAAAAGAACGCACCGAGTATTTGAAGAGCAACATCAAATACCTGATCAAAAGCCGCGGAGAGACGCAGCTGTCGTTGTGCAACGCGGCCGGCCTGACCAGAACCACGATCTACAATATTCTGGAAGGCAAGGTCGTCAACGTACAGCAGTCCACCGTGCGCAAAATCTCGGATTTCTTTGGTGTGTCTTATGAAGAAATCGAGACCCTCGATTTTGAAGAGAAAGAGATCATCGACAGCAGTATTTCCCCTCAGGGAAATATGAACCCCGCTGCCGTGCCGATCATCAAGCAAAGCCTGGTGCTGACGAGCATGGACAAGCGCATTGGCGAACTGGCCACGCTGTACCCGCTGACCTACTACTTCGGCACTTCCTACAACTTGATTGGCGTTTTGCTGGAGAGTGAGATCCCTGGCGTGAATGAGCCTGGCGACCTGCTGATCGTGCAGAAGGGCTCGTCGAGCGACGATAAAGAAAAGCTGGTATACGACCGCGCAACCCAAAAACTGTTTATCACGGATGAAGCCTGCGTGAGCTCGGATCGTATCTGTGTGGTGGGAGATATTGTCGAGGAGCGTTTCAATGACCACGTATGAGGGCGAAGCCGAAAACAGTAAGTACAAACTGTTGGGCTTCGAGAATGACAAGAGCCTGGCGGTGATCATGGTGATCGCCACCGGCAAGATCATTCGAATAAAGCTGAGCGAAGTGCTGAAAAGCGAAATCATGGACAATTTAAACAAAATGGAAGTCAAGAACATGTACAAGAAGTTCTATTCACAGGGCGGAGCGCTCACCGCCTACGACCTCAATGACCGCAATGAGAACTCATGGATGATTTACATCGTCCTGAACTTGCTGCTCTTTACGTTTTATATCTTTACCAGTATTGCCGCGACCAAACCCATTTACCTGGAGTCGCTGGGCATTATCGTCACACCCGGCACGTTTCTTTACCCGCTGACGTTTTTGATCGTGGACTTGCTCAACGAGCAGTTCGGCCTTCGGCTGGCGAGAAGGGCCATCCTGTTTGCGTTTGCCAGCAACGCGATGATTATCATCCTGCTCTACGGCTCGACCTTCCTCCCCGGCCTGCCAGGCTGGAAGCTCGACGGGCCTTACAATGATGTGATCATTCAAGTGTCGTCGGTGCTGGTGGCGTCTTCGATTTCTTTCCTGGTTTCGGAAAATATAAATTCGTACCTGCTGTGCAAAATCAAAGAACTGACCAATTCCAAATATCTATTTTTGCGCATTTTTCTAAGTACGTTTTTCGCGGTGATTATCGACAGTTTCCTGTTCTGCTTCATCGCGTTCTACGGCGCCATGCAAACCAGCGACCTCCTGAACATGATCTACGTGCAGATCGCGATCAAAGTCTGCTTTGCCTTCTTCAACATCTTGCCGGCCTACGGTGCCCGCTCGCTGTTCAAGCGCTACATCACGGGCGAAAACCAGGCCCAACCACAAGGCAACTGACCAGTGATGATCGTTCCCACGCTCGCGTGGGAACGATCAGCTTCACGCCAGTTTGCTTTTCAGGCTCTGCATGACGGCTGTCTTGTTTTCCAGGTAGTCGTTCAAGCCGCGTGCGCGAAGGTTGCACGCATCGCAGTTGCCACAGCCCGTACCGATAATGCCGTTGTAGCAGGTCAGGGTCTGGTTGCGGATCAGGTCCAGCTGGTTGTGGAAATCCGCCAGGGCCCAGGTCTCGGCCTTGTTCAGCCACATCAGCGGCGTTTCCAGGCGCACGTCGTATTCCATGCCCAACTGCAGCGCTTTATTCAGCGCCTTGACGAACTCGTCCCGGCAATCGGGATAACCCGAGAAGTCGGTTTCGCACACGCCGGTGATCACGGTTTCTGCCTTTACCTGATAGGCGTAAATCGCCGCCAGGGTTAAAAACAGGATGTTCCGGCCCGGCACGAAGGTGCTCGGCAAACTCTCGCCGGAGCTGTTTACCGTGGGCACCGGGATGTTGTCGCGGGTCAGGCTGCTGATGGCCAACTCGTTCAACAACGACACGTCCATCACTTTGTGAACGGTGGCGCCCAGCTGTTTGGCGAGCGTCTGTGCGACTTCAACTTCGGCCACATGACGCTGGCCATAATCGAAGGTAATGCAGTGCACTTCGTCATACAGCGCCAGTGCCTGGATCAGGCAGGTGGTTGAGTCCTGCCCGCCACTGAATACGATAACGGCTTTTTTCTTCATCATTTCTGCTTCCTGCATTTTTCAAGTGTGTAGGAGCGAGGGGGACGCCTAGTGCTTGCTCGCGAAAAACGTCAATGATAACGCAGCGCATCTGGTTTAACGCAGCGCCCTCAGGTTTTTCGCGAGCAAGCCCGCTCCCACAAAAAAGCCCCGCGCTTCTCTCGAAGGCGGGGCTTTTTTACTGCATCCACTCAGTGGGCGTACGTCAGCAGCAACTCTTTCGGCACCTGGAAATCCAGGGACATCATCACGCTCAAGGCGGTGATGGTGAAGATCGAGAAGACGAACAGCTTACGTGCCCAGACGGTGTCATCCACCGCCTTGTAGCCGGTCCAGGCCATGTACAACCAATACATGCCCATGGCGGCGGCAACGGCGAGGTAGCTCATGCCGGCGTAGCCACTGAAGGTCAACATCAAGGTCGCCACGAGGAAGGCCAGGATGTAGAGCAGGATGTGTTTCTTGGCGACCTTGATGCCACGCTTGACCGGAAGAACCGGAATCGAGGCAGCGAGGTAGTCATTGAAGCGGAAGATCGCGATGGCATAAGAGTGCGGCATCTGCCACAGGCTGAACATCACCAGTAGCACCAGCGCGGCCATGTCGAAGCTATTGGTCACAGCCACATAACCAATCACCGGTGGCATCGCCCCCGACAGACTGCCCACCAGCGTGCCGTGAACCGACTTGCGCTTGAGGTACAGGCTGTAGAAGCCGACGTAGATGACAAAGCCGATCACGGCAAACAGCGCCGCCAGCGGGTTGGCCACCTTGTACAACAACACCACGCCTGCGATACCCAAAACGGTCGCGAAGATCAGTGCCAGTTTCAGGGAGATAAGGCCCTGCACCAGCACACGATTCTTGGTGCGTTCCATCTTGATGTCGATATCGCGGTCGATGCAGTTGTTGAATACACAACCGGAAGCTACCACCAGGGACGTGCCGATCATCGCAGCCAGGAATATGGCCAGATCGACATGCCCCTTGGAGGCCAGGAAAAAGCCGCCTGCCACAGAAAGCACGTTACCGAAAATGATCCCCGGTTTGGTGATTTGGATAAAGTGCTTAAGCGACATCGGGTCTTACCTCACTTCGCCATCATGAACGTATGGATGCTGAACATGATCCATACCGACAGGCCAACCAGCAGGAGGATTACCAAACCTGCGAACACGAACGCAATCACGTTATCGCGCTGAGCCTTCGAGCGGTCCAGGTGCAGGAAGTACACCAGGTGAACCAGAACCTGAATCACCGCGAACGCCAGGACGATCATCAAGGTGATCGATTTCGGCAAGGTCGGGTACATCACCAGGCCAAACGGGATCAGCGTCAGGATGACCGACAGGATGAAGCCAATGGCGTACGACTTGACGCTGCCGTGACTATCATCGTGGCTGTCATGGGAATGTGCATTAGCCATTATAGAGTCCCCATCAGGTAGACAACGGTGAAGACGCAGATCCAGACCACGTCCAGGAAGTGCCAGAACAGGCTCAGGCAGCTCAGGCGAGTCTTGTTGGTGTTGGTCAGGCCATGCTTGTTGACCTGATACATCATGGTCGCCATCCAGATCAGACCGGCAGTTACGTGCAGACCGTGGGTGCCTACCAGCGTGAAGAACGCCGACAGGAAGCCGCTACGGTGCGGGCCGTAACCTTCGGAGATCAGCAGGTGGAACTCGTTGACCTCCATACCGATGAAGCCCAGGCCGAACAGGAAGGTCAGTGCCAACCAGCTCAGTACGCCTTTCTTGTTGCCCTTGTAGAAGGCCAACATGGCGAAGCCGTAGGTGATCGAGCTGAACAACAGCAAGGCGGTTTCGCCGAGCACGTAAGGCAGTTCGAAGATGTCGTGGCCCGACGGGCCACCCGCTACGTTGTTTACCAGTACCGCGTACACCGCGAAGATCGACGCAAACAAGATGCAGTCGGTCATCAGGTAGAGCCAGAAACCGAAGACGGTCATTGGCCCCGAGTCGTGGTGATGGTCATCGTGCCCATGGTCATCGACATGGGCGTGTCCAGCATTGGTCACTAAGTTCGACATGGTTTAAGCCTGTTCCAACGAGGTTTCAACACGGTTGGCCGGGATCTTCTTCTCGGCAACCAGGCGAGCGTGTTGCTCGGCTTCGATGCGTTCGATCACGTCGACCGGCACCATGTAGCCTTGGTCATCACGGGCAGCGTGAACGATGAAGTAGCCGATGGTGCCCACCAGGCCAACGATGGCCAGCCACCAGATGTGCCAGATCATCGCGAAACCGAACACGGTCAACAGCGCACCCATCACAACGCCGGTAGCGGTGTTGTTAGGCATGTGGATCGGCTCGTAATGCGCAGGTTTCTGGTACGCAGTACCGCCTTCCTTGGCTTCGGTGAACGGATCGATGCTGTCAGCCTTAGGCAGTACGGCAAAGTTGTAGAACGGCGGTGGCGACGAAGTCGACCATTCCAGGGTGTGAGCATTCCATGGGTCGCCGGATTCGCACATGTTCTGCTTGCGATCACGCACGCTGACATACAGCTGGATCAACTGGCAGGCGATACCGACAGCGATCATCACCGCACCGAACATGGCAACGTACAGGTACGGTACCCACTCAGGGTTGGTGGTGGCGTTCAGACGACGGGTCATGCCCATGAAGCCCAAAGCGTAGAGCGGCATGAACGCGACGAAGAAGCCCGAGATCCAGAACCAGAATGCAGCCTTGCCCCAGCCTTCGTGCAGCTTGAAGCCGAACGCTTTCGGGAAGTAGAAGCTGAAGCCTGCGATGTAGCCGAATACTGCGCCGCCAATGATCACGTTATGGAAGTGAGCAATGACGAACAGGCTGTTGTGCAGTACGAAGTCAGCACCTGGGATGGCCAGCAGTACGCCGGTCATGCCGCCGATCGCGAAGGTCACCATGAAGCCCAGGGTCCACAGAACCTGGCTGGTGATACGCAGACGACCGTGGTAGATGGTGAATAGCCAGTTAAATAGCTTCACCCCCGTCGGGATAGAAATCAGCATCGTCGCCAGTCCGAAGAACGCGTTGACGCTGGCCCCCGAACCCATGGTGAAGAAGTGGTGCAGCCAAACCATGAAGCCCAGTACCGAGATCGCGCCCGAGGCGTAGATCATCGAGTGGTGACCGAACAGGCGCTTGCCCGAGAAGGTCGAGATCACTTCAGAGAAGATACCGAACGCTGGCAGGATCAGGATGTACACCTCAGGGTGACCCCATGCCCAGAACAGGTTCACGTACATCATTGGATTGCCACCAAGTTCATTGGTGAAAATGTGGAAATCCAGGTAACGGTCAAGCGACAGCAACGCCATGGTTGCAGCCAGAATCGGGAACGAAGCGACGATCAGTACGTTGGCCCAGGTGCAGGTCCAGGTGAAGATCGGCATGTCCATCAGCTTCATGCCAGGGGCGCGCATTTTCAAGACGGTGGCCAGGAAGTTGACCCCCGTCAGTGTCGTCCCGAGTCCTGATAACTGTAGCGCCCAGATGTAGTAATCCACACCCACGCCCGGACTGTAGGCAAGGCCCGACAGCGGCGGATACGCAACCCAACCGGTCTTGGCGAATTCGCCGACGCCCAGGGACAGGTTGATCAGTACCACGCCGGACACCAGCAGCCAGAAGCTCAAGGAGTTCAGGAACGGGAACGCAACGTCACGCGCACCGATCTGCAGCGGCAAGGCAAGGTTCATCAGGCCGGTGAAGAAAGGCATCGCCATGAAGATGATCATGATCACACCGTGAGCGGTGAAGATCTGGTCATAGTGTTCAGGAGGCAGGTAGCCAGGCGAACCCTCGGTGGCCATGGCCAACTGGGTACGCATCATGATGGCGTCGGCAAAACCACGCAGCAGCATGACCATGGCAACGATGACGTACATGACGCCGATTTTCTTGTGGTCGACAGACGTCAGCCACTCGGTCCACAGGTAGGTCCACTTCTTGAAGTAAGTGATACCTGCAAACAGTGCCAGACCACCCAGCGCGATCATGGCGATGGTCACCATCACGATCGGCTCGTGGAACGGGACCGCATCCCAACTTAATTTACCAAACATCGTTTACTCCTCTGCCCCAGCAGTTGAATGCGAGCCCGTGTCAGAACCTTCAACCGCGGCCACTTCTTTCTTCTCGTGCTCGATCGGCTTGCCTGGCTTCATACCTTCGTACTTGTCGACGATTTTCTGAAACAGGTCCGGCTCGTACGTGGAGTACAGGGCGACTGGGTTGTTCTGGCTTGGTTTGGCAAGGGCCTCGTATTCAGCTTGATCAAGCTGTTTAGGTGCGGCCTTGACTTCGGCTACCCAGGCGTTGAAATCTTCCTGGCTCGTCGAGATCGCTTTGAATTTCATGCCGGTGAAGCCAGCACCGCTGTAGTTGGCGGAGATGCCTTCCATTTCAGCTTTTTCGTTCGCGATCAGGTGCAGGCGGGTCTGCATGCCTGCCATCGCGTAGATCTGGCCGCCCAGTGCAGGGATGAAGAACGAGTTCATCACGGCGTCGGAGGTGATCCGGAAGTTAAGCGGGGTGTTCTCCGGGAACCGGATCTGGTTCACAGTGGCGATACCCAGGTCCGGGTAGATGAACAGCCACTTCCAGTCCAGCGCAACCACTTCGATGTTGATCGGCTTGACGTCGGAGTCCAGCGGACGGTAAGGGTCCAGCTCGTGGGTCGACTTATAGGTGATGTAACCCAGGGCGATGATGATGAGGATCGGGACCAGCCACACCGCGATTTCGATCTTGGTGGAGTGCGACCACTTCGGCGCGTAGGTCGCGCTGGTGTTCGACGCGCGGTATTTCCAGGCGAAGGCGAACGTCATGATGATCACGGGCACCACAACCAACAGCATCAGCAGGGTGGCGGTGATGATCAGGTTGCGTTGATCCAGACCGACCTGACCTTTGGGGTCGAGCAAGGTCCACTTGCAGCCTCCCAGCATTAACAGCATGCCGAGCAGCGGCAAAAAGCCTAGTAATCGGGGGTACCTGTTTTTACTCATCTCACGACCTCTAAAGCAGCTTGCGCAATGCAGTTGGGTTTTGATCGCCAACACTTCACCCTGCCAAGGGTTGGCATTTCTCTTCGATTGAATAAGGGCCTGCCCGTCGCACCTTGCGCGAATCGACACGTCCCGGGCTAGCGGTGAGTTCTTATTCGAATTCGTTGGTCAAAGGCCTTGTTACAGACCAATTCCATTTGGTGCGGATAGTTGAAAGGCTGCCGGCACCTGGGGTCGCATGAAACGTTACATCCGCTTCTCGACCGCCCTAGTTTGCTCAGGGGTGAGCAGCACCGGACATTCAGTGCGGGCGATTGTAGTTAGCTAGCGATGTATAAACCATGTCTTATCCAGAAATAATTTTTATCGTTTCCAGCAATAATCCTTCACCATTATTGCAAAGGTCCGCGATCGTATCGCGTTTGATTCTCGACAAAAACCACAAAAAATGCCGTGTTATTGGGCATTTCGCCACTTCCCCTACAGGCTGTAAGGGCATCAAAAACGGATCCAAGTGCCCTGAAAACAAGGCATTCGTACATCTGCCAATGTCGCCGACCTCACGCCCTTCGCGGCACCGACCAAACGACGAACTGACAGCCACAAAACGCCGCTTGGTGCAAATTTTTGCCGCGTTTCCCGGGGTCAGAAACGTCCTGCGACAGCTTCCGTGTGACAACATGTCGCATGCTGCGCGCACCCAATCTTGCCCCGCGTCACGGCGCCTTCACAAAATGCCTACAAACAAAAACGCCCCGGCCTTCTTTATCGGAAGGCCGGGGCGTTTGGTGGTTTCGGGTCAGGCTTTGCCCTGGCGATTCCGGTAAATGCCCAGCGGTACCAGGATAACGGTCAGCACAAAGGCCACCAGCGCCCACTGAGCCAGGGACAGGCCAAGGACGGGTGGGTAAGGCGTCTCACAGAAGCCGTCCACCTGGAAACCGAGGGGGAACACCGATGCCAGCGGCAAGCCATCGACAATCGGTTGCAGCACATCGATGCCGCAGCTGACCTTCGGAAAGTACTGGATGTACACGTGATAGCCGGCGGCGGCGACACCACCGAGGGCGCTGAGGGTTACCAGTGCTTCAAACACCGTAACGCTGCGGGTGGTGCGCATGGCGGCACCGATAAAGGCGAAGAGTGCGATCAGCAGCAAGGCATAACGTTGCAGGATGCACAGCGGGCAAGGTGCCTCGCCCAGTACCACCTGCATGTACAGCGCCCCGCCGATCAGCGCCAGGCAGATGATGCCCAGCAGTACCAGAAAGCGTCGCTCCCTGCCCAAACGCAATTCGTCGATCATCCCCGTTTCCCTTTAGCCAATGATGGTTGTGCCAATGGCCGCAAGTTTACACGTGGAATGCGAAAGTTGAGCTGTTGGCGTGAGGAGGTTTAAACAGGGAGGGTTAACAGCGGATTAATCTGGGGAACTGTTTCGAAACTTCCTTGCGACCGAGTCCTTTGTGGCGAGGGGGCTTGCCCCCCGTTGGGCTGCGCAGCAGCCCCAAAAGAATGGGAGCGCTGCGCACTCCAACGGGGGACAAGCCCCCTCGCCACAGATAATCACAAGACCATAGGGGGTAAGGGTTATTCCAAAGCCGATGCCGGCCCAAAGAACTCATACCGGCTCTGCTTCTGCGGCACACCCAGGGCCTTCAGGTGACGCTTGATCGCCGCCATGAAGCCTTTAGGCCCCAGGAAGTACGCATCCACGTCGCGCTCCTGCGGCAACCACGCCGCCAGTTGCTCCTGGCTGAGCAGGCCGACCTTGTCCGCCGCCGGGCTCACGCCATCATCTTCGGCATAGCAGTAGAAGCGCTTGAGCTGCGGGTGCTGCGCGGCCAGGCCATCCACCCACTCGCGGAACGCATGCACGCCGCCGTTGCGTGCGCAATGGATAAAGTAAATCGGACGCTCGGTAGCCAGGGCAGCTTCGAGCATCGGCAGGGTTGGCGTGATGCCTACGCCGCCGCTGATCAGCACCAATGGCTTGTCGCTGGCTGCCAGGGTGAACTCACCCGATGGCGGGAACAGGTCAATGGTCGCGCCCACCTGAAACTCGTCATGCAGGTAGTTCGACACCCGGCCACCGGCTTGGCGCTTGACGCTGATGCGGTACTGGCCCGAGTCGCCACGCGCCGACAGAGAATAGTTGCGGCGTACTTCTTCGCCATCCAGCAACAGCTTCATGCCGATGTATTGCCCAGGCTCGGCGGCCAGGATCGGGCCGTTATCCACAGGCGCGAAGTAGAACGAGGTAATTTCCGCGCTCTCCTCCACTCGCTTGACCAGGCTGAACGAACGCGCACCGCGCCAGCCGCCCGGCGCTTCTTCCTTCTCTTTATAGATAGCCGCTTCGACACCGATCAAAATGTCGGCCAGTTGGCCATAGGCAGCGCCCCAGGCAGCCATCACTTCAGGGGTGGCGATTTCGCTGCCCAACACTTCAGAAATCGCCCGCAACAGGCAGGTACCCACAATCGGGTAGTGCTCCGGCAGGATCTGCAGGGCCACGTGCTTGTTGATGATCTTAGCCACCAGGTCACCCAACTGGTCCAACTGGTCGATGTGCCGGGCGTACATCAGCACGCCGTTGGCCAGGGCCCGGGGCTGGTCGCCGCTGGCCTGGTGGGCCTGGTTGAACAGCGGGCGCACCTGCGGGTATTCGGACAGCATCATGCGGTAGAAATGAGTGATCAGAGCTTCGCCGCCGCTTTCCAGCAGCGGCACGGTGGATTTGACGATGGCACGGTCTTGGGCACTAAGCATGGCAGACTCCTGAGGCTTCTTACTGATTACCCTTTGTTACTCAGTATTCATGCCAACTAATAAATACATATAAATCAACAACTTAAATTATATGTAGTCAGTATGACCTCATGCATTTTATAGTCACTATGACTACAAGGAGTCATTATGACTGCGCAACCACTGCTCACCACCCTGCTGCCCCTCGTCGCCGACCTGTCCCGCGAGCTGCCCGAAGGCGAGCGTTACCGGCGCCTGCTCCAGGCCATGCGCGCCTTGCTGCCCTGTGACGCCGCCGCCCTGCTGCGCCTCGACGGTGAATGGCTGGTGCCGCTGGCGGTGGACGGTTTGAGCACCGACACCCTTGGCCGGCGTTTCAAGGTCAGCGAGCACCCGCGCTTTGCCGTGCTGCTCAGCAGCCCCGGCCCTACCCGCTTTGACAGCGACAGCGAACTGCCCGACCCCTACGACGGTTTGGTGGATGGCCTGCACGGGCACCTGGAAGTCCACGACTGCATGGGCTGCCCACTGTTTGTCGACGACCAGCCCTGGGGTCTGCTGACCCTTGATGCCCTCGACACCGAGCGTTTTGAGCGGGTGGAACTGGACGCCCTGCAAGCCTTCGCCAGTCTCGCCGCCGCGACGGTCAATGTCGCCGAACGCATCGAACGCCTGGCACTGCGTGCCGAAGACGAACACCAGCGGGCCGAAATCTACCGCCAGGCCAGTGGCCAGCAGCACAAGGAAATGATCGGCCAAAGCAAAACCCACAAACGCCTGGTAGAAGAAATCAACCTGGTGGGCGGCAGCGACCTGACCGTGTTGATCACCGGCGAGACCGGCGTGGGCAAGGAACTGGTGGCCCAGGCGATCCACGCCGCATCAAACCGCGCCGAGAAACCACTGATCAGCCTCAACTGCGCCGCCCTGCCGGAAACCCTGGTGGAAAGCGAGCTGTTCGGCCATGTGCGCGGGGCGTTCACCGGCGCGCTGAATGAGCGCCGGGGCAAGTTCGAACTGGCGAATGGCGGCACGCTGTTTCTGGATGAAGTGGGCGAATTGTCCCTCACCGTGCAGGCCAAGCTGCTGCGGGTGCTGCAAAGCGGCCAGTTGCAGCGCTTGGGGTCGGACAAGGAGCATCAGGTAGATGTGCGCCTGATCGCCGCCACCAACCGGGATTTAGCCGAAGAAGTGCGCAGTGGCCGCTATCGTGCCGACTTCTACCACCGCTTGAGTGTGTACCCGCTGCAAGTCCCGGCGTTGCGCGAGCGTGGGCGCGATGTGCTGCTCCTGGCCGGCTTTTTTCTTGAACAGAACCGCTCACGCATGGGCCTGGGCAGCTTGCGCCTGACCAGCGATGCCCAGGCGGCGCTGCTGGCTTATACATGGCCGGGCAATGTGCGCGAGCTGGAACACTTGATCGGCCGCAGCGCACTGAAAGCGCTGGGCAATTGCCGGGAACGGCCGAAGATCCTCAGCCTGAGCGCGGCAGACCTGGACTTGCCGAACGTCACCGCGCCGCCGATCGACAAGCAGCCCGACGACGTGCCGGACGTCACCGGCGACCTGCGCCTGGCCACCGAGAACTATCAGCGCCAGGTCATCAGTGCCTGCCTGGAACGCCACCAGCACAACTGGGCCAGCGCGGCCCGCGAGTTGGGCCTGGACCGGGCCAACCTGGGGCGGATGGCCAAGCGCCTGGGCCTGAAATAACGAGCTCTGGTTCTCAGACAAAAGGGATTAAATGTGGGAGCTGTCGAGCTTTAGCGAGGCTGCGATGGCATCACCGCGGTGCACCTGCAAGGCCGCAGCGCCCGCATCGCAGCCTCGCTTGGGCTCGACAGTTCCCACACTAGACCTGCTTCGCCTTGTAGACAGGATTGATTGGCGCGCCAGCCTTGGGTTTGCGAAACACCAACACATTCCCCAGCATCACCAGCACCAACCCCGCCAACGCCGGCGCCGTCCACTGATAGCCCTCGGCAAATGCCGAGACGTTCAGCGCCACCACCGGGAACAGCACGGTGCAATACGCCGCCCGCTCCGGCCCCATGCGGCCGACCAGCGTCAGGTAGGCGGTAAAACCAATCACCGAACCCGGGATCACCAGGTACAGCAACGAACCGATATAGCGGCTGTTCCACTCCATGTCGAACGGAATGCCCTGCACCGCGCAGTACATCGCCAACATCGAGGCACCATAGGCCATGCCCCAGGCATTGGTGGTCAGCGGCTTGAGGCCGGCCTTCTGTTGCAGGCTCGAGAGTATGTTGCCCGCCGAGAAACACATAGTGCCAAGCAACGCCAGGCCCAGACCGAGCAAGGTTTGCGGGCTGGCGGTGTGCCCCACCAGCTCCGGCCAGAACAACAGCCCCAGGCCGAGCAAGCCGAGACCGCCGCCCATCAACACATTGCGTGCAACCCTCTGACCGAAGAACACCCGCGCGTTCAGCGCGTTCCACAAGGTGGCCGTCGAGAACACCACCGCCACCAGGCCGCTGGGGATCCATTGGCTGGCAGTCAGGAAGCACATGAAGTTGACGCAAAACAGGCACAAACCCTGGGCCAGGCAGATCAAATGCCCGCGCCGGTTCATCACCTGCAGCTTGCGGCTGAGCAGCAGCATCACAAACAGCACCAGCGCCGCGAGGCCGAAGCGATAGACGATGGACACCGGAATAGCCACCACCCCCAGCTGCCACTTGAGAGCAATCCACGTGGTGCCCCAGATCAGTACGGTGAGTAAATACAGGAAAAGGTTCATGGCGGGCTCCGAGGGTTGAGCCACAGTGTCGCCCCGGGTGGCGGCAGGCCGCTTGCAGATTCTTGCGCTTTTGTCGGCTGCCGGGCTCACAGCCACCGCCGCTGGGAGTAGGATGCAAGCCGTCAGAGAGTACGAATATGCCGCCACTGGAAACCCTGCAAGTCTTTCAATCCCTCAACCGTTCGCCCAACGCTCGCCTTGAGCTGTGCGCCGAGCTCGGTGACGGCTTGTCTGCAGCCTTGTGGAGCAACCATCACGACGCCCAGGATTACGAAGCCCCCGACCACCACACGTTGTCCTGCTACATCGGCGGTGGCACCGGCACCTTTCGCCGTGACCAGCCCGGTACCAAGGGCGGCCCGGACAAGCTGTGCATCCTGCCGGCTGACCACCAGTCCGCCTGGGTGATCAATGGCGAGATCCGTCTGGCCCATGTGTATTTCAGCCCGGAACAATTCGCCCTCGGCTGCGTGACGCTGCTGGACCGCGAGCCGCGGGAGTTGCTGTTGCGTGAGAGCACGTTCCTGGACGATGCCCAGCAGGCCCGGCGTTTTCACCAGTTGATCAGCCTGAACTGGAAAGAGCCCGGCGAACGCTTGTTGACCAGCAGCCTGGCCCACGAAATGCTCAGCCATACCTTGCTCAGCCAGGTGGGGATGCGTGAGGGTTTGCGCTTGAAGGGCGGACTCGCTGCCCACCAGCGCCGGCAATTGGTGGAGTACATCGACCAGCAACTGGCCGAGCCGGTCACCCTGGGGCAACTGGCGGGGTTGTGTG
The DNA here is from genome assembly GCF_002204795.1 of Pseudomonas sp. K2I15. Classification (GTDB taxonomy): domain Bacteria; phylum Pseudomonadota; class Gammaproteobacteria; order Pseudomonadales; family Pseudomonadaceae; genus Aquipseudomonas. The sequence goes on from NZ_NIXO01000018.1 coordinate 21,220, forward strand.
CGTTGTCGGAGTACCACTTTGCGCGGATGTTTCGCGAGAGCTTTGGCCTGCCGCCCCACCAGTACCTGCTGGCGCGGCGACTGGCGCGCGCCCGGGAGCTGTTGCGTGGCGGGTCGTTGCCGCTGGGTGAGATTGCGCTGGCGTGCGGGTTTTCCAGTGCCAGCCACTTTACCAACCGGTTCCGCCAGGCGATGGGCGCGACGCCTGGGGAATACCGGCAGGCATTTCTGCCCTGAAATACAATCTACCCAGCCACACAGGCCCGCTCCCACATTTTGATCTTCGGTGCTCAATAGGCCGTGCTGTTGGCCAGCACCGTGGCCAGGCGGTTTTCCAATGCCTTGACCCGCGCACCTTCGACCACGTAGTTATTGGTCACCATCGAAAACACCAGCTTGCGCCCCTTGGCATCGGTGACATAACCGGTCAACGACGACACGCCGCTCATGGAGCCGGTCTTGCCGTGCAGGTTGTTTTGCGCCGCCGTGCCCCGCAGGCGGTAGCGCAGGCTGCCGCCCACCATGCGTTCCGGATTACCGGCAACCGGCAACGCGTTGTACCAGGCGTTGAACCAAGGCTGTTTGCTTGCGGCCAGCAGCAGGTCCGTCAGGTTCTGCGACGACACCAGGTTACGCCGGGACAACCCCGAACCGTCGACCTGATTCAACGTGCCCGCATCAATCCCCTGGCGCTTCAAAAACCCCGCCACTGCCGCTACACCGGCAGGCGCGGTACCGGCATTCGCCGTCTTGCGCCCCATGGTCTTGAGCAATGCTTCAGACATGTTGTTGTTGGAAAGCTTGAGCAATGGCGTGATCAACTCCTGCAACGGCGCCGACTCATGCATCGCCAGCACCGTTGCGGTGGTCGGCGTCGCACCGCCTATAACACGACGCCCTTGCACCGTAATCCCCTGCTGCACCAACGCCTGCTCGAACAGATTGGCCACCAGTTGCGTCGGCTCCCAAACGCTGACCCATTGCCGGCTCTGCTTGCCCGGCGCCAACGCGCCACTGAGGCGCAACAGGTTGGTGCCGTGCTGGCGATTGATCCCATAGCTGTTGCCCGCGCCGCTGACGGCACGGTTGCTGATCTGTACGTAGTCGGTCGCCGGGCTGATCTCCACCGTCACCGGGCGCCCCGCCACCATCGGCGCCTTGGCCGTGACCATCAGGGAGCCCGCATCAAAGTCGTCATTGGGCGACACCGTCAGCGCCGAAATCTGCGCGCCGTAGTAGGTGCTTTCATCGTCCTGGGACCAGTCGGTGCCCAGCCGCTCGGCGTCGAAAAAGGTGTCGTCGAACACCAGATCGCCCTGCACCTGCTTGATGCCCTGCTGCGCCAGGCTGGCCGCCAACGCCTGGTAATCCGCCCACTGGACCGTCGGGTCGCCCAGGCCGCGCAGGTAGAGGTTGCCGTTAAGCTGCGGGCCCTGTCGGGTGCCAGTGCTCAACACCTGCGTGGCAAAACGGTACTGCGGCCCCAGCACATCCATCGCCGCCGCAGTGGTCAGCAGCTTGAGGCTGGAGGCCGGGGTCAGCCGCGTGTGCGGGTTGTGTTGGTAGAGCGTGCTGCCACTGCGGGCATCGCGCACCATCACCGACACGCTGGCACCGTGCAGGGCCGGGTCGGCCAGCAGTTGGTCGAGGGTGTCGCTGGTGGAAGTGTTCGGCGCCGTGGCGCAGCCGCCCAGCAACAAGCTCAAGCCCAGCAGCAGCCCGCTGGCGTGTGTCCATCGTCCCAACCGCATAAACCTGGTATTCCTTGAATTTCGAGAGTGCGCAGCTTGTGGAATTCCTCCCGGTCAATCAAGGCCCAGGGTGGTTACGGAAAATGTATTGGCGTGAAACAGCGGGTCTGGCTTGGGCTCGGCCTTGCTCGGCGCCGGTTGGGTAAAGTCCATGGCCGGCAGGAATACCCGCTGGCTCGCCGGGTCGAACGCCATGTTGTAAGCCGTCGGCAACGTGCTGATGCTGGCGCGCACAGCGTAGTGATCGGCATCCAGTTGATCCACCAGCGTCAGGTTGGCGTCGACGCCACTGGGGATCAGCAAGCGTCGATGCTGCTGGTCGTAGGCCAGGGCGTTGACGTCGCGGGTGATGGGCAGCGTCGCCTTCACTTCACCGGTTTCCCGGTCGGCGACGATCAACACTGGCGCCTCACCGCGGCACGCCACGAACAGTCGCTGGCGTGCTACGTCCTGGGCCAGGGCGCTGGGTTTGGGGCAATCGGCGAACTGCCAGGTGTCGAGTAGCGCAAAGGTGCTCGCCGAGTAACGGGCGACCTTGCCTTCATCGCGCATCGGCAGGAAGAAGCTGCCATCGCCCTTGACCAGCAACGGGTCGATTTTCTTCACCGCCAGCTCATGGGCGCCGGTGATCCGCTCCTGCTTCGGGTCAAATTCAAACAGCGTCGAACGATCCGCCCGACGCCCGCTGACGATAATCACCTTGCCGGTCGAGGGCTCGTACACCGCGCTGTTGAGGTTGCTTTGCGCCACCGGGATGCACTTCAGGGGCTTGAGTGTGGATAACTGCACCACACTCAAACTGCCGTCTGTGTTGAGCACGAATACCCGGTCCACCTCGGGCACGAACACCACACCATTGGCGCCTTCGGACTGCGCCACGGTCTTGACCAGGCGCTGGCGTTTCACATCAAACACGCCGAGGCCGTTTTCCCGGCGCGCCACGAACAGATAAGGCCGGGTCGGGTCCAGCCCGACAAAGCCCCAGCTGTGGGCGGAACCGGGCAGCGTCACCCGGTGTTCGCGATGATAGGTTGAGTCATCGGCCCAAGACGCTCCGCTGATCAACAGTGCTGCCAGTAGCCAATGCTTCATCAGAACTCCAGGGTGCTGGAGACGGACACCTGACGTGCGTCGCCGATGGAGACGAAGTATTTGCTGACTGCCGAGGTGTAGTAGGTTTTATCGAAGATGTTCTTCACGTTGAGCTGGAACTTGACCTTCTGCCCTTCGATCTTGGTGTCGTAAGTGGCGAACGCGTCAGCCACGGTGTAACCCGGAAGGTCGAAAGTATTGCCCGCATCGCCGGCGCGCTGCCCGACATACCGCGCCCCGCTGCCGACCCGCAGCCGGTCACCACCGATGATGCTGCCGAAGTCATACACCGCTGACAGCGAGCCGGTGTTCTTCGCGACGTTCTGCAGGTCATTGCCTTTGTACTTGGTGTCTTCGATCACCACCGCGTCCGTATAGGCATAGCTTGCGATCACGCTCCACTGGTCGGTCAACTGACCGCTGACGTCCAGTTCGAGCCCACGGGAACGCACCTTGCCAGCGACGCTGTAAACCGAGGTTGCACCATCACCGACCTGAACCAGCACGTTGCGTTTGTCGATATTGAACAGCGCCGCACTCGCCGTAATGCGTCCAGGCAAATCGAGCTTGGCGCCCAACTCCCAGGCCTTCGATTGCTCGGGCTCAAGACTGCCATCCAGCACCATCTTGTTGGCCAGTGGAGCAATGGTCGAGTTGGGTTTGAACGACTCGGTGTAGCTGCCATAGAACGACAGCTCATCGGTGTAGCGATACACCAGGCCCGCACGCGGCACCCATTTCTGGCCGTTGCCGTCGGTATTGGCCGTGAACGGCACACCCTTGCCGGCGTATTGGTCGTACATCTGATAGCGCGCACCGCCCACCAGAATCCACTGGTCGGTCAGGTGAATGGCGTCCTGGAAGAACAACGAGTCGCTGCGCAGCAGGTCGGTCTGGTTACTGTCGGCCGCGCTGACGGTGGTGCCCGCCACTTCCCCGCCGTACACCGGATCGTTGTAGTTGAACGTACCGCGACTTGCCTGGCGGATCAGGTCGGCACGGTAGATCTTGCGGTACTCGTCATCCAGGCCGAAGGTCAGGTCGTGCTGCATGCCGGCGACGTTCACCTTACCTTCAAGGCTCGCGGTGGCGAAGCGATCGGTGGTCAGCGCGCCCTTGGTGCCGTCCATGCTGCGGGTCACGGTGCCGTTGGCGCTGACTGCGGAGACGCGCACCTGGCTGGCATCGTAGGTCTCGCGGTTCCAGCTGTAGCCGAAGTGGGCTTTCCAATCGTCGTTCAGGTCATGGTCGGCTTCGAAGCGGTACAGGTCCGAACGGCCCTCCATGTTGTTGAACGGTTCGTCCAGGCGGCGAGTGGCCGGGATATCCAACGGATGGTTTGTGGTGGGGCTGATCGCAGTCCCCCGGTCGAACGGCGAGAGAAACTCCCGATGCTCATAGGCAAACAACAGCTTGGTGCTCTCGCCATACCAGGCCAGCGACGGCGCGATCAGGCTCTCGCGGTGAGTGCCGAAGTTGCGCCAGTAATCTTCGTCTTCATGGTCAACGATCAGGCGATACGCCAACCCGCTGTCACCGATGGGCCCGGTGGTGTCGAGGTTGCCGCCGCTGCCGTTCTTGCCGTCACCAAAGGTCGAACCGCGCACGGTCAGCGAGGTGGACTGGATCAGCTCGGGTTTCTTGCTGACCACGTTGACCACGCCGCCCGGGTCCTGGATGCCGTACAGCAACGACGACGGGCCCTTGAGCACTTCGACGCGCTCGGCGGTGGCGTTCAGCGCCCGGCCCTGCACCAGCGGCATGCCGTCCTGCATGATCGAACCGTTACGGTTATCGCCGAAGCCGCGCAACATCACCGCATCCTGGGTGCTGCCCAAGGTGTTGGCCTGGGTGATGCCGCTGATGTTGGTCAGGGCATCGTCGAGGTTGCGCGGCTGTTGATCGCGCATCACCTGGGCCGGCACCACGTTGACGGTTTGTGGGGTTTCCAGCAGCAAGCCGTGGGAGCGCATCACCGAACTGGTGGGCGGCGGCTGGTAGCTGGTGGTATCCGAGGCCTGGTCGGCACCGTTGATGGTGGTGGCACCGAGGTTCAGCGCACCGTCGGTCGGCAGCGGTTCCAGGGCCAGGGTGCGGGCGTCGATCTGGCGGAAGGTGAAGCCGGAATTGCCCAGCAGACGCTGCATGGCCTGGCTCGCGCTCATTTGCCCGGTGATGGCCGGGGCCTTGATCGCGTAGGGCGCTTCGTCGGTGTAGACCACGCTGATGCCGGTCACCCGGGTGAAGTCGCTCAAGGCCTGCGGCAGCGGCTTGGCAGCCAGGGCAAAGTTGAACTGCGTACTCTGTTGCTCCGCCTGCGACGCCTGCGCCACGCCCAGAGGCAGCAGCGCCAGCCCCGAAACTGCCAATACCGAGGCTCCCAGCCACTGTTTAACCGAACCCGCCGACGTTGCCCTGGACTTCATGCTTGAGAACCCGTGTGTAAAAAGCGCTGTTAATGCGAATTAATCGCAGTTTCAAGCACTACACGGATGGCCGACAGGTTTACCTCACACTGATTTGAAAATAATTTCAGTCACGCCGGTTGGATCCGAAATCCGAAGCGTGGAAAGTGCACATGCACGGTGCCGCCGCGTTCGTCGGTGCGGCGCAGAATCAGCTCTTCACTGCCGGTAAACAGCAGTTCCCCGGCCACCGGGTCGACACCATAATCGGTCGCCGAGAGGGTCACCTGCTGGCCGGCCTTGAAGCCGTTCGGGTCGACGAACAACTCTTCAGGCAAGGCCGCCGGTGCCGCGTTGCGGGCCACTTCCAGCGCCTGTTCCGAACTCATTTCGCTGGAGGTGCCATGGCCAAAACCAAACACCCGGCCCAGCCAGGCCGAAACGGCCGGATAGGCGTCCACCAGCGGCGCGGTCACTGGTGTGGCCTTGAGGAACCACAGTGGATGGGCCAGGGAGAAGTCGGCAATCGACGGCTCGCCAAACAGGAAGTCCCCCGACTCGCGCTGCAACTGTTGCTCCAGCCGCGCCATGATCGCCGGCCATTGGTGGCGCGCCAGATCCGCCGGGATGCGTGTCGCCGAACCGCCGCTGAACAAGGCGGTACGGTCGGCGATAAACGCCTTGATCGCTTCCGGCGCCAACTTGGCAAAACGCACTGCCACCGACTCCGGCTGGAACACCAGGCTGACCGCATGGGCAAACACCACGGAGTCGGCCCAGGCGGCGAAGGTGCGGGTGATTGCTTCCTGGCCGAGCGGGAACAGTGCCGGTGAGGATTTTTCCTGCTCAAGGCGCCGGGCAATCAAGGCGGTGTCGCAATAGATGTCGGCGCCCACCTGCAACACGGGCGTCTTGCGATAGCCGCCGGTGAGCGCGGTGAGGTCGGGCTTGGGCATCACCGGCGAGATGTGCACCGAACGCCAGGACAAGCCCTTGAAGCCCAGCAGCAGGCGAGCCTTTTCCGCAAATGGGGATGTCGGGTAATGGTGCAGAATTAACTCGGACATGCTGGACTCCGCTAAACAAGTAGATGCTCAGCTTAGCGCGGCAAACCGCCGATTGGTGTGATGGGAGCCCATCAGTCAGAGTGATGGGCCAATGGCGGCCAGGCATTCCTTGGCGCTTTTCTTCAGCTTCTTGATCAGCCGTTCCTGGCGCAGCGCCTCGCCCTTGCTCGCACACACTTCGGTATACACCAGCGCCACGGCCGGGCTTGAGAGAAAAAACCGTGCGCCCTTGCCGCTCTGGTGGGAGGCAAAACGGCGCACCGGGTCATTGCTGATGCCGCAATAGAGCGAGCCATTGGCGGCACGCACCAGGTACACAAACCAGGGCTTGGCTTCAGAAGGAGTCGTCACGGATCAATTCGGCAAACCAAAGGAGCGCCAATCTTATCAACGACTGGCCTGGAACGCCTTCAGCCCTTTCAAGGCCTGGGCGCGCACGGCATTTTTCACCAGCGGTGTCCAGCCCAGCAACAGCCCTTTGGTGCCCAACGCCTGGCGTGACCAGCGCCACAGGTCGAAGTGGTCGTGGTGCTCGCAGATCTTGCCGTCGCGAAACACAAACCGCGCCTGGATATCGTTGACCACGGTATTACCGGTGGCGCTGAACAGGTAGGTCGCCACCCAATGGGCGCTGCCGGTGATTTCGTCGCTGCGCACACTGTCGAAGGTCAGGGAAAAGTCCTTGGCGCGGGTGGTGAGCATGCGCCACATGTCGCCAGCATCACGCCCGCGCAACTCGCCGAACGCCGGGTCGCTGAACACTACGTCGTCGGTGTAGCAGGCGCTCATGGCCTCGGCGTCCAGGCGCTGGAAGGCGCTGTAGAACTCGGTGATCACAGCGTTATGGGCGTCGCTCATGGGCAGGTTCCGCAAAAGGGTTGGATGGCCGGTACGATAATGCCCACAGCCCAGGAACACTACTGGCATTAATGCCAGGAATACCTGATCCCAAACCGTCAGGGCACCATGCCGCTGCTGCGAGCATAGGCGAACAAATCCACATCGGTTGAGATACACAGCCGGTTCATGGCCGTGCTTTTCTGCTTGCTGATGGTGGAAATGCTGCGATTGACCCGTGCAGCGATCTGGCTGACGGTCATGCCGCTGGCCAGCATCCGTACCACTTCCCGCTCCTTGCCGGACAACTGCGCAGGTTGCGACTGGTCGCCCGTGCCGGCCTGCACCAGCTGGGTGCGCAGGCATTCACTGACAAAGGTCTTGCCCTCGCACACCTCCCTGATGGCGGTGGGCAACTCCTTGGCCGACGCGCTCTTGGCAATGATCGCCTGGGCACCTTGGGCGAAAGACGCACGCAACGTAGCGATATTGGCAAACATCGTGACCAGGATCACCGGCAGCTGCGGGTATTGGCGTCGCAACAGGCTCAGCAAGCCGTAGCCGTCCGCCTGCTGGTCACCGGGCATGGCAAAGTCCGTCACCAGCACATCGCAGGGCGTGACGCTGAGTATTCTGAGCAGCTCGTCGGGACCGTTGGCCTCACCGACTACCTTGCACTTGCCGTTGGCCTCGATCACCACCCGTTGCCCGATACGAACAATGGGATGATCATCAGCAATAATTACGCGAAGCATTGGAAAACCACGAAAGATGGCAAATTGATCTTAAAAAATACCGCTGTCCGTCCCGAGCAACAACTGCATGAAACCGAGTGATTTCCACCCAAGCCCCGTGTCTTTTAGAGAAGACCTTTTGCCTACAAAATAAAAGGAAATGCCTTACAAAACAAAGCCACGCATCAGGGTAATACACCCTACAAAACAGGCTCGATGTCATAAATCTGTCAAATAGCGCAGGTACACCTTCAAGTCCTGCTCGAACTGTTGCAGCGCTCGCCAATTCAGCCGAATACCGTGATCGCGCACCTGTTCGATCAAGTGCCCGGCCCGCGCATCCAGGCCTGTGCCACCGAGAAACGCCAAGCCGCCGACAAGGCGGTGCAGGCACTCGATCATGGCGTGCCGGTTGAGCACACGGCAGGCGTGGACCAGGCCCGCATAATCGGCCTCGGTTTCGTGCCGCAAACTGTGCAGCATCCGGTTCACCACCTGTTCATCACCGAACGTCTTGATCAACTCGGCCCGGGTTGGCCACGACAACGAGGGGAGGCAGGTGCCCGGACCGTGCAGCACACTCGACGGCTGCGGCAACCACCGCTCAAGCAGGTGGCGCAGTTGCTCGATGGACAACGGTTTGGGCAACCAGTCGTCCATGCCGGCTTCGAGGCAACGCCGTGCATCGTCCGGGCCGAGCTTGCCGGTCAGGGCAATGATCGGGACACGCAGGCGGCCATCGGCAGACTCACGGCGTCGTATCTCCCGAGTCATGCTGTAACCGTCCATCACCGGCATTCGACAGTCACTGATCACCAGGTCAAATGGCCTGGCTGACATGGCGCTCAAGGCGGACTGCCCGTCACCGGCCAACTCGTAACCCAGCCCGAATTTCTGCAAAAACCAGCCCATCAAGGCGCGGTAGGCCTGATGGTCTTCAACAACCAAAACGCTTAAATGCTGCCAGTGAGCGGGAGGTGCGCGCCACGGCACCGTTTGCTGCCTCGGGCCGTCGCCAGCCAGAACGCTTGGCCTCATGACCACCTCGATATTGACGCTTCAAATGACGGGCACTCGCTGCGCGGGTTTTTCAGGCCGGCGCACGTCACCCATTACCCAAAGAAGCTATCCATGCGAATGGCGTCGTGACGATACAAGAACTACGAAAGCGAGCTTTTCCTACACCCCCAAACCTCTATTCCGACCTGACCAAAAGCATCTCAAACGGCCCAATGAATTGTCGTAATTGTTGTATTTCCCCATCTCGACCCCGGCGCTAAATTGCGCCCCACCCCGCTAGAGGGTCTTGGCCTGCCACCCGCGGCAGCCCTGAAAACACCTGCCCATGCGCAACCCTTTAACCGTCGAGGGGCAAGCGTTGCCATGGCACGTACTTATCCGCCGCACTTGCACTGGAACCCCTGAAATGAACAAGTCCCTGGCATTTTTGAGCGCCGCCCTGCTGCTCGCCACTCCGTCCCTCGCTTCGGCCGCCAGTACCGTCGACCTGACGGTCAAGGGCCTGATCACCCCCAATGCCTGCACACCTGCGGTGGCCAGCGGCGGTTTGGTCGATCACGGGAAAATCGCCTCCAAAGACCTCGTACAGAACAACCCGACGTCGCTGCCCCAAGTCACGCTGCAGTTCACGATCGGCTGTGAGGGCCCGACCTCTTTCGCCATCCGGCCCATTGATAACCGCAGCGGAACCTCCATCGGCAGTACCGACTTTGGCTTGGGCCTGATCAATGACAGCCAGAAGCTGGGACGCTTTTACCTGACGCCGAGAAATATTCTGGCCGACTCGGTGAGTGCCCAACCCATCGCCTCCAGCGACGGCGGCAACTCCTGGTACGCAGAGCGCAACTGGGAACTGGGAACCCTGTGGGGCGTGGGCGCAATGGACAATGACTCAGTGCTGATCTCGATGCAGAACCTGGCGATGGAATTTGAAGTCGGCAGCCAGATCGCCCGAGCCGACGGCCTTGACCTGAGTAACGAGGTGACCATCGACGGCTCCGCCACCCTGGAAGTGATTTACCTCTAACGCTACTCCCCATCCACCTCAAACAAGGTACTAACGATGCATCTCTCCCGCGCGATCCCCTTGGCCGCCTTACTGATCAGCACATCGTCGATGACCTTCGCCGCCAGCACCGTGGAGTTGGTCGTCAAGGGCTTGATCATCCCCACGGCTTGCGAACCGGTGATGTCCGGTGGAGGGAGCATCGATCACGGCAAACTGGCGGCGAAAGACCTCAACGTCGACACCCACACTGACCTGCCGGTGATGCCGATCCAACTGAGTGTGCGCTGTGATGGGCCCACCCTGTTTGCCTTGAACATGATTGATAACCGCGCCGGCTCATCGTCGCAGCATGAAGTCCTGCAAGGCCTGGGCATGACCCCTAACAACGAAAAACTCGGCAGCGTGGCGTTCGGCCTCAGCAACGCCGTGGCTGATTCGGGACCGGTCGCCACCATCATGTCGACCAATGGCGGCGCCAGTTGGTATGCCGGTTCTTACCTGGGGCATGCCGCGCTGACCGCGTTCGCTTCAACAAGCGACACCAGCCGCCCGATTGCCCTGACCGATGTGGATGCCCGCATCAACGTATACGCCATGATTGCCCGCGCCGACGGGCTGACCCTGACCAGCGAAGTGCCCATCGACGGTCACGTAACGTTGCAAGTGAAGTACCTCTAACCCGTTTTATATCCCTCAAAGGAGCCCCACCGTGAACAAGCAACTCTCTGCCCTCGCCGCCTGCCTGCTGCTGGTCGGCACCCAAAGCGCCTTCGCCGCCTCCAGCGTCGACCTGATCGTCAAAGGTCTGATTACCCCCAGCGCCTGCACCCCTGTCCTCTCGGGCGGCGGCACGGTCGACCACGGCAAGATTTCGGCGAAGGACTTGCAGCCGACCAACCCGACCCTGATCGGCACGCACACCTTGACCATGAGCGTGAGCTGCGACGCGCCCATCACGTTTGGCCTGAACGCCATCGACAACCGCGCGGGTTCTGCCATGCAGTCCTCCGACTTCGGTTTGGGCTTCATCAATGGCACCCAGAAAATCGGCTCGTACAACCTGATGCTGCAAAATCCGGTCGCCGACAGCGTGGCCGTGCAACCGATTACCTCCGGCGATAACGGCACCACCTGGTCCGCCGAACGGTCCTGGGAGCGTGGGTATTACATGTCGGTCGGCGCGATGGATGACGATACCCAGCCGCTGGCCGTCAAGGACCTGACAATGGCCGTGCAGATCCAGACCGTTATCGCCCGCGCCGATAGCCTGGACCTGAGCAACGAGGTGACCATCGACGGCTCGGCCACCCTCGAAGTGAAGTACCTGTAACACCATGGATTGCCCGGACCTTGAGGCCACCCTTTGGGAATGGGCAGTCTGCCCTGTTGGCTGTATTTACCTTTGCCAGTGGCCCTGACCGATGAACTCGCTTCCCCGTTTTATCGCGCTGCTGTTTTCCTTGGCCAGCGTAACCCCGGCGCTCGCCCGCTCGGCCCTGGACGTCACCGTCACTGGGCGGCTGACTCCGGATGCCTGTAGTGTCGTGCTGTCTGATGAGGGCACGATCGACCACGGCAAGATCCCCTCTCACAGCCTGAGCACAGAAGAATTTACCGTGCTGCCCAGCCGTTCGCTGGAGCTGAGCGTGCTGTGCAGCCGGCCAATGCTGTTTGCCCTGGTGGGCATCGACAACCGCACCGACTCCTCCGTGGCGCCAGGCTTTTTGTATGGCCTGGGCCGAAACATCAATGTCCCGGCCGAACGCCTGGGCTCGGTGGCGCTGTCCTACCGCAACCCGGTGGGCGACAGGCAACCCATGCAGGTGATGGCCTCGGACAATAGCGGTGAAACCTGGCGTGCAGACCCCAATGCCTACCCGAGGCACTACATGGGGTTTGCGCTACCCGGCGATCGTCAGCCCGACTTCATCAGCCAGTTGAACGCCGAGCTGCGCGTGGACACCGCCATCAATACCTCGCAGTACCTGACCCTGGACCAGGAAGTGCCGCTCGACGGCTCCATCGTCCTGGATTTGCGCTACCTATGAACACTCTGGAAAGGCCCGTCATGAAGACGCTATGTTCAAACACCGCGGTTGGCTTGATCGCCCTGACATTGCTGTTCGCCAGCCAAGCCCGCGCCGACGGCATGGTCCCGGACACGTCCGTGGTGATCATCCACGAAAGCGAGGGCGAAGCCGCCGTGTCGGTGACCAACACCGACAGCCAACTGGCACTGCTGCATGTCTCCCTGGAAGACATTCCCGAAGACCGCGAGCCCTTGCTGTTTGTCACCCCGCCGCTGGCGCGGGTGGAAGCGGGCAAATCGCAGCTGGTGCGGTTTATCCTGCAAAGCCCCCAGCCGCTGCGCACCCAACGCCTCAAACGGGTGATTTTCGAAGGCATGCCCCAGGACCGCCCCGCCACCGAAGCCGGGCACGCACGGGTCGGTGTAACGGTGCGGCAGAACCTGCCGGTAATCATTCACCCCAAGGGCCTGGCCCCCAATCGCACACCCTGGACCGGCCTGACCTGGTCGTTGCAGGGCGGCACGTTGCAGGTGCGCAACGACACCGCCTACGTAGTACGCCTGGGCCAGGACCTGCGCTTGCTGCCCGGCGCGGGCAAGGCGATGTTGCCGCGCACCTACGTGTTGCCGGGGGAAACCCTGAAGGTGCCAGCCACCGGCGGGCCCGCGACGTCGGTCAGGCTGCAACCGGCCACGGTGTACGGTTTTGCCGTGGCCGCCTACGACGCGCCGATCACCCCTTGAACGAAACAGCCCCAGGCGCGACAGGACAGTCACCCGCCTGAATAACGAAGTGACGGCGCAATGACCGTCACCAAGATGTGTGCGACGACCGAAGCGGATTCGACCCAGCACCTCCATCAACCGAGTGCCATTCGTGAAAACAGTATCGAGTTATCGTGACGGCGAAGCCGTGCCCGAGGTTTACCCACGTTTCGCCCTGCCGGCGCTGCTGCTGGTCAGCGCGCTGCTGGCCCCTGAAGCACGGGGCCAGGACGCACCACGGGCCAGCTTCGATGCCCAGACCCTACACCAGCGCGGCATTGACCCGCAGCTGGCCAGCCTGTTGCTGGACGCCCCGCGCTTTGCCGCCGGGCGGCATGCCGTCAGCCTGATCGTCAACGGTCAGCGCCGGGGGCGGCTGGAAGTGAGTTTTGATCGCCAGGGCGCCTTGTGTTTCGACCGCGAGTTGCTTGATGCCGCCAACCTGGTGATACCCGCCGACAGCGGTACTTGCCATGACTTCCTGACGCAATTCCCCCATAGCGTGGTGGAACCCGACCCGGCCAACCTGAGTGTGACGCTGGTGGTGCCGACCGAGGCCCTGCGCCCGTTGCAGCGGGATGTCTCCGGCTATGAAAGCGGTGGTTTCGCCGCGCTGCTCAACTACGACCTGACCGGCCTGTATAACCACTACGGTGACAACTCCAACCGCTTCGGTTCGGCCAATACCGAGGTCGGCTTCAACGCTGGTGACTGGATCGTGCGCAGCCGCCAGGTGCAGACCTGGCAAGACGGCCTGTCGCGCACCACGCATCTGGAAGCCTACGCACAGCGCACCTTCGCCAGCCAACAGGCGGTGCTGCAAGCCGGGCAGATCAACCTCTACAACCCGGTGCTGTCCGGCGCACAGATTACCGGGATGCAGGTGCTCACCGAACAGGCACTCCAAGACCAGGGCCAGGGCGCGACCATCGACGGCATCGCGAACAGCCCGGCGCAGGTCGAGGTGCGCCAGAACGGCGCGCTGATCCACTCCACCGTGGTGCCGGCCGGGCCATTTTCCTTGACCGACGTGCGGCGCCTGAACAGCCGTTCGGACGTCGAAGTCACAGTCAAGGAAAGCAGCGGCGGCGAACGGCGCTTTACCGTCCCGGCGGCAATGCTCGGCGTGGGTCTGCCGGCGCCGGGCTATTCGCTGGCCGCCGGGCGGGTGCGCAATATCGGCGATGCTCAGGGCGACGACCCGTGGGTGATCAGCGCCGGCTGGAGCGGCGCCGTGCAGCGCCAACTGACGCTGGGCGCCGGTGCGCTTGCGTCCAGCGAATACACCGCCGGCGGCGCAAGCCTGGGCTGGCTGCCGTGGGCGGGCAGCCAGGTGCAGTTCTCCAGCCAAGCCTCTCATGCACGGGCGCGGGACAAGGTCCGGGGCGTGCAAAACGACCTGGCCTGGTCCCAACGCTTGAATGACCAGTGGTCCTTCACCGCCGGCAGTTCCTGGCGTACCCCAGGCTACCGTGAACTGGAGGAAGCCACCTACGAACCCGAAACCACCCAGCAGCGCCGCTCGCGCTATCGCGACCAACAGAGTGTCAGCCTTGGTTGGGCGCATCCGTGGCTTGGAGCATTCAGCACCGGAGTGTCCCGCTCCGGCGCATTCGACGGCACCCGCAGCAGCCGAGGCCTGGCGTCCTGGGGCACCAGCATCAGCGGCGTTTCGCTGTCGGCCAGCGCCGAATGGCAGATGGGCGGTGACCAGCAACAGGACAACGCGGTTTACCTGAACCTCAGCGTGCCGATGGGCGAGAGCCGCCGGGCACGGGCCTGGGTGCGCAATTCCGGTGGCGAACACCGCACCGGCCTGGGCCTGAGCGAGCAGCTCAACGATCAGTTCGGCTATCAGGTCAGTGCCGAACACGACACCCGCGACCAGCAGGTGGAAACCACCCTGGGGGTTTCGGCACTGCCGCGCTACACCCAACTGGACTTCAGCTACAGCCGCTCCGACGCCGAACGTTCGAGCTATCAGGGCGGCGCCCGGGGCGGCGTGGTGGCACACGGCGGCGGGGTGACCTTTTCACCCTATCCGGTGCGCGAGACCTTTGCCGTCCTTGGGGTCGGCGACCTCAGCGGCATCAAGGTCAACACCCCCAGCGGCCCGGTATGGACCGACTGGCAAGGCCAGGCGGTGGTCCCGCAGGTGGCGGCCTACGGTCGCAGCCCGGTGGAAGTGCAGACGCGCTCACTGCCGCGCAACGCCGACATCAACAACGGCCTGGCGGTGATCTCGGCCGGGCGCGGCGCGGTGGACCGGGTCGACTTCAACGTCACCCAGACCCGCCGGGTGTTGCTCACCGTGCGCACCGAACACGGCGCCCCACTGCCCCGTGGCGCCTCGGTCAGCACCGCCGACGGCGAGTTCGTGACCCTGGTCCAGGAAGGCAGCCAGGTGTTTGTGCCCAACGTGCTCGATCAACCGCAGCTGTGGGTCCAGGCGCCCGGCAAGGAACGTTGCGCGCTGCAGTTTGACCTGCCGCCAAAGGCGGACCTGCAGGTGTATTACGAAACCGCACCCGCCCGCTGCGAAACCCCATGAGGAGCATTGCCATGTTTTTTCATCACCCCACACGGCTGCTGGCCGCGCTATTGATCGGCTTGGCGGGCCATGCCCAGGCGCAAGACCAATGCCAGTTGAACCTCAGCGAATCATTGCTGGACTTTGGCCTGATGAGCCGCCTCGCCCAACACGACAGCGCCCCGCAACGCTTGCTGGGGGAACGCCGCCTGAGTGTGACCCTGACCTGCGCGCAGCCCACCGACATGAGCCTGTTCTACCGCGCCACGGCGGCCACTGCCGAACGCTGGCGCTTCACCGAACATGGCAGCTACAACCTGCAGGCCAGCAATGGCGTACTGGACGGCCAAGCCGTGGACCTGGGCTTGCTGCCCGCCCAGGGGCAACCGCCCGCGGCCATCGGGGCGACCTTGAACTGGCTGACCGGACACGGTATCGCGCCGTTGCAAAACGGTACGGTGCTGCTCGGCAAAAGTTTCTCGGTGCAACTGACCCTCAGCGCCTGGGCGGATGCTGCGGCGACCTACGTACGCGATGCCACCACCTGGGACGTTGCCGGGCTGATGGACGCGCCCCAGGCCGACCGGTCACGGGAGTTGTCCCTGCGCGCCCGCTTCGCCCCGGCGGCGTGTACGCCGCAACTGTCCAACGGCGGCCTCGTCGACTACGGCACCCTGCCGGCCAAAAGCCTGAATGCCGAAAATGAAACGCCGATGGCCACCAAGACCCTGCTGTTTTCCGTCAACTGCGACGCGCCCGCCCGCTTTGCCCTGTTGATGAAAGACAACCGCGACGGTTCGGCCACCGGCGGCACCGACGAGACCGCTTACGGCCTAGACGTGGACAACAGCCGCAACAAGATCGGGCGCTTCTACCTGACCATCGACCCGGCAGACTTTTCCGCCGACACCCAGCCCCTGCTCTATCGCACCGACTCCACCAGCGGCGGCGCGGCATGGAGCAGCGCCAGCTCCCGGCAGATCCCGATGGCGGCCCACAGTTACCTGGCGTTTACCGACAGCCTGGGGAGCACCAGCGGCCCGGTGGCGATCCAGAACCTGGCCGGCACCGTGCGCATCAAGACCTACCTCGCGCCGATGAACGCCCTGGACCTGAGCACTGACGTGCATATCAACGGCTCGGGAACGATCGAGATTATTTACCTGTAAACAAGGAGCTGACCCATGAATCGCTACGTTACCGCACTCTCCACACTCATGCTGATGAACAGCGCCCTGGCGGCGTCAACGGTAGACCTGACCATCACGGGCCTGATCACACCAGCGGCGTGCACGCCGTTGCTGTCGAGTGCCGGTTTGATCGACTACGGCAAGATTTCCCAACAAGACCTGAATGCCGATCGCAGCACCCGCCTGCCGGTAAGAAACCTGCAACTGACGGTCGGCTGCGACGGTGCCAGCCGCTACGCCCTGCGCATGCGCGACAACCGCGACGGTTCGGCGATGGTCAACAGCGAGATTTACTATGGCCTGGGCCTCGACAGCAGCGGCAATCGCATTGGCCTGTATTCGATGAGTTTTGACCCACTGCAAACCGTGGTCGATAGCCTGGGCCAGGCGTATGGCACCGAGTCCACCACCGGCGGTGTCGCCTGGCGAACCGCCAACACCCGGCCCATCGATATCGGCGCCAACAGCTACCTGGGGTTCACCGACCTTGAGGGCAGCACCGCCGGGCCATCGGCGATCCAGAACCTCAGCAGCACGGTGAAGATCGAGGCGCTGATCAACGCCAAACAGAACCTGGACCTGAGCACCGAAGTGCCCCTGGACGGCTCGGCGACCCTGGAGGTGGTGTACCTCTAGACCTTCTCGCTGGTCACCGCGACATAGCGCGCACGCCCGGCACCCAGCCCGGCGATGATCGCGCCCAGGCCGATCACCGCGAAAATCCAGCCGACCGCGCCCCAGCCTCCGGTCCAGTCATGCACCAGGCCGACCGCGAACGGCCCCATGGATGCCAGGGTGTAGCCGATGCCCTGGGCCATGCTCGACAGGTTGGCGGCGACGTGGGCGTCTCGCGAGCGCAGCACGATCAAGGTCAGCGCCAGGCTGAACGTGCCGCCTTGGCCCAGGCCCAGCAGAATCGCCCAGCCCCACAAACCGTCGAGCGGTGCATACAGGCAACCGAACAGGCCACCCAGCGTCAGCACCATCACCACCACAATGGCCAGGCGCTGGTCCTTGCCCCGCGTGGCCAGCCACGGCGCGGCGAGGGAACTGGCCAGTTGCACGATCACCGATCCCGAGAGCACCAGGCCCGCCTGGGTCGCGCTCAGGCCACGGCCGATCAGGATCGACGGCAACCAGCCAAACACGATGTAGGCCAGGGAAGATTGCAGGCCCATGTACAGGGTCACCTGCCAGGCCAGCGGATCCCGCAGCAAACCTTTCACCCGATACGCCACCTGATGGGCACCCTGCTTCTGGCCGACTTGCGGCAGCCAGAACAGCGCGGCGACCAGCGCCGGGAGAATCCAGAACCCCAGGCCGATGTTCCAGCTGTCGTCGAAGTAATGACTCAGCGGCACGGTGGAGCCGGCCGCCAGCGCCGCGCCCAGGCAAAGGGCCATGGTGTACACGCCGGTCATGGTGCCCGCCTGTTTGGCGAAGTCGCGCTTGACGATGCCGGGCAACAGCACGCCGATGATGCCGATGCTGGCGCCGGCCAGCAGGCTGCCGGCGAACAACCCGACTTCACCCAATGAGCTGCGCAGGATAATGCCGGCCGCCAGGGTCAGCAGAATCCCCAGCACCACCCGCTCGGCGCCAAAACGCCGGGCCAGGATCGGCGCCAACGGCGCAAACAGGCCCAGGCACAACACGGGCAAGGTGGTGAGCAGCCCGGCCTTGGCAGCCGACAAGCCGAGGCTATTGGAAACCTCGGCCAGCAGCGGTGACAGGCTCGACAGCGCCGGGCGCAGGTTCAACGCCACCAGGATCAAACCCAGCAACAGCAGCCACGGGCGACTCACGATCGGCTGACTGTGCTGGACCTGATCGTCATCGGCTTCGGCGTCGATCAGCAGTTCTTCAAGCTCAGCCTTGCGCGGCGCGTTTTCTGGGCGGGTCATGGCGTTCTCGGGTTCAAGGTTCATTGATCAACTGCCGGGACAGGGCCTTGGCGCGTTCCGGGTCCTGTTGTTCCACGGCATCGAGCAAGGCGCCGTGCAGGTCGAACACCGCTTGCCGGCGCGGCTGGATGTTCAGGGTCTGGCGCAGTTGCGCGCCGATGATGCTGGAGAAGTAGTGGTACAGCTCGCTCAAGGCCGGGTTGTGGGCGGCGTCCACCAGGCGTTTGTGGAACACCAGGTCGCAGCTGATGTAGTGCTCCAGGTCGCCGTGGTAGTGCTCGCCGCTGGTTTTCAGCGCCTCGCGCAGACCTTTGAGGTCTTCATCGGTACGGCGCAGTGCGGCCAGGCCGATGGCCTCGACTTCGAGAATCTGCCGCGTCTCCTGGGCCTGGGCCAGGGTGCAGTGCGACAAGGCTTTCATCGCACCCAGCGGGTCGGTCATGGAGCGCAAATAGCTGCCGTCGCCCTGGCGGATCTCGATCAACCCGGAGAACGCCAATACGCGCATGGCTTCGCGCACGGTATTGCGGCTGATGCCCAGCTCGGCAGACAACTCGGGCTCGGTGGGCAGGCGTTCGCCGATGGCCCATACGCCTTGGGTGATGCGCAGGCGCAGTTGGTCCAGGGCCTGGTCGACGAGGGAGCGTTTTATCAGGGGGGCGATGTCTGTCATGGGTTTCGTCCTTTCATCCAATCATAGGATGAATTTCCCTACAGACTATTCGGAGTTGCCTACAAAGGCAAAGCACTAAGGTTCTTGGGCAGGCAAAGGAGCAGTATTTTCGATTGGTAAAATTACCCTTAAAGGGTAATTATTGGACTCAGGTGTCTTATGGAAAAGTACACACCTCATTACGATTTGGCGGTGATAAAGGCAGATGTCAGGCGGCTAGGTGCCAAGGCTTTCACACGTGCGGCAAAGAAAACTGCGGAGGCTCTCGACCTTGATCTCTCTGAGATGCAAGCGGTTGTTTTCGAACTGCAAAACAGGATGCTGTACAAGTCGATGACCACCTATGCAGATCATCGGATCTGGCATGACGTCTACCACATACATTCACACGGTCTGGAGATTTACATCAAGGTTACTTACTGCTCCGGCAGCAACCCTCCGGTGATCTCCTTCAAAGAGATGAACCTATGAACACCCAACATTGCTTCATCTGCGGTGCCCCCGACGCCATGACGCGTTTTGAAGGCCGCAGCGAAACCATGCGTATAAAAGGCTTAGAGCGGCGCATTGATGATCTTTCGGGCTGGGAATGTCAGGTGTGCGAGGACGGCATGTATGACCCCGATAGCGGCGAACGCCATGCCAAGGCCGGTGATGATCTGCTCCACGCCGCCCGAGGGATGATGGGCGGCGAACTGAAGCGTATCCGCCGCAAGCTGCACCTCACGCAAAAAGAAACCGTGGGATTGCTCTCCGGTGGCGGCCACAACGCATTCTCACGCTACGAACGCGGTGAAATAACGCCGCCCAAACCATTGATGGTGCTGATGCGCCTGCTGGATCGTTACCCACACTTGCTAACCGACGCCAAAGAACTGGCCGAAGGCGCAGACCTGCGCAACGCCTTCACGTACACCATCAACAACAAAACGCAAGAAGCCCTCAACGCCTCCTAGACAGGCAAAAATAAACCCGGCACAAGGCCGGGTTTGTTTTCAAGCATTACCCATCGATCAATGCAGAATCTGGCTCAAGAACAACTTGGTCCGATCATTCTGCGGGTTGTCGAAGAAGTCATTCGGCGCCGCCTGTTCAACGATCTCGCCTTTGTCCATGAAGATCACGCGGTTGGCCACGGTGCGTGCAAAACCCATTTCGTGGGTTACGCAGAGCATGGTCATGCCGTCTTCTGCCAGGCCGATCATGGTGTCGAGCACCTCTTTCACCATTTCCGGGTCGAGTGCCGAGGTCGGCTCATCGAACAGCATGATTTTCGGCTTCATGCACAGCGCACGGGCAATCGCCACGCGCTGTTGCTGGCCGCCGGACAGTTGCCCCGGAAACTTGTGGGCCTGTTCCGGAATACGCACGCGCTCAAGGTAGTGCATGGCAATTTCTTCGGCCTTGCGCTTGGGCATCTTGCGGACCCACATCGGTGCCAGCGTGCAGTTCTGCAGGATGGTCAGGTGCGGGAACAGGTTGAAGTGCTGGAACACCATGCCGACTTCACGACGAATCGCTTCGATCTGCTTGAGGTCGTTGGTCAACTCCACGCCATCGACCACGATGCGGCCCTGCTGGTGCTCTTCCAGACGGTTGAGGCAGCGGATGGTGGTGGACTTGCCGGAACCCGACGGGCCGCACAGCACGATACGCTCGCCCTGCTTGACGTTCAGGTTGATGTCTTTCAACACGTGGAACTGGCCGTACCACTTGTTGACGCCCTGCATCTGAATAATGCCTTCAGGGCTCACAGGCTGTTTGATCGCTTCACTCATCACAAAACTCCTAACGCTTGTGGCCTGTGTCCAGCTTGTGTTCCAAATGAATGGAATAGCGGGACATACCAAAACAGAAAATCCAGAACACCAGGGCGGCGAACACGTAGCCTTCAGTGGCCATGCCCAACCATTTCGGGTCGGCGGCGGCTTGCTTGACGCTGTTGAGCAGGTCGAACAGGCCGATGATGATCACAAGGCTGGTGTCCTTGAACAACGCGATAAACGTGTTGACGATGCCCGGGATCACCATCTTCAGCGCCTGGGGCAGAATCACCAGGCCCATGCTGCGCCAGTAACCCAGGCCCATCGCTGCAGCCGCTTCGTACTGACCCTTGGGAATCGCCTGCAAACCACCGCGCACCACTTCGGCCACATAGGCCGACTGGAACAGGATCACGCCAATCAACGCCCGCAGCAGTTTGTCGATGCCCATGCCTTCGGGCAGGAACAGCGGCAACATCACCGACGACATGAACAGCACCGTGATCAACGGCACGCCGCGCCAAAATTCGATGAAGGTCACGCAGACCACACGAATGGCCGGCATGTTCGAACGCCGTCCCAGCGCCAGCACAATGCCCAGCGGCAAGGCACCGGCAATGCCGACGGTGGCGATCACCAGGGTCAGCATCAAGCCGCCCCATTGGCTGGTGGCCACGTTGGTCATGCCGAAGATCCCGCCGTGCAGCAGGAAGTAGGCAACGATGGGGTACACCACCAAAAAGCTCAGGCCGTAGACCGCCTTGCGCGTGAAGCGCGAGATGAACAACGGCGCCACGCCGACAATGGCCAGCCACACGGTCAGGTCTACGCGCCAGCGCAGGTCGCCGGGGTAGTAGCCGTACATGAACTGCCCGAAGCGCTGTTGGATAAACACCCAGCAGGCGCCTTCCTTGGTGCAGTCGGCGCGGGTGGTACCCACCCAGTTCGCATCGAGGATCGCCCAGTGCAGGATCGGCGGAACCACCAGGTAGATCAGGTAGAACGCCAGCAACGTCAGCAGGGTGTTGAGCCAACTGGAGAACAGGTTGGCACGCATCCACGCCATCGGCCCGAAGACCTTGTTGGGTGGCGGCATGTCGGGTTTGAAAATATGAGACGTCATGCTGGTTTCCTCACCGCTCGATCAGCGCAATGCGCTTGTTGTACCAGTTCATCAGCAGGGAAATGCTGATGCTGATCGCCAGGTACACGCTCATGGTGATGGCAATGACTTCGATGGCCTGGCCGGTCTGGTTGAGCACCGTGCCGGCAAACAGCGAAACCATTTCCGGGTAACCGATACCGGCCGCCAGTGACGAGTTTTTCGCCAGGTTCAGGTATTGGCTGGTCAGCGGCGGAATGATCACGCGCAGGGCTTGCGGGATGATCACTTTGCGCAGGGTCGGACCGTTGCGCAGCCCGAGGGAGCGCGCCGCTTCGGTCTGGCCGTGGCTGACCGACTTGATGCCTGAACGCACGATCTCGGCGATAAACGCCGCGGTATACACGGTCAAGGCCAGGGTCAACGCCAGCAGTTCGGGAATCAATACCCAGCCGCCTACGAAGTTGAAGCCTTGCAGCTTCGGCATTTCCCAGTGCAGCGGCGCGCCGAAGATCAGTGCGCACAACGCAGGGATCACCACCAACAGCGCCAGGCCCACCCAGAACTTGTGGAACGGAACACCGGTGGCTTCAAAGCGTTTGTTGGCCCAACGAGTCATCAGCACGATGGCGATGATCGCCACCACGACGCTGATCACAAACGCCCAGAACCCGTCCGCCATCAACGCGGCGGGCATGTTCAGGCCACGGCTGCTGACAAAGAACGTGTCGCCGAAGTTGTGGCTGTTACGCGGCCCCGGCATGGTCAGGAATACCGCGAAGTACCAGAACAGGATTTGCAGCAGCGGCGGAATGTTGCGGAACACTTCCACATACACGGTCGCCAGCTTGTTGATCATCCAGTTGGGCGACAAGCGCGCCACGCCGATGATGAACCCGAGGATGGTCGCCAGGACCACGCCGATCACGGTCACCAGCAAGGTGTTGAGCAGACCGATCACAAAGACCCGGGCATAGCTGTCCGATTCGGTGTAGTCGATCAGGTGCTGAGCGATGCCGAAGCCGGCACTGCGCTCAAGAAAGTCGAAACCCGAGGTAATGCCCCGGTGTTGAAGGTTGGTTTGCGTGTTGTTGAACAGGTACCAGCCCAACGAGACCACCGCCACAATCGTGATGATCTGGAATAGCCACGCACGCACTTTTGGATCACTGAAGCTGAGCTTCTGTTTTGGTGCGCCGATTTGATTTTGCATTAAGTGCCCCAGGAATAATGGAACAGAACATCACCCGGCGGTTGGCCCACCGGGTGACAGAACCATCAGCGATCAGCGCACAGGTGGTGCGTATTGAATGCCACCGTTGGTCCACAGTGCGTTCAGGCCACGATCGATTTCCAGAGGAGTGGTTTTGCCGAGGTTTTTCTCGAACACTTCGCCGTAGTTACCGACTTGCTTGACGATCTGTACGACCCAGTCTTTCTTCACTTTCAGGTCTTTGCCGTATTCGCCATCAGCACCCAGCAGACGGGCTACGTCCGGGTTCTTGGTGGACTTGGCTTCAGCTTCGACGTTTTTGGAGGTGATACCGGCTTCTTCAGCGTTGAGCATGGCGTAGCCAACCCAGCGCACGATGGCCAGCCACTCGTCGTCGCCATTACGCACGACAGGGCCCAGTGGTTCTTTGGAAATGGTTTCCGGCAGAACCACGTAGTCCTTCGGCGAGGCCAGCTTGCTGCGCTGTGCGTAGAGCTGGGATTTGTCGGAGGTCAGTACGTCGCAACGACCGGATTCCAGCGACTTGGCGCTTTCATCGGAGGTGTCGAACGTGATCGGGGTGTACTTCAGGTTGTTGGCGCGGAAGTAGTCGGAAACGTTCAGCTCAGTGGTGGTACCGGCCTGGATGCAGATGGTTGCACCGTCCAGTTCCTTGGCACTTTTAACGCCCAGCTTGTTGTTCACCAGGAAGCCAACACCGTCGTAGTAGGTGATGAAGCCCGGGAATTTCAGGCCCATGCCGGCATCGCGGGAGCTGGTCATGGTGGTGTTACGCGACAGGATGTCGACTTCGCCAGACTGAAGCGCGGTGAAACGCTCCTTGGCATTCAACTGGCTGAATTTCACCTTGGTTGCGTCGCCGAATACGGCAGCGGCAACGGCACGGCACACGTCAGCGTCGATCCCGAGGATCTTGCCGCTGGCATCCGGCACCGAGAAGCCCGGCAGACCGTCGCTTACGCCACACTGCACAAAGCCTTTCTTCTGCACGGCATCCAGGGTGGCGCCAGCCTGGGCGAAACCACTCACACCCAGTACGGCAGCCGCGGTCACGATGGCCAGGGTGGATTTCAATACCTTCATTCAAACCTCCAGTTTTGCTCTTGTTGTGCCTGTGCTCGAACCCCACCGCACCCTTATGAGGCGACATTGACCCGTGTTGGCTTTTTTTGGGGTCAAACAGCATGAGGTTTTTGCTTTAAGTTCAGTTGCTATCCCCAAGGCGTCAGTCACTGATAGTGTTACCGCCTGGGGTGAGCCTTGACATCGGGTTTCACATAGCAAGCCCCGTACCAGACTGGTGGCTGAGTCGTTTCAGCCCATGGTCAAGAGCAAAAGATTCAACCTTGCGACATTCTCTTAACAGATCAACCCGTCGCGCACCGTTCCGACGCACTCAATCGGAGCGCACGCACATATATGGAGCAGACATGACCGAACCCTTGATTCTTCAGCCCGCCAAGCCCGCAGACGCCTGCGTAATCTGGTTGCATGGCCTGGGTGCCGATCGCTACGACTTCCTGCCGGTGGCTGAAGCCCTGCAGGAAAAACTCCTGTCTACACGCTTTGTTCTGCCCCAGGCGCCGACACGTCCGGTGACCATCAATGGCGGCTACGAGATGCCCAGTTGGTACGACATCAAGGCCATGAGCCCGGCGCGCTCCATCAGCCTTGAAGAGCTGGAAACCTCGGCAAAAATGGTCACTGACCTGATCAAGGAGCAAAAAAGCACCGGAATAGACGCCTCGCGGATTTTCCTCGCCGGTTTTTCCCAAGGTGGCGCCGTGGTGTTCCACACCGCTTTCCTTAAATGGCAGGGCGCATTGGGTGGCGTGATTGCCCTTTCCACCTACGCTCCGACCTTCGGTGACGAACTTGAATTGTCGGCCAGCCAGCAGCGGATTCCGGCGCTGTGCCTGCACGGCCAATACGACGACGTGGTGCAGAACGCCATGGGTCGCAGCGCCTATGAGCATTTGAAGGCGCGCGGTGTCACCGTTGCATGGCAGGAATACCCAATGGGCCACGAAGTGTTACCCCAGGAGATACACGATATTGGTGACTGGCTGGCCGCCCGCCTGGGCTGAAAACCACCCATTGTGTAGCCGTATGACCAACGCACTACGCCGCGCCCGATTCTTGCATTACACTGGCCGGCGTACATTCCTTAACCAATTGATGAGATGACCGTGCTCAAAGCACTCAAAAAGATGTTCGGTAAAAGCGAGGCTGAGCAGCTCGCGCCAGGTTCCAGTGCCCCCGCCCACGTCCAAGGCAGCCGCAACGACGGTCAGCAGCCTGGCCGGACCGCACCTGTTGCCTCGCCAAAAAAAGAGCCGGTGACCACACCCGCCACGGTTAACGTCGCTGAAGAACCAGCCGCCGACAAACCACGCCAGGAGCCACGCCAGGAAAAACCGCGCCGCGAACGCGCGCCCAAACCTGTGGTTATTCCCTGGAAACTGGAAGACTTCGCCGTCGAACCCCAGGAAGGCAAAACCCGCTTTCATGACTTCAAGCTCGCCCCGGAACTGATGCACGCCATCCAGGACCTGGGTTTCCCGTACTGCACGCCGATCCAGGCGCAGGTGCTGGGCTTCACCCTCGCCGGCAAAGACGCCATCGGTCGCGCCCAGACCGGCACCGGCAAGACCGCCGCTTTCCTGATCTCGATCATCACTCAGTTGCTGCAAACCCCGCCGCCCAAAGAGCGCTACATGGGTGAGCCACGCGCACTGATCATCGCCCCGACCCGGGAGCTGGTGGTACAGATCGCCAAGGACGCCGCCGACCTGACCAAATACACCGGCCTTAACGTGATGACGTTTGTCGGTGGCATGGACTTCGACAAGCAGCTCAAGCACCTGGAAGCGCGCCATTGCGACATCCTTGTGGCCACGCCGGGCCGCTTGCTGGACTTCAACCAGCGTGGCGACGTGCACCTGGACATGGTCGAAGTGATGGTGCTGGACGAAGCCGACCGCATGCTCGACATGGGTTTCATCCCGCAAGTGCGTCAGATCATTCGCCAGACCCCGCCGAAAAACGAGCGCCAGACCCTGTTGTTCTCCGCGACCTTCACCGAAGACGTGATGAACCTCGCCAAGCAGTGGACCACCGACCCGTCCATCGTCGAGATCGAGGCACTCAACGTTGCCAGCGAGAACGTCGAACAGCACATCTATGCGGTGGCCGGTGCCGACAAATACAAGCTGCTCTACAACCTCATCAACGACAACGGTTGGGAGCGCGTGATGGTGTTTGCCAACCGCAAGGACGAAGTGCGGCGCATCGAAGAACGCCTGGTGCGTGATGGCGTCAACGCCGCACAACTGTCTGGCGACGTGCCCCAGCACAAGCGCATCAAGACCCTGGAAGGCTTCCGCGAAGGCAAGATTCGCGTGCTGGTGGCCACCGACGTGGCCGGGCGCGGGATTCACATCGATGGCATCAGCCACGTGATCAACTTCACCCTGCCGGAAGTGCCGGACGACTACGTGCACCGGATTGGCCGTACCGGCCGTGCGGGCGCTGCGGGCGTGTCCATCAGCTTTGCCGGTGAAGACGATTCGTACCAGTTGCCGTCGATCGAAACGCTGCTGGGTCGCAAGATCAGTTGCGAAACGCCGCCGACGCATTTGTTGCGCCCAGTGGAGCGCAAACGCCCTTAAGCTGGAATGCGGTAAACAATGTGGGAGCTGGCTTGTGTGAGAGCTGGCTTGCCTGCGATAGCATCACCTCGGTGTCACTGACACACCGAGGTGCCTGCATCGCGGGCAAGCCCGGCTCCCACAGAAGCCCGCTCCCACATTTGGTTTCAGCGCTTTCAACTTCAAGGAGGAACACATGAACCAGGCCGACTACCTCATCATCGGCGGTGGCATCGCTGGCGCATCCGCCGGTTACTGGCTGTCACAACATGCCCGCGTCATCGTGCTGGAGCGCGAGTCGATGCCGGGCTACCACTCCACCGGCCGCTCCGCCGCCCTGTACATCGCCGCCTACGGCACGCCCCAGGTACGCGCCCTCACCCTCGGCAGCCGCGCCTTCTTCGACCACCCGCCCACAGGCTTTGCCGAGCACCCGTTGCTGACCCCACGGGGCGAATTGCTGGTGGACTTGATCGGCGACCCCGATGAGTTGCAGCGCCAATACCTGAGCACCAAGGCCCTGGTGCCCGAGACGCGATTGCTCGACGCCGAGGAGTCGATGGCCATGATGCCGATCCTGCGCCGGGAAAAAGTCCATGGCGGAATCTACGACCCGACCGTCTGCGACATCGACACCGATGCGCTGTATCAGGGTTACCTGCGTGGCATTCGCCGCAATGGCGGTGAAATCCACACCGACAGCGACGTGCAGAAACTGACCCGCGACGCTCAGGGAATGTGGCAGGTACGCACCGCGCAACAACGGTTCAACGCCCCGGTAATCATCAACGCCGCCGGCGCCTGGGCCGATCACATTGGCGAGTTGGCCGGGGCACAAAAAATCGGCCTGCAACCCAAGCGCCGCAGTGCATTCGTGTTCGCTCCACCTGCCGAACTGAACATCCACGCATGGCCGGAACTGGCCGCCCTCGACGGCTCCTTCTATATGAAACCCGACGCCGGCATGTTCCTCGGCTCGCCTGCCAATGCAGACCCCGTGGAGCCCCATGATGTGCAGCCTGAAGAGCTGGACATTGCCACGGGTATCTATCACATCGAAGAAGCCACCACCTTGAGCATCCGCCGCCCTGCTCGGACCTGGGCGGGGCTACGCAGCTTTGTCAGCGATGGGGATTTGGTCTGCGGGTTCGATCCACAGGTGGAGGGGTTGTTCTGGATTGCGGCGCAGGGCGGCTATGGGATTCAAACCTCGCCGGCGATGGGCCAGGCCAGTGCCGCGCTGGTACGCGGCTTACCATTACCCGATGCACTGAAGGCAGCAGGCCTGAATGCGGCCATGCTGTCAGTTGAGCGCTTGGGCTGACCCGCCTCAGGCCGAACTCCATTCCGTCAGGATGGGTTGGCGAATACGCATGACTTCATCCCGAAAGGCCTGATGAAAGCTGGCACTGCTGCCTGGCATATCGATAAAACGGTAGGCCAGGGGTTGTCCCTGGGGTTGGGCCGAGACGATTCCTTGCTCATCGTCCGGCTCAATGGGAGCATTGGATTGCAGGCTTTTAACCCGGCCGTCAGCTGAACGGTAAGAGTTGAGCACACGCAAGCCAAAACGAAATGCACCATAACTCTGGCTAAAGGTGGTGACTCCAGACTTGTCCGTGAATTTGTACGACAAGCCAACGATCTGCTTGCCTGCCGCCAGCAGGCCGGCACCTAAGGGCTTGTCAAAAAAACTCGCAGTTTTGGCAACCTTCTCGAGCGTCGCGGCTTTCTGCGCCGCGCTATACGCCAGGCTGGCAGAGGCGTAGGCACCACCGAAACTGGCCACCCAACCCGCCACGGCGAACCCGGCAGACGCCCACCCCAGGTTGTTGATGTGATGCGAGCGATCCCAGCCTTTCTGCTTGTCCACCGCCTCGATGCCCAACGCAGCAAGTCCCAGCGTGCCACCGATCACGCCGGCTACTGAGGCCGCCACCAACGCCGATTTCGCGACAATGGCCATGGTGGCCGCGCTCGCCGCGATTGCCCCCAACAATCCCACGGCGCCAAATCCCAGGGTGACCACCGTCAAGCCCAGTGCAACCCCGGTGAGCGTCCACCGGGCCCACGTCGGGAGACTGAAGTAACCACTGGGGTCCACACGGTTGATCGGGTCGCCAACGCAGTAGGCGTAGCTATTGACCCCGCCTTCATCAAAGGGGCTCAACGGATCGGGAGAGAGGAATATCATCAGTTCGGGGTCATAGGCGCGTCGCCCGTTACCCAAGTGATAGAGGTTGACCGGCACATCCAGGCGCTCACCGTTGAAGGCCGGCAGTTGCAGGTCTGCCAGGGCCCGGACCTTGCCGTCATTGAGGTCGATCCTGGCGTTACCGTAGGGCGCGTATTGGCGACGAATCAGGTCCTGGCCAGGCACCAGCGTTCCGCGAACACTGCCCGACGCATCGTGGGCCAGCATTTGCAGGCCTTCCACGCCGCCCATTCGGACCAGCACCGGGTCCTCGGCACGCAGGTAGCGTATTTTTTTGGCCCCCTGTACCAGGGTGTCCAGGCGATCCCCCGCATAGGCCAGCATCACGGGTGCCTCGGCACCCCGGGAGGCGAGCACTTGCCGTGCCTCGGCGTCGTATTCATAGGTGTATTTGAACGTATCGGTTTGCACGCTGGCCAGTTGATCAAAGTGGTTGAAGCCGAAGGTGCGCCCCGGAACGCCCCGCAGCAAATTACCCGCGGCGTCATAGGTCAGGTGCAGGTCCCGTGCAGGGTTTGTGTGAGTGACACGAGTCAGCCGAGTGGGGTCGTCACCCTGGAAGAAACGCGCGCTGGTATCAAGGCTGCCATCGGCAAAGCTCGTCGTCACAGCCGTCAGGTTATCGAGGGCGTCATAACTGAAGGCTTGCGCCTTGATGCCACGACCCTGTGAATCCTGCGGGTATTCAGTCCCCTCACACTGGTAGGTGGTCAGCCTTGAGTAGCCGTCGTAATTAAACGTCTCGCCGGTCAGCACGGCATTATTTTCGCCCCTCACCACGCGGGTCGCCAACAAGCCGTCACTGTCATACGTGCTGGCGACGCTCTGCAGGAGCCCGCCTCCGAGTTCAAGACGGCGCACGCTTTCCAGCCCCCACTCGTCATAGGTCACCGACTCGATGAGTTGCCACAACCGATAGGTGGTGACCAGCGCATGGGGGCGGCCCAGGCTGTCATAGGTCTGGGTTACGCCCAGAGCACCCGTGACGATCAGGGAAAACCGCCCGAGCGAGTCATAGGTCAATACACTGTTCTGCCCGTCAGCTGCGACGTGTTTCAACAGCCGCCCGCCCGGTGAATAACTGTAGCGTCCGGTCAAGGTGGCGCTGGCGCTGGTCTGGACTTCCTCCTCAAGGTAGCCATTGCTGTCGTAGTGCATCTGATGTTTGAGGCTGGAAACCTGCGAATGCCGCATGGCCCCACTGATCAGGTCATGCTGGAAATCAGCCTGCGGATGGCCTGGAGTCTGGATGCTCGTCAACACATCCAGCTCCGGATCATAACGCTGGGTCTGGCGATCGCCCCGAGGGGAAATCTCCACGGTGGGGTACAACTGGTCGGCCTTGTATTCCCAGCCAGTGGCCGCAGCGTTGCCGCGTGCCTGGGAGGTCACGCGACCGAGGCTGTCGTAGCTGCACGTGCCGACACACTTGCCGTTGACAGAGATACCGCTGGCCATCTGCTCACTGGTGCCGGGCATATACTCCGTCAACCGATCCCGGGCCGGCGTTCCGTCGGATGGAGTCTCCAGGGTCGAGACCACGCGGTCGAAAGCATCATAGGTGTATTGAGTACGGGTTTTTCTCGCGTCCACCAACGCTGTACAACGGCCCAAGCCGTCGTAGGTGCGGGTTTCCACCTCGCGGTGCACTCCTTTGCTGCTCAAGCGCTCCACCCGCACCGGCTGGTTGTGGGCGTTGAACCAGGTTTGCAGGCGTACTCCGCCTTCAGTACCGGTGACCCTGAGGTTCTGCAACGGGTCATAGTCGTCGAGCAGAACCTGACCATCCGGCTGGACCACACGACTGGCGTTGCCCCATTTGTTGTAGCCATGGACGGTTGTCAATGAACGCGGGCCGTCGCTCAGATAATCGACTCGAGTCTGTTCCACGATCTGCCCCAAGGCGTCGTAACGCCAGGTGCCCAGCAGCCGTTCTTGCAGCGGGCTTCCTTGAAGACACTGCATAGCAGACACCTGCCGGCCAAGCCCGTCGAAATAGGTCGCAACCTTGTTGCCATTGGCATCAGTGGTCACCAGATGGGCGAGCTTGTCGGCAACCGCAAAATGATAGTCATAACGGCGCTCGGCCTTTTGTGGTTTGCCCGGTGCTGCCGTTTCAGTCATCAGCCTGCCACTGACATCGAACGTCATGGCCAACACGCTGCTCGCATCCCGGGTCATGGAGAGGATGCGCCGGTTAGTGAGTGACAGCGCGCGCGCCGAGGTCAGCCGTTGGCCGGCCTCACGCCCTTCAAGGCGACGTGTTTCGGTCAGGGTGTCAGCGCTGACGCTGTAGCTGAAATCTGTGGTCTGCGCGAGCCGGTCGAGGGTGGTGGTCGAAGCTTTCAACCGCCCGTGCAAGGCCGGATTACTCACTTGATCATAATAGGCGTGCTGGGTAAACGCCGCTCCCGCCCGACTGGTCGCGAGCTGCAGCACAAAGTAGCCACCATTCGCCGTCGACAGCCGCGTATGGGTGTGTTCGGTAATCCTGGGGGCAACCGTGGTGTTGGCGGGTACCAGTCGTTCCTGCTTCAGGTAACGCTGAAAGAAGTCATGAGGGTCGGCGGGGCATTTATCGCCATCACCGGCAATCGGGTAATAGCTGTACTCAGTGCGCACCCCGGTAGATTCGGTACGGCTCAACTCATTGCCGTAGTCATCGGTCTGGATAACTTGCACCTCCTCCCGGCCCTGGCCACCGGCGACCAGCTCAAACCGCTTGGTCACCTCCCGCGGCAATTGCAGGTTGGCAGGTTGGTCCGGGAACAGTTTGCCTGCGAGCACATTGTAGGCAATGGTGGTGGTCACCCGCGTTCCTTCTCGGCGGACCTGCTCTTCGGTCATCAGGTGAAACTTGTTAAAGGTGTCACGCGTGGTGCTCAGCACGGCATCTTTGTTGGCGATGTCGATGCTGGTTTCTTCCGTCCAGTAGTCGTAGTCGCCGGCGACCAGATATAGGTTGTCTTCGCCTTCGCGAAAACCGCCGCCAAACGGAAAACCCGTGAAGTTGCACCCAGTGCTGTAGCTGTACGTTTTAGCCATCGAGGGCTGGCTGGCGCCCGGCGTTTGCCGCCAGCCCACCACCCGGGGGATGTACTGACCGTTTGCATATTGATGGCCATTTTCTTCATAGCTGATCAGGTCGTTGCCACCCATGGGCGACTTCACTTCACTGATGGCTATCAAGCCATTGCGGAACGGTCGGGTGTAGATGAATTCATAGGCCGCAGTACCCGGCGGCTGCGTGCGGTCGTAAGGGGCAGTGACACTGGTCAACTGGTTGTTGGTATTGGCATGGGTGAATCGCGTGCGGGCATGACGCCCGCCTTCTACACGGGTATCGGCCATGGCCAGCACGCCGTCGATGTAGGTCAATAGCAACAGTTCCTCGCCGTTGTGATCGAGAATCCGTTCCAGGGGGCCGCCACCAGGGTAGCGAAAGCTCAAACGCTCACCATTTTCAAACTGGATGGCGTTGATCTTGTAAGGCCCGGAACTGCTGGGGCGACCCAGTATTTCAACGGTGCCATCCTTGTAGATCACATGCAGCGTCGACTCTGCGACACGCTGGACCACCACGTCCTTGAGCTTGTGATCCTTGATAACCAGGGTGCGCCCTACGGAGGGGAGGCTCTGGGTTTGAAATTGCTCGCCTGTGATCAAGGTCAGTCTTGAAGTGGCAACATCGAACTCGGTATTGCTCAGGCGCCATCCAGCACCATAGTTGCCCGACGCCTGGGTATTCATCATGGAAAACGTGAGCACGATTTCCCGACTGACTTCCAGCGGCCCCTGCGGGTAAAGCGTGGCCAGTCGAATCAGACAGCCGTATTGGCCGGTGCGAACATCGACTGAACCACTCAGGTGGGTGTTGAAGTTAAACGCGTTGGAGTAGACATTCACGGTGGCAGCCCTTATTCAGGAAGAACGCTATCGCGTCACTGGATAGAAAAAAGCGTCACCGCTAGCTCCTCAATTCCAACAGATTTCTATTGCTGGCCCAGTCCACGTAAAATACGTGTTCGCACCCGTAGTTATCCCATAAACGCCATGCACTCTTTAGTTCACTGTTCGGCGTGTCAACCTGCCCCGTGTACCGAAGAGCCCGCATTATGGTAGGCCGACGATTAAACTCTATATATGGATTATCCCCGGGAGGGCGCTGAACGTCACTCATACGCAATAGCAAACCGAGCGTATCTTTCCCCCAAATAACTCCCCCTTTTCTGCGCACCCCCCTATTCCCTGTATCCCATATAAAGGATGTCTGGAAATGCATACCTTCGTGATTCACTGGCGCTGGGCGGTCCAACCCAAAGTTCTCAACGAAACGCAAACCATTCGGTGGCGTCCAGTAATACACATCTACATCAACATCCCTGGTATCAATTTTTCCATCGAAGGCATCTGTATCATGGTACACGGTCAAGTCCGCCGCGCTCAAACGATATGGACGAGTAGGCTCAATATGCACATAGCTATTAAAAGACACCGTACCGAAAGTCCCATTGGTTGTATAAACCTTCCCTCCAACGACGATACGCCCCATAAAACGCTGGACCTCGATGGGAATATCCGAATTGACACGCATGTAGCGTGCTATCTCTTCGATGGGCGTGATTCCCGGTACAGGGATGATAGTTCCTGGCGGTTCGCTACCCTCTTCTCCTTCAACACCTGAACGTCTAAGCCCGGCGTCATATTTATTTTTCTGGCGATCACAATACCAGCCTGAGGGCAGCGGTTGAGCCGGTACGCCATAACCGGTAATCGTTGCACTTTCAACTTCAGTGGGGGTTAACGGTGTACTGCGCCAATTACCGTTTTCATCTTCCACTTCCTTGACAATCAAAAGATTCACCCTGCACTGATGACGCCCATTGGTATAAAGCGCATTGGTTAGCGTCTGTCGACCTGGAAGTTCAATCTCAAATAGTTTTAATTGCACATCACCCGCAGACACGGCGACCTCCTCGAGAGTTTTGCGTAAGTACTCTTCGCAAAATGCTCTCCACTAAATTAGTTAACACCCTTTGACTGACTGATAGTTAATACCTAAAAAAAACCCCCGCCTACTGTCATAATTGACAGTAGGCGGGGGTTTTACAGAGCAAAACGAAATTAAACCAGGCGTGGTTATTCCCGCTACTTGGCGCTAATCAAAAACTAAGTCCAGCGCTGCGCCGCCTGATGATCGCTGTCCCGGCCCTCCACCCAGCGTGGCCCTTCACTGGTGTTTTCTTTCTTCCAGAACGGCGCCCGCGTTTTCAGGTAGTCCATCACAAAAGCGCAGGCATCAAACGCCGCCTGGCGATGGGCACTGGCCGCCGCCACGAACACGATCGGTTCACCCGGCTCAAGGGCGCCGATGCGGTGCAGCACTTCCAGCTTGAGCAGCGGCCAGCGTTGTTCAGCCTCCACGGCAATTTTACCGAGGGCTTTTTCAGTCATGCCCGGATAGTGCTCAAGGAACATCCCCGCCACATCCAGGCCATCGTTGAAATCACGCACATAGCCGACAAAACTCACCACCGCGCCCACGCCCACATTGGCGGCATGCATCGCGTTGACTTCAGCACCCGGATCAAACGCCTCGGCCTGCACCCGAATCGCCATGGTCAGCCTCCGGTCACGGGCGGGAAAAACGCCACTTCGTCGCCGTCAACCAGCGGCTCGTCCAGCGAACACAACTCTTCGTTGCGCGCGCACATCAAGCCGGTTTCGTTGAGCACTTCAAAGCCGGGATCGCCCGCCAATGCCTGGCGCACGGCTTCGATCGTGGCGAATTCGCCTTCAACTTCCAGCGAGTCCAGGTCCACCGCTTCGCGGTAGCGGGCAAAAAACAGTACGGTGATGCTCATACCTGGTCCGCCTTGAAATGCCCGCTCTTGCCGCCGAGTTTCTCCAGCAGCCGAATATTTTCGATAGTCATGCCGCGGTCCACGGCCTTGCACATGTCGTAGATCGTCAGGGCTGCCACGCTGGCCGCCGTCAACGCTTCCATCTCCACGCCGGTCTGGCCGGAGAGTTTGCAGCGGGCGAGGATGTGCACGGCGTCGACGCCATCGGCACTGAGTTCCACCTTGACCCCGGTGAGCATCAGCGGGTGGCACAGGGGAATCAGGTCGCTGGTTTTTTTCGCGGCCTGGATCCCGGCGATGCGGGCTACGGCAAACACGTCGCCCTTGGGATGGGCGCCGTCGACAATCATTTTCAGGGTCTCGGGCAACATGCGCACCCGCGCTTCGGCCACGGCTTCACGGAACGTCACGGCTTTTTCAGTGACGTCGACCATATGGGCGCGACCTTGGGAATCGAGATGAGTCAGCACAGGGATACTCCTGATCAGGAGCACCGATTGTAAACCCAACGCAGATCAAATGTGGGAGCGGGCTTGCTCGCGAAGGCGGTGTGTCAGCCAATACATCCGGCGACTGACACTTTGATTTCGCGAGCAAGCCCGCTCCCACATGGGTTAGTGGGTTACAGGTGAGATTCGGCGTATTCGGCCAGAATCGAGCGAGGGACACCTTGCAGGGCGATGTGCACGCCGTTCGGGAAGTCCTTGAAGCGTTCTGTCAGGTAAGTCAGCCCGGAGCTGGTCGCGGACAAGTAAGGGGTGTCGATCTGTGCCAGGTTGCCCAGGCACACCACTTTGGAACCGGCGCCGGCACGGGTGATGATGGTTTTCATCTGGTGCGGCGTAAGGTTCTGGCATTCATCGATCAAAATCAGGCTTTGCTGGAAGCTGCGACCCCGTATGTAGTTGAGGGATTTGAACTGCAACGGCACTTTGCTGAGGATGTAGTCGACGCTGCCATGGGTGTTTTCGTCATCCATGTGCAAGGCTTCGAGGTTGTCGGTGATCGCCCCCAGCCACGGCTCCATTTTTTCCGCTTCGGTGCCGGGCAGGAAGCCAATCTCCTGGTCCAGGCCCTGCACGCTGCGGGTGGCGATGATGCGGCGATAGCGTTTGGTAACCATGGTCTGTTCGATGGCGGCCGCCAGGGCGAGGATGGTTTTCCCCGAGCCTGCGGCGCCGGTCAGGTTGACCAGGTGAATATCTGGGTCAAGCAAGGCATACAGCGCCAGGCTCTGGTAAATATCACGCGGTTTCAGGCCCCAGGCTTCCTGGTGCAACAGGGGTTCCTGATGCAGGTCGAGGATCAGCAGCTTGTCGACCTGGATCTCTTTGATCCAGCCCACAAAGCCCTGTTCGTCGATGATGAATTCGTTGATGTGCACAGCCGGCAGGTTGTCGATCAGCTGTACCTGGTGCCAGGTGCGGCCATGGTCCTGACGGGTTTCGACCTTGCTGACGCGATCCCAGAACGAGCCGGTCATGGTGTGATAACCACGGGACAGCATCGACACGTCGTCGACAAGCTGGTCGGTACTGTAGTCCTCGGCAGCGATCCCACACGCTCGTGCCTTGAGGCGCATATTGATGTCTTTGGTTACCAGCACCAGGCGCAGGTCCTTGTCGCGCGCGTGCAGGTCGATCAATTGGTTGATGATTTTGTTGTCGTTCAGATTTTCCGGCAGCAGGCTGTTGGGCTCGCTGCGCTTGTTCATCAGAATCGACAGCAAGCCCTTGGGCCCGCTTTTGCCACGCTGGATCGGTACGCCCACCTCGACATCGTCGGGGGAGGCTTCGCCGAGGGTCTTGTCGATCAGGCGGATGGCCTGGCGGCATTCGGCTGCAACGCTGTGGTGCCCGCTTTTGAGTTTGTCGAGTTCCTCAAGCACGATCATCGGGATAGCGACGTGGTGTTCTTCGAAGTTAAGCAGTGCGTTTGGATCGTGAATCAGTACGTTGGTATCAAGCACATAAAGGATTGGCTGGTCGGAAGAAGGGTTACGTCCATGATCATCCATACTCGGTCACCTTTGTGGGAGCCAGTCGACGCAATACCACGACAGTGCTGCGCCTCGATTCGACCGTCGAACGCACTTGAGGGGCGTCAAGTGCGGTGCACACAAGAGGTGTCTTGGAAGACGCCACCTGTGTTGCAGGTTTCGGCTGTCTGTCTTCGTAATACCGCAAAACACATGACAGGAAAAAGCACTTTGACGCTTTTTTGAAGTTTATTTTTCAGGATGACGAATAGCACTAGGCGAGTCGGCATTGCACCGTTAAAGTCGGAAGTCCGCCTGTATCGAAATATCTCCCAAATTCCCCCCGAAAAAACCTCAGCCCCAACAGGGCCGGGCTCTTCGTGCTTTTTTCAGCGAAACGCTTCGCGGCAATCCTGCCAGCCGAGTCCACTTTCTGCCGTGGCGTGTAAAAGCCAGGGGAGTGCGATGCGCGCCTTGTCCTGGGTGTCGTGGAATACGATCACCCCTCGCCGCCACAGCAGCATCAGCGTGAGCACGCGGTTGGCCGACTCATCGGCCTTGAGCTTGCCGGCTTCGTCTTCTGAATCGATGTCCCACAATGCCACTTGCAGCCCTTGGGACTGGAAGAAGCCCTGGCTGTCGGAACGGCGCTGGCCGTAGGGTGGGCGGAACAGCGGCAGATAGTTTTCCGGCATCAGGTTTTGGGCCAGGGAGGCGCTGCGGGTGATGGACGACTGCCAGTCGACCCAGTGGCTATGTGAGCGGTACTGCCAGCCCTGGATACCGACACACTGGCCCTGATACAGCGCCTGTACATCGGTAGCCGAACTTTTCTCGACACGGGTTTGCAGGCTGTTGCCGAGCACGAAGAAGACGCTGTGTATTTTCTGTTTGCGCAGGTAGTCGGTGAGCCAGTCGGTGTTGCCGCTGACGGGGGATGGGCCGCTGTCGAAGGTGATCAGGAACATCCGGTCGTTGAGTTCGTCGCCGTTGCGTTCGTGGTCGCCGAAGCGGGCGATTTCGCTACTGATCTGAGGGAACAGGGCGGCTTTGCGCAGTTGTTCGTCGAGGTAGCGTTCGTGGAAGATGCTGCTTGGGCCGGCCCAGCCTATATAGAAGGAGCTGTCGCTGACCTGGAACTTGGCGGCTTGTTCGCGCAGGTCGTCCATGTTTTCCACCAGGTAGCAGAAGGAAGCGTCCTGTTCGCAGCTTTGTTGGGCGAAGGTGTAGTTTTCCAATAGCCGTTGCCACAGTTGGCGGCGCAGGTCGTCTATGGAGGCTTGGTTGATGATTTTCAGGCCCAGGCGCTGTTTCAGGGCGGGCTCGTCGAGGGCTTCGCTGGCCAGCAGGGTGTGGGCGAACATCAGGATTTCTGCGCGTGAGGCGACGTCGAACAGGGCGGGGCTGCTGAGGCGTTCGGGCCAGGTGCCGCGGTCCAGGGTGGCGACGTCCACGGGGGCGGCTTGGGCGCCCAGGCAGATGAGCCAGGCTGACAGTAAAAGCGCAATTCGCACGAAGGGTCTCCCTTTCCAGAGTCGTCGGGCACTATAGCCGATCGCGTGGGGGCGCTATTGGTTGGTGTGTATATCCGTTATTTAGGTAACGGCCGCTATTGGTTCCGCTCTTACAGCGGCTCACTTTTGAAAAGCGCAAAAGTAAGCAAAACGCTCTTGCCCCACCACTCGGCACCTCGCTTAGGCTCGGTGTGCCCTCAGCTCCGGTATTACTACGCGGGCCGCCGCGACGGGGCGTCCCTGCCCCGTCGCGGCTAAACCGGCGTCCTGCCGGTTTACCCGCTCCGTACTACCTGCGTTCGGCCAGCGTGGCTAACGGGGCGCCTAAGATCAAGATCAAAAGCAACAGCACAGCGGCCTACCGGCCGGCTTGAGTGTGGTGAAGCAAAATCAAAAGCTAAAGCGGGCACGGCCAGCTCCCACAGAAAAGCAGAGCTGCTTCAGCTTCAGATTTGGCTTTCACACTGGCCTTTATCTTGGTTTCTACCACTGGAGTCGGCTTTCAGGCAGAGCAAAGGCCAAGGCGAACTCGGTCTCAATGTGGGAGCGGGCAAAGACCTTTTGGTTACTTTTGGCTGGGCCGGCATTCCGGGCGTTTGCCAAAAGTGACCCCGCTGGAAGAGCGGAACCATAAGAAGCCGTTACCGCAGCAACGGATATACACACCAACGACCGAACAGCTATCTATCACCATCATAGGTGGAGTCAAACCGCCCTACCCCCTAGAATCCCCCCACGATTAAAGGAGACGACTTCATGCTGACGGTGATTTCCCCCGCCAAAACCCTCGATTTCGAGTCAAAGCCGGTCACCCCGCGCTTCACCCAGCCGCAATACCTCGACCACTCCCAGGAGCTGATCGAAAAATTGCGTGAACTGACCCCGGCGCAAATCAGCGAACTGATGCACGTCTCCGACAAAATCGGCGGCCTCAACGCCGCACGCTTCGGCAGCTGGACCCCAGCCTTCACCCAGGCCAACGCCAAACAAGCCCTGCTGGCATTCAAAGGCGACGTCTACACCGGCCTCAACGCCGAAACATTCAAGGACGCCGACTTCACCTACGCCCAGGACCACCTGCGCATGCTCTCCGGCCTGTACGGCCTGCTGCGCCCCCTGGACCTGATGATGCCGTACCGCCTCGAGATGGGCACCAAACTGCCCAACGCCCGAGGCAAAGACCTGTACGCCTTCTGGGGCACCCGCATCAGCGAGTGGCTCAACGAAGCCCTGGCCGAACAAGGCGATGACGTGCTGCTCAACCTGGCGTCCAACGAGTACTTCTCGGCGATCAAGCGCCCGGCCCTGAACGCGCGGATCATCAACACCGAGTTCAAGGACCTGAAAAACGGCCAGTACAAGATCATCAGCTTCTACGCCAAAAAGGCCCGGGGCATGATGAGTCGCTTCGTGATTGAAGAGCGCATCAACGACCCGGCCAGGCTCAAGGAGTTTGACGTGCACGGTTATCGCTTCAATGCAGAGCAGTCAAAGCCCGATAACCTGGTGTTTTTGCGCGACCACGCACCGGAATAAGTCTGTACCCAAACACGCATCCCCTGTGGTGAGGGGCCTTGCTCCCTCACCCTGAAAGCCTCTCCCCACCCTCGCTCGCCCGCCAAAAACGTCATTTGTTTGGCGTCAAAAATAATTCTTCAGATTTCCTAACATTTATTTCACTCGACATTTCCGAGTTTTTTTCGTAGTGGCACCTCTTTTTTCAAACAGTAGTGGCACAAAACTATTTAATTCTCTCAACTCCCCGCAACTACTGGCCCAAGTAGCCAGTGCTATCACTGTAGTACTAGTGCCATCTTTCCTAATATTTCAAGAAATTTCCGGAAACAGGATGAGTGGACAGGAACTATGTCCCAAAGCACCGCTCATACCACCGGTAACGATTATCTCTGCAGATGTAAGAGATGACTTACATGGCGACCAACGGAAGTAGCAAAGTTGTCATATGACTTTGACTCAATGGTCAACTCATCAACTGATTAGTTGAAGGCGGACGAAAAGGTTTCACAACTTTCTCCGAAAAGGCCAAGGCTGAGCTCACCTGTATGGGTCAGTGAGACAACCCAAGCCGTTGATATTTAAGGGCTCAAAGCCCCTGTCGACGCCTTGCGGCACTGGCGCCAGGCCCTTCCCCAGGAAGGCTGGCTGCATTTCAGGGCAAGCCCCAACAATAAGGCCAAGTTGCGCACAACTTGAGTGCATTAGTTAGTCACTCGACTTTTAGTATGCCTGCACAGGATATATCGACGTTTATTCGTCGCACTTTCCAGTGCCTGAGTGACGCTTCAAAACATGAACTCCGGCCATCTAGTGGCACGATTAACAATGAGGTAATTGCGATGCGCATCAGCATATTTGGTCTAGGTTACGTCGGCGCAGTATGTGCCGGTTGCCTGTCTGCACGGGGCCATGAGGTCGTTGGCGTAGACATCTCCAAGGAAAAGATCGACCTGATCAACGCAGGGCTTTCCCCCATCGTTGAACCGGGTCTGGGCGAGCTGTTAAGCCAGGGCATTCAAACCGGCAAACTGCGCGGCACCACCAATTTCGCCGAAGCTATCCGTGATACCGACCTGTCGATGATTTGCGTCGGCACGCCGAGCAAGAAAAACGGCGACCTGGAACTCAACTACATCGAATCGGTGTGCCGCGAGATCGGTTTTGTCCTGCGTGACAAGACCACCCGCCACACCATCGTGGTCCGCAGCACCGTGCTGCCGGGCACCGTGGCGAATGTGGTAATCCCGATTCTCGAAGACTGCTCGGGCAAGAAAGCCGGCGTCGACTTCGGCGTCGCGGTGAACCCTGAGTTCCTGCGTGAAAGCACCGCCATCGCCGACTACGATCTGCCACCGATGACCGTCATCGGTGAATTCGACAAAGCCTCCGGCGATGTCCTGCAGTCGCTGTACGAAGAACTCGACGCGCCGATCATCCGCAAGGACATCGCCGTCGCCGAGATGATCAAGTACACCTGCAACGTCTGGCATGCGACCAAAGTGACCTTCGCCAACGAGATCGGCAACATCGCAAAAGCGGTGGGTGTCGACGGTCGCGAAGTGATGGAAGTGGTCTGCCAGGACAAGACCCTCAACCTGTCCCAGTACTACATGCGCCCAGGCTTCGCCTTCGGCGGCTCCTGCCTGCCCAAGGACGTGCGTGCCCTGACTTACCGCGCCAGCTCCCTGGACGTGGATGCGCCGTTGCTCAACTCGCTGATGCGCAGCAACGAGTCCCAGGTGCAAAACGCTTTTGACATCGTCTCCAGCCATGACAAACGCAAAGTCGCCCTGCTGGGCCTGAGCTTCAAGGCCGGCACCGATGACCTGCGCGAAAGCCCGCTGGTTGAATTGGCAGAGATGCTGATCGGCAAGGGTTTCGACCTGAGCATCTACGACAGCAACGTCGAATACGCTCGAGTGCACGGCGCGAACAAGGAATACATCGAAGGCAAGATCCCTCACGTGTCGTCCCTGCTCAACTCGGACTTCGACGAAGTGATCAACAACTCCGACGTGATCATCCTGGGCAACCGCGATGAGAAGTTCCGTGCCCTGGCGCATAACGCACCCCACGGCAAGCAAGTGGTCGACCTGGTGGGCTTCATGTCCAAGGCCACCAGCGTGACCGGTCGTACCGAAGGCATTTGCTGGTAACAGCAACGGCAAGTTTCAAGCTGCAAGCGTCCTGATCCCCAGCGCTTGCAGCTTGAAGCCTCCTTCACCTGCGGAATGACGCCTATGTCCAAGTTAAAACACGTACTCCTCCAATCCGCCGGCTGGCTGTTTTTCCTGAGCCTGCTGATGGGTCTCGCCCTGCTGTTGCCGGCGAGTACGTTCGACTCCGAGTCGAAGAATTTTATTTTCCTGATTGGCGCCGTCGGTATCTGGCGCTACTCGATGGGTGCTACGCATTTCTTTCGCGGCATGCTGTTCCTGTACGTGGTCTACCCGCACCTGCGGCGCAAAGTGCGCAAGCTGGGCAAGGCGGCAGACCCGTCCCACGTATTCCTGATGGTCACAAGCTTCAGAATCGACGCGCTGACCACCGCCCAGGTCTACAGCTCGGTGATTCGCGAGGCCATCGAATGTGGCTTCCCTACCACCGTGGTGTGCTCGCTGGTGGAAATGTCCGATGAGCTGCTGGTCAAGAGCCTGTGGGCCAAGATGAACCCACCTGACCACGTCAAGCTGGACTTCGTGCGCATCGCCGGTACCGGCAAACGTGACGGCCTGGCCTTCGGTTTTCGCGCCATCTCCCGCCACCTGCCGGACAACCGCGCCGTGGTGGCCGTGATCGATGGCGACACCGTGCTCGCCGAGGGCGTCGTGCGCAAGACCGTGCCGTGGTTCCAACTGTTCGGCAATGTCGGCGGCCTGACCACCAATGAGTTCTGCGAAGTGCGCGGCGGCTACATCATGAGCGAGTGGCACAAGCTGCGCTTCGCCCAGCGCCACATCAACATGTGCTCCATGGCTTTGTCCAAACGCGTGCTGACCATGACCGGTCGCATGTCGGTGTTCCGCGCCAACGTAGTCACCGACCCGGGCTTTATCGCCGACGTGGAAAGCGACTCGCTGCAACACTGGCGCCTGGGCCGCTTCAAGTTTTTGACCGGTGATGACAAGTCCAGCTGGTTCAGCCTGATGCGCCTGGGTTACGACACCTTCTACGTGCCGGATGCCGCGATCCACACCGTGGAACACCCGCCGGAAAAGAGCTTCATCAAGGCTAGCCGCAAGCTGATGTTCCGTTGGTACGGCAACAACCTGCGCCAGAACTCACGGGCCTTGGGCCTGGGTATGCGTCGGCTGGGCCTGTTCACCAGCATCGTGCTGTTCGACCAGCGCGTGTCGATGTGGACCTCCCTGCTGGGGCTGACCGTGGCGATCATCGCCACCTTCAAATACGGCGGCGCGTTCATCCTCGCCTACCTGCTGTGGATCGGCATCACCCGCCTGGTCCTGACCCTGCTGCTGTCGTGCTCCGGTCACCGGATCGGCCCGGCTTACCCGGTGATTCTCTATTACAACCAGATCATGGGCGCGCTGGTGAAGATCTACGTGTTCTTCCGCCTTGATCAACAGTCCTGGACACGCCAGGACACCAAACTGACCCGCGATTTGGCCAGCTTTCAACGTTGGTTCAACACCTGGTCGTCTCGGACCATGACCTTCTCCGCCGGCAGCATTTTCGTTGCCGTGTTGCTGATGATGGTTTGACCCTGCCAAGCCTGAATTAACTAGGAACTACACCTGATGAATAGCCCAATGAATTCTCCAGTAAACGCCAACGTTGTCCACGAGTCCGAAGCCCAGCGCCAACACGCCCGGGTAAAAATCCCGGCCAAGCTACGCTTTTTCGGCGCCGACCACACGCCGATGGAAGTACGCGTCATCGACCTGTCCGCAGGCGGCCTGGCGTTCAACGCCCCGCAACAGCCGCTGAAAGTCGGCGACGTGCACAAGGGTCGCTTGCAGTTCGTGATCGATAACCTGGGCCTGGCGATGGACGTCGAGCTGCAGATTCGCTCCTACGACCGCCAGACCGGCCGCACCGGTTGCCAGTTCCAGAACCTCGACGCTCAAGACATCTCCACCCTGCGCCACCTGATCACCTCGCACTTGTCCGGCGACATCGTGACCATGGGCGACGTGCTGGCAACCCTGCAACGCGACAACTTCACCAAGGCGCGCAAGGTCAAGGACGGCGGCAGCAACATGAGCGCCATAGGCCGCCTGCGGGCTGTCACCTTCAGCCTGGCGATCTTCCTGGTGGGCCTGGCGGCATTCGGCTTCGTCGTCAAATCGGTGTACGGCATGTACTTCGTCAGCCACGCCACCTCCGGCCTGGTGAGCGTGCCCGGGATGAACGTGACCATGCCTCGCGATGGCACCGTGCAGAGCCTGATCAAAGGCGATGCGGTAGCCGCCAAGGGCGCGCCACTGGCGACGTTCAGCACCAGCATGCTCGATGTGCTCAAGGGCCATCTGGACGAAGACCAGTTGCAACCGGCCAAGGTTGAAGAGCTGTTCGGCAAGCAAATGACCGGCACCCTCACCTCCCCGTGCGACTGCGTCGTGGCCCAGCAATTGGTCGCCGACGGTCAGTACGCAAGCAAGGGCGACGTGATCTTCCAACTGGTGCCACGCGGCAGCCAGGCCAACGTTGATGCCCGCTTCTCCTATCGCCAGTTTGCCGACGTTCGCCCGGGTACCCGTGTGAACTTCCAGGTGGCGGATGAAGAGCAGGTGCGCACCGGCACCATCGTCAGCAGCACCAGCCTCAACAGCACCGAAATGTCCTCCGACATCCGTGTGCAGATCAAACCCGACGCCCCGCTGGACAGCACCTACGCCGGTCGCCCGGTTGAAGTGACCAGCGACCGTGGCCCATCCCTGAACTGGCTGATCGACAAAGCCATGGCTGCAGGTCTTTAACCATGAGCGCCCTTCGATCCCTGCCGGTTCCATTGGCGCTGGCCATCGCCCTCGCCGGTTGCGCCGGCCTGCCCGACCAACGCCTGGCCAACGAAGCCTTGAAGCGTGGCGACACGGTCACCGCGCAGCAGAACTACCAGCAACTGGCAGACCTGGGCTACAGCGAGGCCCAGGTGGGCC
Organism: Pseudomonas sp. K2I15; assembly: GCF_002204795.1. Classification (GTDB taxonomy): domain Bacteria; phylum Pseudomonadota; class Gammaproteobacteria; order Pseudomonadales; family Pseudomonadaceae; genus Aquipseudomonas. The sequence continues at coordinate 66,183 of NZ_NIXO01000018.1, forward strand.
TGGCGGATATCCAGGTCGGCACCCGCGACCCCGAGCAAATCAAGCAGGCCGAAGCGACGTATCGCGCGGCCGCTGATACCTCACCCCGCGCCCAGGCGCGCTTGGGCCGCTTGCTGGTGGCCAAGCCGGGCGCCACTGAGGCCGAGCACCACGAAGCCGAAGGCCTGCTGAAAAAAGCCTTTGCCAATGGCGAAGGCAACACCCTGATCCCGCTGGCGATGCTGTACCTGCAATACCCGCACAGTTTCCCGAACATCAACGCCCAGCAGCAAATCAGCAAATGGCGCGCCTCGGGTTACCCGGAGGCGGGCCTGGCCCAGGTGCTGCTGTACCGCACCCAGGACACCTACGACCAGCATCTGGATGAAGTGGAAAGCATCTGCAAGGCCGCGCTGAACACCACCGATATTTGCTATGTCGAGTTGGCCACGGTCTACCAGAAAAAAGCCCAGCCAGAAAAACAGGCCGAGCTGCTCAAACAGATGGAAGCAGGCTACAGCCGTGGCACCGTCACCGCCCAACGGGTCGACAGCGTCGCTCGCGTACTGGGTGATGCAACCCTGGGCAAGACCGACGAAAAAACCGCGCAAGCCCTGCTGGAAAAAATCGCCCCTGGCTACCCGGCGTCCTGGGTCAGCCTGGCGCAACTGCTCTACGACTTCCCGGAACTGGGCGACGTCGACCAGATGATGAAGTACCTCGACAACGGCCGCGCCGCCGACCAGCCCCGCGCCGAACTGTTGCTGGGCAAGCTCTACTACGAAGGCAAGTGGGTCCCGGCGGATGCCCAGGCCGCCGAAGCGCATTTCCAGAAAGCCGTCGGCCGCGAAGTGGCTGCCGATTACTACCTCGGCCAGATCTACCGCCGTGGCTACCTGGGCAAGGTCTATTCGCAAAAGGCCCTGGACCATCTGCTGACCGCTGCACGCAACGGCCAGAACAGCGCCGACTTCGCGATCGCCCAACTGTTTTCCCAAGGCAAGGGCACCAAGCCCGACCCGCTTAACGCCTATGTCTTCAGCCAGTTGGCCAAGGCCCAGGACACGCCGGAAGCCAACGACCTGGCGACCCAGCTCGAAGCCCCGCTGACGCCAGAACAACGCGCCGAGGGCCAACGCCTGGTGCAACAGGAACTGGCCGTGCGCGGCACCCTGGCCCAAAGCACGCTGCAATTGCACGCCCTGCAAGAAGAAGACGGCGAGGAATCCCTATGAAGCTCAATCCATTCGTCAAGGCCGGCATCGGCCTGACCTTCGCCCTGCTGTGGTCGTGCCCGACCCTGGCCGCGCTGACCGAAGCCAAGAACTTCGGCCTGGAAGTCAAAGTTACCGGCCAGTCCGAAGATGACCGCGACCTGGGCACCCAAAAAGGCGGCGACGTCAACGGCATCGGCCTTGACCTGCGCCCATGGATCTACGGCGAGAGCGGCAACTGGAGCGCCTACGCCATGGGCCAGGCCGTGACCTCCAGCGACATCATCGAGACCGACACCCTGCAACAGTCCTCGGATGACGCCACCCAACAGACCAGCAATGACGACCGCAAGAGTAAGAAAAACTACTTGGCGATGCGCGAGTTCTGGGTTGCCTACGGCGGCTTCACGCCCTACCCCGGCGAGATCCTAAAGCTCGGTCGCCAACGCCTGCGCAATGACGACGGCCAATGGCGCGACACCAATATCGAAGCGCTGAACTGGACCTTCGACACCACCTTGCTCAAGGCCAATGTCGGCGTCGCCGAGCGTTTCAGCGAATACCGCACCGACCTCAAGGAACTGTCGCCCAAGGACAAGGACCGTCAGCACCTTTACGCCGACGCCGCCTATCAGTGGACGCCAGGCCAGTGGATCGGCCTGCGCGCTCACCACACCCATGACGACGGCAAGCTCGACTTCCCGGAACCGGGCGTGGCCACCGACTCGCTGGACAAACGCGAGAACGGCGACCTGACCTGGCTCGGCATCGAAGCCAACAGCGACGCCTACAACTGGCGCAATACCAACACCGTCAACTACTGGGCCAGCGTCACCGGCATGCAGGGCGACCGCGACACGGTCAACGCCTTGAACGCCGACGGCACCCGCCCCACCACTGCCAAGCGCAGCGATGACGTGAATGGCTGGGCCACCGACCTCGGTGTGCGCCTGCGCCTCGACCCGCAGTGGCAAGTGGGCGCCGCCTACTCCCGCGCGAGTGCCGAATACGAGCAGAACGGCCTGCAAAGCAACCGTTCGAACTGGACCGGCACCCAGTCCCGCGTCCACCGTTTCGGCGAAGCGTTTCGCGGCGAAATGAACAACATGCAGTCCATGAGCCTGTTCGGTTCCTGGCAGCTGCGCGAGGACTATGACGCAAGCCTTGTGTACCACAAGTTCTGGCGCGTCGACGGCAACAAGGCGGTCGGCAGCAACGGCATCGATGCCGTGCAGAACAACACCGACGACGTGACCGGCGCGATCCTGTCCAGCACTTCCCTGCCGCTTGAAGATGGCAAGAAAGACCTGGGCCAGGAGATGGACCTGGTGGTCACCAAGTACTTCAAGAAAGGCCTGCTGCCGGCCGGGCTCAGCCAGTCGATCGACGAACCGTCGGCCCTGGTGCGCTTCCGTGCAGGCGTGTTCAAACCGGGCGACGCCTATGGCAGCCAAGTCGACTCGTACATGCATCGCGCCTTTGTCGACGTGATCTGGAAGTTCTGATGGGAGCCTGCGCAATGAACCCTCAAGCCCTCAAAGGCTCGGTCAGCCTGCTGGTCGCAGCCATGCTGCTGGCCAGCACTTCGGCCTTCGCCGATGTCGCGCAGCAGGTCAAGGCGCCGACCATCGCCAAAGAGCTGCAACAGGCCAAGACCTACACCATCACCAGCCCGCCGACCGAGCCGCTGGAGATGGCCAAGCCCGCGCTGCCGGACGTGTCCGGCTACACCGCAGCGAATATCGCGAAGAAGATCGTGCGTACCAAACCCGGCAAAGTCAGCATCCGCCGGATGATGCAGGAAGACGCCCTGAAGGACTTCATCGGCGGCGACAACAAGATGGCTGAATGGGTGGTGCGCCAGCACGGCATTCCCCAGGCGATCTTTGTCGATGACGGCTACATGAACCTCAAGGACCTGCTGAAGAAAGTGCCCAAGCAGTACTTCAGCGAAACTTCGCCGGGTGTGTTCCTGGCCAAGTTGCCGATCGTGGTGGGCCGTAAAGGCATCCTCGAAATCGACAAGCAGACCCAAGAGTTGCGCCTGTCCCAGGAAGCCGGTTCGTTCCTGATCAACGACGGCCAACTGTTTGTGCGCGACACCAAAATTACCGGCTGGCGCGAGAAGACCAACGGCCCGGCGACCTTCCAGTCGCCCAATGAATTCCGTCCGTTCCTGCTGGCCTGGGGTGGCACCGAGACGTACATTGCCAACAGCAAGATGGCCAGCTTCGGCTACGCCAACAGTAAGTCTTATGGTGTGAGTATTTCCCAGTACACGCCGAACATGGCCAAGGTGCTCAAGCGCCCCGAGCCGACGGGCTGGATCGTCGACTCTGAGTTCTCGGACATGTGGTACGGCTTCTACTGCTACGAAACCACCGGCTTTGTGCTCAAGGGCAATACCTACAAAGACAACATCGTCTACGGCATTGACCCCCACGACCGTTCACATGGCCTGATCATCACCGACAACACCGTCTACGGCACGAAGAAGAAGCACGGCATCATCATTTCACGGGAAGTGAACGACAGCTTCATCTTCAATAACCGCAGCTTCGACAACAAGCTCTCGGGCCTGGTGATCGACCGTAACAGTGTCAACAACCTGATCGCCGACAACGAGATCTACCGCAACCACACCGACGGCATCACCCTCTATGAGAGCGGCGATAACCTGCTGTGGGGCAACAAGGTGATCAGCAACCGTCGCCACGGCATCCGCATACGTAACAGCGTGAACATTCGCCTGTACGAGAACGTCGCCATGGCCAACGGCCTGACCGGTGTGTACGGCCACATCAAGGATTTGACCGACACCGACCGCGACATCGCCCTCGACCCGTTCGACACCAAGGTCTCGCTGATCGTGGTCGGCGGTGAGCTGGCCGCCAACGGCAGCGGGCCGCTGTCCATCGACTCGCCCTTGAGCGTCGAGCTGTATCGCGTGTCGATGCTTGCGCCGACCAAATCCAGTGGCATCAGCTTCTCGGGCGTTCTCGGCGATCGCCAGGAAGAGATTCTCGACTTGCTGGTACGCCAGAAGAAAGCCGTGCTGATCGACCCTGTCGAACGCCAGACCGAAATGCAGGACTGAGGATGACCTTTATGCACCCACACATGATCAAACTGCTCAGCCTTTCGGGTTTGACCCTCGGCCTGCTCGCGGCCAGCCAGGGCGTGCGCGCCGACGAAGTGCAGGCGCCGAAATTCAGCGCCGAACCGTGCTGCAGCCTGTGCCCGGCCGCCCACGACGCGAAGAACTACACCACGCGCTACCAGCAAAACTTCACCACCCTGGTACAAGCCCAGGGCGACTGGTTGTTCCGGACCCAGGAAGACCTGCGCACCGAATTCGACACCAGCCCCGCCGGCTACAAACGCATGCAACAGTTGCACGATGCGTTCAAGAGCAAGGGCGTTGAACTGGTCGTGGTCTACCAACCGACCCGTGGTTTGGTGAATCGCAACAAGCTCAATCCTGAAGAGAAAGCCAAGTTCGATTTCGACAAGGCCCTGGGCAATTACAAGACCATGCTCGGGCGCTTCGCCAAGATGGGTTACGTAGTGCCGGACCTCTCGCCATTAACCAACGAGCAACTGCCGGATGAATTGCCGGCCCACGATTTCTACTTCCGTGGCGACCAACACTGGACGCCATACGGCGCCCAGCGCACCGCCAAAATCGTCGGCGCCAAAGTGCGCGCAATGCCTGAATTTGCCGATATTCCCAAGCGCGAATTCGAGACCAAGCGGTCCGGGCGCATGGGCAAGACCGGCACCCTGCACAACATGGCCGGGCAACTGTGCGGCACCAGCTACGCGATCCAGTACATGGACCAGTTCACCACCGAGCCCAAGGGCGAGGCGGCAGACGGCGACCTGTTCGGTGATTCCGGCAACCCGCAGATCACCCTCGTGGGCACCAGCCACAGCGGCAAGAACTACAACTTCGCCGGCTTCCTGGAACAGGAAATCGGTGCCGACATTCTCAACGTCGCCTTCCCCGGCGGTGGCCTGGAAGGCTCGATGATCCAGTACCTGGGCAGCGACGAATTCCAGAAGACCCCGCCGAAGATTTTGATTTGGGAATTCTCGCCGCTGTATCGCCTGGACCAGGAAACCATCTACCGCCAGATGATGTCGCTGCTCGACAACGGCTGTGAAGGCAAGACCGCCCAGATGAGTGCCAGCACCACGTTGAAACCCGGCAAGAACGAATTGCTGGTTAACAGTTCGAACAAAGACCTGCGCAATTCCAGCCACCAGGTCGACATCCGCTTCGCCGACCCTTCGGTGAAAACCCTGCAAGCCACCCTCTGGTACATGAACGGGCGCCACGAGGACATCAAGATCGACAAACCCGAAACATCCGATACAGACGGGCGTTTCGCCTTTGAACTGCGCACCGATGAAGACTGGGCCACGCAAAATCTGCTGGCCGTGGAAGTGCAGGGCCCTGAAGCGGGCGCTGCCGCGCAGAAAGTCGAAGCGAAAATTTGCACACGCAACGTATTCCCGGCGGGTGGTCAACAGACCGCTTCCGCCGGGCAATGAGGTTACTTATGCAGAAGCTATTGATTCCAACATTACTGGGGATGGCGATCTTCGCCGGCTCCGTTAACGCCGCCGCACCACTGCGTCCGCCCCAGGGTTACTTCGCACCGATTGAGGCGTTCAAGACCGGCGACTTCAAGAATGACTGCGACGCCATGCCGGCGCCCTACACCGGTTCGCTGCAATTTCGCAGCAAGTACGAAGGCTCGGACAAGGCGCGTTCTACCCTGAATGTGCAGTCCGAAAAAGCCTTTCGTGACAGCACCGCCGACATCACCAAGCTGGAAAAAGACACCAGCAAACGCGTGATGCAGTTCATGCGTGACGGTCGCCCGGAACAGCTGGAATGCACCCTGAACTGGCTCACCAGCTGGGCCAAGGCGGATGCGTTGATGTCCAAGGACTTCAACCACACCGGCAAGTCCATGCGCAAATGGGCGCTGGGCAGCATGGCTTCAGCCTATGTGCGCCTGAAGTTCTCCGACTCCCACCCGCTGGCCAACCACCAGCAAGAGTCGCAGTTGATTGAAGCCTGGTTCAGCAAAATGGCCGACCAGGTAGTGAGCGACTGGGACAACCTGCCGCTGGAAAAAACCAACAACCACTCCTACTGGGCCGCCTGGTCGGTGATGGCGACCTCCATCGCCACCAACCGTCGCGACCTGTTTGATTGGGCTGTGAAGGAATACAAGGTCGGTGCCAATCAGGTCGATGCCCAGGGCTTCCTGCCAAACGAATTGAAGCGCCAGCAACGGGCCTTGTCGTACCACAACTACGCCCTGCCGCCGCTGGCAATGATCGCCAGTTTTGCGCTGGTGAACGGCGTGGACCTGCGCCAGGAAAACAACGGTGCACTCAAACGCCTGGGTGACAACGTGCTGGCCGGGGTGAAAGACCCGGAAATCTTCGAGAAGAAGAACGGCAAAGAGCAAGACATGAAAGACCTCAAGGAGGACATGAAATTTGCCTGGCTCGAACCGTTCTGCACGCTCTACACCTGCGCGCCGGATGTGATCGAGCGCAAGCACGGGATGCAACCGTTCAAGACGTTCCGCCTCGGGGGTGACCTGACCAAGGTCTTCGACCCGGCGCACGAGAAAGGCAACAAAGGCTCCTGACGAAACGCAATTCAAATGTGGGAGCGGGCTTGCTCGCGAAGGCGGTGTAACAGTCGCCCTCTGTGTTGAATGACACACCGCATTCGCGAGCAAGCCCGCTCCCACAATTTGAGCCGGTTTCGTCAGTAGGAATGTAGTACCGCTCTCTGCGTATTTCCGTGGGGGGTTTGGGGGGGCCGTTGGCCCTTGACTGTTGGTTAAACATGGAGAGATCGGGATGGTTTTCTCGTCCAATGTGTTCCTGTTTTTGTTCTTGCCGATCTTCCTCGGCTTGTACTACTTGAGCGGGCAACGCTATCGCAATCTGCTGCTGCTGATTGCCAGCTATGTGTTCTACGCCTGGTGGCGAGTGGACTTCCTGGCGCTGTTCGCCGCCGTGACGCTGTGGAACTACTGGATCGGCCTCAAGGTCGGTGCGGCAGGCGTGCGCACCAAGCCGGCCCAGCGCTGGCTGCTGTTGGGCGTGGCGGTCGACCTGTGCATCCTCGGCTACTTCAAGTACGCCAACTTCGGCGTCGACAGCATCAACCTGATGATGAAGTCGGCAGGCCTTGAGCCCTTCATCCTGACCCACGTGCTGTTGCCGATCGGGATCTCGTTCTACATCTTCGAGTCCATCAGCTACATCATCGACGTGTACCGCGGCGACACCCCGGCCACCCGCAACCTGATCGACTTTGCGGCGTTCGTGGCGATCTTCCCGCACCTGATTGCCGGCCCCGTATTGCGCTTTCGCGACTTGGCCGACCAGTTCAACAACCGCACCCACACCCTCGATAAATTCTCCGAGGGCTGCACGCGGTTCATGCAGGGTTTCATCAAGAAGGTGTTCATCGCCGACACCCTGGCGGTGGTCGCCGACCATTGCTTTGCCCTGCAAAACCCTACGACGGGTGACGCGTGGCTCGGCGCGCTGGCCTACACCGCGCAGCTGTACTTCGACTTCTCCGGCTACAGCGACATGGCCATCGGCCTGGGCTTGATGATGGGTTTCCGCTTCATGGAAAACTTCAAGCAGCCGTACATCAGCCAGTCGATCACCGAGTTCTGGCGCCGCTGGCACATCAGCCTGTCCACCTGGCTGCGTGACTACCTGTACATCACCCTGGGCGGCAACCGTAAAGGCACGCTGACCACCTACCGCAACCTGTTCCTGACCATGCTGCTCGGTGGCCTGTGGCACGGTGCAAACATCACCTACATCGTGTGGGGTGCCTGGCACGGCATGTGGCTGGCGATTGAAAAAGCCATCGGCCTCAACACCTCGCCACGCAGCTTCAACCCGGTTCGCTGGGCCCTGACGTTCCTGCTGGTGGTGATGGGCTGGGTGATCTTCCGCTCGGAAAACCTGCACGTCGCCGGCCGCATGTACGGCGCGATGTTCAGCTTTGGCGAGTGGTCGCTGTCGGAACTCAACCGCGCCAGCCTCACCGGCCTGCAGGTGGCAACCCTGGTGGTGGCGTACGCAACCCTGGCGTTCTTCGGTTTGCGCGACTTCTACAGCAACCGTCCACCGGAAAAAACCAAGCCTGCGGTCAACACCCAGGCCGACGGCCCGGCCACTGCTCAACCTGGCTTGATCAAGGCCGTACCGGGCGACAACCCGGGCAGCATCCATGAGCCCGGCTACACCGTTGGCACCGAGGCCACCGTGCAACCGGCCTACTGGACCGCCACCTGGCCACGCTACGCCATGCGCGCCGCCGTACTGCTGTTGTTCGTGGCATCGATTCTCAAACTTTCGGCGCAGAGCTTCTCGCCGTTCCTTTACTTCCAGTTCTGAGGGAGCCGACCATGACCCGTTCATTACGCGTCCTCTATATCGCCTTGTTCATGGCCGTGCTGCTGGCTTTGGGCGCCTGGTCGATGCGCAGTTTTTTCGGCTTCAGCACCAACGCCGACGCCACTGTGCTCAACGGTCGCTGGACCAAGGCCATCGAGACCCATTACGACGACCAGTTCCCGATCAAGCGCCTGGGCACCAACCTCTGGGCAGCGCTGGACTACAAGCTGTTCAATGAAGGCCGCCCTGGCGTGGTGATTGGCCGCGATCACTGGTTGTACAGCGACGAGGAATTCAACCCCATCGTCAACGAAGACCAGAACCTGCAAGGCAACTACGCCCTGGTGGAAGGCGTGCGCCAGAAGCTCAAGGCCCAAGGCATCCAACTGGTGATGGCGATTGTGCCGGCCAAAGTGCGCCTGTACCCGGAGCACGTGGGTGAAGTACAGCCTGCGAGCATTCACGCCGGTCTCTATCAGGACTTCCATGCCCGCATGGCCGCCGACAAGATCATCGCTCCCGACCTGATGGGCCCGCTGCAACAGGCCAAGCTGCACGGCCAGCAAGTGTTCCTGCGCACTGACACCCACTGGACCCCGGACGGCGCTGAAGTGGCGGCCAAAGAGCTGGCCAAGACAATTGCCAATAAAACGCCCCTGAGCGGCGAGCCTCAACGCTTCGTCACCGAAGCCGAGACAACCGAGCCACACAAGGGCGACCTGCGCCTGTTCCTGCCACTGGACCCGCTGTTCGAAAACCTGATGCCGCCCAAGGAGCCACTGCAAAAACGCGTGACGCGCCTGGCTGAAACCAAGGGCGACGACGCGCTGTTCGCCGACAGCGAAACCCCGGTGGCCCTGGTGGGCACCAGCTACAGCGCCAACCCGAACTGGAATTTTGTCGGCGCGCTGAAGCAAGCCCTGGGCAGCGACGTCATCAACTACTCCGAAGACGGCCACGGCCCGATCCTGCCGATGCTCAGCTACCTGAAAAGCGACGACTTCAAGAACAGCCCGCCCCAGGTGCTGATCTGGGAGTTTCCTGAACGTTATCTGCCTGTGAACAACGAAATCGGCGACGCCGACCCGCAGTGGGTTGCGCAGCTCAAACAAGCCGGTACGCGCCAACAAAACATGGCCCTGAACACCCCAGTTAAAACTCCAATTAATACCCAAAACTCCGAGACGCCCGACCGGGCGCAAAACTGAAAGAGAGGTAACTCACATGACTTTCACTACTAATCCTCGCCGTCTCGCCAAGACTTTTGCACTGGTTGCCGGCATGAGCGTTATTTCGATGTCCGCCTTCGCCGGTGGCGACGCGGCCCTCTACGGCCCTGTCGCGCCAAAAGGCTCCAGCTTTGTGCGGGTGTACAACGCCAGCAACCAGGAAGTCAGCGCCACCGTCGGCAGCACCAACCTCAACGAGGTTGCACCGCTGGCCAGCAGTGACTTCAGCTTCATGCCGGGCGGTGACTACAGCGCCAAGGTCGGCAGCCAGACGCTGCCGGTCAAGCTCGCCGCCGATCATTACTACACCCTGGTCAGCAGTGGCAGCGGCCAGCCGCAACTGATCGAAGAACCGCCGTTCAAGAACAAGCAGAAATCCCTGGTGCGCGTGCAGAACCTCAGTGACAAGTCGCTGACCCTGAAAACCGCCGACGGCAAGACCGACGTGGTCCAGGCCGTGGCTGCCAAGGGCCGTGGCGAGCGCGAGATCAACCCGGTGAAGGTCAGCCTGGCGCTGTATGAAGGCGACAAGAAAGTCGGCGACGTAAAACCAGTGGCCCTGGAGCGTGGTGAGGCAGCAGTGCTGTACGTCACCGGCACCGGCGCCAACTTGTCGCCAGTGTGGGTGAAACGCCCCGTGTCGACTCGCTAACTATTTCCCGGACTGGCCGCAACCGCTGTAGGAGCAAGCGTGCTCGCGAAGAACGTTAACGATGACGCTGCGCCCCTGGTTTATCGCGGCGCTCTCAGGTTTTTCGCGAGCAAGCTCTCTCCTACAGGAATAGGCGGCCAGCCCGGCCCCGGACAAAAACAAGAGTGAAACGACAGAACGCTCGTGGCTCTAACCCATATTGATTCAAGGAGAAACACCATGATCCCAGTAATCCTTTCCGGTGGTAGCGGCTCACGTCTTTGGCCGCTTTCGCGCAAACAGTTTCCCAAGCAGTTCCTGGCCCTGACCGGCGAGCACACCTTGTTCCAGCAAACCCTGGAGCGCTTGGTATTCGACGGCATGGACGCACCCATCGTGGTCTGCAACAAGGACCACCGCTTTATCGTCAACGAGCAACTGGCCGCCCGTAAACTGGAAACCCAGCGCATCCTGATGGAACCGTTCGGCCGCAACACCGCGCCGGCCGTGGCCCTGACCGCGATGATGCTGGTCAACGAAGGCCGTGACGAGCTGATGCTGGTGCTGCCGGCCGACCACGTACTGGAGGACCAGAAAGCCCTGCAACGCGCCCTGGCCCTGGCCACCGTGGCGGCCGAGCGCGGCGAGATGGTGCTGTTCGGCGTACCGGCAACCCGTCCGGAAACCGGCTACGGCTACATCAAGTCGACCAACGATTCGCTGCTGCCCGAAGGCGTCAGCCGCGTGCAGCAGTTCGTTGAAAAGCCGGACGAAAAACGCGCCGCCGAGTTCGTCAAAAGCGGTGGCTATTTCTGGAACAGCGGCATGTTCCTGTTCCGCGCCAGCCGCTTCCTGGAAGAGCTGAAAAAGCACGACCCGGACATCTACGACACCTGCCTGCTGACCCTGGAACGCAGCAACCACACCGACGACACCATCGACATCGACGAATCCACTTTTGCCTGCTGCCCGGACAATTCCATCGATTACGCCGTGATGGAAAAAACCCAACTGGCCTGCGTAGTGCCATTGACCGCCGGCTGGAGCGACGTAGGTTGCTGGGCGTCGCTGTGGGACGTGAATGAAAAAGACGCCAACGGCAACGTCAGCAAGGGCGACGTGGTGATCCAGGACAGCCGCAACTGCATGATCCACGGCAACGGCAAACTGGTGTCGGTGATCGGCCTGGAAAACATCGTGGTGGTGGAAACCAAGGACGCGATGATGATTGCCCACAAGGACAAGGTCCAGGGCGTCAAGCAGATGGTCAACACCCTCAACGAACAGGGCCGCAGCGAAACCCAGAACCACTGCGAGGTGTACCGTCCGTGGGGCTCGTATGACTCGGTGGACATGGGCGGCCGCTTCCAGGTCAAGCACATCTCGGTCAAGCCGGGCGCGTGCCTGTCGCTGCAGATGCATCACCACCGCGCCGAACACTGGATTGTGGTCAGCGGCACCGCCGAAGTCACCTGTGACGAGAACGTGTTCCTGCTCACCGAAAACCAGTCCACCTACATCCCGATTGCCTCGGTGCACCGCTTGCGTAACCCGGGCAAGATTCCATTGGAGATTATCGAGGTGCAGTCCGGCAGCTACCTGGGTGAAGACGATATCGAGCGCTTTGAAGATATCTACGGTCGGTCTACGCCGATCGAGCGCGGCGTGTCGGTGAAAACCATCGCGCAGTAAACAGAGCGGCACAAGAAGCCCCCGTCCCACCGACTGCGTCCCCTATCCGCAGCCGGTGGGTCGGGGGCTTTTTCTTTGAGCCTGCGGAACCCGAAGATGGTCAACTCCACCTACGCTTAGTTAGGATGCTCGTTCCGTTTTCGAGGTTGTTGCCATGTTCTTTGGTGTCTTGCTGATTATCACCTGGCTGATCCTCCTGCTGCGCTACCCGGCCAAGGCCTTTCCGGTTTCTCTGGCAGCCGCCGTCGGCTTGGGCCTGGTGGCGGTATCGGTGGTGTGGCTGGACAACCGCGAGGCCCAACAATTGGCACGCCTGGAGCTGCGCACCGTCTACGCCCCTAAAGAATGCCCGGCCGACCGACCGCTCAAACTCACCCTGAACAACGGTAACAGCGTACCGCTGACCGAACTGCGCTGGCGCGTCGCCGCCTATGCGCCGGGCGATACGATCAACCTGGCCGACAACGTGTACGCTGCCCCACGCTACCGCGGCCCCGGCGAGTTGCAAGCCGGCGCCACCTGGGAAGACTGCCTGCCGGTGCCGCCGCTGCGCCCCGGCTACCGCCCACAAACTCTGGAATTTCGCGCCGAGCATTTGCAAGGCAGCTTCTCCGACTAATCACGACAAAGGACTGATCCATGCCCAACGTACTCATCACCGGGTGTTCCAGTGGCATTGGCCGTGCCCTGGCAGATACCTTCAAGCACGCCGGTTTTGAGGTGTGGGCCAGTGCCCGGCGCACCGACGATGTGACGGCACTCAGCACCGCCGGCTTCAACGCCGTGCAACTGGATGTCAACGACAGCGCTGCACTGGCGCAATTGGCCGGGCAGATCGGCGAGTTGGATGTACTGATCAACAACGCCGGCTACGGCGCCATGGGCCCGCTGCTCGACGGCGGCACCCAGGCGATGCAGCAGCAGTTCGAGACCAACGTGTTTTCCGTGGTTGGGGTGACCCAGGCGCTGTTCCCTGCCCTGCGCCAGCGCAAAGGGTTGGTGGTGAACATCGGCAGTGTCTCGGGTGTGCTGGTCACCCCGTTTGCCGGTGCGTACTGCGCCTCGAAAGCGGCGGTGCAGGCCTTGAGTGATGCGTTGCGCATGGAGCTGGCACCGTTTGGTGTGCGCGTGATGGAGGTGCAGCCGGGGGCCATTGATACGAGCTTTGCGAAAAACGCCGGCACCCAGGCCGAGTTGTTGATCAATGAGCAATCGCCCTGGTGGCCACTGCGCGAAAGCATCCGCGCCCGGGCCAAGGCCTCCCAGGACCGGCCTACGCCCGCCAGCCAGTTTGCGGCGGACGTGCTCAAGGCCGTGCAACAGACTACGCCGCCACGCCTGTTGCGCTCGGGTAATGGTTGCCACGCGTTGCCGTGGATGGCGGCGTTGTTGCCCAAGGGTTTGCTGGAATGGATATTGAAGAAACGTTTTGGATTGGATGGCGCCTTGTGATTGATTACCGCGATTTTTTTGATGAAGTGATCCAGGCCCATGTCGAGATCGAACAATGGTTTGCCGGGACTGCACCCGAGGGAACACTGCAGGTTTTGTTGGGGCGTTTTTCGCCGGACTTTTCCATGATCACCCCGGCCGGCAAACAACTGGACTTTGCGATGCTCAAGCAGCTGTTCAGCCAGGCGGGCGGCAAGCGGCCCGGGTTCAAGATCAGCCTCAGCGAATTTACCGGGATTGACCGACATGCCCGTGGCGCGACGGTGAGTTATCGCGAGCAGCAGGTGGATGGCAGCGGTGCACAAACAGATCGGCGTTCGACCGTGGTGTTTGAAAAGCAGGCCAGTGGCGCCCTGCTGTGGCGCCACTTGCACGAAACGTTTTTACAGACCTGACGCGGTCAAAATGTGGGAGCGGGCTTGCTCGCGAATACGGTGGATCAGTCGATATTTTCGTTGACTGACAAACTGCCTTCGCGAGCAAGCCCGCTCCCACATTTAGTTCTGTGTTTGGTTAACGATCACTGTGCAGGTTATGCCCGCCGCCAACAGCACACCCTCCGGCACTTCATCGATGTGAATCCGCACCGGCACCCGCTGGGCCAGGCGCACCCAGTTGAAGGTCGGGTTCACATCGGCAATCAGTTCGCGGCTTTCCGGGTTGTCACGGTCGTAGATCCCGCGCGAGATGCTTTCCACATGGCCCTTGAGGGTTTCGCCGCTCATCAACTGCATGTCGGCCTTGTCGCCGACTTTCACGTGGGGCAGCTTGGTTTCTTCAAAAAAGCCATAGACCCAGAACGAGTTCATATCCACCACCGCCATCTTCGCCTCGCCAATGCGTGCGTAGTCGCCACGGTGCACGTTGAGGTTGGTGACGTAGCCGTCCACCGCCGCCAGCACCTGGGTGCGCTTGAGGTTCAGTTCGGCCGCTTCCAGTTGCGCCAAGGCGTGTTGGTAATCGGCCAGGGCCGAGTCGGCAATGTTACTGGCGTCGTCACGGTTTTCCTTGGAGATCACCAGGGCGTCGAGGTCGGCGCGGCGGTGGGCGTTGACCTTGCGCATCTCCCAGGTGGCCTTGCGCGACGCCACCAGCGACTGCGCCTGCTTGACCGCGATCTGGTAGTGCTCGGGGTCGATCTGCATCAGCAGGTCGCCCTTTTTCACCAACTGGTTGTCACGCACCGGCACGTTGACCACCTCGCCCGTGACATCGGCGGCGACGTTGATGATGTCCGCGCGCACGCGGCCATCGCGGGTCCATGGGGTTTCCATGTATTGCACCCACAGCGTGCGGCCAATCCAGATCGCCAGGGCCAGTACCAGCAAGGTCGCGAGCAGGCTGAAAAACTTTTTCATCAGGGCATTCTCAACGGTAGACGGTCAGCGCCAGGGCGCCGAACAAGCAAGCGAACAGGCTCAGGCGCAACAGCGCCGGGTGCCAGAAAAAACGGTACAGGTCAAAGCCGGCCAGGAAGCGGTCGAGGGCCCAGGCCAATCCCGCCGCGATAAAAAACATCAGGGTCAGGGTGGGCATGTAGACGCCGTGGAAGGCGATTTCACGAGGCATGAGCGGGTCCTTCGGGCTTGAGGGCAGCCAGGGGTGATTGCGGGTCCAGCAGTGAGGTGCGGATAAAGTGCAGGTAGCTTTTCACCCGGCGCAGGGCCGAGGTGTCGAAGTGCGGGGCGAAGGGTTCGTCGGTGGCCTGCACCCGGCTGATGGCATGGTCGACGGCGATCAGGCTGCGCTCCAGGTTGCTGGCGCTGGGTTGCAGGAACAGGCGCACCAACGAACGGCCCATCACCCGGATCGCCTGGCGCCACGGCTGGGACTCGGCATACGCCGGGTGCACCGGCAAGATCGCCTGTTCCTTGCGCAACTCGATAATCGCGTGGCCGACTTCCAGCACCACGAACATCCAGCGCAGCAGATTGCGTTGCACCTGCGGTTGCCCGGCGGCAAAACCATAGGCCTGGTGCAGCAGGTCGCGGGTGCGGCTTTCGAAACCTGACGCCAGGCCCTTGAGCTTGCCGCTGATGGCGAACACCACTTGCTCGCGCAAGTCCTGCTCCAGCCGGCGCCACAACCAGCGGCTGTTGGGCGGCAGGATGATCGCGCCCGCCGCCGCACACACCAGCATGCCGATGACCATGGCGATGTAGTCGTTGATGAAGGTGTAGGGGTTGTAGATCGTCAGGTTGTCCGGCACCGAGCCGGTGCTGAAGAAGATCAGCAACCCGACGCCGACGCCTGCGTACTGCGGACGCGAGGCCAGGAATGCGCCGAAGATGATCACCGGGGCGAGCATCACGCACAGCAGCGGGAAACCGTCGATCCAGGGGAATACGAAGAACATTTCGACAAAGCCCACCAGCGCCCCGATCAACGTGCCGCAGGCCATTTGAAACGCCATGCGTTTGGGGTTGGGCGTGGCGGCGGACAAGCCCACCGTGGCGGCGGCGATCAGGGTCATGGTGGCGCCGCTGGGCCATGCGGTGGCGACCCAGTAACTGCCGAGGACGATCAGGATGAACGAGGCGCGAATCCCCGAGGCGGCGCAGGCCAGCCAGTTGGTTTTGGGGGTGTAGGGTTCGTCCCAGTGTTCGCGCGCGTGGCTGTGGTCGGCCAGGGACGCGTGGGTCTGGGCGTAGTTGTGCAGGTCGTCGACGAAGCGGTACAGCAGCTCGTAGGCGGTGTGAAAATCCAGCAGTTCGGCGTCACTGGGGGCGCTTTCCTGGAAGCTCGCGCGCAGGCTGCGGACCTTGGCGGGCAGGCCTTCTTTGTAAGCGGTGAGTTGGCCGACCAGACGCGCCGCGTCGGGGCTGGTAAGGGCGCGGCCGGAGAAGCCATCGAGCAATTGCGCAAGGTCTTGCAAGCCGGGTTTGATAGCGGCCACCACATGATCGGCCGCTTGGCTGCGCAGGCGTTCGAGTAATTGGTGCAAGGCGTTGAAGCGGGTGGTGATGCCCATGAACTCGCTGTTCAAGCGCGTCAGCCGGCCATTGCGTCGACGCATGTGCGGGTCTTCGAACACGGTGATGCTGCGCAGCCCTTCCAGGCCCACGGCTTCGGCGATAAAGCGCACGTTGCTGCTTTCGAACCCTTCGCGCTCGCTACGACCGCGCAGGCCATCGGTAACGAATAGCGCGAACACACCAAAGCGCTGGTACAAGGCGTTGCGCATCGCGGCGCTGGAGGTTTGCGGCAGGATCGCGGCGCTGACCAGTGTGGAGCAAAGAATCCCCAGGGAAATTTCCAGCACCCGCCACACTGCAGCCATAAAGGCGCCGTCTGGATGGGCCAGGGCCGGCAGCCCGACCATCGCAGCGGTGTAGCCAGCCAGCACAAAACCGTAGGCGCGAAAGTTGCGATTACGCGTTGCGCCAGCGGTACAGATACCGACCCAGATCGCCAACGAGCCGAGGAACAGTTCGGTGTTCTGCGCGAACAAGGCGATCAGCAACACCATCACCGCCGAGCCTGCCAGGGTGCCCAGGAAGCGGTAAAAACTCTTGGCGAATACCTGGCCGCTTTGCGGCTGCATCACGATAAATACGGTGATCATCGCGGTGCGTGGCTGCGGCAACTCCAGTCGCATGGCCAGCCACAGCGTCAGGAAGGCCGCGATCAGCACCTTGAAGATATAAACCCAGGTCACGCCGTCGCTGCGTGCCCAATCGAAAAAACCACGGCGCCACTCAAGGGAGTGCAACCAGCGCAGCGGTGCAGGCAAGGGAGTCATCGCATCCTACTCAGTGATCAAACACGGCGAGGGCCGCCGGGGTCTTGCTCGGTAGAGTCTTGCTGTCCTGGGGCACGTCGCTGCCGGCGCCGAGGCCACCGCCCAATGCGGTCACCAGTTCGGCGTGGGCACTCAGGCGTGCGGCCTGGACCTGTTGCTGCACCTGCTGCTGGCGGAACAACAGGCTCTGGGCATTCAGCACATTGAGGTAGTCGGTGAGGCCGCGCTGGTAGGCAATCATCGCTATGTCGTAGGTTTTCTGCGCCGAGGCCACCGATTCGGCGGCGAAGGCCTGTTGCTTGTCCATCGACTCGCGGCGGATCAACTGGTCGCTGATGCCCTTGAGCGCGTTGACCAGCGTCTGGTTGTAGTGCGCCACGGCGATGTCGTAGCCGGCGCTGGCTTCCCCCAGTTGCGAGCGCAAACGGCCGCCGTCGAAGATCGGCAGGTTGATGGCGGGGCCTGCGGTGTAGTTGAGCTTCTTACCGGTCAGGAAACTGAGCATACCGCCGCCGGTGGCGACGTAGCCGAGGCTGCCCACCAGGTCGACGTTGGGGTAGAAACCGGCGTGGGCCACATCAATACCGCGGGCCTGGGCCGCTACTTGCCAGCGGCTGGCGACCACGTCCGGGCGCTGGCCGAGCAGTTCGGCGGGCAAGCTAGAAGGCAACTTAAGCGGTGCACCAAGGGACAAGGTGGGCCGCTGCAATTGCGCGCCCTCCCCCGGCCCTTTGCCCGCCAGCGCAGCCAACTGGTTGCGGCTCAGGGCGATCTCTTCATCCAGGGCGTCCAGTTGCCGATGGGTTTGCGGCAACGGTGTCTCGGCCTGGCTGACTTCAAAGTGGGTGCCGATCCCGCCATTCAGGCGCTTTTGCGCAAGGTCGAGGATCTGCTGTTGCTGGGCCAGGGTGGCGGCCACGATATTGCGCTGGGCGAAGTGCAATGAGAACTGGATATAGGCGCGCACCACGTTGTTTTGCAATTCGAGCTGGGCCTGACGCGCTTCGGCGGCGCTCATGTGGGCCAGGTCCACGGCACGTTCGGTGGCATTGCTTTCGCGGCCCCAGAGGTCGAGGGCATAACTGAAGCCCAGGGAAGCGTTGTTGTCCCAGGTGGTGGAATTGTCCAGGGCGCCCGGGCCGTAAAATTGGTCGCTGGGCCAGTTGTGGCGCTTGAGCGTGGCGTCACCATTGACCTGCAACGACTCGGCCGATTCGGCGATGCCAGCCATGGCCCGGGCTTCACGCACGCGAGCGGCGGCCATGGCCATGCTCGGGCTGCCTTGCACGGCGAGGTCGATCCAGTGGTTGAGTTGCGGGTCGCCGTAGGCTTGCCACCATTGCGCGGTGGGCCAGTGGGCGTCCTGGGCAGCGGTTTTGATCGCTTCGTCGGTGGCCAATGCATTGGCGACGAGTGACTGGCCTTGAGGGGCAATTCCCCCGGTTCCGATGCAGCCGCTGATTGCTAACGATAAGGCCCAAACACTGAGAGTCTTCAGCTCTCTGCTGATGCGACGCGGCACTGCTGCGAATTCCTGAGAGGGTGTTGCGGGGAAGGTGGCGCAATTCTAAGGGGCGGGCCGGATGGCGATAAGGTGGGATTCTTGTGAATCTTTGTTACAGTTCAGGCGATAATCTTTTGGTAGGTTCATTATTCGCTCTGCAAAAAAAAGAAACTTCGTGTCACAATTTGCCATCTCCCAGAGAGCACCCCATGGACACCTTGCAAAACATGCGCGCCTTCAGTTGCGTAGCCGAAGCCGGCAGCTTCACCGCCGCCGCCGCACAACTGGACACCACCACCGCCAACATCTCGCGCGCGGTCTCCAACCTTGAGGCCCATCTGCAAACCCGTTTGCTCAACCGCACCACCCGCCGCATCGCCCTGACCGAGGCCGGCAAGCGCTATTTGTTGCGCTGTGAGCAAATCCTGGCGTATGTCGAGGAAGCCGAAGCCGAGGCCAGCGATGCCCATGCGCGCCCCTCCGGCCAGCTGAAAGTGCACACCATGACCGGCATCGGCCAGCACTTCGTGATCGATGCGATTGCCCGCTACCGCCGCACCCACCCGGACGTGACCTTTGACCTGACCATGGCCAACCGCGTGCCGGACTTGCTGGACGAGGGCTACGACGTGTCCATCGTGCTGGCCAGCGAGCTGCCGGATTCGGGGTTTGTCTCGCAACGGCTGGGGATAACCTACAGCATCGCCTGTGCGTCACCGGCTTACGTCAAGGCCAATGGCTGTGCGCAACGGCCCAGCGACCTGCTCAACCACGCGTGTTTGCGCCTGGTAAGCCCGGTGATTCAGCTGGATAAATGGTCGTTCAACGGCCCTGAAGGCCAGGAGAGCGTCGCCATCAACAGCTCACCGTTCCTGGTGAACTCGGCCGATGCGATGAAAACCGCAATCACCAGCGGCATGGGCGTTGGCCTGTTGCCGGTGTATGCGGCGATTGAAGGGCTGCGTAGCGGGACGTTGGTGCGGGTGATGCCCAACTACCGCTCCCAGGAACTGAACCTGTACGCCATCTACCCTTCGCGCCAATACCTGGATGCGAAGATCAAGACGTGGGTGGAATACCTGCGCAGCTCCTTGCCGGAGATCATGGCCGCGCATCAGGCGGAATTAGCGGCCTATGAGCTAAGTGGCAGTTTGGGCGGGGCCCGGCTGAGCAACTGATGCTGGTTGAAGCGTGCACACGGACAGGCACGCACCCCGCTACACCGGCAGCGTAATGCCAAAAGTATTGCCGCCGCCCTCACTGCGCACAAACACATCCCCGCCGTGCATCAACGCGATGGCCTTGACGATCGCCAGCCCCAGCCCGTGATTCGCCCCGCTATTACTGCGGGACGCATCCACCCGATAAAACCGCTCAAACAGCCGGGGCAAATGCTCGCTGGCAATCCGTTCGCCCGGGTTGGTCACCCCGATCGACACGTGATCCTCGAGCACATCGATCTTCACCTCGATCACCTGCCCAGGCGCGGTGTGCTGCACCGCATTGCTCAACAGATTGATCAGCGCCCGACGCAGGTGCGCCTTCTCGATCTGTACTTGGGCATCGCCGCTCACCTGCACCTGCACCTGGGCGTCTTCCAGGATGAAGTCCAGGTAATCCAGGGTGGTCGCCACTTCATCAGCCAGTGAACTGGTGATCAGTTTGGTGGCCTTGCTGCCCTGGTCGGCGCTGGCCAAGAACAGCATGTCATTGATGATCGAACGCAGCCGCTCCAGCTCTTCGAGGTTCGATTGCAGCACCTCGAAATAATGTTCTGCCGAACGCCCACGGGTCAGCGCCACCTGGGTCTGGCCGATCAGGTTGGTCAGGGGCGAGCGCAGCTCATGGGCCACATCGGCGTTGAATGACTCCAGGCGCGAATACGCCTGTTCCACCCGCTCCAGGGTTGAGTTGAAGGAATTGACGAACTGCTTCAGCTCCGGCGGCAACGGCGACAATTGCAGGCGCCCCGAGAGTTTCGGCGGCGCGAGTTTCTGCGCCTCATCCGACAGCTTGATCAGCGGCTTGAGGCCGATACGCGCCACCCAGAACCCCAGCAGCGACGCCAACACTACGCCGACAAACGCCAGGCTGATCAGCGCCACCAGCAGTTGGTGTTGCGTGGTACGGAAATTTTCGGTGTCGACCGCGATCAAGAAGCGCAGCGGCGGGCGCTGGTCCTTGGCCGGAAACTGGCTGACCAGCACTTTGAACGGGTAAGCCTGACCCGGCAGGCGCAAGTCACGCTTGCCCGTCGGGCCTGCGGCGAAGGCGCGAATCTGTGCGTCCGGGTTGCCGTATTCGTAGGTGGGATCGCTGCTCACCACCCAGAAGCGGATGCGCTTGTCTTCCTGCCCCAGCAGCTTGAGCTTGGCGGTGATTTTCTCCCAGTGGTCCGGCGTGCCAAAGCGATTCACCGAAGACTCCAGCACGCTATAACGCGCATCCAGCTCAGCGCCGGGCAGCAAGCCCAGGCCTTTATCCACCTGCTGATACAGCGCGCCGCCGATCAACAGGAAGATCAGCAGCGCCACCAACGTGAACATGCCACTCAGGCGCAGGGCGATGGAATTAGCCGACACTGCGGTTCTCCAGCACGTAACCCATGCCGCGAATGGTGTGCAGCAGCTTCTGTTCAAACGGCCCGTCGAGCTTGGCCCGCAAGCGCTTGATCGCCACTTCCACCACGTTGGCATCGCTGTCGAAATTGATGTCCCAGACCATTTCTGCAATCGAGGTCTTGGACAGGATTTCACCCTGGCGCCGCGCCAATACGCTGAGCAGCGAGAACTCCTTGGCGGTCAGGTCCAGGCGAATGCCGTTGCGACTGGCCTTGCGGCTGATCAGGTCGATCCACAGGTCGGCGATGGTCACCTGCACCGGCTCATGCCCGCCGCTGCGGCGGGTCAGGGCTTGCAGGCGCGCCACCAGTTCAAGGAACGAGAATGGCTTGCCGAGGTAATCGTCTGCACCTTCACGCAGGCCGCGAATGCGGTCCTCCACGCGCTCGCGGGCGGTGAGCATGATCACCGGCGTCTGCTTGCGCGCTCGCAGCGCGCGCAATACGCCAAAACCATCCAGGCCGGGCAGCATCACGTCGAGCACGATCACCGCGTAATCGTTCTCCAGGGCCAGGTGCAAACCCTCGACGCCTTCACGGGCGACGTCGACGGTATAGCCTTGCTCCGTCAGGCCGCGGTGCAGGTAGTCGGCGGTTTTTTCTTCGTCTTCAATAATCAGTACACGCATGAGCCTTTTGTTCCAGGACGGGGCCTCAGCCTCAGTGTGTGGTTGCCAGCTGGGGAGCTGGTTTGGGTCTATGGAAAAACTTCTCGAGGTACAAGTATATGACCGGCGTGGTGAACAGCGTCAGCGCCTGGCTCACCAGCAACCCGCCCACCACCGCGATGCCCAACGGCTGGCGCATTTCCGCACCGGGGCCGGAGCCCAGCATCAGCGGCACCGCACCCAGCAGCGCGGCGAGGGTGGTCATGATAATCGGCCGGAACCGCGTGACACACGCTTCATAAATTGCCTCTTCAGGCGGCAGGCCGCGCACGCGCTGGGCGTCCAGGGCGAAGTCGATCATCAGGATGCCGTTCTTCTTCACGATACCGATCAGCAGCACCAGGCCGATCAACGCCATGATCGAGAAGTCCTGGCCCATCAGTGACAACATGATCAGCGCCCCCAACCCCGCCGACGGCAAGGTGGAGATGATGGTCAGCGGGTGCACAAAGCTCTCGTACAGCACACCCAGGATAATGTAGACCGCCACCAGTGCCGCGAGAATCAGCCATGGCTGGCTGGCCAACGAACTCTGGAACGCCTGGGCCGCGCCCTGGAAGTTGCCGATGATGGTGGTCGGCATGCCGATTTCATTCTTGGCCTGGTTGAGCATGATCACCGCATCACCCAACGCGACGCCCGGCGCCAGGTTGAACGACAGGTTGGCCGCCGGGAACATGCCGTCATGGCTGATGGACAAGGGCCCCACGGTAGGCGGGTCGACCTTGGCCACCGCCGACAGCGGCACCATCTCGTTGGTCAGCGGCGAGCGCAGGTAGAAGTAGTTCAGGCTTTCAGCCTTGCCGCGTTGCTGGGTGTCCAGCTCCAGCACTACCTGGTACTGGTTGATCTCGGTCTGGAATTCGTTGATCTGGCGCTGGCCGAAGGCGTCGTACAGCGCCTGGTCCACATCGGTGGCGGTGAGGCCAAAACGCGCGGCGGCCTGACGGTCGATGCTGATGTGGGTGATGCTGCCACCCAGCTGCAAGTCGTTGGACAGGTCGCGGAACGCCGGGTTGGCCCGCAGTTTTTCGGTGAGGCGCTGGGTCCAGGTATTCAGCGTTGGCCCGTCATTGCTCTTGAGCACGTACTGGTACTGGGCGCGGCTGGGGCCGGAGCTTAAGTTGATGTCCTGGCCGGCACGCAGGTACAGCACGATGCCCGGCACTTTCGCCAGTTTCGGCCGGATGCGGTCGATAAACTGGCTGGCAGACACATCGCGGTCGCCGCGATCTTTCAAGGCGATCCAGAACCGGCCGTTGGCGATGGTCTGGTTGCTGCCGGTCACGCCCACCGAATGAGAGAACGCTTCCACCGCCGGGTCATCCTTGACGATCTCGGCGATCGCCTTGTGCTTGGCGACCATGTCCGGGAAGGACACGTCGGCCGCCGCTTCGCTGGTGCCGAGCACGAAGCCGGTGTCTTGTATCGGGAAGAAGCCCTTGGGGATGTACACGTAGCCGACCACGGCCAGGGCCAGGGTCACCATGAAGATTGCAGCCATGGTGCGTTGGTGGGCCAGGGCGCGGCGCAGGTTGCGCGCGTAGCCTGCGAGCAGGCGTTCGCTGAAGCCGGGTTTGTCGTGGGCGTGATGGGTCGGGGCGCGCATGAACAACGCGGCCAGGGTAGGCGCCAACGTCAATGAGACCACCACCGAAATCAGGATGGTCGACGTGGCCGTCAGCGCAAACTCCTTGAACAACCGCCCCACCACACCGCCCATGAACAGCAGCGGAATAAACGCCGCCACCAGCGAGAAGCTGATGGAGACCACGGTAAAACCGATTTCGCCCGCGCCCTTGATCGCAGCGGTGCGCTTGTCGAGGCCTGCCTCCAGGTGGCGGTGAATGTTCTCCACCACCACGATGGCATCGTCCACCACAAACCCCACGGCGATCACGATCGCCACCAGGGTCAGGTTGTTCAAGCTGAAGCCCATCAGGTACATCAGCGCAAAACTGGCGACCAGCGACACGCCGAGTACGCTGGACACGATCAACGTGGCTGACAACTGGCGCAGGAACAGTGCCATCACCGCCACCACCAGCAGGATGGCGATCAGCAGGGTCACTTCCACTTCATGCAGGGAGGCGCGAATGGTCTTGGTGCGGTCGGTCAATACGCTGACCTGCACCGAAGCCGGCAACATCGCTTGCAGGCGTGGCAGCTCGGCTTGAATGCGGTCCACGGTCTCGACGATATTCGCGCCGGGCTGGCGGGAGATCACCAGGTTGACGCCTGGCGTGTCGCCGGACCACGCCTGCACGTAGGCGTTTTCCGAACCGTTGACGACTTTGGCGATATCGCGCAGTTGTACGGGTGCCCCATCCTTGTAGGACACGATCAACTGGGCGTAATCCTCGGGGTGGAACAACTGGTCGTTGGTCGACAGGGTCGACACGCTGTTCTGCCCGTAGATCGCGCCCTTGGCCAGGTTCAGGCTCGATTGCTGGATCGCCAGGCGCACGTCCGCCAGGGTCAGGCCGATGGCCGCGAGCTTATCGGGCGACGCCTGCACCCGGATGGCCGGGCGTTGCTGGCCGGTAATGTTGATCTGGCCTACGCCGTCGATCTGGCTGATCTGACGGGCCAGCAGGGTTTCCACGTAGTCGCTCAGCTCGGTGCTGGGCATGCTGTCGGAGCTGACGCTGAGGATCAGCACCGGGCTGTCCGCCGGGTTGACCTTCTTCCAGGTCGGCAGGCTCGGCATATCGCTGGGCAGTTTGCCGGACGCGGTATTGATCGCCGCCTGCACTTCTTGCGCGGCGGTATCGATGCTCTTGGTGAGGGTGAATTGCAGGGTCAGGAGGCTGGAGCCCAAGGCGCTGCTGGAGGTCATCTGGGTCATGCCGGGGATGGCACTGAATTGCACCTCCAGCGGGGTTGCCACGGATGAAGCCATGGTGTCCGGGCTGGCGCCGGGCAGCGTGGCACTGACCTGGATCGTCGGAAATTCCGCTTCCGGCAGTGGGGCGATGGCCAGGCGTGGGAAGGCAATCATCCCGAGCAATACCAAGGCGAAGGTCAGCAGCAAGGTGGCGACCGGGTGGTCGACGCACCAGGCAGACGGCGAACGACTGCCACTCATGGCTGCACCTTGGCATCAACGGTCTGGATCACTTGCGGCGGTTCCTTGAGCACTTCTACCTGAGCGCCCGCCTTGAGCCGCGACTGGCCATCACTGACCAGTACGTCACCGACCTGCACACCCTGGAGGATGTTCATGTCACTGTCCTGGTACACCACCTGCACCGGCACGATGTCGACCTTGTCACCGTTGAGCCGGTACACGAAGTGCGAATCCAGCCCACGTTGCACCACGGTCGGTGGCACGACCAGGGCGTTCTTGTGCAGGGCGGTCTGGATCCGGATCGTCACCAGTTGCCCCGGCCAGAGCTTTTGCGCGCCGTTGCTGAACTCGGCCTTGGCGCGGATGGTGCCGGTGGTGCCGCTGATCTGGTTGTCGATCAGGCTCAGGCGGCCTTCGCCGAGCAGGTCGCCGGTCTGGCCGTCGGTGTCGGCGCCCATGTAGGCGTTGACGTCGGCGGGCAGTTGCGCGGCAATCAGGCGTTGCAAGGTCGGAAGCATTTGTTGCGGCAAGGAGAACTCGACGGCAATCGGGTCGATCTGGGTCACGGAGAACAAGCCCTGGGTGTCGCTCATGCGCAGGAAGTTGCCTTCATCCACCGTGCGAATCCCGACGCGGCCTGTGACCGGAGAACGAATTTGGGTGTACGAAAGCTGCACCTGGGCCGAATCAATGGCCGCCTGGTTACCTTGCGCCGTGGCCTTGAGCTGATTGACCAAGGCTTGCTGCTGGTCATAGGTCTGCTTGGACACGCCGTCGTCGATGCTCAGCTCCTTGTAGCGCTTGAGGTTGACCAGCGCGACCTGCAGTTGCGCCTGGCTTTCACCCAGTTGCGCCTTGGCCTGATCCAGGCTGGCGCGGATAGAGCGGTCATCAATCGTTGCCAGCAGGTCGCCGGTCTTCACCAGTTGACCTTCCTTGACCAGCAATTTGGTGAGAATGCCGTCGATTTGCGGGCGAATTACCACGCTGTGCAACGACAACACCGAGCCAATGCCGCTGACAAAACGCGGGATGTCCTGCTGTTTGACGCTGACCACACGCACTGGAATCGCCGTGGGCGCGGTGAGTTTGGTCTTGGCCGGGCGAGTCCCCGCCCAGGCAACCACGGCCAGTACCACCAGGACGCCTACGATCAAGGCCGGTTTTCGTTGAATGTGCATGGGGTGAGGCGCCAGGGCAAAGGATCGGAAGAATGAAGGTTCTTTATAGCCCGCCAACCCGGTCAGCAAAGTGACTGCTAACTGACAGCGCCGTCAGTAAAGTCCGACCATTCGTACGAGCAGTGGTTAAAGATCCGAGGCGCGCAGGTATACTGCGCGACGGTGTGGCCTGCAAGTCGGGCCCGCGTCATTTTCAGTACTCCCCGGAGCTTCCATGAATTCCCCGACACAACCCGCTGTTGAAGCGGTCGACATCGACCAACAGGCCAACCCTGACAGCGTCGAAGGCGAAACCCGCGCCGAGATCCCGGCGTTCAAGTTTCCGTTCAAGCCGGGCGAACTGGCCGAGGCGAAAAACGCCAGCCAGCCGTGGTACAAAAACGGCGCCAAGAACGGCCACACCAAGAGCCCGGGCATGGCACCTCCCGGCACCCGTCGCTCGATGGGCAAGCGCTGACCGGTAACAAATCCCGCGCAATGGCGATCTGTGCCTACAACGTTTACTGACGTTTCGCCTTGTAGGCCTGCGGCCAATTCTTGAAAGCTTGCACGACACCCGCCTGCCCCGATTCTTTATCACGGGGCTGGGGGTGGTGAAGCTGGTTTTCCGGAAAAGGACGTTCCCGTGGTTCTTATACGCACCTGTGTTGTGCTGCTCTTGTTACTGATGTTCGGTGCTGTCGCTGCCGCAGCGGCCAATGATCAACCTCGGCGCGAAATTCGCTTCGCCGTCGCCGCGCAATTCCCACCCTTCCAAAGCCGCAATCAACAAGGCCAGCTTGCAGGGCTGAACATCGAACTGGGCAATGCCCTGTGCATACAGCTCAATGTACGGTGTACCTGGGTCGACCAGATCCTTGTAGAAAACTTCCCCGCCCTTGAGGCCAGGCAATTCGACGCGATCATGGGCATGGCCCCTACGTCGAAGCGGCGCCAGCGGGTGAGCTTCACCAATGACCTCTATCCGATCACTACGCGTCTGGTGGCCCGCAAGACATCCGGTTTGAAACCGAGCACACGGTCGCTGAAGGGCAAGCGTGTGGGCGTATTAGTGGGCAGCAACCGCGAGGCCTTTGCCCTGTCGAAGTGGGCGCCGAGGGGCGTGATCGTCAAGGCGTTCTGGCGCAATGACGAACTGATCCGCAGCCTGCTGGCAGGCGACATCGATGCGACCCTGCAAGGCACGGTGGAAATCCGCGAGGCGCTGCTCGACACGGCCGAGGGCCAGGTTTTCGACTTCCTGGGCCCCGCCGTCACCACCGAACTGTTGGGCAACGGCGTGGCGATTGCACTGCGCAAGCCCGACACCGCGTTGCGCAGCGCCCTCAATTGCGCCCTTGAGCAACTGATGCAGAGTGGCGAATACCAGCGCATCGTCCTGCCCTACCGCCTGGACGCGCCGCCCTCCAGCCCGTAATTGCCAATTAATTGCACCGAACATGAACAGGATCAGTATTTACCCAACCCGTGCGCTTGGAGTCGACGCCCTGCCGACTCCTCCAACAATCACGAGCGCGCGTTTGCATGAAGATCAATCTGCCGGTCACCGGTCGAAATGTGGATTTTGCCCCCGACGCCAATATCCTCTCGACCACCGACCTGACTAGCGCAATTACCTACGCCAACCAGGACTTCATCGATATCAGCGGCTATACCCGCGAGGTGTTGTTGGGTACCCCGCACAACCTGCTGCGTCACCCGGACATGCCGCCCGCTGCGTTTGCGCACATGTGGCATGTCCGGGCGATCGCTGAACAGACCAACTTGCTGGCGCTCAATGCCGCCATCGAAGCGGCGCGGGCCGGGGAACAGGGACGCGGGTTTGCCGTGGTAGCCGATGAAGTGCGACGGTTGGTGGAGGAGTTCTGGAATAAGCGGCGGTAGATCAAAAAACGTCCGACAAGATTTTGAGTCAACTCCTACGGGAAGAAAGGAAGTGCCTTGATTGAAGGCCAGCGTGTGGCTGTGAAAGCTTCTGAGGGGGGGGGCAGGCGCCGGTAACGGGGCCGGGACGCCTCCCACCTTTCTTCCTACAGGACAGGCAAATGACATCCCTGAGAATACTATTGGCACTGGTTTTATCTACGGCCACAGGAACCCTGTGCTCCGTGACGTACGCGGCTGAAAAAACGCTGGCCGAGATACGCTTCGGGGTAGAGGCCCTGGTACCGCCGTTTGAAAGCCGCAATGCCCAAGGTGAGTTGGTCGGTTTGAACATTGAGTTGGGCAACGCCTTGTGCGCCGAACTCAAGGCGCGCTGCGTGTGGGTCGATCAAGAGTATGCAACCAACCTGGCAGCACTCGAGGCGAGTCGATTCGATGCGATCATGCCCATGTCGGCCACCCCGGCACGGCGGCAGAAAATCGACTTCACCGATAATCTCTACGCCCTTGAAACGAGGCTGGTAGCGCGCAAGCGCCTCGGGCTTGTGCCTGAGGCCAAGGCGCTTCAAGGCAAACGGATTGGCGTGCTGGCGGGCACCAGCCGAGAAGCCTATGCCTTGGCGCGATGGGTACCCTATGGCGTGGTGGTACGAAGTTTCAACCTGAATGCCGAGCTGATCAGCAGCCTGCTGGCCGGCGATATCGACGCAACGTTGCAAGACACCCTCGAGATCTCCGACGCCTTGCTGAAAACCCCAGAGGGCGCGGGCTTTGAGTTCGCGGGGCCTGAGATTGTCGATGAAATGCTCGGCAGCGGCGTCGCCATTGGGGTTCGCAAGGGCGAGCCCGACCTGCGTATGGCGCTGAACCAGGCGCTTCAACGCTTGAAGGAAAGTGGCCAGTACTCGCTGATTACCCAGCGTTACCTGCGGACCTCAAACAGCGATCCGGTTCCGATGTTGTACACGCCGGCAGAGGGTAGCTTGCCTTTCTCCCAAACGGTGCAAGTGGGGCAAACCCTCTACATCTCCGGGCTGCTGGGACTTGACGAGCGCGGCAAACTGGTCAGCGGAGGCATTCGCGCACAAACAGCCAAGGCCTTGGAAACATTACGAAGCATACTCGAGGAAAAAGGGCTGGGCATGGACAGGGTCGCCAAATGCACGGTAATCCTCGCGAACATCAACGACTTCGCGGCCATGAATAAAGTCTATACCCACTACTTTTCAGCGAATCGTCTTCCCACTCGAACGACCTTTGCCGCGGGCGGTTTAATACTGGATGCCCGGGTCGAAATCGAATGTCTGGCCAGCTTTTAGCTCAAGCCGCCCGCAAAGAAATGAATGCATAGTTGGCCGGCACCTCGGTGGCAATCCGGGCGCCGGCGTCCAGCAATTGCTCGGCAATATCCATCCCCGACGCATGAAACACCCACTCAGTGGCCTGCACGGCCTCCTGCGTCGCCAACTCGATTGCCTGGGCAAACAGGCCCATATCCGGCAGGTACGCGGTAAACCCGTCACCCTTGAGCGCGGTGGTGTGAATGCCCAGCAACCCACACACCGCTTCCTTGGCCTGGATATCGTCGCGGTCAGCCTGGCGTGAGCGGCGGATCAACTCGGCCAGCTCCTTGTCCATCAACTCGCCCCCCACGATCAGCGCCGGCCCCTGCTCCCAGGATTCCGGCGGGCAGTCCTTGGCGCCCGGGTTCAACGGGATATGCGGGTTGATTTCCATCGGGTAGATGCGGCACACCAACGGCCGCCGCTCATAGATGCGGCAACGGTCGCCTTCGTCAAGATTCCGGCAGCGCCCGGCGTTATACGCGGCAAAGGTGATTGCCACATACGCCTCGGCGTTGCCGCTGGGCACGATGGCGGAACGGCGTTGTGCGTGCTCACGCTGCAACTCGGGCAGCCCCAGGCCACTGCCCAGGAATCCTTCCACCAGCACGATGACATTACCGCCGTCAGCCGCCCAGCTGCGGGCTTCTTCAAGGGTCAGGGGCACATGGTGGTCGGTGCAGCATTTGCCGCAACCGACGCAGGAAAAGTGGGTATTCATGGAGGATCTGTCACCAGGCAAGGTCAGAAGGCACTCATGAACGGTGACGGGTTTTTGCCTCTGTTCACCGTTCTGCCACTGTACAAAGCAAGTTATGCGCCAGCGCCTTCAGTCCTCGGGCACCAGGTCTCGCAGCACAAACACCATGCCGGCACTTTCATACAGGTGCCGGGCCCGCTGGTTGGACTCCAGCACCTTGAGGTCGACAAACGCTTCGCCGCGGTGCTTGAACACCAAGAAGGTGTGCAACAGCAAGGCCCGGCCCAGCCCCATGCCCTGGGCACACGGATGAATCGCCAGGTTCTTGATGTAGGCGCTGGTCCAGCATTGCGACACGCCGAGGATGCCGCTGGCATTACTGGCCACCAGGCACAGTTTCGGGTCGAACTCGGCGTCGGTGACGAACTGCTGGCGCCAGTGCTCAAGAGGGCCGACACGTCCGCCGCCCTGTTCCTGGGCCAGGCTCAATACCGCATGGATCGCCGGTGCCATTGCTTCGTGGTAATGATCCAGCGCAATACCCGCCGGCCATTGCGGGGCGGGCAGGCTGCCGGTGAGGTCGCGGCGCAACAGGTGGAAGTATTCACCCACCGGTCAGATGCCTTGTTGCGCCACGGTCTGGGCGGCTACCACCAGGCACTTGGTCAGTTCGGGGGAAGAAAACTTGGTCAGCACTGCATTGGCGCCGGCCAAGCGGGCTTTTTCGCTGTTCATCGCGCTGTCCAGGGAGGTGTGCAGCAGCACGTAGAGGTCCTGGAAGTCCGGGGTTTCGCGCAGGGTACGGGTGAAGGCGTAGCCGTCCATTTCGGACATTTCGATGTCCGAGACCACCACGTTGATCTGCTCGGCGGTGCCTTGCAGTTCCAGCAAACGGTCGATCGCTTCCTTGGCGCTGCGGGCGGTGTGGCAGGTGAGGCCGAGGTTGCGCAGGGTGTGCACCGACTGCTGCAGGGCCACCTGGCTGTCGTCCACCACCAGGATTCGGGCGTGGCCCAGCACTTCGGCTTCTTCCATGCTCAGGTCGGTGGGCGCCGCTTCGATCTGCGCCGGGGCGATGCCATGGATAACTTTTTCGATGTCCAGCACCTGCACCAGCACCCCTTCGACCTGGGTCACGCCGGTGATAAACGAACGCGTGCCACCGGAGCCAAACGGCGGCGGGCGAATGTCGGTGGTCAGGCAGTGCACGATTTTGCTCACCGCCTGCACATGCAGGCCCTGCTTGGAGCGGCTCACATCGGTGACGATCAGGCAGCCGCCGTCCGGATCTTGCAGGGGCATTTCCCCCAGCGCCCGGCTCAGGTCGATCACCGACAAGGCCGTACCGCGCAAGGTGGCGATGCCTTTGACGTGCGGGTGCGACTCCGGCAGCTTGGTCAGTGGCGGGCAGGGAATGATTTCACTGACTTTAAGCAGGTTGATCGCCATCAGCTTGCCGCTGCGCAAGGTAAAGAGCAGAAGCGAGAGTGAGTCTGCGCGGGCTTTGGTGGTGGACATAAAAACCTTCTGTGGATCAGGGATGACGATCTATAAACCGTTATCGACTTCACGGCCAAAAACTGTAGGAGCGGGCTTGCCCGCGAAAAACCCGAGGGCGCCACGTTTATCCAGGCTACCCGCGTTATCGTTGACGTTCTTCGCGAGCAAGCTCGCTCCTACAAAGAGCAGTGGTCAGCCCTTCCACACCTGCGGGTTGACCAGATCCTGCGGGCGCTGGCCCAGCAATGCACTGCGCAGGTTTTCCAGGGCACGGTTGGCCATGGCTTCACGGGTCTCATGGGTGGCCGAGCCGATGTGCGGCAGGGTCACGGCGTTGCTCAGCTGGAACAGCGGCGACTCCGACAGCGGCTCCTGCTCGTACACATCCAGGCCCGCGCCACGGATTGTCTGGTTTTGCAGGGCTTGGATAAGCGCCGGCTCGTCCACCACCGGGCCACGGGAGATGTTCACCAGGATCGCGCTGGATTTCATCAACCCCAGCTCGCGATGGCTGATCAGGTGACGGGTTTTCTCGCTCAATGGCACCACCAGGCAGACGAAATCCGCTTCGGCCAGCAATTGGTCGAGGCTGCGGAACTGCGCACCCAGCTCCTGTTCCAGTTCGGTCTTGCGGCTGTTGCCGCTGTACAGAATCGGCATATTGAAACCCAGGCGACCACGGCGGGCGATGGCCGCGCCAATGTTGCCCATGCCGACGATGCCCAGTGTCTTGCCGTGTACGTCGCAGCCAAAC
Source organism: Pseudomonas sp. K2I15 (assembly GCF_002204795.1). Lineage (GTDB taxonomy): Bacteria > Pseudomonadota > Gammaproteobacteria > Pseudomonadales > Pseudomonadaceae > Aquipseudomonas. The sequence goes on from NZ_NIXO01000018.1 coordinate 98,804, forward strand.
AACGGCGCGCCGACGCTGGCTTTCCACTGGCCGGCCTTGGTCCAGGCGTCCAGCTCGGCGACGCGGCGCGCGCTGCTCATCAGCAGGGCGAAGGCCAGGTCGGCGGTGCTTTCGGTGAGTACGTCAGGGGTGTTGGTGAGCATGATCCCGCGTTCATTGAAGTACGCCAGGTCGTAGTTGTCGTAGCCCACCGACACACTGGAGACCACTTCCAGTTTGCTCGCGCCTTCCAGTTGCGCACGGCCCAATTTGCGACCGACGCCGATCAGGCCATGGGCATGGGGCAAGGCTTCGTTGAACTGGGCGTTGATGTCGCCCTGCTTGGGGTTGGGGGCGATGACCTCGAAATCCTGTTGCAGGCGTTCGATCATTTCCGGGGTGACGCGGCTGAAGGCGAGGACGGTCTTTTTCATGGAAGGCGGGCTCATCGACTACGTGGGAATGGCAAGCACGCTAACATTCTTGCGTGGGGTTGTCAGGACGCCCCGCACCCACACCGCCAGACTGTTGCGATTTGGGTAACAGTCATTATCTTGTTACACTCTGTATCGCACCGCTCACCTGCGCTAATTTGTCGCATCGATGAGCGCAGCGGTTAAGACCGACCCGCTCTCCCCCGATTTCCCTCGACTTATTTCCAGGGCTCTATACTGGGAATCTGTCTTAAAGCCGCTGAGTTGAGCGGCTTTTTTTTGCGCTGAAAAAAGGCCAGGAACCCCAAGAACACTGGCCGGTTTCGATTGACCCAAAGGAGCTCCACCGGTGAAAACCTCGCTTGCGTTCACCCCGTTATTCCTCGCGATTGCTGCAACGATCGTTCCCCTTGCCCACGCGGCAGACACCCCGACCGCCGACGGTTTCGTCGAAGGTGCAAGCTTCAAGATCAATACCCGCAACTACTACATGAACCGCGACCGCCGCGACATTCACACCGATGACAGCAAGGAATGGGGCCAAGGCGTCATCGGGATCTTCGAATCCGGCTACACCCCGGGCACCGTCGGCTTCGGCCTGGATGCCAACGCCATGCTCGGCCTCAAGCTCGACGGCGGTGGCGGCACCGACGGCTCCAGCATCCTGCCGGTGGGCTCCGGTAACGGCAAAGCCCCTGGCTCGTTCTCCACCGCCGGCGCCACCCTGAAAATGCGTGCCTTCGACACCGAGCTGAAAGCCGGCGACCTGTTCCTCAATAACCCGGTGATCGCCGGTGGCATGACCCGCATGCTGCCCCAGACCTTTCGTGGTGTAAGCCTGACCAACCACAGCTTCGACGGCTGGATGTTCGAAGGCGGCCAGGCCAGTTTTACCAAGCTCTACAACCAGAGCGGCCACCGCCGCATCGGCACCAGCTACGGCGCATTGCCCAACGGCGAAGACAGCCGGCACCTGGACTGGGCCGGCGTGTCCTTCAGCGGCGTACCGGGGCTGACCAGCAACCTGTACGCGTCCGAACTCAAGGACATCTGGAACCAGTACTACTACGACCTGGACTACACCTGGCAGTTGAACGAACTGGTCAGCCTCAACCCGGGCCTGCACTACTACCACACCCAGGAAACCGGCAAAGCCCTGCTGGGTAACATCGACAACAACACCTACAGCCTGCACTTCACCGTGGGCGTGGGCCATCACAGCGTCACCGCCGCCTACCAGCGAGTCAACGGCAACACCCCGTTCGACTACATCAGCCAGGGCGACAGCATCTACCTGGATAACTCCCAGCAATACTCCGACTTCAACGGCCCCAATGAGCGCTCGTGGAAGCTCAAGTACGCCTATGACTTCGTAGGACTGGGCCTGCCGGGCCTGACCTCGGCGGTGTCCTACATCAGCGGCAAGACCGACCTGACCACGGCCGATCCGGACAGCCGTGGTTACTCGTCCTGGTACAGCGCCGACGGCAAGAACGCCAAGCACTGGGAACGGGACATCGACCTCAAGTACGTGGTGCAAGGCGGCAAGGCCAAGGACCTGGCCGTGCGCCTGCAATGGGCGACCAATCGCGGCGGCAACGGCTACGCGGCAGTGGACCGGGACGTGGATGAATACCGGGTGATCGTCGACTACCCGATTGACGTTTTCTAACGTTCAGGTTTTCTTTTTGCGGCGACGACTTATTTTTCACAGCAGGGAACTAAACTGCCAGCATCTTGAGTGCCGAAGTCAGTCCCATGATTCAACGCCGCGCCTTCACCCCGCCTGCACGCCCGGAGCTTTTGCTGATTCTGGGCAGTGGCCTTACCGTCGCTCTGATCGTGATCATCGTGGCTGTGCTGTTGATTCGCGAACACGCCAGCGCCCTGCAGGCGGCCAAGCGCTCCACCAGCAACATCACCCAACTGATCAACGCCGATGTGCTGCGCAACGTCGAACTCTACGACCTGGCCCTGAACGGCCTGATCACCGCGACCACCCGCAATGACCTGCCCCAGGTCTCGGCCGAGGTCCTGCATATGGTGCAGTTCGACCAGTCCACAGCCGCCCCTTTCAAAGGCGAAGTCTTGCTGCTGGACAAGACCGGCGCGGTCACCGCCGACTCCTCCACACTGACACCCACGCCGCGCAATTTCGCCAATCGCGATTACTTTCAGGTGCACCAGCAGAACCCCGACGCAGGGCTGTTCATCAGCCGCCCCTTCAAGATCCATTGCGACTGCGATCAAGTCTGGCGCATCGCGTTCAGCCGCCGGGTGTCCGGGCCCAACGGCGAATTTGCCGGCGTGGCGGTGGCGACCATGCGCCTGGCGTATTTCGACCAGTTGTTCAACAGCCTCACCATCGGCAGCGGCAGCACCATCAACCTGCTGAACAACGACGGCATTCTGCTGGCCCAGCAACCCCTGCTCGAAAGAGACATGATCAACAAGGACCTGAGCACGCGGCCGAACTTCAAAAGAATGCTGCGCGAAGGCAGCGGCAGTTTCAGCGGCGTGTCCACCACCACCGGCACGCAACGCCTTTACACGTTCACCAACGTCGGCGCGCTGCCGCTGATTGTGGTGGTGGCGCTGTCCAGCGACGACGTGTTTGCCGCCTGGAAACGCGCAGCCCTGCTGATCAGTGGCGCCACCGGCGTGCTGTGTGTGGGCCTGCTGTGGCTGACCTGGATGCTGCGCCTGGAACTGCGCCGCCGCTATCGCGCCGAAAAGGTCTTGTCGGAGCTGGCCGCCACCGACGCCCTCACCGGCCTGGCCAACCGCCGCACCCTCGACCAGCGCCTGCGCCTGGAATGGGAGCGTGCCCAACGCTCGAACGAGCCGCTGGCCTTGCTGATGATCGACGTCGACCACTTCAAGGCCTTCAACGACCGGCATGGCCACCAGGGCGGTGACGAGGCATTGCGCAACGTGGCCCGGGTCATCGGCAGCAATATTCGTCGCCCCGCCGACCTCGCCGCCCGTTACGGCGGCGAAGAGTTCGCGGTGATCCTGCCGGACACCGACGGCGAGGGCGCGAGCACGCTCGCCGAGCATATCCGCAGCGCGGTGGAGCACTTGCCACCTGCGGACGGGGACGCGCTGCCGGTCACCGTCAGCATCGGCCTCAGCACCTGGGACAAACGCAGCCGTGGCTCACTCGAAGAGCTGCTGCTGACGGCCGACCGGGCGCTGTATGAAGCCAAGCACTCCGGACGCAACCGTATCGTTCACAGCCGTCCCGCATGAGCCGTTATCAGCAACTACGCTAAAGGCATCCTCGAAGCAGAAGTACGCCCGATGAGCCCAAGCAC
>NZ_NIXO01000019.1 GCF_002204795.1 Pseudomonas sp. K2I15
GCGGTGTGCCAGTCACCGGATGCACTGGCTGACACACCGCCTTCGCGAGCAAGCCCGCTCCCACAGTTGATCTATGTCGTTTGCCAGAACGGCGTTCGTCCACGCCGAACGCAGGTATCTAAAATTCGAAATTCTCTATACGCGTGACATCAGGCACCTTGCCCTCATCACACAACAATAAGAAGGTGAATTTCATGCTCAAGCTTTCTCGGGCGCTGTTCTGCGCCGCCACCTTGTTTACCGCGGGCCTGGCCCAGGCGGCCGACCCCATCGTGATCAAGTTCGCCCACGTCGTCGCTGAAAACACCCCGAAAGGCCAAGGCGCCTTACTCTTCAAAAAGCTCGCTGAAGAACGCCTGCCGGGCCGGGTGAAAGTCGAGGTGTACCCCAACTCCTCGCTGTTCGGCGACGGCAAGGAAATGGAAGCGCTGCTGCTGGGTGACGTGCAGATGCTGGCGCCGTCCCTGGCCAAGTTTGAGCAATACACCAAGCAAGTACAGATCTACGACCTGCCGTTCCTGTTCAACGACCTGGCGGCGGTCGACCGCTTCCAGGCGGCCCAGGGCAAGGCGCTGCTGACCTCGATGCAGGATAAAAACATCCTTGGCCTGGCCTATTGGCACAACGGCCTCAAGCAGCTGTCGTCGAACAAGGCCTTGCGTGAACCCAAGGATGCCCGTGGCCTGAAGTTCCGCGTGCAGGCCTCCAGCGTGCTCGAAGAACAGTTCAAGGCGATCCGCGCCAACCCTCGCAAAATGAGCTTTGCCGAGGTGTACCAGGGCTTGCAGACCGGCACCGTCAACGGCACCGAGAACACCTGGTCGAACTATGAAAGCCAGAAGGTCAACGAAGTGCAGAAGTACTTCACCGAATCCAACCATGGCCTGATCGACTACATGGTGATCACCAACGCCAAGTTCTGGAACGGCCTGCCGCCGGATGTGCGCACCACCCTGGACCAGATCATGGTCGAAGTCACCGTCGAGGTGAACAAACAGGCCGAAGCGCTGAACCAGTCGGCCAAGCAGAAGATCATCGACGCCAAGACCAGCGAAATCATCGAACTGACGCCCGAGCAACGCCAGCTGTGGCGCGAAGCCATGCGCCCGGTGTGGCAGAAGTTTGAAGGTGAAATCGGTGCCGACCTGATCAAGGCCGCCGACGCGTCGAACCAGTAGCGCAGATCTAATGTGGGAGCGGGCTTGCTCGCGAATGCGGTCTTTCAGTTGATGCATTCGGTGACTGACACACCGCATTCGCGAGCCAGTCGAATCGTCGCACCGCCGCTCCCACAGTTTGATCCGGTTTCCACCCCGACATCATTCCCGCTTCGCGAGGTTTTGCCATGCAAACGCTAAGGCGCGTCTGGGAGCACCTGGAGGAAGGCTTTATCGCCATCCTGCTGGCCGCCATGACCCTGGTGACTTTTGTCTACGTCATGCTCAACAACATTTACACCCTGTTCTTTTCCCTCGCCGATAAATGGGCGTGGAGCAGCGGTTTTTTCAACGCCCTGGGTGACCACACCATGGGCTGGGCCCAGGACATGACCTGGAGCGTGGCGCTGACCAAGGCCATGTTCGGCTGGCTGATTTTCTTCGGTATCTCCTACGGCGTGCGCACCGCCGGCCACCTCGGCGTGGATGCCCTGGTCAAGCTGACACCGCGACCCGTCCAGCGCCTGCTGGGGATGCTTGCTTGCCTGTGCTGCCTGGCCTACGCCGGGTTGTTTGTGGTCGCCAGCTACAAGTGGGTGAGTGCGGTGATGACCGCCCACATCGGCGCTGAAGACCTCGACAAGTTCGGCATCGACGTGGGCGACATCGTGATGATCGTGCCCATCGGTTTTGGCCTGGTGTTCATCCGCTATCTGGAAATTTTCTACCGCATCTTCACCCACCGCCAAACCGGGCTGGGCCTGGCCGACGAAGCCGGTGAAGCCAGCAAGTTGGCCGGCAGCCATGAGGAGCGTCACTGATGGCCGTTCTGTGTCTGTTTTTGCTGCTGTTCGTGTTTATGTTCCTGGGTGTGCCCATCGCGATCGCGCTGGGCTTGTCGGGCGCCGTATCGATCCTGATGTTCAGCCCGGACTCGGTGAGTTCGCTGGCGATCAAGCTGTTTGAAACCTCGGACGCCTACACCTTCCTGGCGATTCCGTTCTTCCTGTTGTCGGGTGCGTTCATGACCACCGGCGGCGTGGCGCAACGGCTGATCGACTTCGCCAACGCCTGCGTCGGCCACATCCGTGGCGGCCTTGCGATTGCGGCGGTGCTGGCGTGCATGCTGTTTGCCGCGCTGTCGGGCTCATCGCCTGCGACGGTGGCCGCGGTGGGTTCGATTGCGGTAGCGGGCATGGTGCGTTCGGGCTATCCGAAGGAATTCGGTGCCGGGATCATCTGCAACGCCGGTACCCTGGGCATCCTGATTCCGCCGTCGATCGTGATGGTGGTGTACTCGGCGGCCACCGAAACTTCGGTGGGCAAGCTGTTTATGGCCGGGGTGATTCCGGGCCTGCTGCTGGGCCTGATGCTGATGGTCGCGATCTACATCGTCGCGCGCATCAAGAAGCTGCCGGCCCAGCCACGGGCGACCTTCCGCGAGTGGCTGACCTGCGCCCGCCGGGCGTTCTGGGGCTTGCTGCTGTTGGTGATCATCCTGGGTGGCATTTACAGCGGTATGTTCACCCCGACGGAAGCGGCGGCGGTGGCGGCGGTGTATTCGGCGTTTGTCGCGCTGTTCGTCTACAAGGACATGAAGATCAAGGACTGCCCCAAGGTCCTGCTGGAGTCGGGGCGCCTGGCGATCATGCTGATGTTTATCATCGCCAACGCCATGCTCTTCGCCCACGTGCTGACGACTGAGCAGATCCCGCAGGAAATCACGGCCTGGGTGATCTCCGAAGGCCTGACGCCGATTGGCTTCTTGATTATGGTCAACGTGGTGTTGCTGGTGGCGGGCAGCTTTATGGAGCCGTCGGCGATCGTGCTGATTTTGGCGCCGATCTTCTTCCCGATCGCGATGAAGCTGGGGATCGACCCGATTCACCTGGGGATCGTGATGGTGGTCAACATGGAGATTGGCCTGGTGCATCCACCGGTGGGGTTGAACCTGTTTGTGACATCGGCGGTGACCGGGCTGACACTGGGGCAAACCATCCGCGCGGCGCTGCCGTGGCTGATGATCTTGCTGGTGTTCCTGATCATGGTCACCTACCTGCCGTTTATCTCGCTGGCCTTGCCGCACTGGCTGGGGATGTAAGCACCTATGGCGTTCTGTAGGAGCGAGCTTGCTCGCGATGGTCGTCAACGATGACGCGTGCATTCTGGATGAACGCGTTGCCTGACGATTTTTCGCGAGCAAGCTTGCTCCTACAGGGGAGACGCTATTGGTCCATCGCACTCAAGATGGCGTGGGCCGCTTTCACCCGTTCGGCGTTCGGGTAGTTCTTGTTCGCCAGGATCACAACGCCCAGGCCTTTGCTCGGCACGTATGCCACATAAGCGCCAAAGCCATCGGTTGCACCGGTCTTGTTCACCAGCGTGTCGGCATGGGGTGCCTGCGGTGGCGTCAGCCAGTTGACCTTGTGCGGCTGGAAGGCCATTTGCGCCGAGTTGCCTGCCGTCAGGGCGTCCAGCTTGATCGGGTAGGGGTACATCTCCCAGCCGAGGCCTTGAGTCATGCCATCCACCGTGTAGTAGCCGGTGTGGGTCGCGGCAATCGCCTGTTGCAGCGGCTTCTCCAGCTTCGCCGGGTTCATGTTCACTTCAACGTAGTGAATCAGGTCCGAGGTGCTGGTCTTGATGCCGTAGGCCTCGGCGTCCAGGGCGCCTGGGCCGACACGCACCGGTTTGCCTGTCTTGTTGTAACCCTGGGCGTACAGGCTCATTTGTGCCTTGGGCACGGTGATAAAGGTGTGTTTGAGGCCGAGCTTCGGCAGCAGGGTTTGCTCCATCAGCCGGTCAAACGGCTGGCCCATGCTTTGCGCGGCCAGGTGGCCGAACAGGCCGATGCTCGGGTTGGAGTACAGGCGTTGGGTGCCGGGGGCAAAATCCGGTTTCCAGTGCTGGTAGTAGCTGATCATCTTGCTGGCGTTATCGGACTCATCGGGGAATTGCAGCGGCAAGCCACCCGCAGTGTAGGTGCCGAGGTTGAGCAGGCTGATGTGGTCAAACTTGTCGCCGCGTAACGCCGGCAAGTACTGGCTGGCCGGGTCCGAGAGCTTCAGCTTGCCGTTGGCCAGGGCATAGCCTGCGAGGGTGGCGGTGAAGGTCTTGCTCACCGAGCCGATTTCAAACAGGGTGTTTTCGGTGACCGGTTGCTTGCCTTCCTTTGACGCAACGCCGTAGTTAAAGTATTGCGCCTTGCCGTTCTGGACCACCGCGACCGACAGGCCTGCGATGTCCTGTTGCTGCATCAGGGGTTGGACGGTACTGTCGACCACCTGGCGAATATCAGTGGCCGCCATGCAGTTGCCGGCACCGAGCAACAAGGCGAATACTGTGACTTTTCGTACTGTTGAATAAGAAAGTTCGTACATGATGATGTGGCTTCCATAAGGTGGTGTGTTGATGACCAATACCTGCGCGGGCGCCGCAAATTTAGGCAGTTTGTGCCGCTTCGACAAACGATGATATCTCGCAACAGCCATTAGAAAAATTAGGGTCAAGCCATGCTCCGTTCCCACCTGCCACTCAACGCGCTACGGGCCTTTGAAGCTTCTGCGCGGCATTTGAGTTTTACCCGGGCGGCGATTGAATTGTGCGTCACCCAGGCGGCGGTCAGTCATCAGGTGAAAAGCCTGGAGGCGCAGCTCAATGTCACGCTGTTCAAACGCTTGCCCCGGGGCCTGATGCTTACCAGCGAAGGCGAGACCTTGCTGCCGGTGCTGCGCGAATCCTTTGACCGGATTGCTCAAACCTTAGGCCAGTTTGAAGGCGGGCATTACCGTGAAGTGTTGACGGTGGGTGCGGTGGGTACCTTTGCGGTGGGGTGGCTGCTGCCGCGGCTTGCGGACTTCCAGGCGCGCTACCCGTTTATCGACTTGCGGCTGTCCACCAACAACAACCGCGTCGACGTTGCCGCCGAAGGCCTGGATTACGCGATCCGTTTTGGCGCGGGTGCGTGGCACGGCACCGAGGCGTGCCAGTTGCTGGAAGCGCCGCTGACGGTGCTGTGCGTGCCGCAGATTGCGCGCCAATTGCAGGCCCCGGCGGACCTGTTGAAACACACCTTGCTGCGCTCTTACCGCGCCGATGAATGGATGCAGTGGTTCCAGGCCGCCGGGCTGCCTGCCGATACGTTGGTGCCGCGCAGTATTGTGTTTGACTCATCCCTGGCGATGATGGAGGCCGCGCTGCAAGGGGCGGGTGTGGCATTGGCGCCGGCGATGATGTTTAGCCGGCAATTGGCGACGGATGTGATTCGCCAGCCGTTCGAGGTGGGCATTACCACCGGCAGTTACTGGTTGACGCGGTTACAGTCACGGGCCGAGACGCCGGCGATGGCGGCGTTCAAGGCGTGGTTGTTTGAGAAAGTGCGATGAGCGTTCCCACGCTCTTTCACAAGGTTAATAAAGATCTATGAAACAAAATGAAACATTTGCGGCGGGCTAACCTCTACCGTACCCCGATGGCGAGTGCCTCTATGAAAACTCCGCGTCCCTCTTCGCGAATGCCCCACCTCACGCAACTGCGTAACCTGAAGATGGCGCGCTCCGCCCACGCTTATGTGCGGGGCAGTACGGTTCAGTTTTATGAGTGGCTGCACAGCCAGCGCGGCCGGCGCTTGCCCCATGGGCCGGCGATCTGGATCTGCGGCGACTGCCATGCCGGCAACCTTGGGCCCACCGGCGACACCAAGGGCCGGATCGACATGCATATCCGTGACCTCGACCAGGCGGTGATCGGCAACCCGACCCACGACCTGGTGCGCCTGGCGCTGTCCCTGGCCACCGCTGCCCGGGGCTCGGATTTGCCGGGGGTGACCACCGCCCGCATGCTTGAGGAGATGATGGTGGGCTACGCGCAGGCGTTTAAGGACAAGCCCGACGAGGCGCCGCCGCGCCCGTCCCAGGTCAAGGCCGGGATGCGCAGCTCCGTGGAGCGCACCTGGAAGAATCTGGCCCGTGAACGTATTGAAAGCACCCGGCCGACGATTCCGTTGGGCAAGCATTTCTGGTCGTTGTCGCGGGCGGAAAAGTCAGCGCTTGAGACGTTGTGCGCTTCGGATGAAATCCACCGGTTGGTCACTTCGCTTAAGGGCCGGCCCAACGATGCCGAGGTTGAGCTGCTGGACTCGGCGTACTGGGTCAAGGGTTGCAGCTCCCTTGGGTTGTTGCGTTATGCGGTGCTGTTGGGGGTAGGGGACAAGTCTGATCAGGAATACTGCCTGATCGATATCAAGGAAGCGGTGGGCGCAGCGGCGCCGCGTGCTGCCCGGGCGAAGATGCCTCGGGACAATGGCCGGCGGGTGGTGGAGGGTGCGCGGCACCTGTCACCGGCGTTGGGGGAGCGGATGCTGGCGACGCGGTTTTTGGATCACGGGTTTTTCATCCGCGAGTTGTTGCCCCAAGACATGAAGCTGGAACTCGATGAGCTGAGTGAGATTGATGCGATGCACGCGGCCGGGTATCTGGCGCGGGTGGTCGGGGTGGCCCATGCGCGGCAGATGGATCGGGACACGCGCAGGCACTGGATGGCGGTGTTGCAGGAGAACCGGTCGAAGCAGCTGGATGCGCCTTCGTGGTTGTGGACCAGTGTGGTGCAGTTGGTGGGGAGTCATGAGCAGGGGTATTTGAACCACTGCCGGCGGTATGCGCTGGAACACTGATGAAAATCCCACTGTAGGAGCGAGCAAGCTCGCTCCTACAGTGAACCTGTCGTTAGACCAGGTATTTGCGGAACCACCCCAAGGTCCGCTCCCACGCCAGATTCGCCGCCGCCTCGTCATACCTCGGCGTCGAATCATTGTGGAAACCATGGTTGGCGCCCTTGTAAATAAACGCCTCATACGTCGTACCGGCTGCCTTCAATGCCTTCTCATACGCTGGCCAGCCTTCATTGATCCGCGTGTCCAGCTCACCGTAATGCAGCATGATCGGCGCCTTGATCCGCGGCACATCCTTGGCCTCAGGCTGGCGGCCATAAAACGACACCGCCGCACCCAACTCCGGATACGCCACCGCCGCCGCATTGGTCACGCCGCCGCCATAACAGAAGCCGGTAATCCCCACCTTGCCGGTGCTGGCGTCGTGGTGCATCAGCCATTCGATGGCGGCAAAAAAGTCATTCATCAGCTTCTCAGGGTCGACTTTCTGCTGCAGCTCCACGCCTTTCTCATCGTTGCCGGGGTAGCCGCCCACCGAGGTCAAGCCATCCGGCGCCAGGGCAATAAACCCGGCCTTGGCCAGCCGACGCGCAACGTCTTCGATATAGGGGTTAAGCCCACGGTTCTCGTGCACCACCACCACCGCCGGCACCTTGCCGGTGGACTTGGCCGGACGTACCAGGTAGCCACGCACTGTGCCGTTGCCCTTGGGTGACGGGTAGGTGATGTAGTCGGCGACGATCTGCGGGTCGGTGAATTTCACCTGTTCGGCCAGGGCATAGTTGGGGCTCAGGGCGGCGAGCAGGGCCGACGCCGTCAGCCCGCCAAAGGTGAACAGCGCCGCGCGGTCGAGAAATTCCCGGCGGTTGATCTTGCCGTGGGCGTAGCCGTCGTAAAGCTCCAGCAGTTCAGGGGCGAAGTCTTTGGCGGTCAGGCGAGTCATCGGTGGCGTCCTCGATTAGCGGTGGGACTGAATGTAGACCAGTATCAGGCTTCCCGGCCATGGGCAGCGGCGGCCAATTGCCCGGTGTCGACCCGCACGAACACCGAATCGCCGATTGCCGTCAGCACGCCATCGGCGTACACCTCGCACACCACGCGGTTTTTGCGCCCAACCTCACCCTCGACTTTCGCACGCAGGGTCAGCGGCACGCCCATCGGTGTGGGCTTGATAAATTTGATCCCCAGGTTGCCGGTCACGCAGTCGATGCGTGGCAAGCTGCCGGGTTCGCGTTGTTCGGCCCGGTAGTGGTAGGCCATCGCGGTCCAGTTCGAGTGGCAGTCCACCAGCATCGCGATCAACCCGCCGTAGACCAGGTCTGGCCAGCCGCAGTATTGGGCGTCGGGCTGGTGCTCGGCGATCACGTGGATGCCGTCTGCGTCCCAGCGGCTCTTGATGTGCAGCCCGTGGGGGTTGCTGCTGCCGCAGCCGTAACAGACGCCTTCGGGGGCGGTGGTGTCTTGCAGGGAAAGCGCGGGCATCGTGGCTCCTTGTTGTTTGAGTTCCGTCGGGGCACGAGCCTAATGCCAGGCGCGTGAATAAATCCAGCACCTAAGCTGTTACTACTGCACAGCGTGTTTTATTCCCAGTTGAGAATCCCATGAAACGTCGATTGCTAGCGGCCTTCCTTACCCTCGGCACCCTGTCCAGCGCGTCTGCCGTGGAGTACACCGACGTCAACCCGGCGGCCAGCACCATCAGCTTCACCTATGACCAGATGGGCCAGCAGGTGTACGGCACGTTTGGTACGTATTCGGCGACCCTGAGTTTCGATACACAAAACCCTGCCGCCGCCAGCACCGTGCTGACCATCCAGCTACCCAGCATCAATGCCGGCAGCGACGACGCCAACACCGAGCTGCCCAAGCCCGGCTGGTTCGATATGACGACCTACCCGGTGGGCACCTTTACCTCCACCCACATCACCGACCTGGGCGGCAACCGTTACCTGTTCAGCGGCAACCTGACCCTCAAGGGCCAGACCAAGCCGGTGGAGGTCAAGGTGGCCCTCAAGGAGCAGAGCGGCATTGGCGTGTTCGACGGCGAGTTGGTGCTCAAGCGCGACGACTTCAAGATCGGCGCGGGCGAGTGGGCGGACAGCGTGGTGTCCAATGCAATCACTATCAAGTTCAAGATGGTTGCGCCTGAGCGCTAGCGGGCAAACTTCTTCGCCCCGGCCACACACGCAATCACTGCGACAGTCACCACCAGCATGCCCAGGCTCACCTGTTCATGCAGCAGCGTCGCCGCCAGCGCCAGGCCGAAGAACGGTTGCAGCAACTGCAACTGCCCGACGGCGGCGATGCCGCCTTGGGCCAGCCCGCGATACCAGAACACAAACCCGATCAGCATGCTGAACAGCGACACATAGGCCAGGCTCAGCCAGGCCGGCAGGCTGATGCCTGTGAGCGACGGCGGGGCGAGGATCGCAACCAGTGGCGCGACGATCGGCAGCGAGATCACCAGCGCCCAGCAGATCACCTGCCAGCCGCCCAGGGTGCGCGAGAGTTTGGCGCCTTCGGCATAACCCAGGCCGCACACCAGTATCGCCAGCAACATCAGCACATCCCCAGCCGGCGCGGCGCTCAGGCCTTGGGAAACGGCGTAGCCCACTACCAGCAGGCTGCCCAGAATCGAAAACAGCCAGAACACCGGCTTGGGCCGCTCGCCGCCGCGTACCACGCCGAATACCGCGGTGGCCAACGGCAACAGGCCGACAAACACGATGGAGTGGGCGCTGGTGACGTACTGCAAGGCCAATGCCGTGAGCAGCGGGAAGCCGATCACCACGCCCAGTGCGACGATTGCCAAGGGCAGAAACTGGCTGCGGGCCGGGCGCTTTTCCTTGAACAGCCACAGCAGGCACAGGCCGAGCAGCGCCGCGATGGTAGCGCGGGCCATCGTCAGGAATACCGGATCAAATTCCAGCACCGCCAGGCGCGTGGCGGGCAGCGAGCCGCTGAAGATCACCACGCCGATAAAACCATTGATCCAGCCGCCGGCGTTGTGTGCCTGGGTGTTGAGGTGGGTGGTGCGTTCCATGGGCTTGGGGCTCGATAAGGATAAGTTGCGTCTCGCGCATCCTATGATTCACCATTGAGACAATCAAAAAATTGTCATGGATACATCGTCTATGCCGCGCGCTCGCTATAAGACATTGGTTGATACCTTCGCCCGGGATATCCGCTCGGGCACGCTGGCGGCAGGTACGCGCTTGCCGACGCACCGCCAGTTGGCCGCGAGCCACGGCCTGGCGCTGGTCACGGCCAGCCGGGTGTACACCGAGCTTGAGGCCATGGGCCTGGTTAGCGGTGAAACCGGGCGCGGGACCTTTGTGCGGGAAATCGCATTGTCGCCGGGGCAGGGCGTCGGCCAGATCGCCGTGGCGGCGGGCATGATCGACCTCAACTTCAACTACCCGTCGTTGCCGGGCCAGACTGATTTGTTGCGCACGGCCTTGCGTCAGTTGGCGCTGTCCGGCGACCTGGCTTCACTGCTGCGCTATCAACCCCACGCTGGCCGCCTGCATGAGCGGGCGGCGGTGGCGCGGCATCTGGCGAGCCGTGGGCTGACGGTGCAAGCCGAGCAGGTGCTGATCGTCAGCGGAGCCCAGCATGGGCTTGCGGTGACCATGATGTCGCTGCTCTTGCCCGGCGATGTGGTGGCGGTGGATGCGCTGACCTATTCCGGGTTCAAGGTGTTGGCCGAGACGCTGCATCTTGAAATTGTCGCGATCCCGGTGACCGCGACGGGGCCGTACCTGGCGTTCCTCGAAAAGCTCTGCGCCCGGCGCCTAGTACGCGCCGTGTACAGCATGCCGACCTTGCATAACCCGTTGGGCTGGGTGATGGGCATGGAGCAGCGCGAGCACTTGGTTTCGATTGCCCGCCAGCATGACCTGATCCTGATCGAGGATGCCGCCTACGCATTTCTGGCAGAGGACCCGCCGCCACCGTTGGCCGAGCTGGCGCCCGAACGCACGGTGTATGTGTCGGGGCTGTCCAAGAGCGTCGCCACCGGCCTGCGGGTCGGTTTCGTAGCCGCTCCCCGGCAGTGGATGGCCGCGCTGGAGCGTACGGTCATGGCCACCACCTGGAACACACCGGGCGTGATGACTGCCGTCGCTGTCGCATGGATCGACGACGGCACGGTGCTGCAACTGGAAGCGCAAAAGCGCGAGGACGCCCGGGCGCGCCAGGCGGTGGCCGATGAGGTGTTGGCGGGGCTCACTGTAATCCGCCATCTGTCTTCGTATTTTCTGTGGCTGCCCTTGCCGGAAGACGCCCGCGCCGACCAGATCACCATGGCGCTCGCGCGGGAAAATATCTCGGTGTCCACCGCCGAGCCGTTTGCCGTCTCGGCCCACGTGCCCCATGCAATACGCGTGGCGCTGGGGTCGGTGGAGCGAGAGGTGTTGCGCAGCGCACTGATGAACGTGCGCTGGGCGGTGCAAGCGTACTAGGCCGTTTGCCGACGCATCGTCAGCAGCAGCGTGCCGAACACGATAAAGGTAGAACCCACCACCCGGTCCACCCACTTGGAAAATGTTGGCCGCGCAAGCAAACCCTTGGCCTGTGAGGCGAGCAGGGCGTACAGGGTCAGTGATAAGGCCGACAGTGCCATGAAAATCAGGGTCAGCACCATGAACTGCGGGAGCAATGCGGTGTGCTGGTTAATGAACTGCGGGAACAGTGCGGTGAAAAACAACACCGCCTTGGGGTTGGTGACGGCAGTCAGGAACGCCAGTTTGTAGAGCTTCCAGGGGGATGGGCTGTTGACGCGAACCGGTGACCGGGCGTTGGCGGCCAGCAGCGGGTTTTTCTTGAACAGGCTTTTGGCGCCCAGATAAAACAGGTAGCCGGCGCCGAGGAGTTTTACCCCGTTGAAGACCCACTCGGAACTGACAATCAACGCACCCAGCCCCAGCATCGCCGCGGCGGATACGCAAAACACGCCACTGACGTTACCCAGCGAAGACCAGAGCGTGGAGCGTGCGCCATAGGCCAGGCTGTTGTTCAGTGCCATCAGGATGGCCGGGCCCGGGCTGGCGATGGCAATGGCGGCCACGAGGGTGTAGGCGAGTAGCGAGTGAAAGTCCATGTTCGGGCTCGGCGTTTGGTTGATGCGCGATCCTACCCCTTTTTGAGTGTGGCCCGGGAGCCCCTGTGGCGAGGGAGCTTGCTCCCGCTGGAGTGCGCAGCGCTCCCAGGGTTTTGGGGCCGCTACGCAGCCCAGCGGGAGCAAGCTCCCTCGCCACAGCAAGCTCCCTGTTCACAGGAAAGCATCGCCTGCTATCAGAACTTGTACGCCTGACGCCCAATCAGCAGCCACTTGCCTTTCTGCTTCTGCCAGACCTGGAAGTTTTCAATTTCGGTGGGCACCTCAACGCCACTGTTCACCGCCTGTGCGGAAAAGTGGTTGCGCACCAGGGCGGTGTCGCCATTGAGGGTGATGGTCTGTTTTTGCATCTCCAGGGTCTTGAAACCGCTTTTGCCGGTTTCGATGTCAGCGATAAATTCCTGCTTGTTCTGGATCTTGCCGCTGGAGTGGCCGTAGGTGAGGTTGTTCGAGGTAAGGGCCTGCAGTTGCGGGATGTCCTTGTGCAGCATGGCCTGGGTCAAGTGATCGACCGCAACGGCTACATCCTTGTCACTCGCGGCAGGGGCAGCCGCCGCGTAACCGCTGAACAGGCACAGAAAACCAATCAGAACCTTGACGTTTTGCATGGGTGTTTCCTTGTTGTTGTGGGGTACTGGTACGACACAGGATATGTTTTGTAGTCGTCGTACAACCATGCCGTATTTTGGTCGATCAAGGAAAGTTAAATTTCTATTTGTCCGAAATATTAGGGCTACTGGTAATTGTGGGACGTCGTATCACTAGCGATAAATCCGGCGGGGCTTCCCGTAGAAATAGCACCTGGCTATGCTGTGGTCGGAGCCCCAACACCGGCGAGGGAATGCAATGCTTTTTGATTGGCACAGTGACTCGATCCAGCGCGATACCCGCGTTACCCCGCAGTACAAGAACACTCAGAATGTGCGCCGCTTCATGCTTGAGCACTGCGGTGCAGGGTTCAAGTTCGACCGCGATTTCATGGCATGGATTCGCAACGACATCCCCAAGACCATGGGCGATGTGGTGGATGAATGGCAGCGCCGCAACGGCCAGTAAGGACAACAAAACATGACACCCGATCAAAAGTACGCGGCGGCCATGGTGCGCCTGGGTTACCAACTCACCGAGTTCAAGATCGGCGGCAACTACACGCCGCTGTTAAGGGATGGCAATCACGTTTACATCAGTGGCCAGATCCCTCGCGTGGGTGACGCCATCGTGCTGCCCGGCAAGGTCGGCGAAAGCCTCAGCCTGGCCGACGCACAAATTGCGGCGGGGGTCAGCGCGTTGCGTTGCCTGGGGTTGCTCAAGCAGGCACTGGGCTCGCTGGATCAGGTCAAGGCGATCCTCAAGATCAACGTGTACGTGCGCAGCGCGGATGACTTTGACCAGCAAAGCGAAGTGGCCAACGGCGCGTCCGACCTGTTGAACGAGATTCTGGGCGCGGCCGGCGCCCACACACGCACCTCGGTGGGCGTGCTGCAGTTGCCCAAGGGCGCGGCCGTGGAAATCGACATGATCGCTGTGGCTCGGGGCTGACGCCGAGTGATCGCCGACGCGTTTGCGGTACTGGTCCACTATGGGGTTTATCTGTTTCCAGGGCTGATCCTGTTTGGCCTGTGGTTCGCCCTCACGCCGAAAACATTGCCGGGCGTGCGCATCGTTATCCTGTTGCTGGCATTCGTGCTGATGCGCGATGCGATGACGCCGCTGGGCATGTGGTCGTTGAGCAGCCAGGTGCAGATCGGGTTCACGGCCAATCCCCTCGTGTTGGCCGCTTTGGGCGGTTTATCCCTGGGGCTGATTGCACTGCTCGCGCGCCTGGCGCCGGAGCTGTGGCAACTGACGGTGCTGTTCAAGGGCAACCGCAGCGCGGGCCTGGTGGTGGGGCTTGTAGCGGGGTGTTTGATCGGCCTGCCATTGCGGCTTTACCAAGGTATCGAGCCGGCGGCGATCCCGGCTTACTGGACCTGGCTGGTGGGCATGCTGGTGCTTGCCTACTGCGCCAATGCGCTGGAAGAGGTGTTGTTTCGCGGCTTCCTGCAGGGTTATCTCGAACAACACGTCACGCCACTGCGCGCTGCGTTGATCAGCGCGCTGGCGTTCGCCGCGTGCCATTCATTTTTGGCCCTGAGCGTGACTCAACTGGGCTGGCCAGTGTTGGCGTTTACCCTGATCGAAGGGTTGGCCTGCGGGTGGGTGCGGATGCGCTATGGCGTGGTGGCGGCGACGGCCACCCATGGCACGGCGATTTTGCTGATTGCCGTGCCGATGGTGTAAGCCGTCTCAGGCCTGTACATCAACGCCGATTTGCGCCTGCAGCCAGTCCTTGTAGACCGCGATGTTATCCGTCGACTGGTCGCCATTTTTGGCGGTGATGGTCTTGCCGTCCAGGCGCCCGATGTCGAGCAGATACTGAAGACCGTTGGCCACATGCGTGGCGTCGCTTTTGCTGAGTGACTGCACATCGGGCAGTTCGACGGAGTTGCTTTTATCGTCGAAGGTCGCCCAGGAAGGATTGGCCCTGGCGGTGGCAACGGTTTGCGCTGTGGAGCGTACTTGCTCCTGATAGCTGGCTTCCAGCTTGGCCTTGATCTCGGGCGTGGCGTTGATGACCTCAATCCTCCCCGCCCGCAGAGTGCCGTTTTCCATGGACTGTGTAAGTGCCTTCTGTCCCAGCGCAAACAGACTTGTAGTGCTTCCTATCATGGTGCTGCTCCCTTGTTGGTAGCAGCAACAGAGCAAAATCCGGGCCATGTGCTGCAAGCTTTGTGCAGCGTGGCATTGGCGGCATCGCCGCGACAAGGGAGTGGTCATGGGTTGCCGAGTCCGGCAAGGCATTGCCTATTTCGACCGTTCATACGCCGCGGTCATCACCTGCCACGTCTGCGTATCCGCCGGAATCAAATGCTCGATGCGCAACGACGTCACGGTGATGTCCTGCGGCATGCCGAAGGTGGTGAAAGTCGACATGAAGTTCAGCTCACCTTCCCGCGAATTGACGCGTGTCAGCACCAGCGGCGGCAGTTCATTGGCCAACGCTCCGGTGCTGTGCGGGGCCGGCAGGCGTTCTAAAATCCTGGCGAGTTCTGGGTTGCCCAACGCCTCGCGGGTTGCTCGCTGCCAGGCGATGGTTCGGATTTCTTCAGCGTTGAGCAAGTGATCACCCAGGCCGCCAGGCTGCAGCAAGGTGACCAGCAAATTCAGTCCATCAGCCGCCTCCGGCTTGATCCCCACCAGATCAAACAGCACCTGCGTGCTCGCATTGGCGGCGAGCACTTCCCACTGGCTGCCCAGCACGATCGCCGGCGCAGGATTATTGGCGTGCAGCACATGGCTGATAGCCTCGCGAATGGCCTCCATCGACGGTGAAGACAACGGGGTTGCCTCATAGCGCGGGGCAAAACCTGCGGCCAGGAACACGTTGTTGCATTGCTCCAGCGGAGCCTCCAGTGCCATCAGCAGGTTGTGCAACGTGCCCGGGCTGGGCTTGGCGCGGCCGGTCTCGATACAGCTCAAGTGGCGCTGGGAAATCCCGATGATCAGCGCCAGTTCCAGCTGGCTCAGTTGGGCTTGCCGACGCAGCACGCGCAATTGCGCGCCGGCGGTGGTGTCGGGGTTGGCGCGGGGGAAAGGGTGGCTGCTCATGGGCTGACTCTGGCCGTGCGGGTCGGTGGTGTCGATGACCTGTGAGGTCATTGAGAGGCAGAGGACGTTATCACTAATGTGCGGCTTCCCGAACCCTTGTCTCCAAGGAGGAGAACATGCAAAGACCCTGGATTGCCCTGGCCGGGTTGTTGGCTTTTACCTTGTACACAGTGATCACGATGCTCATGGCCGAGCAATCGCTCATGGCGTTCGGGCTTGAATTGATGTCGAGGCCGGACACTGCCCAGGTGGTGATTGACCTGTATCTGATGGCGGTGATGGCGTGCGTATGGATGTACCGGGATGCGCGGGCCAGAGGAAATTCCCTGGCGTCGGTGCTGCCATATTTGTTGATAGCGGTGGTGTTCGTATCTATCGGTCCGCTGCTGTATATCGTGGTCAACGGGTTCCGCCAGCCTTCAGGGAGCCGGTGATGACGGCTTATGCCCTGTGCGTGCTGGTGCTGTTCTTGAAGATGTTGGCGATCTCCTGCTACCAGGGTTTCTTTCGCCTCAGATACCGCGCATTTACCAACTACGAGGACGTCGGCTTCTTCGATAGCCCACTGTAGGAGCGAGCTTGCTCGCGAAGAGCCGGAGGGCGCCGCGTTGAATCAGGATGCGAGCGTCATCGTTAACGACCTTCGCGAGCAAGCTCGCTCCTACAGGGAGTCAACAGGTTGTGTTTATATCCGCGCCAAGGCCTGCGCCAGATCCGCCCGCAGGTCTTCTACATCCTCAACCCCTACCGACAACCGCACCAACCCGTCACCAATCCCCAACTGCGCCCGGGTCGCCGCCGGAATGCTCGCATGGGTCATGATCGCCGGGTGCTCGATCAAACTTTCCACACCTCCCAGGCTTTCAGCCAGCGCAAAGATCTTCACGTTTTCCAGGAAGCGTGTCGCGCCTGCCAGGTCGCTTTTCAGGTCCACCGAAATCATCCCGCCAAACCCGCGCATCTGTCGCCGCGCCAGCTCATGCTGCGGATGCGAGGCCAACCCCGGGTAATAAACCCGCGCCACCTGCGGCTGTTGTTCCAACCACGTCGCCAGCTCCAGCGCATTGCTGCAATGGCGCTCCATGCGCAGCGCCAGGGTCTTCACCCCGCGCAGGGTCAGGAACGCATCAAACGGCCCGGCAATCGCTCCCACGGAGTTTTGCAGGAAGCCCAGGCGCTCGGCCAATTCAGGATTCTGGCCCACCACCGCGATGCCGCCGATCACATCGGAATGGCCGTTGAGGTACTTGGTGGTGGAGTGCACCACCACGTCAAAACCCAGCTCCAGAGGCCGCTGGATCCATGGGCTGGCGAAGGTGTTGTCGGCCACGCAAATGATGCCCCGGGCACGGCAGATGCGAGAGATGGCGCTGAGGTCGGTCAGGCTCAACAGCGGATTGCTCGGGGTTTCGACCCAGACCATCCGCGTGTCGTCCTGCAACGCGGCTTCGAAGGCCGACAGGTCGGTCAGGTCGACGAAGCTGAAGCGATGCCCGGCGCTGCGTTGGCGCACTTTGTCGAACAGGCGGAAAGTACCGCCGTACAAATCATTGCCGGAGACCACGTGGGAACCGGCGTCGAGCAGTTCCAGCACGGTGGAAATCGCCGCCAGCCCGGAGGCGAACGCGAAGGCCTGGGTGCCGCCTTCAAGGTCCGCCACGCAACGTTCCAGGGCAAAGCGCGTCGGGTTGTGGGAGCGCCCGTAGTCGAAGCCTTTATGGACGCCGGGGCTCTCTTGCAGGTAGGTGGAGTTGGCGTAGATCGGTGGCATCAGCGCGCCGGTGGTCGGGTCCGGGGATTGCCCGGCATGGATCACGCGAGTGGCGAAGGCGCTTTTATCGTGCTGGGTCATGCAAGGGATCTCCGTAAGTGATTGAGCAGGTCGACGCGGGTGATCAGGCCATGAAAGCCCGACGCGTCGGCAATAATTGCCACCAACCCGCGATCCAGCTCGGCCTGCAATTGCGCAAGGCTGGCGCTGGGCGCAAGGGTTTGCAGGGCGTTGGTCATGGCGCTGGCCACGGTCATGGAAAAGTGCGCGGCATCCTGATGCAGGCCGAGCAACACATCCGACTCGTCGAGCACCCCGACCAGTCGCTGGCCGTCCACCAGCACTGGCAGTTGCGAGACGTCCGCCAGGCGCATGCGCTGGAAGGCGGTGAGCAGGCTGTCGTCGGGGCCAACGCTGATCACCCGGCCGTCCTCGAACCGCCGGGCGATCAGGTCGCGCAGGTCGCCGTAGTGTTTGTATTGGAGCAGGCCCTGGTCGTTCATCCATTGGTCGTTGTAGACCTTCGACAGGTAGCGCGTGCCGGTGTCGCAAACGAAGGTGACGACACGCTTGGGCTCGGTCTGCTCGCGGCAGTAACGCAGGGCGGCGGCGAGCAAGGTGCCGGTGGAGGAGCCGCCGAGAATGCCTTCGGCCCGCAGCAGTTGGCGGGCGTGGTCGAAGCTTTCTTCGTCGCTGATGGAATAGGCGTGGCGCACGCTGGAAAGGTCGGCGATCGAGGGGATGAAGTCTTCGCCGATGCCTTCCACCGCCCACGAGCCTGGCTCGATCATTTTGCCGCTGCGGCTGTACTCAGCCATCACCGAGCCCACCGGGTCGGCCAGCACCATGGCGAGGTCGGGTTGCACGCGTTTGAAGAAGCGGGTCAGGCCGGTGAGGGTGCCGGCCGAGCCGACACCCACCACAATGGCGTCCAGGTCATGCTGGGTTTGCGCCCAGATTTCCGGTGCGGTGCTGGTCTCGTGGGCCAGGGGATTGGCCGGGTTGTTGAACTGGTCGGCGAAAAACGAATCGGGAATGTCCTTGGCCAGCCGTGCGGCGACGTCCTGGTAATACTCGGGGTGGCCCTTGCCGACATCGGAGCGGGTGATGTGCACCTCGGCGCCCATGGCTTTGAGGTGCAAGACCTTTTCGGTGGACATCTTGTCCGGCACCACCAGCACCACCCGGTAGCCTTTGGCGCGGCCCACCAGGGCCAGGCCGAGGCCGGTATTGCCGGCGGTGGCTTCGATGATAGTGCCGCCGGGGCGCAGGCGGCCGTCGCGTTCGGCGGCGTCGATCATGGCCAGGCCGATGCGGTCCTTGATCGAGCCGCCGGGGTTCTGGGATTCAAGCTTGAGGAACAGCGTGCACGGGCCGGTATCGAAGCGGCTGACCCGCACCAGCGGGGTGTTGCCGATCAGTTCGAGCACGGCGGGGCGGGAAGCGGTGGGCATGTCGTCACCTGGCTACGGGAAGGGCGTATGGGATGGACAGCAGTTTTAAAGCATGGTTTTGAACATAGGCCGGTATCGCGCAGGTCGCAACCGGGCGGCCGCCTGAGTGTCTTTTTTTGGCGCATTGCTGCTTCATGACGGAGCACCGCTGAAGGTGGCCAATCAGCCGGGCTTTTGCCAAAGCCCCGTATTCATTGGGTTGTGGGTAATTGGCCCAGCGCTTGCTTCAAGAAATCCAAACTTGGATACAAGATGGAATCCTCAATGCACAACGAACAACTCGGCTGGACCCTTGGTGAATGGCAGGCCGCTTACCGCAGCCAGGCGCTGACGCCCGACATCCTGTTGACCCTATCGGGCACATTTCCCGCCCAGGACAATGCCTGGATCAGCCCGGTGCAACCGCAGCAGTTGAGTGCCCAGTTGGCGCAACTGGCCGAGCGGCTTGCGGCGGTCGATGGCGATATCGACAAGTTGCCGCTGTACGGCGTGCCGTTCGCTATCAAGGACAATATCGACGCGGCGGGCTGGGAGACTACGGCTGCGTGTCCTGAATTTGCCTATACGGCTGAGGCGGATGCGTCAGTGGTGGCCCGCCTGCGGGCGGCCGGGGCGATCCTGATGGGCAAGACCAACCTCGATCAGTTCGCCACTGGTCTGGTCGGCACGCGCTCGCCCTACGGCGCGGTCGGCAACAGCTTCAACCCGGACTATGTCAGCGGTGGTTCCAGCTCGGGTTCGGCCTCGGTGGTTGCCCGTGGCCTGGTGGCGTTTTCCCTGGGCACCGACACCGCCGGCTCCGGGCGGGTGCCGGCGGGCTTCAACAATATCGTCGGGTTGAAGCCGACCAAGGGCCGGCTGTCCAACACTGGATTGGTGCCGGCGTGCCGTACTGTGGACTGCATTTCGGTGTTCGCGTTGACTGTCGAAGATGCTGAGGCGGTGGCCGGTGTAGCCGCCGCCTACGACGCCAGCGACGCGTATTCACGTATCAATCCCAACACTGCACCGGTCGCAGTCGGCGCCACAATCAAGCTGGCGGTTCCGGCCACCCCGGAATTTTTTGGCGACGTGCAGAACCAGGCCGTGTTTGAACAGGCGCTGCTCAGGTTTCAGTCTCTCGGGGCCGAAATCACTCCGGTGGATTTCAGCCCGTTTCAGCAACTCGCCGAGCAACTGTATTTCGGCTCCTGGGTTGCGGAGCGCACGGTCGCGCTGGAAGGCATGCTCGCCAACAACCCCGGAGCGATCAACCCGGTCGTGCGCGGTATTGTCGAAAACGGCCACAAGTACAGCGCCTGCGACGCCTATAAAGCCGAATACCTGCGGGCCGAACTGAGCCGTCGTATCAACGACACCCTGGCCGGTTTCGACGCCTTGCTGGTGCCGACATCACCGACGATTCGTACCCTGGCGGAAATGGCCGTGGAGCCGGTGCTCTACAACTCGCAGTTTGGTTTCTACACCAACTTCACCAACCTGGCGGACCTCTCGGCGTTGGCCGTTCCAGCCGGTTTGCGCAGCGATGGCCTGCCGTGCGGCATCACTCTTATAGCGCCCGCCTGGCACGACACGGCCCTGGCGCACCTGGGCAAACGCTGGCAGGCCGGCCTTGATCTGCCATTGGGTGCCACCGAACGCCACCTGCCTCCACCGGCGGCTGCACGACAGGCGCCAGGCAGCGTGCGTGTGGCGGTGGTCGGCGCGCACCTCACCGGGATGCCGTTGAATTTCCAGCTGACCAGCCGCAATGCCGTGCTGGTGGAGCAAACCCTGACGGCGAGCAACTATCGCCTGCATGCGTTGCCGGGCACGGTTCCGCCCAAGCCCGGGCTGGTCAAGGATGACTCGGGCAGCTCGATCATCGTTGAGCTGTGGGACATGCCCATCGCGCGCTTTGGCGAGTTCGTCGCCGAGATCCCGTCTCCGCTGGGCATCGGCAACCTGACCCTGGCGGACGGGCGCAGCGTGAAGGGCTTTATCTGCGAACCCTGGGCCCTGGCAGGCGCTACCGACATCACCGGGTTTGGCGGCTGGCGCGCCTACATTGCGAGCAGGAAGTAGGCATGCAGCTTTCAACGACGAGAAAGCCCGGCGAGCGGCCGGACAGCCTGGCGGAACGGGTCTACCAGCAGCTCAAGGACGACATCTTCGGCTTTCGCTTGTTGCCGGGTGATCGCTTCAGCGAGGGCGATGTGGCCGAGCGCATGCAGGCCAGCCGCACGCCGGTGCGCCAGGCGCTGTATCGGCTGGAGCGGGAAGGGTACCTGGAGGTTTTCTTCAGGAGCGGCTGGCAGGTTCGGCCGTTCGACTTCAACTATTTTGAAGAGCTGTACGACGTGAGGATCGTGCTGGAATTGGCTGCCGTCAGCCGCTTGTGCGGCATGGCGGAACAAGGCCTTGAGCAGCTTGAGACCATCTGGCTGGTGGACGAAAGTGCCCGGCTGGATGAAGCCCAGGTCGTCTCGGCGCTGGATGAGGACTTTCACTGTGGGTTGGTGCAGGCCACGGGCAACGCTGAAATGGCGCGGATGCATTACGAGATTACCGAGAAGATCCGCATTATCCGGCGGCTGGATTTCACCCAGCAATTGCGTATTGCGGCGACGTATGAGGAGCATGGGTTGATTCTGAGGGCGATCATGCAGCGGCAAAGCGATCAGGCGCAGCAACTGCTCAAGACTCATATTGAGGTCAGCAAGCAGGAGGTGCGCAAGATCACGTTGCATCGGTTGGCAGTGGCAAGGGGATAAGCCCTCACACCGACCCGTTAGCTGGCCCCGATCCCTGTGGCGAGCGAGCTTGCTCCCGTTGGGGTGCAAAGCGCCCCCAAAACCGAGCGCCCCATTTTACCTGCCGAAAACGGGGTGTCTGAATTGGGGCTGCTGCGCAGCCCAACGGGAGCAAGCTCCCTCGCCACAGGTTATTCCCGCGCGCCCAATACTTGATGCAACCGATTCACCACCGCCTCACTCGCCTCTAGCATCGGCGCGCGCAACTCACGGCCGATCAAACCCTCCATCGCCAACGCTGCCTTCACCGGCGCCGGGTTGGGCTCCACGAACATCGTGTGAATCAACGGCAGTAACCCGAAAAACGTCTCACGCCCCTCCGCCAACCGGTTATCGCGAACCTGTCGATGCAGTTTTACAAACTCCTCGGTACGCACATGCGCCGACGCGGCAATCGCCCCGGTTGCCCCCAGGCACAGCGCGTTGAATATCTGCACATCCTGCCACACAACACATCGACATTCCCGCTGGCCAACAGCGCCAGGGTATTGGCCAGGTTGCCGCCACAGTCCTTGATCGCGACGATCCGCTCATGGGCAACAATGTTCAGCAGCGTCGCCTGTTCGAAGGCGATGCCGGTGCGATAAGGAATGTCATACAGAATAATCGGCACACTGGACGCATCCGCCACAGTGCAGAAAAACCCTTCAAGGCCCGCCTGCGAAGGGCGGATGTAGCTCGGCGGCGGCACCAGCAAACCGGCCACCGGGCGTTTCAGGATTTCGCCCTGGAACTGCAACAGCTCAATCTGGTTGTATCCCGCCAGGCCCATCACCACCTGCTGCGGTGGCACCAATTCCAGCACGGCATCCAGCACCGCCAACTGCTCATGACGGCTCAGCGACGCGGCTTCACCGGTGGTGGTGCAGACCATGACCCCGGCCACGCCTTTTTCCAGCAGATGGCAGACCAGGCGGCGCAAGCCGATGAAGTCGATGGCGCCGTTATGAAACGGTGTAACGACGGGAACCCAGATACCTTGAAACGATGACATGCGCTTTCTCCTGATGGTTGACCGATTGAGTCACCGTCAGAAGGGCAGAGGGAGGTAAGCAGGAGGAGGGGGCCTTCGCGCTCAATGTCCTGTCAGCTCATCTGACGGGACAGCGCGCCCCGGTCACATGAGCGACTGTTTCTTCGATTTGAGGGCGTGCGCAACGCAACCTTGCGCCTTGGCAATCAAGCCAATGACGGAAAAGTTGAAGGTCGTTGCAGACATTGAGGACACACCCTGAAGAAGACGCTTATCTTTATGGATTATTACAGGGTATGTCAACTCACAGCGATCAGTCGCGGTTCAGCCAGTGGCGCACAAAACGCACCACTTCCGCCGACAATTCCGCATCTTCCGGCGCGCCCATGAAGCCGCCGTGGGGCATCGCTTCAAAAACATGCAGTTCCACCGGCACCTCGGCCCGCCGCAGCGCGCGGTGCAGGCGCACGGCGTTGGACAGGAACAGGTCCCGCGTGCCGCTTTGCACGAATGTCGGCGGGAATCCCTGCGTGAAATCCCCAAACAAGGGCGACAGGTACGGGTGAGACAAATCGGCGCCAGCGGCGTACAGCAGGTTGGTGCTCATCAACGGGTTGGGCAGCACCACGTCGACGGTGCGGTTTACGTGGAAGCTGTCGCCCGACTCGGTCAGGTCAACCTCAGGCGACAGCAATACCAGCGCGGCTGGCAGCGGCAAGCCTTCGTCGCGGGCGCGCAGCACGGTGGCGGCGGCAAGATTGCCACCGGCCGAGCGGCCGCCGATCACGATCTTGTCCGGTGCGTGGTGCGACAGCGCATGCCGGTAGGTGGCCATGCAGTCATCGAGTGCCGCCGGGTACGGGTGGTCGGGTGGCATGCGGTAGTCCACGCCGTAGCAGGTCATGCCGTGCAGGTCGGCGTGCCTGCCGGCGGCGAGGAGGGCGTTTTCGCCGCCGCCGAACACCAGTGCACCGCCGTGCAGGTCGATATAGGCGAACTCGGCGCCGTCGGCTGGCGTTGCTCGGTACACGGTGGCGCTTTGCACGGTGATCGTCTCGACGAGGGCGCGCAGGCTCGCCGCTTGCCCCACCTGTGACGCGGCGTAGTTTTGGGCGACGGCAGCTTGCATAAGGCGCCAGCCATCGTGGTCGTCGGCGGCAGGCAGGGTGTACAGGCTGTTCAACGGCACGCCCTCGTCATTCACCAGGCGCTGTAATGTCGCCTGGGCTTCGGGACTGATGGACTGTGGAACCGGGATGATGCGTGGGTCGATTTTTACACCGTTACTCATGATCTGCACCGTTGGGGGTAAAGCGGGAGGCGCGCCGAGACGCGAAGGCATTCTTGTCGGTAGCGGTACTACACTGCAAGTCCAAACCTCCACGCTGGAGAACACTCATGATGAGCAAAAACACGATTTGTCTTTGGTACGACGGCAGCGCGTTGGACGCGGCAAACTTTTACGCCAAGACCTTCCCGGACAGTGCAGTGACGGCTGTGCATCACGCCCCCGGGGATTATCCGGCGGGTAAACAGGGCGATGTGTTGACTGTGGAATTCACGGTCATGGGCATCCCGTGTCTGGGGCTGAACGGTGGCACCGGGGTGAAACCCAACCAGGCGTTCTCGTTCCAGGTGGCCACCGACGACCAGGCGGAAACCGACCGCTTGTGGCACGCGATTGTCAGCCATGGCGGCCACGAAAACGTCTGCGGCTGGTGCCAGGACAAATGGGGCGTGTCGTGGCAGATCACCCCACGGGTGCTGATGGCAGCGATCACGAATCCCGACCCGGCAGCGGCCAAGCGGGCGTTTGACGCGATGATGGGGATGACCAGGATCGATATTGCGGTGATTGAAGCGACGCAGTGACCTTAACCGGCTGAGTCACGTGGTATGCCGCACATCGGCGCTCAACCGCCCGCGAATCGTTAAAGGCCTGTATCAACCTGTAACTCGCTGAATGGAATGATCGGCCTGGGCGGCGTCGATCCATCCAGCGCCTTGCGCCAGTAACCTACGTCATGCCACTGGCCATGCTTGAACCCCACCTCGGGGTACGTGCCGATGTGCGTGAAGCCCAAGGCCTCATGCAACCCCACGCTTCCGACGTTTGGCTGGGCGATCCCGGCATAGGCGGCGTGGTAGCCCTGCCGTACAAGCAGGGGTAATAGCCGCTCGTACAACGCCCGGCCGATACCGCTGCGGTGCGCCGCAGGGTCGATATACACCGTGACATCGACCGACCATCGATAGGCTTCCCGGGCGCGATGCGGGCTCGCATAGGCGTAACCCACGACCTGTCCATCGCGCTCGGCCACAAGGTAAGGGTAGAGGGCCAGCGTGGTATTGATCCGCTGGGCCATCTCCTCGACGCTCGGAGCCTCCTGTTCGAAAGAGATCGCGGTGCGCTCCACCATCGGTGCATAAATGGCCTGGATGGCTGGGGCATCTGCGGTGGCTGCGACCCTTATATTGCCTGCGAAGCTCATCGTCCATCCTCTTGTTTAAGCCCTGCGCGCCATCAGCAACACCGTCGCTGCCGCCGACAATAACCCTGCACAGCACCGGTTGAAAATCCGCTTGCCGCGAGGCTGCGCAAACCAGCGGCGCATATGCAAGCCCATGTAGGCGTAGGCGCTGATGGCGATCCACTCCAGCGCCAGGAACATCGCACCCAGCACGGCGAATTGCGGGGTGATCGGCCGGCCCGGATCGACGAACTGCGGCAGGAACGCGGTGAAAATCAGGATTGCCTTGGGATTGCCGGCTGCCACCAGGAACTCCTGCCGCGCCAACGCCCACAAGCCTGCCTTGGCCGCTGTCGACTCAGCCTCCGCCTGCGGATTGGCCCGCCACAGTTGATACGCCAGGTAAAACAGATACGCCGCGCCCAAAATCTTGATCCCGTAGAACAGCAGCTCCGAAGTTTGCAGCACCACCGCCAAACCTGCGGAGGCGAGGGCGATCATCCCGGCAAAGGCCAGCAAGCGCCCGACGCCCGCCAGGCACGAGGTGCGGTAGCCGTAGCGGGTGGAGTTGCTCACGGACAACAGGTTGTTCGGGCCGGGCGCCATGTTCAGGGCGAAGCAGGCCGGGAGGAAGAGGGTGAGGGTGGCGAGGTCCATGTGAACTCCTGTATCGACTGGGGCTGAGTAATTCACGAGGATAGGATATGGGCGGGCCCTATAACAACTCAGGCCTGCGGGACCCGCTTCGACGAAGAGCGACTATCCCCGCTTGGCCTCACCCATCAGGATATCCTCGAACCCCCCCCGATCGGCAGTGTGGGGTGGCACAACTGTATCTCCAGGACCCAGACCATCTCGCTCGGTACGATCTCCACTTCCGCCAACTTGTCTTGCCCGAACAGCGCATGCGGGAAGTCGGCGATGCGGTGTCCTGCCAGGTTGCGCTCAAGGCGCCAGCCTTTGGAGAGGGCACTTTGCTCGGCGAAGTCATACAGCTGGCGTCCGGTCAGCCCGCGGTGCCAGGCGCCGCCGGTTTCATCGAACACCTGATGCAGTGCTGTCACGCAGGCCTCATGCAGCGGGTGCCCGCCGAAGACGAAGGTGTCGCCATAATCGCCTTCATAGCCGTCCCACACCGGGCCGAGGTCGACCACGGCGATATCGGTGGCCCGCAACTCGCGCAGCAGGTCGACGCCTTGGCGCGGGGTACGGACGGTGTCGTCGCCAAAACGTATATAGGTTGGGTGCCAGGTGTGAGACGCGCCCATGTCCTGCAATCGTCAAAATTGAAGTGCGCACGTCTACGTTAAATCTGAAATTTATCGGCACGTCAGCAGATGTGGATTTCGCGCAGATGCGCGGTTTCCAGTCCGGTTTGAGTACCTGTCGCGCTCGAAAGCGTTTTTACACAGTCTCGGCCAGAAGCAGCCCCTCGTGAGTGACCGGCTTCGACCCGTTTGTGACATTCGACGTTTCCGACAACAGACATTTGCGGACGGCGCGTGTCCTTCTAGCTCACAGGGGATGAAAGCCGGATACCGAGGCTAGTCCGGGGGCGAAGAGCAACTCTCATCGACGAGTTTCTACTTCAGCACGGGGACCGTTTGGTGAGGGTAATACCGGCCTAGGTGATCAAGAAGCCACCGGGGCTGCACCGTTTGATATGCTGCGTTTTCCTCTGACCGTACCGCGACCGGAGCAGTGACCTTATGCGCCACACCATCCTAGCGTTGCTCCTGGCTAGCTTCGCATTGTCTGCGCTCGCTGGGTTACCACCGTTTCATGCCGGAGCGTCGCGCCTCACGGTCCAGGATGCCACATCGCCATTTGATACCGTGGTGTTCTATCCAACTGAAGCTCCTGAGATGCCTTGGCGCGCCGGTCCATTCACCGTCAACGCCAGCCGTGACGCGCCACTCGTGGACAATCAGAGCTTCCCAGTCGTCTTGCTCTCGCACGGACGAGGCGGCGGCCCGCTCAGTCATCGTGAATTGGCTATCGCGTTGGCGCGAGAGGGGTTCGTAGTGGTCGTGCCGACGCATGTGGGTGACGCTTCAGGTTTTCCCGCGGCAAATTCGCAGGCGAAAATCCTGATGGATCGTCCCAGGCAAGCGGAGGAAGCGCTCAATGCCGTACTGTCGAATCCGCGCTTCGCGCCACACGTGGACGCGAACCGTATAGGTATGATCGGGTACTCAGCGGGTGGTTACACAGCACTGATTCTTGCCGGCGCTCAACCCAACTTCGCCTACGCAAACGAGTTCTGCGCGACCCATGACGATGCCGGCTCATGCGGGCATCGTCGGACCACTGAGATGGAAGCGGTGTCGTCAACCCTCGCAAGCCCGGCTCCCACAGTGTCCGCAGATCTTGCCGCTTGGCGTCCGCCAGTCGAGCCGCGCCTGAAGGCAATGGTGCTGATGGATCCGCTCGCGGTAATGTTTAATGCTCCAAGCTTTTCGGCCATACGTATCCCGGTACTGCTGTATCGACCACAAAGTGACACTTTACTTAGCGCGCCGCGCAACGCGCTGGCGGTCGCGTTTGGTTTGCCGGTGACGCCGCAACAGCAAGTCGTGCCGGGCACTCACTTTGTATTCATCGATCCCTGCCCGTCCCAGATTGCCGCCGAAGCAGCGCTTATTTGTCAAGACGCGCCGGGAGTTGATCGTCCGGCGATCCATCGTCAGATCGAGAGTCAGGTGGCGGATTTCTTGCGTGCAAATCTGTAATCGCAACGCTCCAGTCGAGCACAGATGGAGTCTAAACGGCGCCAGTCGCGCGCAATCGCGTTCTCATGTGCGCCGGCTGGCGACAATAACTGACACTCCGCCTTCGACATTAATTGAGCCTCAAAGACTGTCGACGATCTTCGGAGCGCTATCAGATAACCGCTCTTGTCCGAAAGCGGCCAGCCGTCACCAACAGTTACGCCACCGGATCATCTCGACACGAACACGACTCCCTTTCAGCGTCGTCCTGCACTTGATTCAAAAAAAGAGAAGGGCCTCAGCCTGCCGCGTTACTCCTGCTGAAACTGCCTGTTCCAGCCCATGGTGTCGGCACAGGGTGCCAACCATTCCCGGATTTTGATGTTGCGCGCCAGCGCCTCCGGCTCCAGCAAGCGCGCCCCGAAATTGGCATGGCGCAGAAAACCCACTTCAAGACACTGCTCCAACTGCTCGACCAGGAGTGGGAAGTGCATGAGGCTGTGCAGGCGAGGCCACTTGATCAGCTTGCGGTAACGCAATTGCTTGGACTCGACGCGCAGGTCATCGTTTGGGCGCCACTGGATGTTGAACAGCTTGTCATGACGCGACAGGTCGACACACCAGTTCCCGTTGGACGGGATGCACAGATCGAGTTTCAGGCTTTCAGGCCGCAGCTTATTCCGCTGATAGAACCAGTGCTTGGGCGGCTCATTGGTCAGGTCGATTGAACACACACTGTAAGGCACCTCGGCCACACCGAATGTGACGAACCATTCAGCGATTTCCGGGTGGACAGGATGATCGAACATGCTTGGCCTCCTTCTGAGAAAGCATCAGATAATACGGCGACAGTTGTGCCTGGAGCTTCCCGGTTTCGAGCTACTGGGACACTTGCGACAACGTCTGCATGACATCCGCCGCCATCTTTTCAGAACTGCTCAACCCATCAACGCTTAACACCGGAACGGTTTGCTTCGACAACCACGCCTCGGCTGGCCGTTACCTGTGGGAGCCACTCTGGCGAGGATTTTTATATGGCAGCTGTCACACGGCTGCTTGAAAAAATCCGCCAATCAGAAGCTGACCTGCGTTGTGGGTGCCATCTACCTATTCAATACGGTGAGCACAATCTTCCACAGCGCGGGAGCAAGTTCGATCAGCGGCATAACAACTGCTCAGGCAAGTACGCCGGGTTCCTGGGATTCTGTTCTTTGCATGGCCACAATCAAAATTATCTTGATTCGGATCACCCTCTGCAGCTGGATATCCGTAATGAAATTGCGCGACTTGCGAACCTGCCGTTAAACCAGCTGTGGTCTGGAATAGACGGTTGCAGTGCTCCGAACTATGGCATGCCATTGTCACGCCTTGCCATGCTCTGGGCGCGCCTTGCTACTGGAGGTTCCGGCCTCGACAACGATCACGATAGTGCATTGTCATCGATTGCGTCAGCGATGGCTGCGCACCCGGAAATGGTATCAGGCACCGGTCGCTGTGATCACGCCATTGCGCAGGCATCCAAGGGGGATTGCATTGCCAAGGTTGGCGCGGATGGTGTCTATACCATCGGGGTTCGTAGCCGCGGCTTGGGCGTCGCTATTAAAATTGCAGACAGAAGCCTGGGGCCTCTCTACACGACTGCCGTGAGCGTATTGCTACAGCTGGGTTTGATTGACGGCCATGAGCTTCTAACGCCCTGGGTTGATCTGCCTGTGCGGAGCATGGCGGGTGAGTGCGTTGGCCAACTGCAGACGACGGTGAAGCTGGCTCGCCTGTGACGCTCAGATAAATAGATCGATCCCCGTGACGCTCGTTCGTTAATATGCCCGGCATACCAATCGGGTAAAGGAAGTTTGGCGTGAAATACGAAGCGCTTTCAGGGCCGTCTGCGGCTTGCATGGACACTTACTCTTGGCGCCGTCGTATCTTGATGGCCTGCCTGGCGGTAGGTTTGTATCTCGCGATTCAACTTGTGCTGGTGCTGATTATGGGCACAGGAAACTTGACCAGGCTGACGCAGCTAATTGACGGCGGTTTCTCTGCAGTGGTGCTGCTGATATTGGCGGTGATCGAGCGCAGACACTCAGGCGGAGTTCGCGCGGTTATTGGCCGCGACCTGAGCAGGACGTTCAAGCTGTGTTTGCCATGGATACTGGGGGTTTACCTGGTCTGTACCAGTCTCGATATCGGGCTGGGATACGGGTATGAGGCCTACACAATGGCCTTCCGGGGCAGTCTTCCCACCCCTCAAAAGGTGCTCCTTCTCTCAATGGGGCTCATGATTATTCCGATTTTTGAAGAGCTCCTGTACCGGCACTTCCTGATTCGCCTCTTCCCCCTGGACCATCGCCGTTGGCGGTGGGTGGCGATACTGGCCACCACCGCGTTGTACATGGCCATCCACATGCCGTTTAGCGGTTGGACAGAGTGCCTGCTGATCGGCACGCTCTCAGTCATCCTGGCGTATGCCCGGGTGCGCAGCGCCGGCATTCTGGTCCCGGTGCTATTGCACACCTTCGCGGGCGTCGTGAATCTTTCGAGGGGGCTCGTGGCCACTCTCTGGCTGTGAGCCTGCGCTGCTTTTGATTCACTCCGGAACTAAAAAATAGAGTAGGCAGGGAATGGAATATCCTTCATTTGAAAACAAATCAAAGAAAAGAGCCATGTTGGTAGCGGCGTGTTTGGTTTTTGGGGCCTGGCTTCTTTATATGCTCTGGGCCGTTCGTATTGGAACGCGAACCGTTTTAATGCCGTCGGTTCCTGAGTGGACGACCTATACAGTCGTCGGCTGTTTGGTTGGACTCGTTTTTGCCGGAAGGGCGATCTATTATCGTCCTGGCGGAACAAGCTCGAAGCGTGTTGCAGAGTCTTTTTTTGGTGGCTTTTGCCTTGGTCTTGTTTTGTCTTTACACATTTACGATGTCTGTACTTACCTGTTGCCTGGCGAAATTGTTCATTATGAGTCAGCTTATGAGCTGAATATTCCGGGGCGCTCTTATGGGAGGTCTGGCCGTTGTGAGGCGGGTGTGCGGCTTAAGGATTTAAACACTGAGCGCTGGATTGAACTGTGCACCACTAAGTCAGAGCTTTACGATCGAAGAAAGAAGGGCATGAGCGCCGTTTGGGTGACTGCTCATTCAAACAAGATAGGCTCGTATATTCTGGGTTATGAGTTTATATATAAATGAATCATGTTGAGGTCCCGTTCAAACGCGTCGGCCGATATCCGCCTGTGCAATTCCCCGGTCTACTAACCGCCATCGGAGGCGGCTGTCAGGGCGTCGTACATTGACCGCCTTGAAGAAAATCTTTTAGCGCGGCCTGGTAGAGTGCTAATGGTTGATTGTCAGTATTGAACAGGGCGAAGGGAATCATCGTGAGATGTGAGTACGATGTAGAGCTTATTGAATAGGTTTTTTTTCTGCAAAAGCGGTGATCTTTATTTAGTGTGAAATTAAACTTGAAAAGGTTTGGCCTTGTGCACCAACTAGGAATCAAGCCGAGGCTTAAACCCGTTAAGTAATCTTGGCTGCAAGCGCCGCCAGATGAAAACTCCGAGAGTTGTATTTTTAATGTGGGGGGCGTCGAAGCTGCAAGGTCGGAGCTATTATCCTGTGCATTTGGAATAGCTTTGAGTGTCGCTGCATATGCGTCCTTGCCAAAACGACTGTTTTTCCATGGGGAGTTTATTTCGTAGCTGAAGCTGGAGATATTTTCTTTTTCTTTGGGTTCAACGAGTTCGTTGATTGTCGGCTGAGACGTATAGGATGCGCAGCTGGAACATGCTATCGCAATACTGAAAAAAACCAGTCCATTTGCTATTGAGCGGTGCATGCTCAGTTTCCCCTGGCGATGAATTAGTCGACATTTCTGTCGTTTGATAACGTTATCGAATGCCGCATAGCGTCCAATAATCACAGCGCCCGTTCCTCGCATTCCGGCCTCATGGGCAAGCTGCCAAGAAACTCCTCAATCTGCCGACCATCCCGCAAGTGCACCACTGGAACCTGCGGCCCTACCGCTAGGCGCACCGCCTCGATACGCGGTCGGGAGCCGCGATCAAACGTCCACACGTACTTCAGAAAGGTCAGGAATTCGCGGTCGAGTTTTTCGGTGCAGCCTGCGGGTAAGTCCGGGCGAGGGCGGTTCAGTGCACTGCGCACTAGCACCCGGGTAAAGCAGGTGAGCCGTGGCGTATCGAGCCAGATGATCAGGTCGGCACGGGGCAGGCGCAGGTCGAAGGTACGTCGGGCGTAGTTGCCTTCGCACACCCAGGCATCAGGGGCGACTGCGTCGCGTACCCGCGTGCGGAACTGTTCGGCGTCGGGTTCGACCCAGCCGGGGGACCAGAACAGGCTGTCCAGGTGCACCACGGGCAGGCCAAGGCGTTCGCCAATTGCGCGGGCGAGGGTGGATTTTCCGCTGCCGGCATTGCCGAGAATGACGATGCGTTGCATGAGGACGTCCTGTCGCGGAAAAGCCAACAATTGTGCAGGTTTTAAATGACCGGTTAAAGCGTTATGAGGTAGGTTTACCGCCCCGGAACGGACCCTGTCGATCAAGGAAGTGCTTTATATGCAAACCCCCTTTTCCCAAATCAGCGAACGCTTGAACAATCGCCGGTTTATCGTTGCCGGCAACACCCACGGCTTGTCCGGGACAGGCACCGTGTTTCATTACCACGTCGACGCCAACGCCATCTGGGGCACTTACCAGGGCGGGCGGATTCGCATGGGCAATCAAGTCGGGCGCGCCACGGGGCCCAATACCATCGAGTTGCTGTATCAGTGCCTGACCACCGAGGGCGAGATTCTTGCCGGCTGGTCCCGGGGCACGGTAGGCGTGGATGACGCCGGGCGCACGACGTTGGCCTTTGTGTGGGGCTGGTTGTCGGGCGCGCAGGGCGGCGGGGAGTCCAGCTACGTCGAGCTTGTCGCAGATCAGTGATGGACTCTCGGCTTGAGCATCAGGTCCAGGTTTTGCACGGCGGCACCGGCGGCGCCCTTGCCGAGGTTGTCGAATATCGCCGCCAGCAAGACCTGGCCCGTCTCGTGGTTCTCACGCACGATCAAGCGCAAGTCATCCGTGTCGTTCAGGGCTTGGGGATCAAGGTACGTCAGCTCGTTGGCGGCCTGCATCGACAGCACCTGTACGTGATGGGTGCCGCGGTAGTGCCGGGTCAAACAGTCATGTAGCCGCAACCCATCCACCCCCGGTGCCAGCAGCCGCAGTTGCAGTGGGATGGTCAGTACGATCCCCTGGCGAAACGCACCGTAGGCCGGCACAAACACTGGCCGCTGCGTCAGCCCGCTTTGCAACTGAATCTCCGGGACATGCTTGTGTTCCAGGCCCAGGCCATACACCAAAAAGGCGGGCGCCTGCGAAGCGTCCGCGCCCTCATGCTCTTGCACCCCGGCGCGGCCCTTGCCGGAATAGCCCGACACGGCATGGAGGGTCGTCGGGTAGTCCCGGGGCAGCAGCCCGGCCTCAAGCAATGGGCGCAACAGCCCGATCGCGCCGGTGGGATAGCAGCCGGGATTGCTGACCCGCTGCGCCGTGGCGATACGTTGGGCCTGCTGTGGGTTCATTTCGGCGAAGCCATAGGTCCAGTCGGGATGGGTGCGGTGCGCCGAACTGGCGTCGATCACCCGCACGGCCGGATTCTTGATGCTGGCGACGGCGTCCCGCGCAGCCTCATCGGGCAAACACAGAATCGCGATGTCGCAGGCGTTGATCATCTCGGCGCGCTGTAGCGGGTCCTTGCGGTGTTCGGGGCTGAGGGTGATCAGTTGCAGGTCGGTGCGGCCGCGCAGGCGTTGATGGATCTGCAAGCCGGTGGTGCCTTGGTCGCCGTCGATAAATACAAGAGGACTTGCCATGGGATGTTCTCGAATAGGAAATCAGGTGTCCCCATCTTCGGTGAGCGGCTAGGATAGGAAAAGTTGAATTTCCAAACGATGGAATTCAGGTTTTCTGAACAAGGAGTCGCCCATGCGTGAAATCAGCCTGGATCGTTTGCGCACCCTGGTGGCGATTGCCGACCTGGGTTCCTTTGCCGAGGCGGCCCGTATGCTGAATCTCGCGCCGCCCACCGTCAGCTTGCACATTGCCGACCTGGAAGCCCGAGTGGGCGGGCAGTTGCTGTCACGCACCCGTGGGCGCGTGCAGCCTTCGGCGATTGGCGAAACCCTGGTAGAGCGCGCGCGCCGATTGCTGGCGGATGCGGAACAGGCACTGGAGGATGTGGAACGTCAGGTCCAGGGCCTGGCCGGGCGTGTGCGACTGGGAGCTTCCACCGGGGCCATCGCGCAGTTGCTGCCGCAAGCCCTGGAGACGTTGAGCCAACATCATCCCGCCATCGATGTGCAGGTCGCAGTGCTTACCTCCCAGGACACCTTGAAGAAGCTCGCCGATGGTGCTTTGGAGATCGGCCTGGTGGCGCTGCCGCAGGCGCCGGTGAAAGGGTTGAGCATCGAGCCCTGGCGGCGCGACCCGGTCATGGCTTTTTTGCCGGCGCGCCGGGAATGCCCGGAGGTGGTGACGCCTGCTTGGCTGGCTGCCCAGCCCCTGATTTTGAATGACACCACCACCCGGCTGTCCCGCCTGACCTCTGAGTG
The DNA here is from genome assembly GCF_002204795.1 of Pseudomonas sp. K2I15. GTDB lineage: Bacteria > Pseudomonadota > Gammaproteobacteria > Pseudomonadales > Pseudomonadaceae > Aquipseudomonas. The sequence goes on from NZ_NIXO01000019.1 coordinate 34,382, forward strand.
GTTCGCCAATGACGGCTACCAGCCCACACCGCGCATTCAACTGAACTACAACGACGCGATCAAAAGCCTGGTGGCCGCCGGTTATGGCGCGACGTTGTTGCCCCATGAAGCGTCCACGCCATTGCCCGACACTCGGATCGTGATGCGCCCAATACAGCCCTTGCTGTGGCGCCAACTGGGTATCGCGCACCGTGCCGGGGACATCGAGCGGCCGACCCAACACGTGCTGGATGTGTTGTGGGGGTTGAGTGCGGGGTAGTGTGCAGATAACTGCCTTTGAGTTGTGCAGGCCCGGCAAGGCGGGTAGCCTTGCGCCCCGATGTAACCACCCATTTCAAGGACGGGAGAGCGTGTGATGGATTTTCAGGGAGTAAACGGGCTGTCTGTGAACGGGACGGCTGACCGTTGAAAATCTTCGCGTTCACCTTCGCCATACTCATCACCGCTGTTCAAGCCAAAGACGGAATCTCCTTTGCTGACGATCCGCTGGGCTGGTCATGCCTGAGGTTCTCCACCATCACCTTGCTGACGTCGGAACTGACGACGCGCCCCGGCAGCTTTCTTTCGGCCAAGAATGACGCATTGGCGTTTGTAGGGTCTGAGGGCAAGATCCGGGGTGCGTATTTCGAGCAGGCACTGCTGAGTTTTCGCAGTGCTGGCGGTAACAGGCATGTCAGCGATGCGCAGTTTGCCGAGGCGGTGGCGGTGATTGAGTGAACTCGCGGCGGATTCGGCACGGTAGCGGCTGATATCAAGCGCCAGCGATCAGGCAGGCCCGAAAGCACAAGACTTACGCCTCGAAACCCGGATAATGGCGGCCATATTTTGCTCGCTATTCTGGTAATCCCGCATGGAAATCAAGGTCAATTTTCTCGACAACCTTCGACTTGAAGCCAAGTTCGACGACTTCACCGTGGTGGCCGATCAGCCTATTCGCTACAAGGGCGACGGCTCGGCCCCCGGTCCATTCGATTACTTCCTGGCTTCGTCGGCGTTGTGTGCGGCTTACTTTGTGAAGTTGTACTGCCAAACCCGCAATATTCCCACCGACAATATTCGCCTGTCGCAGAACAACATTGTCGACCCGGAAAACCGCTACAACCAGATTTTCAAGATCCAGGTCGAGTTGCCGGCGGATATCTCCGATAAAGACCGCCAAGGCATCTTGCGTTCCATCGACCGTTGCACCGTGAAAAAAGTGGTGCAGGCCGGGCCGGAGTTTGTGATCGAAGAAGTGGAAAACCTCGACGCCGATGCCCAGGCGTTGCTGATGCCGAGCGCGGCGTCGGATGCCGGCACTTACATCGCGGGCAAGGACCTGCCGCTGGAGAAAACCATCGCCAACATGTCGGCCATTCTGGCGGGCCTGGGCATGAAGATCGAGATCGCGTCGTGGCGCAATATCGTGCCCAACGTATGGTCGCTGCATATCCGCGATGCACACTCGCCGATGTGCTTTACCAACGGTAAAGGTGCGACCAAAGAGGGCGCACTGGCGTCGGCGCTGGGCGAGTTTATCGAACGGTTGAACTGCAATTTTTTCTACAACGACCAGTTCTGGGGCGAAGACATCGCCAATGCGCCATTCGTGCATTACCCGGACGAACGCTGGTTCAAGCCTGGCCGTAAAGACGAACTGCCGCCGGAAATTCTCGACGCGCATTGCCTGCATATCTACAACCGTGACGGCGAGCTGCGTGGCTCGCACCTGTACGACACCAACTCCGGCAACGAAGAACGCGGCATTGTTTCGCTGCCGTTCGTGCGCCAGTCCGATGGCGAGGTGGTGTATTTCCCCTCCAACCTGATCGAGAACCTGTACCTCAGCAACGGCATGAGTGCCGGCAACACCCTGGCTGAAGCGCAGGTGCAGTGCCTGTCGGAGATCTTCGAACGCGCGGTAAAACGCGAAATCATCGAGGGTGAATTCGCGCTGCCGGATGTGCCGCAGGAAGTGCTGGCGAAATTCCCCGGCATCCTGGCCGGTATCCAGGGCCTGGAAGCCCAGGGCTTCCCGGTGCTGGTGAAGGATGCGTCCCTGGGCGGCGAATTCCCGGTGATGTGTGTCACGTTGATGAACCCGCGCACCGGCGGTGTATTTGCCTCGTTCGGCGCACACCCAAGCCTGGAAGTCGCGCTGGAACGCAGCCTGACGGAGCTGCTGCAAGGCCGTAGCTTCGAAGGCCTGAACGACTTGCCGCAGCCGACGTTTGAAGGCCATGCGGTGACGGAGCCGAACAACTTTGTCGAGCACTTCATCGACTCCAGCGGCGTGGTGTCGTGGCGCTTCTTCAGCTCCAAGTCGGATTACGAATTCGTGGAATGGGACTTCTCCGGCCAGGGTGAAAACTCCAACGCTGAAGAAGCCGCGACGTTGTTCGGCATCCTCGAAGGCATGGGCAAGGAAGCCTACATGGCGGTGTACGAGCACATCGGCGCGACGGCCTGCCGCATCCTGGTGCCGGACTATTCGGAGATCTACCCGATCGACGATCTGATCTGGGACAACACCAACAAGGCGCTGTTTTTCCGCGAAGACATCCTGAACCTGCATCGCCTGGATGAGGCCGACTTGAAGGGCCTGGTTGAGCGTCTGGTGGAAAGTGAGCTGGACGATTACACCGATATCGCCACGCTGATCGGCATCGAGTTTGATGACAATACAGCGTGGGGGCAGCTGACGATTCTGGAATTGAAGCTGCTGATTTATCTGGCCTTGCAGCAGTTTGAAGAAGCCAAGGAACTGGTGGAAATGTTCCAGCAGTACAACGACAACACCGTTGAGCGCGGGTTGTTCTACCAGGCCGTGAATGCGGTGCTGGAGATGGAGTTGGATGAAGATTTGGAGCTGGCGGATTACGACGTGAATTTGCGCCGGATGTTTGGTAATGAGCGGATGGATGCGGCGATTGGTTCGGTGAGCGGTAGCGTGCGGTTCTATGGCTTGACGCCGACGAGCATGAAGCTGGAAGGGCAGGACCGGCATCTGCGGTTGATTGACAGCTACAAGAAGCTGCACGCGGCACGGGCTAATACTGCACGCTAACCCCGCTGTTCCTGTGGTGAGGGGGCTTTTGTGGTGAGGGGACAAGCCCCCTCGCCACAGGTTAATGGTTGTCTGCGCTATCTCTTAGCTTACAAAGTCCAACCCAACCCCAGCGCCTTGTGCAGCGACGCAAAGTCCTTGAGCAACGCCGCATCCCCCGAAATCCTGCTTTCCTGTGCCTGGTACCGCGTACGCTCCGCATCCAGCCAGTCCAGCGTACTCGCCGTGCCCGCACGATAACGCTGGCGCGTCAGGTCCGCCGCACGCACCGCCGACGACTCCACATTGCGCAGCAGCACCACGTTCTGCCGCTGGTTGCCATACCGGGCCAAAGCCACATCCGCGTCACGCAACGCACTCAACACCACACTTTTGTAGTGGGCGAGCGCCTCATCGCGCCCGGCTTGAGCACCTTTGACACTGGCCGCCACCCGGCCAAAATCCAGCGCATTCCAGGTCAGCCGTGGCAGCAGCAGCCAGGTGCCGCTGTCCTTGCGCGCCAGATGCCCGGGATCGGCCGCCGAGAACGACAAATCGCCCATAAGGCTCAACTTGGGAAACCAGTCGGCGGTTTTCTCGCCGATCTGCGCGTTGCTCGACGCCAGTTGGCGCTCGGCGACGCGGATATCCGGCCGCGCTTTCAAGATCGCCGCCGGGTCGGCAAACGGCACCTGGCTCGGGATAGCGGGCAGGGCACGCGGAGTAGTGAGGCTCGCATCCAGCTCGCCCGGCTCCAGGCCGCACAGTAAGTTCAGTTGATCCACCGCTTCGACGATTGACGCTTGCAGGGGCAAACGCTGGGCCCGGGTGTTTTCTGCCTGGGTCAGCACCTGTTCGAGTTGCAACTGCGAGGCCACGCCACGGCTGCGCCGCTGCTGGGTCAGGTCCAGCGCCTGCTCCTCGATGTCGACACTGGCATCCACCAGCGCGAGTCGCGCCTGCTGGTCGCGCAGGTCGGCATAGGTCTGCACCACCTCGGCAGCCAGTTGCACCTGGGCATCGGCCAACTGCGCTTGTGACGCATCGTTTTGCGCCTGTGCGGCCTCGATCGCACGGCGGGTGCCGCCAAACACGTCGGCTTCCCAACTGGCATCAAAGCCTGCGAGGTAAAGGCTCAACGGCCCGCGACCGCCACCACTGCTGCCACCCAACGCCGAGGTGTCGGGGGAGCGCAATTTAACCATCGCGGCATCGCCGGTGATTTTTGGCAGGGCATCGGCGTTGGCGCCACTCAGGCTGGCGCGCGACTGCTTGAGGCGCGCCAGGGCGGTCGCCATGTCCGGGCTGTTTTGCAGCGCCTGGGCGACCAGTTGGTTGAGCTGCGGGTCGCCCAGGGTTTGCCACCACTGAGCGACAGCTGGCGTGCGTGGCAGACCCGTGTCGGCGTGGGGCAAGCGCCCGGCCGCCAATGTTTTTGGCGCAGCATCCGGCGCGCCCTGGTAGTCCGGCCCCACGGTACACGCCGCCAGCAGGGCGACGGTGAAGAGCAGGGGAAGTGAGCGATAAATCATGTTCGTTGGCCTGCCTGCGCCGCGCGCTTTTTCAGGATGAAGATCAGGGGAAGGCACGCCAGCATGGCCAGTCCCAGCACGTAGAACGCGTCGTTGTAGGCCATCACTGCCGCTTGCTGGGCGATGTCGTTAGCCAAGTGGCTGAGGGCCTGCAGCGACGCCGTAGAGGGGTCACCGGTTTGCGCCAGGTAGCTGGCGGTGTTGCTCGCCATTTGATCCTGGGTCAACTGACTGTTGGCCTGGATGCCTTCGCGCAGCATGTCGTCATGAAAGTGGCTGCGCCGATCCATCAACACGCCCAGCAACGCCAGCCCCAACGTGCCGCCGAGGTTGCGCGACATGTTGTAGAGCCCGGCCGCATCGCCGGCATCGCGGGTTTCCACCGAGCGCATGGACAGTTGGCTGAGGGGCATCATCACCAGGATTTGCCCAAAGCCCCGCAGAATCTGCGACCAATAAAAATCATGGCCGACACTCTGGGCCGTGAGTTGGGTGTCGAGAAAACAGCTGGCCCAGTACATCAACAGGCCTACGCCGACCATCATCCTGAGGTCCAGGCGGCCCAACATTCTCGGCAGGATCGGCATCAGCAGAAACGCTGGAATGCCCGACAGCAGCATGATCGAACCCGACTGTTGTGCGTTGTAGCCCGACAAGATGCCAAGGAACTGTGGCACCAGATAAGCCGTGCCATACAGCCCGGCGCCGACGGCGGTGGCGATCAGCAGCACGCTGCCAAAGCTGCGGTTGAGCACCAGTTGCAGGCGCAATATCGGCGTACTCGACCGCACCTGCCCGACGGCAATCAGGAAGAACCCGACCACCATCGCAATGCTCAGCCAGATGATCAGCAACGAATCGAGCCAGTGTTCGCGCTGGCCTTCCTCCAGCACCACGGTGAGCGAACTCAAGCCCATGGCCAGGCCGAGGATGCCCAGCCAGTCGGCCTTGATGAACTGTTGAAGGTTCATGCGCTCGCTCGGCAGGCCGGTGATCAACAGGGTGATCAAGGTAATGCTGACGGGCAGGTTAATGAAGAAGCACCAGCGCCAGTTAATGTTTTCCGTGAGCCAGCCACCTATCACCGGGCCCAATAGCGGGCCGAGAATCACCGTCATGCCGAACATCGTGGTGCCGATTGCCAACTGATGGGCGGGTAGCCGGGTGCGCACGATGGTCTGGGCGGTCGGGATCATCGCGCCGCCGGCAAAGCCCTGGCCGATGCGCCCGGCGATCATCGCGCCGAGGCTCGATGACAGCCCGCAGAACATCGAGAAAAACGTGAACATCAAGGCGGTGCCGATCAGGAACCGGCGCAGGCCAAACACCCGGGTCAGCCAGGCGGCGAGGGGAATCATGACGATTTCCGACATCAGGTAACCGGTGGCAATCCATGTGCCTTCAGTACCGGTCGCGCCGATCTGACCCTGGATTTGCGGGAGCGCCGAGTTGGTGATCGAGATATCCAGGGTCGCCAGCAGCGCGCCCAGCGAGCCGGCGGCGACCGCGATCCAGTCCGTCAGCGAGGCGTTGCGCGGTTTGTCCGCGGGCACCTCGGCCAATATCGCTTCAGCCATGGTTGGCGTCTGCCTTGTGGGTGCGGGTGTCGACTTCCACGGTCGCGGACAAACCGGGCATCAGCGCCTGGCGAACGTCATCCGGTACGTCCAGGGAAATCCGCACGGGAACCCGCTGCACGATCTTGGTGAAGTTGCCGGTGGCGTTCGACGGCGGCAGCAACGCGAACTGCGCGCCGGTGCCGGGCGACAGGCTGTCGATATGGCCCTGGAGGTCATGGCCCGGCAGCGCGTCGACGTGCACGGTGACGGTTTGCCCGGCGTGCATGTCGCCGATCTGGGTTTCCTTGTAGTTGGCGGTCAGGTAGATCGCGCTCACCGGCACCACGGTCAGCAGGCGTGTGCCCGGCTGCACGTATTGCCCGACACGCACACCTCGGTCGGCCACGCGGCCGTCGAGTGGGCTGCGAATCACCGCGTCGTCTACGTCCAACTGGCTCTGGGCATCGCTGGCCTTGGCCACGCCGAGTTGCGCCTGTGCCTGCTTGAGCTGGGCTTCAAGGGTGCCGTAGCGGGTTTGGCTGGAACGCAGTGCGGCCTGCTTGGCGGCTACGGTGCTGCGGGCTTGGGCCAGTTGGTTGTTGAGCTGGGCCAGGCGTTCTTCCGGCTCTGCACCGGAACGCGCCAGTGGCGCATAACGCGCGACTTCGGTTTGTGCGTGTTGGGCGTCGGCTTGCGCGCCTTGCAGTTGGGCGCGCGCTTCGGCGATGGTCGAGTCCTGCTGCACCAGGTCGGCCTGGGCTTTGGCAAAATCGGCTTCGCGGGCCGCAATCGTCGCCGAGGCTTCGTCACTCACGGCCTGGTATTTGCGTGCGTCCAGGCGTACCAGCACGTCGCCGCGCTTGACGTTCTGGTTATCGGCCACCAGAACTTCGGCGACGTAGCCGCTGATTTTCGGCGCCACGCTGATGCTGTCGGCTTGCAGATAGGCGTCATCGGTGGTCTCGATAAAGCGCCCGGTGATCCACCACCAGGCGCCCCACGCCAGCCCGGCCAACAGTGCAACGCCGGCGAGTGTCAGCAGAATCCGCCGGGCTTTGCCGCGTTGGCCGTTGACGGTGGTTTCAGGAATGACCTGAGAAGAGGGAGGTGCCGCGGACATCAAGTCACTCCAGTTTTATATCAGTTGGAATAAATTCGTTTTTTCGCGAAAATTTGTCAACTGGTATATTTTGGTGACGTCTAGAAATGGAGTTGCACATGGCACGACATAAACCGGCCGCCGAAGGGGGTTATCAGCGGGGTGAAGAAACCCGCGCACGTATTGTCGAGGCTGCCGTAGAGGTATTTGGCGAGCGCGGCTACGACGGCGCGTCCACGCGCGACATCGCCAACGCTGCCGGGGTCAATGCACCGGCGATCCAGTACTACTTCGATGGCAAGGAAGGCGTATACCTGGCGTGCGTCGAGCACTTGATCACGCTGCTATGGCGAAAAATGTCCGAGCCTGTTGAGGCGGCGGAAGGCGCGCTGGCCGATCCAGACGTGAGCGATCAGGCGCTGATCGAAGTCTCGCTGGGCATTCTCGGCGCCGTGGTCTCGACGATTCAGGACAGCCCTCAAACCACGGCGTGGCGTGCGTTTCTTGACCGTCATCAAGCCGGGCTCTGCCCTGAAAGCGCGACCATGGCGTTCGAGGAACGCTTCAAGGCGCGCATCGCCAACGTGATCCGCCTGCTGATCGCGCGCGTTTCCGGCCTTGCCGTTGACGACGAACGCACGGTGATCCACTCGATGGCGCTGTTCACCCAGGGCCTGGCGTTTCGGGTGCAGAAACCCAAGCTGCTCTCTGCCTTGAACTGGACCGAAGTGAACCAGAAGGAAATGGAACTGGTGCGGGATGTGGTGCTGATGCAGGCGCGGTTTACCCTCGAAGGGCTGGTGCGGCACCGGGACCGGCGCTGACCTCAGCGCTTGCTGAAGGCCAGCCGCGCGGCAAACAGCACGAAGATCATGCCGGTGGTGCGGTCCATCCACTTGATCACCTTTTCACGCCGCAGCACACCGGCCAGTGGCTGCGTGGCGCCGATCAGTATCAGTGACCAGATCAGGCTGATCACCACATGGATACTCACCAGCCCGAATGTCCAACCCACCAGGGAATGCCCCTGGGGAATGAACTGCGGCAGAAAAGACACGTAGAAAATCCCGATCTTGGGGTTGAGGACGTTGCCCATCATGCCCTTCAAGAACCAGTTTGCGCCGGGTTTTCCGTTGGCTTTGACGGGAGCAAGTGAACTGCGCGGGCGCAACAACATGTTCAGGCCCAGCCATGCCAGGTAAGCGGCGCCGCAGTACTTCAAAACGTTGAAGGCCACCTCTGAAACCGCGATCAGCGCGCCCAGCCCAAAGGCGACCGCTGCGCCCCATAAGAGACAGCCGGCGTTGATGCCCAGTGTGGCGCGCAACGCCTGTTGTTTGCCCTCGACCGTTGCGGTTCTGAGCACCAGAGCAGTGTCCAGCCCGGGGGTGAGCGTCAGCAGCGTGGCGGCGAAGGTGAAGGCCAGCAGGTTATCGGCGATGGACATGGGTATTTACCTTAAATCAGAAACTATCGAGGCTGGCGTTGATACCGGCTACACGCGCCAGCTCGATGATTGCCTCGACCTGTTCAGCATCGATGATAAATCCCTGGAAATCGTCATCTCCAGAGTCCAGGTGAACGTAACGCTTACCGAATCGAGCCAGCCATTGGTCGAAACGGCCCAGCACCTCGGGCATTGTTGAAGTGCCGTCATGCACGTAAACGTAAGGTTCTTGCACGCCGCTGGCGCTTGCCAGGTAGGGCGCCAGGTATTCAAAGCCGTCATACCCTCGCCAATCAACGGCCAGCAGCGCCAGATAGTCGAGTTTCTGTCCCCGGGTGTCGTCAAGCAAACCCTCTGACAGCGCGGTGGCGGCGTGTTGCTCCATGGCGAACTTGCGCAGCACTCGCCTGACCAGCCTGGCACTTTCATGCTCTGGCGCGTGAGCCAGCAGCGTTTGGGTCAGCGATTTGAGTGCGTGCCTCTGTTCCGGGGATTCGTCAGAGCGCATCTCCCGCATGATTGCTGCGTGGCTGGCGTTGGTTTCTTCGGGAGGCGGCATGGTAAAGCGCCCGCCAAACAGACGATCCCAAATGCCCATGTTGCCCTCCCTGGATACGTTGCGTTCATCGTGTGTGGGGCAGGTTACTGTGACGGGTACGGAGCTGTCGATACTGTGGCCAGCTGTGCAAGAATATGGCGCTTAGCCACTTAGGGAACTCAAGGATGAAAACGCTGTGTGCTGCTCTGTTGTTGATGGTTGTTTGCGGCCTGGCCCAGGCCAACGTGCGGATTGGATTCCAGGAAATAGTGATTCCCGACGCGGAACACGGCAGGCCGTTGCAGGTGGCGGTGTGGTACCCGACCAACGCTGCCGGCACGCCAGAACTGATAGCAGACAATCCGGTTTTTGTCGGCGCGCCAGCCTTGAAGGACGCTGCGCCTGCTGCCGGTGAGCATCCGCTGGTGGTGATCTCCCACGGTATCTTCGGCAACTGGATCAATCAGTCCTGGCTCGCCAGTGCGTTGGCCCAACAGGGTTATATCGTCGCCTCACCCAACCACCCCGGCACCACCAGCAAGGACCGGACCCAGCCTGCCGCCTCCGAGCTATGGAACCGTCCGCTCGATATCCACCGGGTGATTGATGCCATGATCGCCCAGCCCAAACGCTTTGGCGCGGTGGCCAGCCACAAGATCGCCGTAGTGGGGCACTCGCTCGGTGGCTGGACGGCACTGGAAGTCGGCGGCGCCCGCTTTGACCCGCAGCGCTTTACCGACGACTGCAAGGCGCATGCGGCAATTGCCCCTTGCAAGGCCTACGAACAACTCGAGGTTGGCCGTACCGAGCAAGCGAAGCAGCGCTTGGCCGAGGACTTGAGCGACAAGCGCGTGGGCGCCATTGTTTCCCTGGACCTGGGCTTCGCCCGCGGCTTCAGCGATGAAAGTCTGGCGGCGCTGCACCGGCCCACGCTGGTGATTGCTGCGGGTACACCGTCCCCGGAATTGCCTGCAGCACTGGAATCTGCCGACTTAGCCAAACGCCTGCCGCAGAAGACTTCGCGCTACGTGGAAATCAGCGACGCCACGCACTTCAGCTTTTTGCCCATCTGCAAGCCGGGCGCGGTGGAGCGTATTGAACAGAGCGACCCCGGTGAAGGCTTCATCTGCCTTGATGCCAAGGGTGCCCGTCCCAAGCCGCAGATTCAGCAGCAGATACTCAGCTTGATCAGTGAGTTTTTGCAGCAGTCCCTGCGCTAGCCGTCAGATGTTCTTGGACCTGCGCATTCTGAAATCGCCGAACAACCTGTGGCGAGGGGGCTTGTCCCCCGTTGGGCTGCGCAGCGGCCCCAGCAATCCGTCAGACGCCACTGCTCTGGCAGAAAACCACTAACCCCGTGGCGAGGGAGCTTGCTCCCGCTGGGGTGCGAAGCGCCCCCAAAAAACAGGACTGCTACGCAGCCCAACGGGGGACAAGCCCCCTCACCACAATAGTTTTGCGTTGCTAGCTTACCGAGTCGCTCACGGCTTCAACCTGCCCGGAATCGCCACCCGACTCGTCGCCTTCACCTCCCTCAACGCCAAACTCGACTGAATCGACGCAATCCCCAACTGCCGCCGCAACACGCTCTCCACAAAATCGCTGTACGCGTCCAGATCCTCCGCCAGCACCTGCAGCAAATAATCCGCATCCCCGGTGATCTTGTGGCACGACTGCACCTGGGGCAGTTCCTTGATCACCGCCTCAAAATCCTCCGGCGTATGGTCGGAGTGCACCGCAAACCGCACATGCACAAACGCCATGATTTCCAGCCCCAGCATCTTGCGATCAAGGTTGGCCTGGTAGTCCTTGATCACGCCTTCTTCCTCCAACCGCTTACGCCGGCGCCAGCACGGCGTGAGGCTCAGGGACAGGCGCTCGCTGAGTTCGGCGTTGGAAATACTGGCGTCTGCCTGCAACAACGCGAGGATGGCGAGATCGGTGTCGTCAAGTGCGACCTGTTTGGTTTTATTTTTCTTCATGGCGGCTCTTTGGGGTAAAAGTGCCCGATTACGCTAGCATCGGCGCACGTAAAAGCAAAGAAATCCCACCGAGGCCAGAACAAAATAATCACCTGTCTTTCACGGGTGGATGTCTTTCATGCTGACTGTTTTTAGCGATTCTCATCGTTTGCACCATGGCACCGAACTCAAGGACGGCGTGCTCAAGCCGTCCTTCGAACAACCCAGCCGGGCCGACACGGTGCGTGACCGCGTCAGGCATGTGGGCCTTGGCGATATCATCGTGCCGCGCAAGTTTGACCGGGCCTGTTACGTCAACGCCCACAGCGAACGCTATGTGTCCTTCCTGGAAACCGCCTGGGCCGAATGGACCGCTATCGGCCGTGCCCATGACGCCTTGCCGCTGGTGTGGCCGGTGCGGGATTTGGCCAATGACCAGGTGCCGGAATTCATCGACGGCAAGCTCGGGTTTTTCGCGATGGACGCCGGCTCGCCAATCACCAGCACCACCTGGCAAGCGGTGAAGACCAGCGCCGACATCGCGCTCACCGGCCTGGCGTTGATCGATGAAGGCCACACCAGTGCCTTTGCCCTGTGCCGTCCACCCGGGCACCATGCCGCGCGGGAATACATGGGCGGTTATTGTTACCTGAATAATGCGGCCATCGCGGCGCAACAAGCGATCACCCAAGGGGCCAAGCGCGTCGCGGTGCTGGATGTGGACTTTCACCACGGCAACGGCACGCAGAACATTTTCTACGACCGTAGCGACGTGATGTTCGTCTCCCTGCATGGCGAGCCGGCAGTGTCGTATCCCTACTATTCGGGCTTCAGTGCCGAGCGCGGTGCAGGGGCGGGCGAGGGCTTCAACCTGAACTATCCGCTGGCGAAAAACACCGGTTGGAGCACCTACAAAGACGCGCTGCTCGACGCCTGTAATCAACTGCGAAAGTTCTCGCCAGAGGTGCTGGTGATTTCCCTCGGCGTCGACACCTTCAAGGACGATCCCATCAGTCATTTCCTGCTGGAAAGCCGCGACTTCCTGGGCATCGGCGAAATCATCGCCAGCGTGGGCGTGCCCACCCTGTTTGTGATGGAAGGCGGCTACATGGTCGATGAAATCGGCATCAATGCCGTCAACGTGCTGCATGGTTTCGAGAACAAACAAGCCTGATTCCCACGCCATACCAACAACAAGAAACGCCTGACTTTTTTTCTGCCAAAACTCAAAAACATAACAAGAGGTTTTGTGATGAAAACAACCGCGCCCGGGCTTATTGAAAAGCCCGCTTTGCAACGCACCCTCAGCAACCGACATATTCAACTGATGGCCATGGGCGGTGCGATTGGCACCGGCCTGTTTATGGGCTCGGGCAAGATCATTGCGCTGTCGGGTACCTCGATCATCCTGATCTACATGATCATCGGGCTGTTCGTGTATTTCGTGATGCGCGCCATGGGCGAGCTGCTGTTATCCAACCTGAACTTCAAGAGCTTCGCCGACTTTGCCGGTGCTTACCTGGGGCCGCGTGCGGCGTTTTTTCTCGGCTGGTCGTATTGGCTGAGCTGGAGCGTGGCGGTGGTGGGTGATGCGGTGGTGGTGGGGGGCTTTTTCCAGTATTGGTTCCCGGACGTGCCCGCGTGGATCCCGGCGATTGCGATGTTGCTCACCCTGTTTGCCTTGAGTGTGCTGACGGTGCGGCTGTTCGGTGAGGTGGAGTTCTGGTTTGCGATCATCAAGATCATCGCCGTGGTGACGTTGATCGGCGTGAGCGTGGTGTTGATTGCCAGCTCGTTTGTGTCACCCACCGGCGTCACGGCTTCCCTGAGCCATTTGCTGGATAAGCAGGCAGCTTTCCCCAACGGGTTGTTCGGCTTCTTTGCCGGGTTTCAGATGGCGATCTTCTCGTTCGCCGGTACTGAATTGATCGGCACGGCGGCCGCTGAAACCCGTTCGCCAGAGAAGACGCTGCCCAAGGCGATCAACTCGATTCCGCTGCGGATCATTCTGTTTTACGTGCTGGCCCTGGCGTGCATCATCGCCGTGACGTCGTGGCAGCAGGTGTCGCCCAGCAAGAGTCCGTTTGTTGAACTGTTCCTGGTGGCGGGCTTTCCTGCGGCGGCAGGGATTGTGAATTTCGTGGTGCTGACGTCGGCGGCTTCGTCGGCCAACAGCGGGGTGTTTTCGGCCAGTCGCATGTTGTTTGGCCTGGCGGACTTGGGCGACGCACCGGGAATTTTCCGGCGTCTGTCGAGAAGCAGTGTGCCGTTTATCAGCCTGGCGTTTACCACCTTCCTGATGCTGCTCGGCTTATTGCTGCTGTTTATAGTCCCGGAAGTGATGACGGCCTTTACCATCGTCTCGACCGTTTCGGCGATTCTGGTGATCTTTACCTGGTCGACCATCCTGGCGTCCTACATCGCCTACCGTAAAAAGCGACCGGACCTGCATGAAAAATCGCTGTACAAAATGCCGGGTGGCGTACCAATGGCATGGGTGTCCCTGGCGTTCATGGCGTTTGTTTTGTGCCTACTGGCACTTCGCCCAGACACACGTTTGGCGCTCTGTGCGATGCCTGCGTGGTTTGTATGGCTGGCAGTTGCCTACCAGTTTTCGCATTTTCGCGGCAGATTCCAGGCCAATCAGGGCAGAGCGCTCTAATAGCCTGCATACAACTTCAGGTTCCTGAACCGTCAAAAAAGGCCGTCTTGTACGGCCTTTTCATGACGGTTTTTTCATTGTCACATGACAAAAATTTCACATTCCCAGCCATAAGCCCCATGCCACAATCCGCAGCGTTTGCAGGGCTGCAACGGTATTCGCTCGAAGGACAGTAAAAAAATAATGTTCACAGGGGCGCAGTAAATGAAACTCTCTACATTAGCTTTGGCTATCACCGCGGCTGTCCTCGCACAACACGCCAGTGCAGATGACTTTGGTCTTGGCTCACTCGGCACGGGTAACGGTCATAGTGGCTTCCTCGAAGACAGTCACGCTTCGATCAGTTCGCGCACCATGTACTACAATGCCGACGTTCACTCCGGCACCGCGAACGACCTGCGCGAAACGGCTACAGCGCTGCGCTTCGACTACAAATCCGGTTACACCCAAGGCATCTTAGGCGTGGGTTTTGACGTGATGGCTTTTGGCGCCTTGCGTCTGGACGGTGGCGATGGCCACGCAGCGGGTAATGGCCTGACGGGTAACGGCAACAGCTTCTTTCCGGTCAAGAACAATGGCACCGAGCCTGCTGACAGCTTCGGTCGCGCAGCCGGTAACGTTAAATTCCGTATTTCCCAGACCGAATTGCACGTGGGCGGTGGCTTGGCCCCGATCCTGCCTATCCTGGTGTCCAACGACAGCCGTGTGGCCCCGCAAACCTTTGACGGCGGCATCCTGACCTCCAAGGACATTCCTAACGTCACCTTCACGGGCGGCGAGTTGAACAAGGCCGAAGGTCGTGCATCGAGTAACTCCACTGGCTTGAGCGTCGCCGGTGCCACTCGCGACAGCGACAGCTTCCGTTTCGGTGGTGTTGACTACCAGCCGTTTGGTTCTTCCGACAACGTCATCGCTAAAAACCTGACGCTGCAGTACTACTACGCCGACCTGGAAGACTTCTACAAACAGAACTATTTCGGCTTGGTGCACGTACTGCCGTTGGGCAATGACCAATCGTTCAAAACCGACCTGCGCTATTTCGACAGCACCAGCGACGGTAAAAACGGCTCGGCTGGCTACGCGTTCAACAACAACGGCGGCTATGCCAAGCATGCCGGTGAAGTCGACAACAAAACCTACAGTGCTGCCTTCACCTACCAGTTGGGCGGCAGCCAGTTGATGCTCGGCCACATTGGTGTGAGTGACGACGGCGGCTTCGTCTGGGTGAACCAGGGCAGCATCGCCGACCCAACCGCGCAAGGCGCGGCCGGCTCCGACTTCTACCTGTTCACCGACGCCGTGGTTGGCCAGTTCTCCCGTGCGGGCGAGCAAGTCAATTTCGGCCAGTACCTGTATGACTTCAGAACCCTGGTGCCTGGTCTGAAAGCCTCGATTGCCTACCTCAACGGTAGCGACATCAAGTCCAAGGTTGCCGGTGGCAGCGATCAGTCGGAGCGCGAAACCGATTTCCGTCTTGATTACGTCGTGCAAGCAGGCCCGCTGAAAGGCTTCGGTACCACCTTGCGTACCGGTAGCTACCACGGCCACAACACCGGCACTGCTGATCAGGATCAAACCCGCCTGATCTTGAACTACACCTACGCGATCTTTTAATAAGCCGCCTGGAAACGTTCCAAGTGAAGGCCGCCTACGGGCGGCCTTTTTCATTACAAATGGTCCGCATCAATCACCGCCTTGGCAAAGGCTTGCGGAGCTTCCTGCGGCAGGTTGTGGCCAACGCCGCCGGTGATCAATCGGTATTCATACTTGCCGGTAAAGCGCTTGGCGTAGTCTTCTGCCGCCGGGTGTGGTGCGCCGTTGGCGTCGCCTTCCATCGTGATGGTGGGCACGCTGATGGACGGGGCAGTGGCGAGTTTCTGTTCCAGTGCAGCGTATTTTTTCTCGCCCTGGATCAGGCCCAGGCGCCAGCGGTAGTTGAAGACCGACACGGCGACGTGGTCGGGGTTGTCCAGGCCCTTGGCGCTGCGGTCGAAGGTGGCGTCGTCAAACGCCCATTTCGGCGAGGCGATTTGCCAGATCAATTTGGCAAAGTCGTGGGTGTTTTTTGCATAGCCGGCGGCGCCGCGTTCGGTGGCGAAGTAGAACTGGTACCACCATTGCAACTCGGCCTTGGGCGGCAGTGGGTTTTTACCGGCAGCCTGGTTGCCGATCAGATAGCCGCTGACCGATACCAGTGCCTTAACCCGCTCAGGCCACAACGCCGAGACGATGTCGGCGGTGCGTGCGCCCCAGTCGTAGCCGCCGAGCACGGCGTGTTTGATCTTCAGTGCGTCCATGAAATCGATCAGGTCGACGGCGAGTGCGGCCGGTTGGCCGTTGCGCAGGGTCTTGGCCGACAGGAAGTGTGTGTCGCCGTAGCCGCGGGCGTAAGGCACCAGCACCCGGTAGCCTTGAGCGGCCAGCAGCGGCGCTACCTCGGCATAGCTGTCAATGTCGTAGGGCCAGCCGTGCAGCAGGACCACCACCGGGCCATCGGCCGGGCCGACTTCGGCGTAGGCCACGTCCAGCAAGCCGGCCTTCACATGCTTCAGCGCACCGAATGCGCTGTGGGTGCTCGCGCTGGCGACCGCTGGCGCTTGAACGGTTTGTGCACCGGCAACGCCGAG
The DNA here is from genome assembly GCF_002204795.1 of Pseudomonas sp. K2I15. Classification (GTDB taxonomy): domain Bacteria; phylum Pseudomonadota; class Gammaproteobacteria; order Pseudomonadales; family Pseudomonadaceae; genus Aquipseudomonas. Next base: position 50,832 of record NZ_NIXO01000019.1, read on the forward strand.
GGCACCGAACTGCAACAGCGCAAAGGCCAGCAGCGACGCGCCGATAAGGCGGCGGGGCTTGAAGCCGTGTGGGGTGTTCAATTGAGTGTGCATGGTGAGCCTCCAGCGGCGGGTTGTGTGCCTGGCTCACAGTTGAACGTAGTTGTGTATCCGGCCTGTTTCGAGAAAACCGTTGGGTTAAAGCTTATGTATCGCAGGGTGGCTTGGACACACTGCGATACATAGGTCAGGGGGCTCGGGTGGCGACATACACCAGGCTCGGCGCTTGACCGGGCACATCGTCCAGTTCGTCGACACGTTGCATGCCGATTTTCTCCAATACGTTGATTGACGCCTGGTGCGCCGGGCGGACCACGCCGTACACCTGCGGCTGGTCCAGCTCGACAAAGCCAAATTGCAACGCAGCCCTGGCAAGCTCTGTCGCAAAGCCCTTGCCCCAGGCGCTGGTCGCGAAGCGGTAGCCCAGGTTGATCCGTTCAGCCTCGTTGTAGTTGTACAACGTGATGCCACCAAAGCCGATCACGCACTCTGGCGCCTCTCGGGTTGCAATCGCCCATTGGCCAAAGCCATGTTCTGCCCAGTGTTTGAGCCAGCGATCCAGGGCGGTTTTGGCTTGGTGCAGGTCGGCCAAGGGCCCCGCCGGGTTGTAGCGGTTGGTCTCGGGGTCGCCATAGATGGCGAATACACTGGCCACATCGTCGACCGTTGGGTTCCTGAGGATCAATCGTGAAGTGTTTATTGGGCGGGTATTCATGGATAGGCTCTGATCCTTGGAGCGAGAGAGAAGGTGTTCGCCTATATTTATCCTGCTTTCGGCGCTCTAGCACGCTTGATTCAGTTGTTAGGGGTACTGGCAGGATGCCACAATGGCACTTTGTCGCGGCAGTATGATCAGGCGGACCAAATGAATGGCCTTGGGCGTGGGCAGGACCAGGATTGCTTCATCGAGGAGCAGGTACGAACAGATCGACTGCATCAACTGTTTCGTCAGTCGTTTGCGGCCATTTTTGGCAGTTATATGGCGGCAGCAATGCTGTGCTGGCTGTGTTGGGAGCGTTTCGATCACCGGGTGATGCTGGTGTGGCTGGTGGTATTGGCGGGCACATCGTTGCTGCGTATCTCGATGTTCATGGCCTGGTTTCGCTGCCCCAACAGTGACCGTACCCCCGCGCGCTGGGAGCGTCGCTACTGGCTGACGCTGATGTTGTCCGCCGGTGTGTGGGGCGCCGGCGCCCTGGCGTTGATGCCCACCGACGACCGGCTGTCCCAGGCCCTCATCATGCTGTTTACCGTGGGCATGTCCGTCAGCGCGGTCTCGTGTTATTCGGCTTATCGCTATATGACGCTGGTGTCCATGGCGCTGGTTCTGATGCCATGCACCCTGTGGTTGCTGTTTCAGCCGTCACCGATGCAAGTGGGCGTAGGCCTGGCAGTCCTGGTGTTTTCATCGTTCGTGGTGAGCGCCACGCGCAAGCTGTCCGACGCCCTGGAAAAGGCCTTTCGCCTGACCCGGCAAATGGAACGTGCCCACAATATCTCCACCCGCGCCGCACAAACCGATGAACTCACCGGCCTGATGAACCGCCGCGCGTTCTTCGAACATGCGCAGTTGCTCTACGAGCAGTGTCGCCATAACCAGCAGCCGTTGTGCGCGTTGATGATGGACATGGACCACTTCAAAAACATCAATGACACCTACGGCCACCAGGCCGGCGACCAGGTGCTGCGGCAGATCGGCGGGGTGATCAGCGCGTCGTTTCGCCAGGCTGATGTGTACGGGCGACTAGGGGGCGAGGAGTTTGCGGTGTTGTTGCCCGATACTTCGCTTGAGACCGGGCGGGACATCGCCGAGCAGTTGGTCAAGGCCATCGCCGGGCTGACCAGCGAACCGGTCCATGGGCTCACAGCGAGCCTCGGCGTTGCCTGGGCCCGCGCGGTGGATCAAGACCTGCACGGCTTGATGAACACCGCCGACAAGGCCCTGTACCGCGCCAAAGCCCTGGGGCGTAATCAGGTGGCCGTGGCGGAGTAGGGCTCAGCCTTTGAGCAGCGCCCTGGCCAGCACCTTTGAGACCTGGTCCGCAGAGTAGGGCTTGGGCAGGAAAACCAGGCCTTCGTAGCCGCTTTCCGCCAGTTCCTCGCTGTAGCCCGAGGTCAGCACCACCGGCAGGCCGGGCCTGCGCCGCCGCAATTCCCTGGCCAGCGCCACGCCAGTGATGCCGGGCATTACCACATCGGAAAACACCGCATCGAATCCCATTGCGTCTGCGCCGGCCAGTTCCAGCGCCTGTTCGGCATTGGTCGCCCAGGTGGTCTGGTAGCCCAGGTCCTGGAGGATCTGATTGGCAAAGCGGCCGACTTCCAGATTGTCTTCCACCACCAGAATATGGCGCTGGGCGCTGTCCGCGATCAGCTCGCAAGTCTCTTGGGCGCCGCACTCGAAGCCCTCTTCAGGCACAACCTGGGGCAAGTAGAGGGTAAACACCGTGCCTTGGCCGACGTTGCTGGCCACATCGACATTACCGCCCGACTGCTTGGCGAAGCCGAACACCTGGGACAGCCCCAGGCCCGTGCCCTTACCGACTTCCTTGGTGGTGAAGAAGGGCTCGAAGATGCGCTCGAACGCCTCGCCGGGAATCCCGCTGCCGGTGTCAGTCAGCGAGATCGCAATAAATGCCTGGCGCGAGCCTGCATCACCACGAATGCTCGGCAGTGCCTGGTCGGCGCCCACGCTCAGGGTCAGGGTGCCCTGGCCGTTCATCGCGTCCCGGGCGTTGAGGGCGATGTTGATCAAGGCGGTTTCAAACTGGCTGGAGTCGGCACGCACATAACACGGTTGCCCGGGCAACTCGACCCGCACCTGAATGCGCGCGCCCGTGACGGTCTCCAGCATGTCGCCGATGTTTTTAACCCGCTGGCCCGCATCGAACACTTCCGGGTTCAACGGCTGGCGGCGGGCGAATGCGAGCAACTGGCTGGTCAATTTGCCTGCACGCTCCACGGTGTCGGTGACGGCGCTCATGTAGCGCTGGCGACGTTCTTCAGACAGGGTGGGCAGGCGCAGGAAGTCCACAGATGAACGAATGATGGTCAGCAGGTTGTTGAAGTCATGAGCCACGCCGCCGGTCAGTTGGCCGATGGCTTCGAGCTTTTGCGATTGGCGCAACGCCGCTTCGGTCTGTGTCAGCAGGGTGGTTCTTTCGTTGACGCGGTGCTCCAGGCTCGCATTCAACTCGGCCAGGCGCAGGGACTGTTCGACGGTGGCGGTGGTTTCGGTCACGGTGTCGAGCATGCCGACCACGTTGCCCTGCACGTCGCGAATCGGGCTGTAGCAGAAGGTGAAGTACGCCTGCTCCGGTGCGCAGCCGCGTTCGACAATCAACGGGAAATTTTCGATAAAGGTGGCTTCACCGGCGAAGGCTGCGTTGGCGATCGGGCTGATTTGGGGCCAGGCTTCCTGCCAGATCTCATTGAAAGGCCGCCCGAGTGCGTCTGGCTTGTCGCCGAGAATCGGGACAAACCCGTCGTTGTACAGCGTGATCAGCGAAGGCCCCCAGACAATCGCCTGGGGGAATCTGGAGGCAAGGCACAGGGCGGCCGTGGTCTTCAGCACATCCGGCCAGTGTTCCAATGGCCCCAGCGGCGTATTGGCCCAGTCGTGATGCCGGACCCGTTCGACCATTTCGCCGCCGCCTTGCAGCCAGTTTGTCATTCGGTGAACGCCTTCTTTGCCACGGTTTGCTGAAGTTGGGATGCCAAGCTACAGACACCCCTGGACCCAGCCAGTTCAGCGGGATTATCCACTAGATGGCAATTTAATGTCGCCACCCAATAATGACCCGGCAAAACCGCCTTCAAACCACGGTGATCGCGACCGTCAGGGGCGCAGCGCCTCATGGTGTGCCGCGTCGGAGCGAAGATACGTTGACCGTTATTGCTGCACGCCAAACAACCCGGTCCAGTAGATGCCTGCATCACTCTTCGGGTCCATGGCATAGGCGGCGCCCATTTCACGGAACTGCGGGTTCATCAGGTTGGCGCAGTGCCCGGGGCTGGCGAGCCAGCCGTCGACCACTTTGCGTGGAGTGTCCATGCCGGCGGCGATGTTCTCGCCGATCTGCTGGCCGATGTAGCCCGCCAGCTCAGCCCGGTCGCCCGGGGTGCGGCCATCGTGGTCCAAGTGATCAAAGAAGTTGCCGTTGGCCATGTTGCGGGCGTGGCCGGCGGCGGCGGCGGCGAGTTCTTCGTTCCAGCTCAGCGGCGTGGTGGCGGCAAACGCCTGGCCGCCGCACTGGCGGGGTTGTTGGCGGGCGGCGTTGATGATGTCGAGCACCTTCTTGCCTTCGGTCTGGGTCTCGCCCAGGCCGCTGGTCAGCAGCGGGCGGGCCAGCACAATGCGCCAGTCCTGGCCGTTGTTGCTCACGCCGATATCAATGAACTGCGGGTCGAGCACCACCCGGCAAAAACTTTCGCGCACGGCTTTCATGGCGGCTTCGGCGTTCTTGGGCCCGCTCAGGCTGATGGCCTGGACGTTGACCATTGGGTACGCGGCCCGCGCCAACGCCTGCTGCAAATCGCCGACACTGTTGACCGGCAACACCAGGCGCGTGTCGCTGGCCAGTGGTGGCAATTCCTGGGAACCCTGGTTGCCGCAGCGCTGAACCTGGCTGCGGTATTGATTGATCGAGTCGACCAACAGGCTTTCTTCACCCGCCTGCGCCTGGGCGCTGAACACCAGACTGGCGGCCAGCGTCGTAAGACCCATCATCAATGACAGAACGCGCATGGACGTTTCCCTTGAGCTTGAAAGTGCCCATGATGCGCGATGAAGGGGCATCCATGCACCCGTTGGTCCGAACTTTCTCCCTCAGTTCTTGAATACCGAGTGTTTACGGCCCTGGTCACACAAGGCGAACACCACCACAAGCAGGGACGCGATGATGAGGACCGACGCCACGCTGAATGTAGTTTGCATCCCGCTTCCCACGTCTGCGGGACTGGCCGTTGCGAGGTCGCCGGACACCTGCGCAAACACCGCACTCAATGCCGAGGCACCCGCGATCAGCCCCAGATTGCGCGACAGGTTGAGCAGGCCCGCAACCGCGCCGCGCCGGTCCGCCAGTACGTCGCTCATCACCGCAGTGTTGTTGGCGGCCTGGAACTGCGCGTAGCCGAGGGTGAGGATTATCAGCGGGCCGATGTACCCGGCAATACCGAGATTCAACGGCGTCAGTGACAGCAACAGGCAGCCGACAAGCATCGCCAGCAACCCGGCAATGGTCATTGGGCCGCTGCCGAAACGGTCGGTCAAACGGCCCGCAGGTACGCCCATCAATGCCGAAACACACGGCCCCACTGCCATCGTCAGGCCCATCCAGGCGGGGTCGAGGCCTGCGCCGTGGGTCAGGTAGAAAGGCCCGACCACCAACGTCGCCATCATCACCGCCGACACCAGCGCGCTCATGACCAGGCCGGCGCTTAGGGTTGAATCCCGCAGCGTCGACAAGAAACTGAAGCCTGATGACGTGGGTTGTTGTTCGCGACGGTCGACTCGCAGGTAACGGCGGGCGAGGGCAAAGGTCAGCAACCCCAGCGGCACGGTGATGCAGAACAGCGCACGCCAGCCAAACCCCGCGATCAACACGCCGCCAATGCTTGGCCCCAGCGCGGTACCCATGGCCGACATGCTGCCCAGCAACCCCATGGCACGGCCGGTACGTTCCTTGGCCACGGTTTCGCCCACCAGCGCCATGGTCATCGCCATCATGATCGCCGCGCCCAGGCCTTGCAGGGCCCGGGCAGCAATCAAAAGCCCGAGGGAGGGAGCCATGCCACACAAGGCGGAGGCAGCGGTGAAGAGTAACAACCCGGTCAATAGCAGGCGGCTGCGACCCATCAAGTCACCCAGCCGCCCAACGCTGACGATCACGGCGGTGATCGCCAGCAAGTAAGCGAGCACCACCCACTGCACAGCCTGGAAGGATGCATCAAACGCCTGCACCAGGCTCGGCAGGCCGACATTCGCGATGCTGGTGCCCAAGGACGCCAGCAGCATGGACAGTGACAGGGCGGCGAGGGCGCCACGGGGTGTAGGTGATTTCATCAAGAGGCTCCTGGGTTTGACCGCTGTCAGAAATCTACGCCGTCACCTAACATGGCGGAAGGCGCAGCATTTGCACTTTATACGTGCGCCAAACGCCATGTGAGGTTTGCCGTGTCAACACCGGATTTGAATTTGCTGATCACCCTGGATGTGTTGCTCGCCGAAGGCAGCGTCGCCCGCGCCGCCCAACGTTTGCGCCTGAGCCCGTCGGCAATGAGCCGGGCGCTGGCGCGACTGCGGGAAACCACCGGCGATCCGTTATTGGTGCGCGCCGGCCGTGGCCTGGTGCCAACACCGCGAGCCCTGGCGTTGCGCGAGCAGGTCAGCCAGTTGGTACAGGATGCCGAGGCGGTATTGCGGCCGGCTGCGACGCTGGACCCGAGCCAACTTGTGCGTACGTTCACCTTGCGCACCAGCGACGGTTTTGTTGAAAACTTCGGCCCGGCGCTATTGGCGCGTATCGCCAAGGAAGCGCCCGGTGTACGCCTGCGTTTCGTGCACAAGCCGGACAAGGCCAGCACGCCACTGCGCGACGGCAGCGTCGACCTGGAAACGGGCGTGGTCGACAGCAGTGCCAGCCCCGAGGTGCTGACCCAGGCGCTGTTCCGCGACCGGTTTATTGGCGTGGTGCGCAAGGGGCATCCGCTGAGTGAGGGCGAAGTCACACCGCAACGCTTCGCCAAAGGCCAGCACATCTACGTGTCCCGACGCGGCCATGATCAGGGCCAGATTCATCAAGCCCTTGAAGCGTTGGGGCTGACGCGGGACGTGGTGACCATCGTCGCCGGTTTCTCGACGGCCCTGGCGCTGGCCCGCAGCACCGACCTGATCGCCAGCGTGCCGGAGCGCCATACCGCCAACCTGCACAGCGATCTCCATCGTTTTGCGCTGCCGTTTGCGTTCCCGGACTTCACCGTGTCGATGCTCTGGCACCCCCGCCTGGACGCCGACCTGGCCCATCGCTGGCTGCGCAGTTGCCTGCGGGAGGTGTGTGTGCAGTGAGCCGAGCCTGGATCACCAATTTGGAAAGCACCGACCCCCGGTGGCGAGGGAGCTTGCTCCCGTTGGGCGGCGAAGCGGCCCCAAAACCTGCATCCTGTTTCTAGCAGAAAGAACGCGGTGTGCTTAATGGGGCTGCTACGCAGCCCAACGGGAGCAAGCTCCCTCGCCACAATAGGACTGAGGCAAGTCGCTCTGGGTCCACGACAGCCTTTCAACAGGTACAATCCGCGCGGTCATGACACGAAACACCAGGAATTCGAATGTTCAGCCTTATCCGTTACGAAACCCCATGCCCCGAGCCGATCAACGCGCAGATCCTGCAGATGGTGGTCGACTACCTGACCGACATCAGCATGGTCGCCATCCCGCCGAGCAACCTGCTGTACAACGTCTACCAGTACGCGATCGGCTACGAGGTGCACCTGTATCTGGAAGCGCTGGGCGGGTCCAAGGGTATTGCGGTTGAATTGATCGTGGCGCTGGACGCGCAAGAGCAGGTGATCGGCTTCCTGCTGTACCTGCCGGTGAAGGACGATCCCGAGGCGTGCGGCGTGGCCTATATGGCGGTGCACGCCAGCCATCGGCGCAAAGGCGTGGCGCGGGCGATGATGCAGGACATGCTGGCCCGCTACCCCCATGCCGAACTGACCTGTGCGGTGGAGAAGGTGCCGGCGTTCGAGTCCATGGGCTTTCAACTACGCGGCGTGCGCGGTACCCAGGTGCTGATGAACACCCGCGACTACAGCACCGACGGCTTGATGGGTTTGCTGGATGTGGCGTCGATCTACAGCTCGCTGGAGGTGCGCCAGATCCACACCTACCTGCTGCAAAAGCACGGCAAGCGGGCGATGGTCGATGCCGAAAAACAGCGTGATCGTCACTTCGACCAGATGACCCACAAAGCACGGGTGTTCGTACGCGAAAGGCTGGGCTAACGCGCCGCCCCTCGACTCACCACCGCCTTGATGCTCGCAAACAATTCCTCTTGCGCCTCCACAGGGCTTATCTCGCCGCTGGCCGCTGCATGAGACAGCGCCTCGGCCGCGCCGAGCATCCCGCGCAAGCCGGCCTGGCTGATGTCGCCGGACGGGGTAAACGGGGCCAGGGCATCCCGACACTTGCCGAGGAAAATCACGTCGTATTCACGCTTGATGGCTTCCAGTTCCGGGCTGCCGGCCAGGGCTGAAATCACGCCCGGAATCTCACGCCCCTGTAACAACACACAGTCGACATAACACGAGGCGATCACCCAGGCGCGGTCTTCCAGGGTAGGTGTGCTGGCCTCTATTTCGGCGGCAAACACCTGGTTCTGACGGGCGTCGAAATCTTCATACAGCGCGGCCAGAAGCCCCGCGCGATCGCCGAAATGGCCATACACCACCGGCTTGGTGACGCCGGCCAACTCGGCCAGGTGCCCCAGGGTCAGGGCGTCGGTGCCTTCTTCGCGCACCAATTGCCAGGCCACGTCGAGCAACTGGCGTAACCGGTCATCCCGGGACAGGCGACGGCGAGGGGATTGACTGCTTGACATGCTTATATACCAAAAGTAACTTACCAACGGTAACTTAGCTCAAGCCTACTCAATTTGCCTTCCCGTCGCTACCCCCGTAGGAGTCACTGCCATGCACGCGCTGATCGTTGTTGCTCACCACGACCCTCATTCCCTGACCCACAACCTCGCCAAACAGGCCGCTGCAGGCATCACTGCCGCCGGCCACACTTTCGAAATCGCTGACCTCACCGCCGAAGGCTTCGACCCGCGCTACGGCGCCGCCGACCATAAAGTACACCGCACCCGCGCCACGCCGCCGGCCGACGTGCTGGCGGAACAGGCCCGGCTCGACCGCGCCGACGCCTTGGTGCTGGTGTACCCGATCTTCTGGTGGTCGATGCCAGCGTTGCTCAAGGGCTGGATCGACCGGGTGTTCGTCAACGGTTGGGCGATCGACTACAGCCTTGAAACCAAGGTGGTGAAAAAACTCGGCCACCTGCAGGTTCACTTGCTGGGCGTCGGCGGGGCGGATGAAGGCGTGTTTGAACGCCATGGCTATGCTAACGCCATGCGCACGCAAATCGACCACGGGATTTTTGATTACTGTGGGGCGAAAGTGCTGACATCCGAGCTGTTGCTGGACTCGGAGAGCGGCGCCGCGGAGCAGCATCTGGAGACGGTGGCGAAGTTGGGGCGACAGTTGTTTGTTGCTGCCCTGGAACCCTGCGAAACCGCCTAAACCACCTGCTGTTCGAGGCTGCTCTGTATGAGCGTAGCCAACTGTGCCATTGCCGCGCCTGGCGCTGGATGGCTGCAATGCAGTTCATAGCCAAGGGATGGCACCGGCGGCAGCCCGTCGAGCACCCGCAGGCGCGCCGGCAAGCCGATGCGGGTGCGCAACGTCACGCCCAACCCGGCGTCGACGGCGGCCCAGATTCCGCCGACGCTGGGGCTGGTCAAGGCAATGCGCCAGGCAATGCCGGCGCGGTCCAGCGCTTCGGTGGCAGCACTGCGCAATACGCAGGGCGCCTCGAACATCACCAGTGGCAGCGGCGCATCTTCGGCACGCGGCAGTTGCGGCTTGTCCCGGGGGCCGATCCAGTGCATCGGTGTTTGCCCAAGGCGTGTGGAGCCGGTCGAGGTGCGGCCGGTTTCCCAGGTCAGTGCCAAGTCCAGGCCGGCACTGTCGATCAGTGCAAGCAGTTCGGCGTTGCGGCCAATCCGCACTTCGAGGCTGATCATCGGATACAGCCTGGCGAAGCGCCGCAGGATGTCACTGAGCACATGCTCGCCAAAATCCTCCTGCAAGCCGAGGCGCAAGGTGCCTGCGGTTTGGGTTTCGTGAAGGCTGCTGAAGACGCTGTCGTTGAGGTCCAGCAGCCGCCTGGCGTGACTGAGTAGCGCTTCACCCACTGGCGTCAGCACCAGGCCACGCCCGGATTTGCTCAGCACCGGCGTGCCGACCTGTTCTTCGAGTTTCTTCAATTGCGCACTGACGGCAGAGGTCGAACGGCCCAGGCGATCTGCCGCCTTGGCGAAGCTGTTCAACTCAACGCCGGTGACAAAGGTGCGCAGTACATCTAGGTCGAAGGTGGGGCGGCGCATTTTACAGTCCATAAAATTGGGATGATTGGTGCTGTTTAATCTGATATTCGGAACGATCCTGGCTTGCTAGTTTTTGCCCGTCAACTGAATTGTCGGAGCGAGAGCCCATGAGCAACAAATTTACCGAGCTGACCCGCGATGTGCTGTTCGCCGATATCTGGGAGCGTGACGGCCTGTCACCCAGGGAGCGCAGCTTGATCACTGTGGCCGCGTTGGTGGCGATGTATCGTCTGGAGCAATTGCCGTTTCACTTGCAGAGGGCTGTTGGCAATGGCTTGAGCGTCGATGAGCTGGGCGAGGTGATCACACACCTGGCGTTTTATTCCGGTTGGCCGACGGCGGCGTCGGCGTTGAACCTGTTGGCAGCCATCGATCCTGCGGAGTAACCACCATGCCCTACGCACGAATCTCCCTGCATCGCGGGAAATCTCCAGAGTATCTGCAAGCGCTTTCCCAGGGACTGCATGACGCCCTGGTTGAAAGTTTCAAGATTCCTGAAGCGGATCGCTTCCACGTGATCCACCAGCACGAAGTGGGCGAAATGATCATCGACCCCAACTACCTGGGCGGCCCACGCAGCCACGACTATGTACTGATCGCGATCACTGGAGGCAAACGCCGTGATACCGAGACCAAACGCCATCTCTACCGGGTGCTGGTGGAGCGGTTGGAGGCCGCCATAGGGCTGAGCCCTGAGGACGTGATGGTGGTGATTACGACGACGGCGGCGGATGAGTGGTCGTTTGCGGGGGGAAGAGGCAATTAGCTCGGCGGCGAACCTGCTTTGAGGAAGGTGGAACCGTTTTTTGATTCGGGCCACAGAGCGGATGGCTGTCCATACGGGCAGCCCAACTTGAGCCATGGAGAAAATACGATGTCGACCATTACTGCCGGTGGGGCAACTTCTGCCCCTATGATCGATACGCCCAAAGACAAGCCTGCATCTGATCAGGCACTCAATAATAACGAGCTCAAGACGGGTGAAACGCCGCGTTTCTCGAGGGTAACTCCTGAGCAGGTCAAGCAGCTGAATGACGAGCAACTAGAGCGGCTAAAGAGATTTCCCGACATGAGCCTCAAAGACCTATTGGCCGGACATGGCACGGAATTCAAGATGAAGGGAGGTGGCACATTCATCTGGTGACGTAGGCCTGAACCCGTGGCAGCGTGGCTGTATTGCTCGAAAAGCAGCGCAACCCCGGGGGGCTTCAACCCTCCCGAAACAAGTCATGAGCATCCAGCAACCGATACGCAATCTCCGGCCGCTTCTCCAGGCCCTTGCGAATCGCTGCCGGAATCGACTGCCGGGTCTTGCGACACAACCCCGGCAAGTCATCGATAACGATCTGAATCCCGCGCATGCTTTTGACTTCCGTATGACCGGGCGCGATGTGCACGCGGATGCCCAATTGCTGGTGCATCAGCTGTTGCATGCGCTCAAGGTCGGGCAGGCTTTGCAGGTTTTCGAGGCGTTCGAGCAGGCGTTTTTCTTCCTGGCGCGTCAGGTGCAGGATGCGTGCATCGGCGCCGGGGAGGTCGAGCAGTTGGTCGCGATTGCAGTCGCAGGCGCCGGGTGGGCAGGGTTGGCGAATCGTCATGAAGTCTCCCTCCCGTTACCGGCGCCGACGGCTTACCAGGTCAGTTGGACGCCAAGGCTTTCCAGCTCTTTCCAGTACTCAGGATAGGTCTTGCCGACGCAGTCCGGGTCCTGAATCCTGATCCCCGACACCTTCAGGCCCGCCAAGGCAAAGCACATCGCGATGCGGTGGTCGGCGTGGGTGTCGATCAGCGCGTTGCACGCGGTGCCCGCCAGGGCCGGATCGCTGGCCACCAGCAAATCATCACCTTCAATGGTCGCCAGGCCCGGGCGAATTTCGTTCAGGCCGTCATGCAACGCCTGCACCCGGTCACATTCCTTGACCCGCAGGTTGGCCAACTCCGTGAAGCGTACCGGCGTGTTGTTGAACGCGGCCAGTACGGCGAGGGTTGGAATGGCATCCTGCATCTGCGAGCCAATGACCACCGGCTGCATCTGCGGGAATTGCGCGATCACTGCCTGGGCCTTGGCATCGGGCTGGGTGAAATCCTGCGGGGCGACACCGAGGTCGATGCGGCCACCGGTCAGCACTTCGGCGGCCCACAGATAGGTGGCGGCGGAAGCGTCAGGCTCGATCAGGTAGTCGTGTGCGGTGTAGCCGGTGGGGGCCACGCGCCAGGTGCTTTCATCGACGATGTCCACCTGGGCACCGAAGGCGCGCATGCAGTCCAGGGTCAGGTCGACATAGCCACGGGCGCCAATGTCCTTGCCGGTCAGGGCCACTTCAATCGGGGCTTCGCCGCACGCCGCCAGCATCAGCAGCGCCGACACGTACTGGCTCGACAGGCCGCCGTCGATCTCGAAACGCTTGGCCTGCACGCGGCCGGTGCCATGGACGGTTACGGGAGGGCAGCCGGTAGGGCTGTCGACCTTGATGCCATTCTGGCCGAGGGTCGCGAGCAGCGGGCCGATCGGGCGTTTTTGCATGTAGGCGTCGCCGTCCAGCACCACGGTGCCTTGCACGGTGGCCACGGCCGCGGTGAGGAAGCGCATCGCGGTGCCGGCATTACCGAGGAACAGCGGTTGCGCCGGCAATTGCAGCTTGCCAACGCTGGTGACGACGAACGTGGTGTCGTCCGGTTCATCAATCACCACGCCCATCTGCCGCAGGGCCACCGACATGTGGCGGGTGTCATCGCTTTTCAACGCGCCGCTCAGGCGGCTGGTGCCCCTGGCCAGGGCGGCCAGCAGCAGGGCACGGTTGGTAATGGATTTGGAGCCGGGGGGCGCTACCTTGCCGTTCAATGGAAAGTTGGGCGGTGTAACGGTCACGGTTTTCTGCGAACTCAAGGTACAAGGCTCCTGCTTCAAGGCGGGTGGCGTTTGGCGGACACGAATAATCGGCCAAACACGCTACCGTTGTCGAGCGGGGATCGTTGGGCGTCGCGGGTTATGGCGCCATGCGGCCATTCAAGTCGCCATAGGTGAACGCCTTCAGGTCATGGCTATCCAGTGTTCCGGTACGCAGGAAGCCTTCGGCCAGGCTGTGCATGGCGCCGTACAGGAATTCGGCGATGCTCGAACCTGCCGTCAGGCGGCGCACGCCCAAGGCTTGCAGTGTCTCGGGAGCGGGCAAGCCGGCCCACGCCAGAACGTTGACCGGCAAGGTGGTCGCCTGGCAGAGCTGCCGGATTTCGTGTTCCAGGTGGATACCGGCGGCAAACAATCCGTCGGCGCCTGCGCCCTGATACAACGCGGCGCGCTTGAGAAGTTCTTCAAGGCGCTGTGGCTCAGGCGCCAACCCTTTCAAATACACGTCGCTACGGGCGTTGATAAACAGCTTCACCCCACAACTGTCCGCCACCCGGCGTGCGACTTCGATCTTGCGCGCCAGCAGTTCAGGTGTGCCGGCGCCGTCTTCAATGTTGATGCCGACGGCGCCCGCGTCGATCACGGCCTTGATCACCCGGCTCACTTGCTCCAGGTCGTCGGAATAACCCGCCTCAATGTCCACGCTCAGCGGCACATCAATGACGCGGGCGATGGAGTGCACGGTGCTCACCAGCAAAGGCAGCGGCAGTTGATTGCCGTCCTTGTAGCCGTGGGTCCAGGCAACGGCCGCGCTGCTGGTGGCGACGGCCTGGCTGCCCAGTTGCGCCACCAGGCGCCCACCGCCCGCATCGGCGACGTTGGGCAGGATCAACAAGTGGGCATGGTGCAGGGCGTGGAATGCGTTGGCGTGGGCGGTCATGGTGAGTCAGTCCTTTGAGCGGGTTTTGTTATTGAAGGCGCCTGTCATATCAAGAATCGACCCGGCCTCGCAATCGGTAAAACACCGCTGGTCGACATTTCCCACGTTGATGTCGATTGAGCGCCTGATTGATCGACTACAAGCAGAACAACCCGTCGAATCAGGAGAATGATCATGTCTTACGTAGATGGCTGTGTGATCGCAGTACCCACCGCAAACCGCGAACGATTTATCCAGCACGCCAAGGCCGCCGCCGTGGTGTTCAAGGAGCACGGTGCGCTCAATATCGTTGAGTGCTGGGGCGACGATGTGCCCCAGGGGCAGGTGACGTCGCTGCCCATGGCGGTGAAGCTTAAGGACGATGAAACCGTGGTGTTTTCCTGGATCGTGTGGCCGTCACGGCAGGTGCGTGATGCCGGGATGCGCAAGGTGATGGAGGACCCGCGCCTGAAGGCGGACGCCAACCCGATGCCGTTTGATGGGCAACGCATGATTTATGGCGGCTTTGAGATGATCCTCAACACCTGAAGCCGGGTGTTCACGGACGGCAGCTGTAGTCCGATCGCCTGTCGCAGGGTAGGACCGGCGATAGGCCCGCTGCAGGACTACTGTGAAAACGCCGCAAAACAAGGACATGGCGCGATTTGTCTGACAGAACTGTCGGGTAGACAACCCGGCGGGGTGGGCTAAGTTCAAGGCGCTTCCCATGACGGGAAGCCTTCAATCAAGGAGTGACTGAAATGAACAAACCCCAGACTCAACTCAGGCATGGTCGCGTCGTGACTCCGGCCAGCCGTGGCTCGGTGGCGGTAGAACGCGGGCTGCTGGAAAACTGGCAAGTCAACGAAATGGAAGGCGGCAAGAACTTCCCGGCCCTCAGCGCCGGGCCATTTCCGGTGCCTTTTGAGACCGACGATCAAAGCGTCACGCCGCCCGCCGACGGGCACATTCTCAGTGGCGGCAAGACCGATGCCCGCGACTGCGTGAACTTCACTGACGATGAAATGAGCAAGAAGCTAAACACCCCATTCAACTGGCCATTGCTGAATGTTGAAGCCGGCCAGGTGTTCAAGGTGCAGTGGGACTACACCGCCGCGCACGTGACCCGTGGCTATCGCTGGTTGATCACCAAGGATGGCTGGGACGCGACGCAGCGCATCAGCCGCGCTCAGTTGGAGGCCAAGCCGTTCTACGAGGACTTTTACACCCAAGTGCCGTACTACCAGCACTCGGCCGAACTGAAGGCCAAGGTGGAACACCACGTGACGTTGCCCAAGGGCAAGAAGGGCCGGCATGTGCTGGTGCTGATGTGGATCGTGGCCAACACCGGCAATGCGTTCTATCAGGCGTTTGACGTCGATTTCAAATAGCGCCAACTGAAACGGGAGGGAACACATGATGTGGCGAGGGAGCTTGCTCCCGCTGGGCTGCGCAGCAGCCCTAAAAATCAGGGGCGCTTCGCACCCCAGCGGGAGCAAGCTCCCTCGCCACAGGTATTGTATTCAGACACGAGATAAATCAGCGCTGGGCCAACCAGTAATCGTGCAATGCACGGGCGGCCGGCTCGATCGCGGCCACCCGCTGTTGATGAGCATCAACATCCAGGTCTGCCGGCAGTTCAAAGTTGTCCTGCTCAGCGCACCAGGAAATCTTCTCCAGTTGCCCGGCCTGTTCGGCGGGCAGCTCTGGCCAGTTGCCAATGGCCGCGCCACGGATATAGCCAAAGCACCATTCTTCCGCCAGGGTCAGTGGCTGGCCCTGATGCTCGGTTTCTTCAAAACGTGCTTTAAAGCCTTGCGCATCGGTCGCCAGTTGCGTGGCGATAGCGTTCATGTGCCGCACGCTCAGTTCAAGGAACTGCTTGGCTTCTTCCGGGCTTTCCCAGTCAGGGTTCTGCCCGCCAAAGATACCGGGGAACCACTCGGCAACGTCCACCTGCGCAGGGCTTGAAACCAGCGCGGTGAAGTAGCCGTCGAGCTCGGCCAGGTTCAGCACCGAATGGTCGTCGCCGTACTTGAGCAGGGTTTCGTCGATGAACTCGAAGTCGGCAGGGGCGAGGGGTTGGTCGTGCATGGGCATATCCTTTGTGCGTAGAACGCCGCTGATGGGGCGGCTTAAAGCGCGGAGGATGGCGCGTGCCGGGGTTTTAATCCAGCTTCTTCAGCGCTTTTCCCACAACACGCACAACTTGCTCATGCACATCGAACCCGCCACCGCGAGAATGATCGGCACCAGGAAGTCGTGGTCGATGCGGGTGAATTCCGCCACCAGCACAATCGCCGTCAGCGGCATGCTCATGCTGGAAGCCAGGAACGCCGCCGCGCCAATAATCGCGAACGCCCCCAGCGGCACACCGGGCCACAGCAGGCTCCAGGCGCCGCCGAGGATGACTGCCAGCAAGGCGCCATTGGCCAGCGCTGGCGTCAACAGGCCGCCTTCGGCACCGGCGCGCAGGGTGCTGGCGGTGATCAGCACCTTGACCACCAGCAGCACGGCGGCGAGGCCGATGGTCAACTCGTTGTCGAAACCCAGCTGCGCCGGGCCTTTGCCATTACCAAGAATCTGCGGCAGGAAAATGGCCAGGCCACCGATGATCGTGAAGTTGATCAACGACAGCACCGGCAGCCGCCAACCACGGGCGGCATGGCTGCGGGCCGCGCCGGTCAGGCGGGTGAACCCGTAGGCGGCCACGCCAAACACCGGCCCGCAAGCCAGCGCCCAGGCGACCAAGCCTGGGCTGAGCACAAAGTGCGGTATCACGTATTGCGACTCCGCCCCCAGGCCGATCCAGGCCACCGACGCGCCGATGGCCGAGGTGGCCAGGGCAATCACCGCCGCCGGCCAAGTGAACACACCCACCAACACTTCGAGCACAAACACCGCGCCACCCAACGGCACGTTGTACACGGCCGCCAACCCGGCGCCGGCACCGCAGGCGACAATCAGCCGGTGCATGTCCGGCGCCAGGCGTGCCCGCTGTGACAGCCAGGTGGCGGCCACCGCGCCGACTTCCCTTGGCGCCACTTCACGGCCCAGCGGCGAGCCGAGGGCCACGGTGATGATTTGCAGCACGGCGTGGGCGAGGGTGGTCTTGGGCGGCATGATCGGCGCCTGGGCCGAGACCGCCTGCTTGATGCTCACCAACGGGCGGCCATAGCGGTAGATCAGCCACCAACCGAGGCCTGCGATGAGGCCGCAGCTCGTCAGCACCAACACCCTGCGTTCGGGTGACGCTGCGGTGACACCGAGCAAAAAGGTTTCGTGGCTGATCAGGCTGTCCAGGCTGTAGCCGTAGGCCAGGTGCTGGATACCGTGCAGCAGCAAGGCCAGGAGCATGCCGCCGATGCCTGCGCCGATGCCAGTGAAGATGACCACAAGGGCGAGAATCAGCAGCGAACGGGTTTTTGAGGGCATGAAGGGTCCAGGGAGCCGGGTTTTCGAGCCCGATTCTATAGCGCAATGGGGACGCTATAGCCCCGAGATGTAATGCAAGTGCGCGAACTGGTCTTCCACAACATTGCATTACGTTCAGATTACTTTAACGGCCCGGCCGATTGCCTGAATCGGACCTGTCGGCTTGCCGGTTTTCGACCCGCCGGGGTTTTCCAGGGTCAGCTCAAACAGCTGGTTGGGTGCCAGCGGCGGGAGTTTGTCCAGGGGCACCGACAACGATTGCCCAGGCGTTACCAAACCCAGCGACACCGGGCCTTGCCAGTCTTCGCCCTTGGTCCAGAACTGCAAGGTCTTGTCCGCCGGTACTTCCATGATACCCAGCGGTATCAGCTGGATTTCCTGATGATTACTCGCCTGAATCACCCAGCCGGGTGCCTGGTTTTGCGGGGCGACCAGCACCACCACATAAGCGGTCGGGTTGACGGTAGCCGTATGGGTCAGCAACAGCGTCGCCAAGACAAGGCTCGCCGCAATGCCGGCACCGGCCAGCCCGCGCCACAAGGCCAGCCTGTTCCACCACGAGACCGGCGAGTCCTGGGTGGCTGAATGCCCCAGGCTGCGCTCGATGCGTTGCCATAAATATACCGATGCCGTCGCGGGCTCGGCCTGTTCGGTCAATGGCAGCAGGCGTTGTTCCCAGGCGTCAACCGCCGCGCGCAATTGGGCATCGGTTGCCAGGCGCTGCTCCACCTCGGCACGCTGCTCGGCGGGCAAGGTACCCAGCACGTATTCGCTGGCCAATTCGTCGATGCTGTTCATGCCATGCACTCACGCAATGCCGCGAGGCTGCGTTTGATCCACGCTTTCACGGTGCCCAACGGGGCGCCGAGTTTGTGCGCGATTTCGCTGTGGGAATAACCGTCTACATAAGCATGCAGGATGCAGTTGCGCCGGGCCGGGTCCAGTTGTTCGAGGCAGCTGTAGATTCGCCCCGAGCGCGCCTGATAGTCGAAGGTGTCGGTGTGTTCTGCGCTTTCATGCTCTTCGCTGAGGGGCACTTCGCGGCCACTGCTGCGCATGGCATTGAGCGCCAGGTGCCGGGTCACGCTGTACACCCAGCCGCGGGCCGAGCCTTTGTGCGGGTCAAAGCTGGCGGCGCCATTCCAGATCTTGATAAAGGCGTCATGCACGATGTCTTCGGCCACGGCCTTGTCGCGCATGATGCGCAGGGCGACGCCCAGCAGCCGGCTGCTTTCCTGTTGATACAGCCGGCGCAGGGCCAATTGTTCGCCACGAGCGCAGGCCAGCAGGCAGGCTTCATAGTCAAAAACGGCTTCAGGCAAGGACAAGGTTCCAGGTGGATGCCCCGGCGGTGAGCCCGGGGCGCTTTCGCAGCAGCGTAGACGACTTTGGTTAATTGGCCGCCCAGAAGATGTAGTCGGCCTGGTACTTCACCACTTCCTGCTTGCCCTTGTTGGCCGCCGTGCATTCGGTGCTCGGCGCTACGCCACCCTTTAGGGCAACCCGTTGAATGTACGCAACGCCACTCATCGCGCCCTTGCCTTCGGCGGGGTTGGCCTTGACCAGTTGATAGGGCAGGTTGCCGGCACTGGACGGCGCCACCGCCAACTGGGTGCCGGTGACTTTCGAGCCGTCCTTGGCCTGCCAGGTGGCCGGTGGGCCGAAGTAGCTGCCGACCTGCTGGCCGCTGCGGTCATTGAGCACCGCCTTGGGCCCGACGAAAAACCATTCGGTCTGGCCTACGGCGTTGGCTTTGTCCCGGCATTCGTAGGTGATTTCGCCGACTCCGGTGGTTTCCATCGCCACCTTGTGACCGTCCGGCACTTTGATGCTGTCGGGTAAACCGGTCTGGGCAAAGGCGGTCGGTGCAGCAGCGAACAGGCAGGTCACGCAGAACAAGGCTTTGGCGTTCATCGGTGTCTCTCCATAGGAGCAGCGAGGCGCTGCTACCGGTACTACCCACGGCACGCGCAAACGGATGCAGCGATTAGAAAATAAATCGGCAAGGGCGCACACTGTGGCCCCCGCACTACCAGAGGAGAGATTGGCGATGACCGGTGTTCACAAGTCTGCTCAACAGGGTTTCTCTACGCAGGCCGCCACTTATGCCCAGGGCCGACCGGACTATCCACGACAACTCACGGGCTGGCTGACGGACGCGCTGCAGATCGATGCACATTCCACGGTCATCGACCTGGGCGCCGGCACCGGCAAGTTCACCCGGTTGCTCAATACCGTGGCGCCGACGCTGATTGCGGTCGAACCGGTGGAGGCGATGGGCGCGCAGTTGAAAAAACTGCTGCCCAATGTACGTCTGCTGTCGGGCACCGCCGAAGCCATCCCTCTTGAAGCAGCCACCGCTGATGCGCTGGTGTGTGCCCAGGCGTTCCACTGGTTCTCCACGGAAGCGGCCCTGGCGGAAATTCACCGGGTGCTCAAGCCGGACGGGCGTCTGGGGTTGATCTGGAACGTGCGGGACGAATCGGTGGACTGGGTCGCGGCAATCACCGAAATCATCACCCCCTACGAGGGCGACACCCCGCGTTTTCACACCGGGCGTTGGCGCGAGGCGTTCACCGGCGAGTATTTTTCCGCCCCCGAAATGACCTGCTTCCCCTACAGCCATGTGGGCAGCCCTCAGGAAGTGATCATGGATCGCTTCCTCTCCGTGAGCTTTATCGCTTCGCTGGCAGCGCCGCAAAAGGCGCGGGTCACCGAGCAATTGCACACCCTGATCGACACCCATCCGGCCCTGCGTGGGCGTGACACGGTGGCCTTCCCGTATCAGACCCAGGCCTACCGCAGTCAGCGACTGACGAAAAAAGCATAAAGTCAGATCGTATTGATATAAGTCGTTATAAGAAAAATCGCTATGCTGCGGCCAGAAATTTATAAGGCCGCAGGTAGTTGTAATGGATGTGGGTAATTTTGGTTTCGTGGTTGCTGGCCTGATCGTTGGATTTATCGTTGGCATGACCGGTGTAGGCGGGGGCTCGTTGATGACGCCGATCCTGCTGTGGTTCGGTATCAACCCGGCGACTGCCGTGGGTACCGACCTGTTGTATGCGGCCATCACCAAGTCGGGTGGCGTGCTGGTTCACAGCAAGAATCGCAATATCGACTGGACCATTACCGGCTGGTTGACCCTGGGCAGCGTGCCGGCGGTGTTGCTGACCTTGTGGTTCCTCAAGAGCCTGGACACTGACCCCACCGCCATGAACGCGGTGATCAAGCAGGCGCTTGGCGTGGTGCTGTTGCTGACGGCCACCGCCATTCTGTTCAAGAGCAAGCTGTTGGCCTTCGCCCAGCGTCATGCGGGCGACGACTACCATATGAAACCGCGCAACCTGAATGCGCTGACCATCCTCACCGGCGCGGTCCTCGGCACCATGGTTGCCCTGACCTCCATCGGTGCCGGCGCCCTGGGCACCGTGGCGCTGTTTATCCTGTACCCGTTCCTGGCCACCAAGCGCCTGGTGGGCACGGAAATCGCCCACGCCGTACCGCTGACCCTGGTCGCAGGCCTGGGGCACGCGAGCATGGGCAACATGGACTGGCACCTGCTGGGCTTCCTGTTGATGGGCTCGCTGCCGGGGATTTATGTCGGCAGCCACATGGCCGGTAAAGTCCCGGACGGGATATTGCGCCCGTGCCTGGCGTTCATGCTGGTGATGATCGGCTACAAGTTGGCGTTTTAACGCGCCGGCCCGTTACCGATCTGCCACACAAACGGCGGCTCGGTGCCATTGATCACCCGGTCGCCGACAATCCTTGCCTTGTAGATCACCGGGTTGTGGGACGACACCGTGCGCGCGTTGCGCCAGTGCCGATCGAGGGATTTACCCTGGCGCACATCGGATGCGCCCAGCGCGTTGAACAGTTCAGTGGTGGCGCGCTGGATCAGTTCCGAGACCACCACCTGCGCCGTGGCTGATTCGATTTCGGCGGCCACATTGGCTTCGCGCTCCACCGCATCATCCCCACCGAACCTCGCCACGTAAGCCCGTTGCGCGGGAATGGTTGCCTTCAACGCACTGGCTTCGGCGGCATACACCAGCGCCGCGACTTCGCCCACCACCTGTTGAATCTGCGAATCCTGGCTCACATGGGCCGCATTGCCGTGGCTGTAGATTCGCTTGCGGCTGCGCACCTGGTGCGCCACATCCCTGACGGCCGCGCGGCCGATACCGGCCAGGGTGGCGAGCAGCACCAACTGGTAAAACGCAGTCTGGTATTTGAAGCGGGTGGCAAAGTCGATGACGTTTTCGGCTTCCACCACGGCATCGGTAAAACGCGAGGTGCCGCTGCCGGTGGTGCGTTGGCCAAAGCCGTCCCAGTCATCGCTTTGCACCACGCCGGGCTGGCGGGTGCGGGTGGCGGCAATCACGTCGCCGCCGGTGTCGCTGCGTTGGGCGTAGACGTCGATCCAGTCGGAAAACAGGCTGCCGGTGCTGTAGAACTTCTCACCGTTGAGCTTCCATTTGTCGCCGTCGGGGCTGACTTTGGTCACCACATCGCCGATGGCCACGCTGCCGATTTCGGTCCAGGCGCAGCCGACGATATCGCCGTCGACAAAGCGCTTGAACCAGATGTCCCGCGCCGCGCCCGGTGCGGCATTCAGGCGGTCTTCGGCAAACGCGAAGTGCCCGCGCAGGGCCTGGGGCACGTTGGAGTCGGCTTCGGCCAGCTCGATCAGCAGTTCAAACAGTTGGGGCAGGGAGGCGCCACCGCCACCGTATTCCACCGGCACCCGCACGGCGCCGAAGCCGGCTTGCTTGAGCCACTGAATGGGCTCGTTCGGCAGGGCGCGGGTTTGTTCACGCTCTACGGCACCCTCGGCGATGCGCTGGAAAATCGGCCGGAAGCGTTCGGCCAAGGCTTGATAATCGACGCCGGTGGACAGTGGATTGATCACGTGGTGTTCGGTCATGGGGACGGCTCCTGGGCAGTTGGATACTGGAGCCATTGCACAGTCCATGCCGGGTGTAAAAGCGCGTGTTTACGGGCGTGAAGCGGATTCAACTGTTGCTCCTGCAACAGTGAAACGACAAACAGCTGCAATCCATAACACCTCTGTGCAGCGTGTCCATCGCCCATTTCACCGCTCAAAGCCTTGTGACGCGGGCGTCTCACTGCCACTGGCACACTTGCTGCTCCATAACCTGTACATCCCAAAGTGCGAGGTACAGTTCAATGAGTCAGCAAGCCGTCAAATTTGCCTACTGGGTGCCCAACGTCAGCGGTGGGCTGGTGGTCAGCAAGATCGAACAGCGCACCCACTGGGGCATCGACTACAACCGCAAGCTGGCGCAGTTGGCGGAGGAAGCGGGTTTTGAATACGCCCTCACGCAGATTCGTTTCACCGCCGGCTATGGCGCCGAATACCAGCATGAGTCCGTCGCGTTCAGCCATGCGCTGCTGGCGGCCACCACCACGCTCAAGGTAATTGCGGCGATCCTGCCTGGCCCTTGGCAACCGGCCCTGGCGGCCAAGCAACTGGCGACCATCGACCAACTCACCAATGGCCGCGTGGCGGTCAATATCGTCAGCGGCTGGTTCAAGGGCGAGTTCCAGGCCATCGGCGAACACTGGCTGGAGCACGACGAACGTTATCGGCGTTCCGAAGAATTCATCCGTGCCCTGAAAGGCATCTGGACCCAGGACAATTTCACCTTCAAGGGTGATTTCTACCGCTTCAACAACTACAGCCTCAAACCCAAACCACTGGGCGAGCCACACCCGGAAATCTTCCAGGGCGGCAGTTCGCGGGCGGCGCGGGACATGGCGGCGCGCGTGTCGGACTGGTACTTCACCAACGGCAATACCCCGGAAGGCATCAAGGCCCAGGTCGACGACATTCGTGCCAAGGCGGCGGCCAACAATCACTCGGTAAAAGTCGGCGTCAACGCGTTTGTGATCGCCCGCGACACCGAGGAAGAAGCCCGCGCCGTGCTCGCGCAAATCATCGACCAGGCCGACCCGGAAGCCGTCAATGCGTTTGGCGACGCAGCGAAACAGGCGGGCAAGGCATCACCGGAAGGCGAGGGCAACTGGGCCAAGTCGACCTTTGAGGATTTGGTGCAATACAACGACGGCTTCAAGACCAACCTGATTGGCACCCCGCAGCAGATCGCCGAGCGCATCGTCGCCTTGAAGGCGGTAGGCGTGGACCTGGTGCTGGCCGGCTTCCTGCACTTCCAGGAAGAAGTCGAGTACTTCGGCCAGCGCGTGCTGCCGCTGGTGCGTGAGTTGGAGGCCAAGGCCGGGATCAAGCAGGTCGCCTGAATACCACCACCGCCGCGCGCAATTTGTTGTTGCCGAACCGGCACATTCGCTCGAACTCCCCGTGGCTGACTGGCAGGTGCTGGCAGTCCATGGGTTGGCGATGCTGGCTGTGGTCCACATCCGGGTCATGCAGGTACACAAAATCTTCGTCGCAGTCGGTGACGATCACCCAATGGGGCGACTTGGAGCGGGTCAGCCGGTAGCTGCTGATCAACACCAGCGGCTGCCCGCCGTCGCGCAGTACCTGGGGTAAATCCAGCGGGCCGCCGAGTACTTGCTCAACGTCGCTCAATGCCAGCTCTTCCTCAAAGGCGTCATGCACCAGGCGCATGACGTCTTTTTTATGCTCATCACGCACCCCATCAAGAAACAACGGCCCGCGCACATTCACCTGCATGCGCACCCGAAAGCCCCGGCGCCAGGCGGCCAATGCCAGGCCTTGCGGGCTGCAACCGCCATGGCCTGCGGTCATGAACACGGTGGTTGCCTCGCGCCAGATCTGCAGCTCTTCGCGGCGCTGGGCGACCCGCGCAGGTTCCAGGGCGCCCATGGCCATCAGCAGGCTGGCGGCGCCGCAGGTGAAGTCGGTGGTCTGCTGGTAATAGGGCACGCTCAGGGCGCGCACATCCTGGTGTTGGAGGATGCGCTTCTCCAGGCGCAGGGCGGCGGCGTGGTCTTCGTAATAGTCGTTGATCAGGGCAAAGCGCCGGTAGCCGTTGCGCTCGTACAGGGCGATGGCGCCGGGGTTATCGGTGCGCACTTCCAGGCGCAGGTACGCGCAGTCATGTTCCACGGCGCAGGCTTCGATGCGCGTCAGCAGTTGCTTGCCCAAACCCAGGCCCCGGGAGGACTCGGCGATAGCGATCGAATACAGGCGCGCCAAGGAGGTGCCACGGTGGAACAGCACCAGGGCGTAGCCGAGCAAATCGCCGTGTTTTTCCGCTACCAGCAGTTGCCCGTGGGCGCGGCTGACCATCCACTGGAAGCTGCGGGTGGAGAGCCGGTCCGTGGTGAAACAGTGCTGTTCCAATGCCACCAATTGGGGCACGTCTTCGGGTGTCGCAACGCGAAAGGAAAGAGCCATGTGACCGCCGTAAAAGTTGCGTAACGAAACGGGACTTCTCTAAAAGATCGTGCTTAATAGAAAAGGTCTAGTTCTCTAAAGCGGATCAATCAATATGTCAGCGGTACAAGGTCATTGGCGTGAAGTATCCGAGCAAACAGTGGCGGCGACAATAACTTCCAACGGTTATTTTTCCAGCCCTCCGAAGAGTGCAAGCCAAGTCGTGATCATTGTCGAACGCAAAGAAGACTGGGCGTCGTACTTCCCCAGCGAAGACATCGTCACCGCCCAGGAATACCTTGAGCAAACCCGGGAAAACGAGACGGGCAAGCGCGTGCAGGTGATCAACCTGTGCCGCAGCTACAAGTACCTGGGCCACGGCTACTACTGCTCGCTGCTGGCCGAGGCGCGAGGCCACAAGGTAATTCCGTCGGTGCGCACCATCAGCGAATTGACCAAGAAGTCCCTGTATGGCCTGGCCCTGGATGACCTGGATAAAACCCTTGATAAAGCCTTGAGTCATCATCTCTACAGCAACACCGAAGGCTTTACCCTGACACTTTACTTTGGCCGAACCAATATTGAACCCTTGCAGGATTTGGCCCGGCAGTTGTTTGAAGCGTTTCCCTGTCCGATCCTGTTAGTTGAGTTTCGCAAGAATAACGGCTGGCACATCGAAGGCATCAAGTCTGGCGTGTTGCACAAGTTGCGCGATGACCAGGAAGATCAATTCGCCAATGCGCTGGACAACTTCAGCCGCAAGATCTGGCGTCAACCGCGGTCCCGACGTTTGGCCCGGTATGACCTGGCGATCCTGCACGACCCGCAGGAACAATTGCCGCCTTCCAACGCCCGCGCTCTGGACAACTTCGTACGGGTCGGCAAGGGCCTGGGTATCGATGTCGAGCTGATCGAACGCAAGGACTACGCCCGCCTGGCCGAATACGACGCCTTGCTGATCCGCGAGACCACCAGCGTCGACAACCACACCTACCGCTTCGCCAAAAAGGCCGAGAGTGAAGGGCTGGTAGTGATGGACGACCCGGCGTCGATCCTGCGCTGCACCAACAAGGTCTACCTGACGGACCTGCTCAAAAGCCATCAACTGGGCATGCCCGCGACCGAAATTCTGTACAAGGAGCGACCCGAAGATTTCGAACGGGTGGGCGAGCGCCTGGGCTTCCCGCTGGTGCTGAAGATCCCCGACGGGTGTTTCTCCCGTGGCGTGATCAAGGTCGAAAGCCAGCAAGCGCTGCTGACCGCCACCGCTGAGTTGTTCGAGCATTCTGTGTTGCTGCTGGCCCAGGAATTTTTCTACACCGAGTACGACTGGCGCATTGGCGTGCTCAACCGCAAACCGATCTTTGCCTGCCAGTACTTCATGTCCAAGGGCCATTGGCAGATCTACAACCACAAGGCGATCGGCCAGGACATCAACGGCGAATGCCGCACCCTGGCGGTCCATGAGGCCCCCAAGGCGGTGGTGGAACTGGCGGTAAAAACCGCCAACCTGATCGGCGACGGCCTGTACGGCGTGGACCTCAAGCAATCCGGCGACAAGGTGGTGGTGATCGAGGTCAACGACAACCCCAACATGGACGCCGGCATCGAAGACGCCTACCTGCAAGACGATTTGTATTCCCTGGTACTGGAGGAGTTCGTACGACGCCTGGAGTTGAAGCGTCAAGGCCAGGTGTGGTGACGCGCGATGATCCAGCGCTTTGAATTAGCCGATGGCAAGTTGTACAACAGCCTGGGGGATGACGGGAATGTGCTGCTCTTCAGCAATCCGGACGCCCACGAGCGCAAGTACCTGCGCGATTGCTACAAGCTCGATGAGCATGCCCTGGCCTCGGCGCTGGACCCGGACGAAGTGTCGCGCATCGAGTTTCACCCGGATAACCTGTTTTTGATCTGGAAGCGCCCGGAGAACTATTCCGGCGGCGGCAACCTGGTGTTTGAAGTGGCGTCCTGCGGCTTGTTGTTTTCCGGGGATCAGTTGCTGGTGATCGCCACCGACGACAGCCAGCTTTCCGGGCTGGGTGCGCGCCGGCCGTTACGCACGCCACTGGATGTGTTGCTGGACCTGCTGCTTAACAACATCCACCACTACCTGGGCCACCTCAAGGTGATCAAGATGGTCGCCCGGGAGTTGCAGCAGCAGTTCAACGCCTCGATGAGTAACCGCCACCTGATGCAGATGTTCAGCCTCAGCGAAAGCCTGATCTATTACATCAACGCCCTGCACAGCAACGGCGCGGTGCTGACGCGCCTGCGTAACCATGGGGAAAAGGAACATTTCAGCGCTGAAACACTGGGCCTGATCGATGACCTGATCATCGAGAACAACCAGTGCTACAAGCAGGCGGAGATTTACTCCAACGTGTTCTCCGGGCTGATCGATGCCCGGGGCAACCTGATGAACAACAGCATGAACAACCTGCTGCGCAAGCTGACGTTGATCAACGTGGTGTTCTTGCCGTTGAACCTGATTGCCAGTGTGGGCGGGATGTCGGAGTTCAGCATGATGACGGCGGGCACGCCGTGGTGGGTTTCGTATCCGTTGTTTATGGCGGCGATGGGGCTGGGGGCGGGGTTGATGGTGTTGGGGTTGAAGCGGATTGCGGGGAATGGCGATAAGGCGGTGTGACTACATTCGGGAAGTTATTTGTGGCGAGGGGGCTTGTTGTGGCGAGGGAGCTTGCTGTGGCGAGGGAGC
Source organism: Pseudomonas sp. K2I15 (assembly GCF_002204795.1). Lineage (GTDB taxonomy): Bacteria > Pseudomonadota > Gammaproteobacteria > Pseudomonadales > Pseudomonadaceae > Aquipseudomonas. The sequence continues at coordinate 78,303 of NZ_NIXO01000019.1, forward strand.
TTGCTCCCGCTGGAGTGCGCAGCGCTCCTGTTTTTTTGGGGGCGGCTGCGCAGCCCAGCGGGAGCAAGCTCCCTCGCCACAGGTCATTCGCCGGCGCTGTGTTGCAACGTCAACACCTCAAACCCGTCCCGCGTCACCGCCACGGTATGTTCCCACTGCGCCGACAGACTGTTATCCCGCGTTACCACCGTCCAGCCATCCTTCAAGCTGCGCACCTTGGCGCTGCCCTGGTTGAGCATTGGCTCAATGGTAAACACCATGCCTTCGCGCAACTCCAGGCCGGTGCCGGGGCGGCCGAAGTGCAGGATCTGCGGGTCTTCGTGCATCTCGCGGCCGATGCCGTGCCCGCAATATTCGCGCACCACGCTGTAGCCGTTGCTCTGGGCGTGGCTCTGGATGGCGTAGCCGATGTCCCCCAGGCGCGCGCCGGGCTTGACCTGGCGGATGCCGGCCCACATGGCTTCAAAGGTCATTTCCACCAGGCGCCGGGCTTTGGGCGCGACGTTGCCAATCATGTACATCTTGCTGGAGTCGGCGATAAAGCCGCCTTTTTCCAGGGTGATGTCGATGTTGACGATGTCGCCGTCCTTGAGCACGGCCTTGGCGTCGGGCATGCCGTGGCACACCACCTCGTTGATCGAGGTGTTGATGCAGAAGGGGTAGTCGTACTGGCCCAGGCTCGCGGGCCGCGATTGCAGGTCATTGCGGATATAGGCTTCGACGGCGCTGTCGATCTCCAGGGTCGACTGGCCGGCCGCGACAAAGCCATCGAGCATGGTAAACACCTGGGCCAACAGGCGGCCCGCTTCGCGCATCACGACGAGTTGTTCGGCGGTCTTGATCATTAGCTGCGCCCCCGGATCAGGTCGGGCTTGTCCAGCAACAGCTTGTTGATCAGGTCGTTATAGGCCAGGTGCGGATTGAGTTCGGCGAGCAGGCCGATCTTGATCCAGAACTCGGCCTGGGCGTTGATGGAACGGTCCATGGTGGCGCTGGCCAGACGGAGTTGTTCGTGCAATTGGTCGGTGATCTTGACGATGCCCATGAGCTTCACTGTGCTGGGTTGATATACAAAGCGTATACGTTTCGTATGCTTGGAGTAAAGCCTGGCGTTTCGCGATTGACTTGCCCGGCAGCGGCGGTTAATTTTGATTCATGACATTTCAAACCTTTCGTTGCCAGCCAAGCATTATTACCGCCATTCCTCATTTGGCGGGATAGCGCTCGGCTGCACCCAAACCCGCCCTAGAGGCGGGTTTTGTTTTTCCGTCGCCAGGGCCCCGTAAACCCCCAGGAGACACCCATGAGCACCCGCCCGGCGAGCCAGACCCAAGATTCGGGATTGCTTGAACACTACGTGAAGAAGATCCTCGCCGCCCCGGTCTACGACCTGGCGGTGCGTACGCCGTTGCAGGCGGCGCCGGCGCTTTCGGCGTTGCTGGGCAATCAGGTCCTGCTCAAGCGTGAAGACCTGCAACCGACCTTTTCCTTCAAGATTCGCGGCGCCTACAACAAGTTGGTGCAACTCACCGACGCGCAAAAGGCCCGGGGCGTGATCACCGCGTCGGCCGGTAATCATGCCCAGGGCGTGGCATTGGCGGCGCGGGAATTGGGGATCAAGGCGACGATCGTCATGCCGTGCAGCACCCCCGAACTGAAGGTGCTCGGGGTGCGCTCCCGAGGCGGCGAGGCGGTGTTGCACGGGGCGAGCTTTCCGTTTGCCCTGGCCCATGCGTTGCAGTTGGCCGAGGCCACGGGCAGCACGTTTGTTTCGCCGTTCGACGACCCGGATGTGATTGCCGGGCAGGGCACGGTGGCCATGGAGGTGTTACGCCAGCAACAAGGCCCGCTGGATGCGATCTTTGTACCGGTGGGCGGCGGCGGGTTGATCTCGGGTATCGCGGCCTATGTCAAATACCTGCGCCCTGAAGTGCGCATCATCGGCGTCGAGCCCGAAGGCTCCAGTTGCCTGTTGGCAGCCATGCGCGCAGGTAATCGGCTGGTGCTGCCGAGTGTCGACAGCTTTGCCGATGGCACCGCCGTCGCGCAGATCGGCGCCTATGGCTTTGAAATCTGTCGGCACCACGTGGATGAGGTGATCACCGTCAGCAATGACGAACTGTGCAGCGCCATCAAGCTGATCTACGACGATACGCGGTCGATCACCGAGCCTTCAGGTGCACTGGCGGTAGCCGGCATCTGCAAGCATGTCGCGATGACCGGTATCGCGGGGCAAACATGGGTGGCGATCAACTCGGGGGCCAATATTAACTTCGATAGTTTGCGACATGTTGCAGAGCGAGTGGCGGCTCAGGCAGGTTAAACGTTTAATCTAACGAATGTTTAATTTGGTCAGGGACACTCGTTTGGATAGCTTTTTTTTAATATGTAAAAAGTGCCATTCACGCACTTATAACGGTCAGTCTTTCAAATTGCATGATGCCAAACGGGGCTTGTTGCAGGATGCATGAGCCGGCGCAATGTTTTTTGTCCGAATACGCCGATTTGTCTGGGGCGCACCGGGCCGCGCCCGGCGGCATGTTTAATGCTTTATAAGATCTTGTTACAACTCTGAATGAGTCATAAATACAGCCACTGCCCCCTCGAACGGATGGGTTAATGGCGGTCTGCCACGTAACTTATATAAGTAGCGTTGCTGCTTATGAGGAAAGGATCCAACGCATCTCGAACGAGCCTAGTAGGCTGGGTGAGTAAAGTCGTCTTCCAGGGTTGGTAAGGCGCAAACGGCGAACGTTTAACCACGGCCGCCAGCAGTACGAATAGTCATAACAATCGATTGGCAATCTCATAAAAGGAGAGGTCGGCCATGCTTTCGGATCTGGAACTACGCGGCATTATTGAAGGAAGTTTCCTGCCTAAGCGCTGTGAAGTCACCAAGGCGTCAGACGCCTCGCTGACGGTCAAGGTTTATCACGAGATCGACCATGACCGGGTCGACCTGGTGGTTACCGGCATTTGCGCCAACAAGCTCGACAGCAGTCGGGCGATCTGCAACTTGATTACCGAGTTGCGCGAAGACCTCAAGCACACCCATACCCAAGCCCCGGCACTCAAGAGAGCCGGAGCACGTCCCTTCTATTAAACGGACGGCTGAGCTTCAGTCAGTGAAGACTTGCGGGCCTGGATAAACGCCAGGCCCAACGCCGTTTCCGTGATCACCGCCAGCAAAATCCCCGGGCCCGAGTGGCCGCTGATCCATTCGCTGATACCCAATATCGCCAGTACAAAACAGCCGGTCACAAAGCCTGTGGTCATGGCGTGTCGTGTGGCATCAGGTGGGGAATGGCGGGCGCGATAAAACATGATGCCGATGGCCAGGAACAGCGCGGCGTTGCGGCGAGCGACCAGGCCAGTGGCGCTGGAGTATTCGACACTCCACACCCACAGGAGCAGGTCGGGGCGCAACCCCCAAATCAGCGCAAGGGCAAAGCACAGCAGGGCGGTGAAGGTCGCGAGGGGACGGAAGTGCAATTTCATGGCGAATCCTTTCAGCCTTAACGAGTGCGCAAGGATACCTTTGTAGGCGCGAGCTTGCTCGCGAAGAACGCAAAGGCACCGCGTTTATTCAGGATGCCAGCGTCATCGTTGATGACCTTCGCGAGCAAGCTTGCTCCTACAACAAAGTGCATTGGGTCAATTCTGGAAGTCACACGCCTCGGACAGTTTGTGATAACTCACGTCTTCGACTTTCCCGGCCTTGTCCACGAACTTCATGTCGGCCTTGATGACCTTGCATTCATTGGTCGGCGTTTCGTTCATCGCAAGCACCTTGGCCACATTCAGTGGCATGCCGTAGTGATAGGGCACCACCGGCGTGGTGTCAGCCTGCGCCATCCCCGTTACAGCCGTCAGGGCAAGTGCAGCACCGAGCATTAACGTACGCAGTTTCATGGTGTTTCTCCGCAAGTCGTTCGCAGGCTCAACAAAGTGATGAGCCGCGGCCGCCCTGGGCAACGGCGAAGGCCGTGCGAGTGCGGTCGATCAAACTCTCGTCCCGGGGGATTAACCATGGATTAAGTGCGCCTTTACTGACAAAAGCTTCATCTTCAGCGCCGTCGTTATCTCGCCGCCATTAACCGGAAAAGTCTGATACGAGCCGGTTAACCCCTCTTGCTACCGTCGCCGCCGGGTCCATCAATCGGATGGCGTTTGCACTAGGTGGAGTTGAGTTTGCAAAAGAAAATCGCAGCAGAGTTTCTGGGAACGTTCTGGCTGACTTTCGGCGGCTGTGGCAGCGCGATACTGGCGGCGGCATTTCCGGAGTTGGGCATCGGCTTTGCCGGCGTCGCCCTGGCCTTTGGCTTGACGGTGCTGACCATGGCCTACGCGGTGGGCGGTATTTCCGGTGCGCACTTCAACCCGGCGGTGACCATTGGCCTGTGGGTGGGGCGCCGCGTACCGGGCGTTGATGTGGTGCCGTATATCATTGCCCAGGTGGCCGGCGCGATTGTCGCCGCCGCCGTGTTGGCGCTGATTGCCAGCGGCCGGCCGGGTTTTGAAATGGGTGCTTTCGCCGCCAATGGTTATGGCCCACTGAGCCCGGGGCAATACAGCCTGCTGGCTGCGTTGGTGGTTGAGGCGGTGGCGACGTTCTTTTTTGTGTTCATCATCATGCGCGTCACCGGCCCTGGCTCGGCTGCGGGGTTTGCGCCGATTGCGATTGGCCTGACGCTGACGTTGATCCACCTGGTGGCCATCCCTGTCACCAATACCTCGGTCAACCCGGCCCGTAGCACGGGGCCGGCGTTGTTTGCCGGGGGGGAGTACGTGATGCAACTGTGGTTGTTCTGGGTGGCGCCGATCGTCGGGGCTGCAGTGGGCGCCATCGTTGCCCGGGCAGTGACCTGCCCTAAAGCGTCCGCGCCTACCAACTGACCCGCACCCCGGCATTGCCACTGAAACCTTCAAAGGCATTGCTGTCCAGTTGGGTGTTGTAGTCCGCCGCCAGGTACACGCTGACGGTGGACGACAGCTTGGCGACAACCCCAACGCCCAGGTCGGCGGTGGATGACTTGTGATCGGTTTTAATCCGGTCGACATCCGCGTAGGTCACCGTGTCGCTGCCGCCGAACGTGCGCCATGCGTTGGCCCGCACATACGGCTCGATGGGCGTGTTCTGCACCAGGTAACGGCCCTTGAAACGAGCGCCCAGGCGGCCGGACCAGTAGTCCTGAGAGTCGAATGAGACCTTGGAGATGCCGTCGTTCTGGCTGTCCATGTCAATGTGTTGGTTGATCACCTGCACCTGGGGTTCCACCACCCAATTATCGGACACGTCTATGGGATAACCGGCCTCCGCTGACAACGCCAGTGCGTGGCCCTTGTTGTCGATTTTCACGTCACGCTCGGATTTGCTTTCGCCGTCGAAGCGCGTGCCCATGGCCACCAGGTCCACGTACCAGCCTTTGGGGTCAGTAAGGGTCCAGTAGGCGCCGAAGTTGTCGCCGTCGAGTTTCACCTGCCCGGAGCGTGTGTCCTCAAACCCCATGGCAAAGCCTTTGATGTCACCTTGCAGGCGGCTTTGGCCGATGAACAGGCCAAAGCGTTGAGTCTGCCCGCCGCTGGTCTCGGCGGCGTAGAGGTCGTGGCCCACCTGATAACCTTTGATGGAACCGTCGAAACTCGGCGACACCGTGCCCGACCAGCTCTTGTTGAAGTCGCTGCCATAGGCGCGGCCCCAACCTGCCGGCACGGAGCCGGTTTCACTCAGCAGGCTTTGTTCGCCCTGGCGGTCATGGAAGGTGCCCAGGGCTTGCAGCGTCATCAACTGCGCGGCCGGTACGACGACCGAGTACACCGGCACTTCCAGTCGATACAACGGAATCGGCTCGGCACCGGCGATGGCAGTTGGCAACACCGGGTTGCTCGCCGCCGACTCCGGCGAGTTTGCGGCCGCTACCTGGCTGGGCGGTGGAGCAGGGGCCTCGACCGGTGCGACGGGCTGTGAAGTGGGTGGCTCCACGGGCGGTTCATCCGGCGCCACTACCGGAGGCACCGGCGGGATCGGTGGTACCGGCACCACCACTGGCGGCGTCGGTGGAACAGGTGGAACCGCCGGCGGTTGCACGGCGACCACCGAGGAACGCAAATACCAGTTGTTTTCCGTGCCGGCGGTGACACCCCCCTTGAACAGCAGATACTCATAGGCCCCGGCAGACACCGAGCCTTTCAGGGCAAAGGCGTCCGTGCTACTGACGGCACCGTTGAGTGCCTGCACCACCTCTATCCCGTTATTTTGCGTGAACCCGCCCGCGCCGCCGAGGTTGCTTACGGATAGTTGGGTATGGCCGCTGATGGTCCCGTCGGAAACCACTAGCTTGTCGCTGGCGGAGCTGTCGTCACCCAGCACAGACTGCAGCCACAGCTGGCCATTGTTGCCGACGTAGTTGCCATACACCATGAGCGCATCGGAGGCGCTGTTGCTGCCGGTGGTCATGTCGATGGTGCCGGCGTTGTTGAGGGTCGCCAACTGGCCTGCGGTGTAGGGGCGGATGCTGCCCTGGATCACGCCCAGGGAGCTGCTGCCATCGATGTTGAACGTACCGGTGCTGCTGGCGCTGTCGCCGAGGAAAAAGTCCCCGGCCAGGTCGAAGTGCGAATTGTTATTGAGGTTGACCGTCTCCCACCCGATATAGCGCGCGGCGGTGCTGGAGGTGGTGTTGTCGAAGGTCAGTTGATCGGTACCCAGGCCGCCGTCAATCGAGGGCGCGCTGCTGAGCAGGGTTTCATTGAGGCCACTGAGCAGTGCGGTGTCATTGCCATCGCCCATCAGTACGGCGGACTTGATCTGGCCGCCATTGGTCCAGTTGAAGGTGTCATTGCCGACACTGGCGCGAATCTCGCCATCGATCACACCGCCACTGACGCTGATGCTGTCATCGCCACCACTGGTGCTGATATTGCCGCCGATAGTGCCGCCGGAGACGGTGATTCGGTCAATGCCAAAACCGGTCACCAGGTTGCCGAGGATCGCTCCACCGGACATGTCATAGAGGTTGTTGTCGAGCTTCATGTCGACCCGGCCGATGGTGCCACCGGTTTGCTGCGCCACGTCGCCGTCCTCGAACGCCCCGACGATGGTGCCGCCACTCATGAAGAAGGTGTCGCGGCCATCGCCCTGGGCGAGGGATTGAATCTGCCCGCCGCTCATCACGAAGTCGTCGATGCCGGCGCCTTGTTGGACCGCGCCGGTAATCAGGCCTGAGCGGATTTGCACCGCGTCCTGGCCGGCGCCAAAGGTTACGCCGCCATTGATGGTGCCAGTGCCACCTGCGGGCAAAATCAGGGTGTTGTTGCCCAGCAGGTCGGTGAGGCCCGTGTTGCTACCACTGTCACAGGTGTAGGTGTCGTTGCCCGGGCCCGGGGTGAGCACGCAAGCTGCCTGGGCGTGTTGGGAGGGCAGGTAATGCAGTGAGAGGATGCCGACAGCTAAAACGGCGCGTTTGCGAAAGGTCCGTTTATTGCCCATGGATCGGTCCTGCTTTTGTTATAAAAAACCGTACGTGCTTTTGGGTCTAGTACAGTTTTGTACACAATGCAGGGGTTTCGGACAGGTGACCGCAAGGCTGGAGGCCACGTACTACGCGGCCTCCATGCTGGCACATTGGTTTTTATGAGGTGTTCGTCAGTCCAGCTGATGACGATAAGGCAAGTCCGGACCCGTCTTGCTGCAGGTCAATGCAGCTGCACGAATGGCGAACACCAGCATGCTGCTGATCTGCTCGCGGGACAGCTGTTGCAGGCCCTCGACCGAGTCCAGTTGCTGCTCGGTCAGCCAGGTGATCAACGCGGCCTGGAACGTATCGCCGGCACCGACGGTATCTGCCATGACGACTTTGACCGCCGGCGCCGACCAGGTGCCGTGCTGACGGCTGAACACCGTCGCGCCATCGCCGCCACGGGTCAGGAACACCAGTTGGCAACGGTGCTGCAACCAGCCTTGCAGGACGCTTTCCGGCGTTTGGCCGGGGTACAGCAGGTGCAGGTCCTCATCGCTGACCTTGATCAGGTCGGCATGCTTGACCAGCTCGGCCACGCGGGCGCGCCACAGCTCGATGTTCGGCTCCGGGTTCAGGCGTACGTTGGGGTCCAGGCTGATCAGGCGCTTGCCGCTTTCCCGGCGGACCAGGGCCAGCAAGGTGTCGGCAATCGGCTGCACCACCAGTGAGAACGATCCGATGTGCACGCCACGCACGTCGTCGGCCAATGCTGGCAGGTGTTCAAGCTGCAACTGGCGGTCGGCGCAACCTTCACCGCGAAAGCTGTATTGCGGTGAGCCATTGGCACCCACGGCCACCATCGCCAGGGTGGTGGGTGCGGCGAATTCCAGCAGGAAATCCTCGCGCACGCCTTCATCCTTGAGCACCTGCAACAGGCGCCGGCCCAGATAGTCGTCGGAGATCCCGGCGAAAAAGCCCGCATCGATTCCCAGGCGACGCAAACCTACCGCGACGTTAAACGGCGAGCCACCGGCAATCGCCTTGTAATTGACCCTGGATGCCTTGCCGCTGGCATCGTCCTCGCTGAAAAAATCAAACAGCGCTTCGCCACATACCAAATACATATTCGTTCGCTCTTAAAGGGATGCCACGTGCTGTTGATAACGCTCATAAGCCTGCTGGTAGGCGCTGACGCTGCCGGCATCCGGCACAGTGCGGCTGCCCGCGTCGACGCTGACGCAACGCTGGCACAGCTGCGCCAGGCTCTCACCGGACTGGCACCACGCTGCCTGGATCGCCGCGCCCAGGGCAGCGGCTTCGCTTTGTTCGGTGCAGATCACTTCGGTGTTCATGATATCGGCAACCATCTGCCGCCACACCGGGCTTTTCGAGCCGCCGCCAATCAGCCGGATGCTCTGGCTTTGCAGGCCGGTCTGGCGCAACAGGTCCAGGCCGTAGCGCAGGCCAAAGGTGGTGCCTTCGACCACCGCGCGGCACAGGTTGGCGCGGGTCAGGTTGGTCATGGTCAAACCATGCAGGCTGCCGGTGGCGTTGGGCAGGGCGGGCACCCGTTCGCCGTTGAGGAACGGCAGCATGCTCACGCCGTCGGCGCCAATCGGCGCCTGATCCACCAGCGCGTTGAAGGCCGCAAGGTCAAGGTCGAACAGCTCGCGGATAACCCCGGTGGCGTTGGTCAGGTTCATGGTGCAGATCAACGGCAGCCAGCCGCCGCTGGAGGAGCAGAACGTCGCTACCGACGCCTGCGGGCTGACGTTGGCCTGATCGGCAAAGGCATACACGGTGCCGGATGAACCGAGGCTCATGGTGATCACGCCGGGGGCGATATTGCCGGTGCCGATGGCGCCCATCATGTTGTCGCCGCCGCCACTGGAAACCCGCGCATTCGGGTTGATGCCCAGGCGCTCGGCGATGGCCGGCAGGATGGTGCCCACTGGCTGATTGGCCTCGATCAACTCGGGCAGCGCGGCTTCCAGGCGCCCTTCGGGGTCGATGTGGCGCAACAGCGCCAGGTCCCATTCCCGAGTGCGTACGTTGAAATAACCGGTGCCTGAGGCATCGCCGTATTCAGCGCAGGCGCGCCCGGTGAGCCAGTAGTTGAGGTAGTCGTGGGGCAGCAGGATATGGGCGATGCGCGCGAAAATCTGCGGGTGCTGTTCGCGGGTCCACAGCAACTTGGACACGGTGTAACCCGGAGCGATGGCCACGCCGAGGCGTTCCAGGGAGCCGCTTTCGCCGCCGAGGTGCTGCAGCAGGCGATCGTTTTCCGGCGCGGTTTCGGTGTCGCACCACAGCTTGGCGGGGCGCAGCACCTGGCCTTGGTCATCGAGCAGTACCAGGCCGTGCTGCTGGCCGGAAACGCCGATGGCGAGGATGTCCTGGCCGTCCACGCCGGCCTGTTGCAAGGCGCGGTGGGTGGCTTCGGTAAAGGCGTCCAGCCACTCCTGGGTGTGCTGTTCGCGGCGCCCGTTGGCGCCGCTGATCAGCGTGTGGCTGGCAGCGCCCAGGCCCAGGACTTTGCCGCTGGTGGCGTCCAGCACGATGGCCTTGGTGCCCTGGGTGCCGCAGTCGATGCCGAGGTAGAGGTTTTGCTGGGTCATGGTAGGTCGCTCAGCATTTTTTGTGGAGGGAGAACTCGGTCAGTGTGGGAGCGGGCTTGCTCGCAAAAGCGGTGTATCAGTCACTTAATTACTGGCTGATCGACCGCTTTCGCGAGCAAGCCCGCTCCCACATTTTGATTGGGTTCCGTCAGTGGATATTGGCTAGCAGTTGTTCCAGAGTCTTGGTTACGCCGTGGTCGCGCAGGCTCTCGAAACACCGCTCAAACGCTGCCACAAACTCGGGTGAGTTGGGAATAGCCGTACCAAAAATCTCTTCCACGCCCAGTAGCCGTTTGCTGATTAACGCATCCTCAGTTACCAGCCCCTGGCAAAACTGCGCACGGGGGTCCGGAATCCGGAAGATCACGCCATTCTCATCCACGCCTTTCAGGTACAGGGCCCACGCCGCAACCACCAGCGCCGCACGCTCGGTCTCGCGCCCATCGGCAATCAGCCGGTTGATGGTCGGTACGGTGAACTTGGGGAATTTCGACGAGCCATCGGAGCATACGCGCTCCAACTGATCGGCAATCGCCTGGTTGGAGAAGCGGTCCACCAGGGTCTGCTTGTACTCGGTCAGGTCGATACCCGGTACCGGCGCCAGGTTTGGCGTGACGTCCAGGTCCATGTAGGCGCGCATATAGGCCACGAACAACGGGTCGTTCATGGTCTCGTGGACGAAGCGATAACCCTTCAGAAAACCCAGGTACGTCAGCGCCAGGTGGCTGCCGTTGAGCAAGCCGATCTTCATTTCTTCGTACGGCGTCACGTCATCGGTGAACTGCACGCCCACCGTCTCCCACGCCGGGCGACCATTGACGAATTTGTCTTCCAGCACCCACTGCACAAACGGCTCGCACACCACCGGCCAGGCGTCGTCGATGCCGTGCTCGTCGTGCAGTTGCAGGCGATGCGCGGTGCTGGTCATCGGCGTGATGCGGTCGACCATGGCATTCGGGAAGCTCACATTGGCCTTGATCCACTCCTGCAGGTCAGGGTTATGCAGTGCGGCGAAGGCCAGCAGGGCCTTGCGGGTCACGGCGCCGTTGTGAGGCAGGTTATCGCAGGACATCACAGTAAATGCCGCAACCCCGGCGGCACGGCGCTGGGTCAACGCGGCGCAGATAAAGCCGAATACGGTTTTCGGCGAGCCCGGGTTGGCCAGGTCATGCTGGATCTGCGGCAGGTTGGCCATGAACTCGCCGTTGCTGTCGTCGATGCAGTAGCCGCCTTCGGTGATGGTCAGCGAGACGATGCGAATCTGTGGGCTGGCCAGCTTGTCGATCAGCGCCTGGGCACCGTCTTCGGCCAGCAGCATGTCGCTGATGGAGCCGATAACGCGCACTTCGGTGTCGTTGGTATCACCCAGTTCATACAGGGTAAACAGGTAGTCCTGGCCGGCCAGGTCGTCCCGGGCCTTGCGGTCTTCACCGCGCAGGCCAACGCCGCAAATGCTCCAGTCCAGGCCCACGCCGGTGTTCATCAAGGCATCGGTGTAATACGCCTGGTGGGCGCGGTGGAATCCGCCGACGCCGATGTGCGCGATGCCCTGGCTGGTGTTGGCAACCGCATAGGTGGGCAGTTGCACTTCAGGGGCCAGTTGCGTGAGGTTTTGCTTGTTCAGTTTCATCAGGAAATTCTCGCGAAATCAGGCGGCGGCGCGCAGCGGACGGGCCACGGCAACACCGTCAGCGTCGAACAGATGGCATTGGGTCGGGTCCAGGTGCAACTGCAGGGTTTCGCCATATTGGCTGGCCATGTCGCCCCGGATACGCAGGGTCAACGGCTCTTTGCTGGCGGTGATGACGTGGCAGAAGGTGTCGCTGCCCAGGCGTTCGCCGACGTCGGCGGTGACGGTCAGGGTGGCTTGCCCCGGCGAGGCGATTTCCAGATGCTCCGGACGAATGCCCAGGGTCACCGCGCTGCCAAGGCTCAAGGTCGCGCTGCTCAGGGGCAGAGCGATACGGCCGCCGGCGTCCAGTTCGACTTCGCAGCTCTGTGCGTCAACACGGGTAACCTTGCCTTTGAGGAAGCCCATTTTCGGCGTGCCCAAAAAGCCTGCGACAAACAGGTTGGCCGGCTGGTGATACAGCTCCAGCGGCGAGCCCACCTGTTCCACACGGCCGCTGTTGAGCACCACCACCTTGTCGGCCAGGGTCATGGCTTCGACCTGGTCGTGGGTCACGTAGATCATGGTGGCTTGCAGTTCTTTATGCAGGCGCGACAGCTCCAGGCGCATTTGCACGCGCAGGGCGGCATCGAGGTTGGACAGCGGTTCATCGAAGAGGAAAATCTTCGGGTTGCGCACAATCGCGCGGCCGATCGCTACACGCTGACGCTGGCCGCCAGACAACTGCTTGGGCTTGCGCTCAAGCAAAGGGCCCAGCTCCAGGATGCGCGCTGCTTCGTTGACCTTGCTCTCGACAATCTTCTTGTCGACGCCGGCCAGGTCCAGGGCAAACGACATATTTTTGCGCACGCTCATGTGCGGGTACAGGGCGTAGGTCTGGAACACCATCGCCAGGTCGCGCTTGGCCGGGGTGACTTCGGTGATGTCGCGGCCATCCAGTTCGATGGTGCCTTCGCTGACTTCTTCCAGGCCCGCAATCAAGCGCAGCAGGGTGGATTTACCGCAGCCCGACGGGCCGACGAACACCACGAATTCCTTGTCGTTCACTTCAAGGTCGATGCCCTTGATGATGGAGAAACCTTCGAAGCCTTTTTGCAGATTCTTGATTTTCAGGTTGGCCATGATGGGCCTCCGCTTCTAAATATTTTTGAAGGAGCCGTTACTTCACGGCGCCGAAGGACAAACCGCGGACCAGCTGTTTCTGGCTGATCCAGCCAAAGATCAGGATCGGCGCACAGGCCAGGGTCGACACGGCAGACAATTTGGCCCAGAACAAGCCTTCGGGGCTGGAGTAGGAGGCGATCAACGCGGTCAGCGGCGCGGCGTTGGACGAGGTCAGGTTCAGCGACCAGAACGCTTCGTTCCAGCACAGGATCAGCGACAGCAACACTGTGGAAGCCAGGCCACCCTTGGCGATCGGCAGCAGCACCCGGACCATTTCCTGCCACAGGGTGGCGCCGTCCAGGCGAGCGGCTTCGAGGATGTCCTTGGGGATGTCCTTGAAGTAGGTGTAAACCATCCAGACCACGATCGGCAGGTTGATCAGCGTGTAGATGATGATCAACGCGATGCGCGTGTCCAGCAGGCCAAAGGTCTTGGCCAGCAGGTAGATCGGCATCAGCACGCCCACCGGCGGCAGCATCTTGGTGGAGAGCATCCACAGCAACGTGCCCTTGGTGCGCTTGGTCTCGTAGAACGCCATGGAGTAGGCGGCCGGTACCGAGATCAACAGGCACAAGGCGGTGGCGCTGAAGGAAATCAGCACCGAGTTCCAGGCGTAGCTGAAGTAGTTGCTGCGCTCGTTGATGTGCAGGTAGTTCTCCAGCGTCGGCGTGAAGATGAACTGCGGCGGGGTGGCGAACGCGTCGATTTCGGTCTTGAAGCTGGTCAGCACCATCCAGAAGATCGGGAAGAAAATCAGGATCGCGATGGCCCAGGCCAGGGTGCCGAGCAGCACGCTTTGCAGGCGGCGGGATTGTTGAAGCGTCATGGCGCGGCCCTCAAGGCTTGTCAGTCAGGTTTTTGCCGATCATCCGCACCAGGATGATCGCCGCGATATTGGCGATGACCACGGCAATCAAGCCGCCGGCCGAGGCCATGCCCACATCGAACTGCACCAGCGCCTGGTTGTAGATCAGGTAGGCGAGGTTGGTCGACGCGTAGCCGGGGCCACCGTTGGTGGTGGTGAAGATTTCAGCGAACACCGAGAGCAGGAAGATCGTTTCGATCATCACCACCACGGCAATCGGGCGCGCCAGGTGCGGCAGGGTCAGGTGCCAGAAGATCGCGATGGCGCCGGCACCGTCCAGGCGGGCGGCTTCCTTTTGTTCCTGGTCGAGGGACTGCATGGCGGTCATCAGCAGCAGGATCGCGAAGGGCAGCCATTGCCAGGACACGATGATAATGATCGACAGCAACGGGTAATGGGCGAGCCAGTCCACGGGCTGGGCGCCGAACAGCTTCCACACGTAGGCGAGAATTCCCGACACCGGGTGGAAAATCAGGTTCTTCCAGATCAGCGCACCGACGGTGGGCATGATGAAGAACGGTGAAATCAGCAACACCCGCACCAGGCCGCGACCGAAGAACTCGCTGGCTTCCAGCAGGGCGCTGATCAGTACGCCAAACACCACGCTGATCAGCAGCACGCTGCCCACCAGCAACAGGGTGTTGGTGGCGCCGGGCAGGAAGCCCGAGTCGGTGATGAAGTAGGTGAAGTTCTCCAGCCCCACGAATTGGTTTTCGCCGGGGTAGAGCAGGTTGTAGCGAATCAGCGAGAAGTACAGGGTCATGCCCAGCGGCACGATCATCCACAGCAGCAACAAAGCCACCGAGGGGCTGACGAGGAACCAGCCGGGGTTGATCAGGCGGCTTTTACGCGGCTTGTCCGGCGTAGCGGTTTGCACTTGGGCAGTGGTGGTATTCATGGTGATCAGGACCGATTAGAGGCAGGTACGCAAAGCCCCTGTGGGAGCGGGCTTGCTCGCGAAGGTATTCCAGGCGCATTGCGGCGTCGGATGTACCTTTTTCGCGAGCAAGCTCGCTCCTACAGGTAGTGGGGGTTATTTGGGATAACCGGCCCGCTTCATTTCGCGTTCGGTGAAGGTCTGCGAATCCGCCAGGGCTTTGTCTACCGTCGAGCCACCGGTCAGTGCGCTGGAGAAGAACTTGCCGACCTGGGTACCAATCGCCTGGAATTCAGGAATGGTCACCAACTGGATGCCTACATATGGCACCGGCTTGGCCGACGGGTCTTTCGGGTCGGCGACTTTCAGCGATTCCAGCGTCACCTTGGCAAACGGTGCAGCCTTCATGTATTCGTCGCTGTAGGTCGACTTGCGGGTACCTGGCGGTACGTTGGCAATGCCGTCGGTCTTGGCGACCAACTGGCTGTATTCCTTGGAAGTGGCCCAGGTGGTGAAGACCTTGGCGGCGTCCTTGGCTTTGGAACTGGCCGGAATACCCAGGGACCAGGAGTACAGCCACGAAGTACCTTTCTCGGTTTTCTCGTGCGGTGCAAAGGTGAAGCCGACGTGGTCAGCCACTTTGCTTTGGGTCTTGTCGGTGACAAACGAGCCGGCGACGCTGGCGTCGACCCAGATCGCGCACTTGCCGCTGTTGAACAGCGCCAGGTTTTCGTTGAAACCGTTGCTGGAAGCGCCCGGCGGGCCGGATTTTTTCATGTTGTCGACGTAGAAATTCAGCGCGTCTTTCCACTCGGGCCCGTTGAATTCAGGCTGCCACTTCTCATCGAACCAGCGCGCACCGTAACCGTTGGCCAGGGTGGTGATCAGCGCCATGTTCTCGCCCCAGCCGGCTTTGCCGCGCAGGCACAGGCCATACTGCTCTTTGTCTTTGTTGGTGAGTTTGGCGGCGAACTCGCCGATCTGCGTCCAGGTTGGGTGCTCAGGCATGGTCAGCCCGGCGTCCTTGAACAGGTCGGTGCGGTAGTAGGTGATGGAGCTTTCGGCGTAGAACGGCAGGGCGTACAGCGAGCCCTTGACGGAAAGGCCGTCACGTACGGACGGGAAAACGTCGTCCAGGTCGTAGGAAGCAGGCAGGTCCTTCATCGGTTCCAGCCAGCCTTTGGCGCCCCAGAGTGCAGCTTCGTACATGCCGATGGTCAGCACGTCGAACTGTCCGCCTTGGGTGGCGATGTCGGTGGTGAGGCGTTGGCGCAGGACGTTTTCTTCGAGTACCACCCAGTTCAGCTTGATCTCCGGATGCTCGGTCTCGAAGGTTTTCGAGAGCTTTTGCATGCGAATCATGTCGCTGTTGTTGACGGTGGCAATGGTCAGGGTTTGCGCGCCAAGACTGACGGCACTGAGGGTCATACAGGTACAGGCAAGCAGAGCTTTAGCTGTGAACTTCATCGCGCACTCCATTTCTGCGCCCAGGGGCTACAGAAGGACAGTTATTGTTGTTGTGTCTTCCACGAGAGCTGGAAGAGTGTGCGTTGATTACAGCCTTCAATTGGCGTGCTGACAAATCCTTGGGAGCACTGCTACTGATACTTTTTTGCACTCGGTCTGAAAAGCGCTGAAACGATTCGCTGGGTGCGATCGGCTTCCTGCGTGAACGCGATGCAAATGTGGGGGCTTGCTCGCGAAGGCGGTGAATCAGCCGACATTTGCGCCGGCTGACACACTGCATTCGCGAGCAAGCCCGCTCCCACACAAGCGGGTTCCCACAGGAGCGCGCGTTTTTAAGCAAGGTTTTGTTCGGTCAGGCGCTGTACCGCCAGGCGGCGGTAGTGGGAAGGGGTCATGCCCTTGAGCTGCTGGAACCGGCGGTTGAAGTTGGAGATGTTGTTGAAGCCCGACTCGAAGCACACGTCGGTCACGGCTTTGTCGCCATCGGCCAGCAGCTCGCAGGATTTGCTGATGCGCAGGCGATTGACAAATTCGATGAAGGTGCGGCCCGTGGCTTGTTTAAACACGCGGGAGAAGTAGGTGGGCTTCATGCCGAGGTATTCAGCTACTTCTTCCAGGGACAATTCCCGCGCGTAGTGGGCAAAGATGTAGTCCACCGCCCGGTTGGTGCGGTCGATGCTGTGTTCGTCCGCCAGTTGTGGGGTGGTCACGCCTGAGAGCAGTTGGTAGTCCTCGCAGGCACTGAGCACTTCCATCAGGATGAAGAAGTGCCCCAGGCGCGCCATGCCCTGGGCGTCCTCGATGCGCTGCATCAGGGTCATGGCCTGGGCGATGGTCTTTTTGCAGCGAAATTCGATGCCGTATTGCGCCCGCTCCAGCAACGGCGTCAGGGTCTTGAGTTCGGCAAAGATATGGCTGCCGCCATCGAGCAGCTCGTCGGTGAAGTTCACCAGCATGTCGCGCTTGGGCACCACTTCGTCCTCGGCCACCTGGCTGATCCAGTTGTGGGGCAAGTTGGGGCCGGTGAGGAACAGGCTTTCCGGGTAGAAGTTGCCGATGTAGTCGCCGATAAACACCTTGCCGGAGCTGGCGACGATCAGGTGCAGCTCGTATTCCTTGTGGAAATGCCAGCGCACCAACGGGCACGGGAAGCCGTGTTGGCGATAGATGATGGACAGACCGTTGTGATCGTCCATCAGCTCGTAGGACGGGTCGGTGATTCTCGCTGCTCGGGTCATGCTGCAGTCGCTTTATTGTGGTTGCGAAAAGGATAATGCCCCCTTGCGCGCCACCTCGCCAGCGTCGGTGTTTATAGGCTGCGGTTTTTCGCCTCGATCCACTGCGCCATGTACTGGGTACTTTTGTGCAGGTGGTGGCGCAGCATGCTGCCGGTGAAATTGTTGCGGCGGTGCTCGGTCAGTTCGTTGCGGCACTGCTCCAGGCGTTGCACCAGCGCCGGGCCGTGTACGTCCTGTGCATAGCGGCGCACCAGTAACTCGCGGCCCGCTTCCTGGGCCTGAACCCAACGTTCGCGGTCCTGATACAGGGCGGCGGCAGCCTTGGCCAGGGTGCTGGCGCTGTTTTCGACCACACCGGGCCACGGTTCACCCATGGCTTCGGCGCCCACCGGTGTGGTGACGCTCGGTGTGCCACAGAGCATCGCATCGGCCAGCTTGCCCTTGATGCCTGCGCCAAACCGCAGCGGCGCCAGGCAGATACGCGCGGCGGTCATTACCTGCAACGCGTCCTCGGCCCAGTTCATCACATGAAAGCCCTGGGCCGGGTTGTGCAGGGCGGTAGCCTTGGGCGGCGTGTAGGCGCCATAAACATGCAGTTGAGCACCGGGCAGTTGCTGGCGAATCAGCGGCCAGACGCTGTTCTTCATCCATAGCACGGCATCCCAGTTCGGCGCATGGCGGAAATTCCCGATACTGAGGAAGTGCGCACGGTCTTCAAACGGCACGAAGGCTTCGGTGGGCGGTGTCAGCATCAGCGGGCACCCGTGGAGCAGGGCAGCCGGCACCTTGAAGTGTTCGGTCAGCAAGCGGCTTTCCACGTCGGAGATCATCAGGCTGATGTCGCAGCGGTAAATCGCCGCTATCTCGCGTTTGGCCACGTCGGTGTCGGCCATGTAAGCGAATTCGGTCGCCAGGTCCGGGCTGAACAAAGGGCTGAAGTCGTCGGCGTCGGGTTGAGCTTTAAGGAAATCCTTGAGGCGCTGCTGACGGGCATCCCGCAGGCTTTGCAGGTCGCACGTCTCCAGGACGCGCAGGGCCTGCGGGCAGGACTTTTCCACGCGCCAGCCGAACTGTTCTTCCATCATGAAACGGTCGAACAGCACGATATCGGGTGCCAACTGCTGGATAAACTCGTCGAAACTGCTGTTATTCAGCTCGATCGCACATTCGCGAATGCCCAGGGCGGGCAAGTCGGCCTTGTGTTCGCCGGTGACGGCCGGGCTGCTGAAGGTTATGTCCCAACCTTGGGCCAGGAAACTCTCCAGAATCTGCATCATGTGCCCGCCGGCCGCCGAAGATCGGGGCTCTGGCCAGACGTAGCCAATGACCAGGACTTTGGTGGCGGGCTGATTCATCAACAATGGATTCCTTGAAGGGCTGGGCAAAAGCGCGCAATTAAACCACAGCCCCTCAAGTTCCGGCGCGGTCAGCGGAAGATGTTGACGGTTGGCCACCTGACCAGGAAATTGTTGTTATTAACGGTTCACCAGTTTCGCCGGCAAGGCGATGACCAGGAAGCTGCTGAGAATCAGGCAGCCGGCGAAAAACCACAAGGCTCCGGCACTGCTGCCTGTGACGTCAATCGCAACCCCCATCAATGAGTTACTCACCAGGCCTGCGATGTTCGCCAGCGAACAGGCCAGGGCAAAACCGGTGGCCGCTGCGGTGCCTTTGAGAAAGGTCGCCGGCAGGCTGAAAAACACCGGCACCGCACCAATGATCGCCGCCGAGGCAATCGCAAACAGGGCCACGGTGGCGACCACGTTATGGGTGAAGAAAGTACTGGTTGCCATTGCTGCTGCACCGATGAAAAACGGCACGATGATGTGCCAGCGGCGCTCGCGGTGTTTGTCGGAGCTGGCGCCGATCAGCAGCATGCCCAGCAGTGCGGCCACGCTTGGCAGGGCGGTGAGGATGCCGATGTGGAAGGTGTCGGTGATGCCGGCGTTGCGGATGAACGTCGGCATCCAGAAGCCCATGGCATAGGCGCTGAGCAGGATCGAGAAGTCGATACCGCCGAGCATCCACACCTTGAGGTTGAAGAAACCGTCGCGGAAGCTGTGCTTGCTGTCGGCACCGTCGGCGTCGTCCTTGCGCAGTTCGCTTTCCAGCAGGGTCTTTTCTTCCGGCGACAGCCATTTGGCTTGTTGGTAGGAGTTGGGCAGCGCCCAGAACGTCCAGATACCCAGCAGCACGCTGGGCACCGCTTCGATCAGGAACAACCACTGCCAGCCGCGCAGGCCGCCCATGTTGTCGAAGTGGCCCATGATCCAGCCGGACAATGGGCCGCCGATCACGCTGGAGAGCGGCAGGCCGATCATGAATAGGGCAATGATGCGGCCCCGGCGGTGGGTGGGAAACCAGGTGGTCAGGTAATACAGGACTCCCGGCAGGAACCCGGCCTCGGCCGCGCCCAGCAGGAACCGCAGGATGTAGAACTGGGTGGTGGAGGTGACCAGCATGGTGCACGCCGAGAGCAGGCCCCAGGTGATCATGATGCGGGCGATCCAGATCTTCGCGCCGACCCTTTCCAGGATCAGGTTGCTGGGTACTTCGAAGAGGATATAGCCGACAAAAAACAGACCGGCGCCTAGGCCGAACGCGGTTTCGCTGAAGTGCAGTTGGTCGAGCATTTGCAGTTTGGCGAAGCCGATATTGATGCGGTCCAGGTAGGCGGCGAGGTAGCAGAAACACAGGAACGGAATCAGCTTCCAGGTGATTTTTTGGTAGAGCGTGTGGACCGGGTCGGCGACGGTAGTCGCGGGCGCTGCATTCGCAATGGGCATTGGGGTGTCTCCTGGCGGTGACTTATGGTTTTTATACAGCCGCTTTTTTTCAGCACTTCGGAGTGCTGTGAGAGCGACTTCCAAAGGCAGTGACAGAAGACTGAGGTGGCTCTGCTGGAGATGCTCAAGTGTGGGAGCGGGCTTGCTCGCGAAAGCGATGTGTCAGTTACATAGGTGACACCTGATACACCGCTTTCGCGAGCAAGCCCGCTCCCACATTCGATTGCATTCCAAAGTGGGCGCTCAGTTTTTTCCGGACCACGCTCTTTGGCGCGGTTCCTGGTGAAGCGTTATTGCTCCTTGAACTTGCTCATTGCCTCCTGTTTGCTGACCACGTCGCCGTACTTGCTGTCGATATCAAACAAGTTTGCGGCATGGGGCGCCGGGTGGCGGTCGCCGACGCATTCGCGCACGACGATGGTACGAAAGCCATGTTGCACCGCATCTACGGCGGTGGCCCGGATGCAGCCGCTGGTGGAACAGCCGGCCAGCACCACGGTGTCGATGCCTTGGGCGTGCAGCATCGGGGCCAGGCTGCTGCCAAAAAACGCGCTGGCGTATTGTTTGGTGATCACCACTTCATTGGCCAGGGGCAAGACCTCGGGGCAGAAGGCTGCCATGGGGTTGCCTTCGACCATGTCTTTCATCACCGGGGCCTTTTTTACCCAAATACCACCGTCGGCGAAATGGCCGGGATGGTAGCGGATATTGGTGTGCACCACGGTAATCCCGTGTTGCCTGGCGCAGGCCAGCAGTTCGACGCTTTCGGCGACGGCGATTTGCACTTCGGGGGCAAACAGCGGCGCGCCTTCGGTGGTGTAGCCCTGCATGAAGTCGATCATCAGCAGCGCGGATTTTTTGCCGAAGCCGATTCGGTTACCCCAGACGCCCTGATAGTTGGCGTCGGCGGATTGTTCGGTCATCTTTCAGTCCTCGATCATGGCCAATGCACATACCCTGTGGCGAGGGAGCTTGCTCCCGTTGGACTGCGGAGCAGGCCCAGTTTTTGGGGGTGCTTCGCACCCCGGCGGGAGCAAGCTCCCTCGCCACAAAAGCGTGCTTAGTAGGCGCCGGAGAGCAGGGCGCCGGCGCCGGGCACGATGGGTTCCAGGTCCAGGGCCTTGAGCATGGCGTAGGTGGTGGCAATGGCGGCAGTCAGTACCGGCAGGCCGGTTTGGGCTTCGACTTTGGCGACCACCGGCAGCGACTGCATTTGCACGCAGGCCGACAGAACGATCACGTCGACGCCTTCAAGGTTCATCCCGGCGACGATGGCCGGCAGGTTGGCCGGGTCGTGGCGGGCCACTTCGAGGTTGTCGGGGATTTCCAGGGCACGCCAGTCCACCACGTCAAAGCCTTCTTCGCGGATGTAGTTCACTACCAGTTCGGTCAGCGGTTTCATGTACGGTGCGACGATGGCGATGCGCTTGGCGCCCATTACTTTCAGGCCTTCGATCAAGGCGCCGGCACTGGTGATCACCGGGGCGTTGGCGTCGTTGTCGGCGGTGGCCTTGCGCAGGCGCTGCTCGGAGTTGCGGTGGTACCCCAACCCCATGGCCATGATCGCCACCAGGCAGGCGTAACCCAGTACGTCGACCTTGGCGTCGGACAGTTCGATGGCGCAACGGTCGGACTCGCCGTCCATTGCTGCCAGCTCTTCCTTGCGCACTTGCTTCATGCGCATGCGGCTGGAGTGAAAGGTGAAACGCTCCGGGCGGATCGCCTGGCGTGCGTTGAGCATCGCCGGGATCTCGGTTTCCATGGTGGTGTTGGAACTCGGCACGATCTGGCCGATGCGGTAAGGCTTGAGCATGGTGGTCTCCGTTATGCAGTCAGGGGCTGGCCGAGGAAGTCGCCGACGGCGGCGAAAAAGCCTTCAAGGTCGTCCCAAGGGATCATGTGCCCTGCATTCGGGACATGGGCGACCTGCAGGGTTGGCTGTAACTGCCGGACTTCCTCGACATCTTCGGGCTGAATTACACCGCCGCGTCCGGCCACAATTAACAGGGCAGGTGCCTCCAGGCGCGGCAGGTCCTGATGGAAGTCGACGGTATGGAAGTCATTGAAGGCGCGAACGATGGCCGGCTCGTAGCAGGTATGCAGCCATTCGGCGCGCAGTTGCAGTTGCTCATCGGTCCAGGTGGCGCAGAAAGCGCGCATCGCCTCCGTATCCATGCCCACCAATGATTGGCGGATCGAGTCGACGTACCACGGCAATTTGCTCGGGTATTCGCGGCGACCTGGGCCAGACACCGGCGGGTCGATCAACACCACGCGGTTGACGCCTTGCGGATGGCGCACCGCACTGCGCACGGCAAATCGCGCGCCCATGGAGTGGCCTACCAGGTGATAACTGTCGAGCTTCAGGGCGTCGGCAAAGGCGCCAATGTCATCGGCGCAGGTATCGGCGCTGTAGTCCAGTTCCGGGCCGGTGGATGACAGGCCGCGACCGCGCACGTCCAGCACATAGGTGTCGAAATGCAGGCCCAGGCGTTCCGCTACAAAACCCCAGGTAATCGCCGGGCTGGTGATGCCGGGAATCAGGATCAGCGCCGGGCCCTTGCCGCCGTAGCGCAGGTA